>MPNI01000064.1 GCA_002238945.1 Proteobacteria bacterium bin106 | reverse complement strand
CATGGCTGATCACGACAGAATATGGTTAGAAAAAACCTTAAACATTGCCAACCCTGATGATACTTCGATGATTAGAGAGCTTCAAAAAAACACCAAAATCTCAGATGATATAGTCAAAAATATTAAAGATTTCAACAGAGATTTTGATCGCAAGGCTTGTACCACCTCTTCTTCACATTCTCAAACAAGCACGGAAAGTTCTAACTATAAAAAATTTGATGCCTTTATAAATGGATCAAAAGAAAAAAAGGACATTCAAAGTGCATATGCTAATGCCTGTTTTCTTTCAAATGATGTTGTATTTTTTAAAATCAATTTAGATACATTTTACCTCAAATCGAAATCGACTCATAACTGCTTAAAAACATCTCACCTAACAACCGAGAACTCGGAAAAAGAAGCTATACCTCTTCCTTTGAATATAGGAAAGAATATAGACAAGTATTCTCAACATCAATCAAAATGGAATAAATCCGTTATATCATTTCACGAAGAAGCACTCTTAGCAAATAGTTATGACGAACAACAGAGTGAGATATCAGAATCAGAAATTGAAAAAGAACATAGGTCGGAATTTAACGAGATTATGAAGCGGACTTACAAAGGAGTAAAAGCCAATATTAATCATGGCACAGCAGATGAAGAGGATGATTTCACAGTAACTGTATATGAACTAGGTGGCAGAGATGAGAAATACGAAATTCGCTTATTAACATTCTATAAAGATAACGATAACAGAACTTATCGTTATAAAAATTTACAACTCAATTACAACAAAAATCAACCAGGCAATAATAATAGCTCTATAAAGCTATTTGGTAGAATATCATCTATTTTTATCAGACACTGGGGAATATCTCTAGTATTTTCAAATACAAAAATTGAGCAAGGATCTAGTGGATCATTATTGATTGTTGGGAATGAAAATAAAGGCTATGATATAATGGCAGCCCTGTATTCCAAAGACAATCAAGAATACAGTACATCTCATGGACCTATCGACCCAGCTTATAGTTATAGCATAATTAAAAAAAACCGGAGATCTGATAAAACCCGACCCAGTGATGATGACGATGATAAAACACCACCCTCAAACGCTAAGGTCACTAATCCATCTGTAAATCCACCTATTAGCAATAGACGTACCGGTGATGATACAAGAGACAGCGAACAACCAAACAATAATCCTCAAGATCACACACCTGCAATAGAAGAAAAAAATGATAATAATGGAGAAGACATTCAAATAGCAGACAAACCTCAAGAAACACAACAACCAGAAAACCAAAAGCAAGAAGATGACGAACCAAATGATAGCAATGAAAGAGATGATAGCAATCACAAAGTAACTACAAGACAAAGCGATGATTATTCAATTAGTGAACTTGACTGTCGATAATAAAATGAATATCTTATGTAATCAATTATTTTACAATTAAACGAAAAGAAACACTATGAATCATGCATACAAAAAACCACCGACCAAAAGCTGTTATTATCTCTTAAATAACACAACGCATTTCTTAGCCATATTATGCATCACTATTGCCTGCCAAGAAGTAAGAACTAACCATTCAGATGTTAAGGACCTGGAAGTTACTGGTGAATCAGGCGATCAACACCGCAATATAAACGCAGAACCTTTACCAGGCGTTGCCTTCTATTATCAATATTTTCAATGTAACAAAACAAAAGAAATAGAACCTACCAGAAAAATTGTAACAAAAAACAAGATTGTGGAGATATCTCGATCAGAACTTTTTGCAAAAAATAATTTAAGTAAACATTATCAATTCTTAGACTGTCTTCTTTGGTTTCACGACGATCCCGAAGAACTTATTTTTTCTCAACGCTACTGTGGTATTAAATATCTCTGCAATGTGCGCTTAGAGAACCAAGAACATTGCAAAAATCATCTAAATGATGCCATAGTACACATAAAAACAAAAAAAGACATAAATACGGCTTACTTAAACGACAGTCCAGAAGACTCAAATGATACTGACCACCCTGTGCAAAAAGTTTGCACTTCGCTCTTTCCAAAATCGATAGAAGCTACACAACAAGATACTTATTAAAAATATAAAATGCACATCAAATAATCATAAGTTTTTATCATTTACAAAAATATATACCGTCAAAAGTTATCATGTCCTAAAAATACTTACTAACCTCTATTATAAATCCATAAATTTTGCGAAACTTCTGTTAATAAATATCCAATCAATCTGGCTTCATTCAAGCCTATAAAAAAGCATTTAGCTTATTTAAAAGAAGTTAGTCACCATGCTATTTTCGACAGCATCAAAGCTGGATTTACGAAGACAAAACGACCTTATAATGATCGATCCACAATATGCCTTGAATTATAGCAAAAAATAATTTTTACTTACCAAGGCTCTTGATAAAAATTATATATATCTTTGTCTGTGTGATTTAACACTAAGAATATAAATCGCCATCTGTTACTATCATCTCTATGTCCTTGTATCCAAACTTTGTCAACTTTTACTTTACCATCCCATTGAATATCATTAGGGTTTTCAGGATAGTAATGCACTAAGCAAGCCTCGACAGGATGAGTGACAAGTGCGTAATCCATCACGACTTGTGAACCATCCCATCTTGTGAAACCCCATCTACCATCATCACTGAGCTCATTTACCGAAAGAGGTAAACCATGTCCTATGACACGATTGTGCTTCGATGATAAGCCGGAAACATACAATAGCCGGTCTGCAAAAGATGAACTTTTTCTTGTATAAGCATCACCATAATGATCTATAGCATTTTTAGCAAAATTTATAGCATTTCTAGCTATCGTTCCACGTTTCATTCTAAGAACAGAATCTCGCACAACCGATTCACCAGCAGAGTAATCGTGAACTCTCTTAGCTCGGTAAACCTGTCCGCCTTCTATAATAAAAGGAGCAATATCGTTGCTAGTAAACGTATAGCTATTTTTTATACTAGAACCATAAGAGCTAGAATGTTGAAATTTAGCACCAAGTATTTCAAATTTAGTTAATTTTTCTTCTTTTTGTGATGAAGAACTATTAAAATTTCTTGATCGCTTGGCAAATATTGTAGTTGCATAAGGCCCGGCTTTAAATTTAATACCAGTAACTGAAATTTTTGCATTTATATCATACTCACAGGCATAAGAATACCTCCATTGAAGCGGAATATAGTTAGCTGGTGTTGGCTCCTGAGCATATAAAATATTGACAAATGTTGTAGATATAATCACAAAGAGAAGTAACATACCTAACATTTTTTTAAGACTAAAAAATGGTGTTCGATTATGGATAGTGTATCTCATGGCTGATTGTTCCTTATTTTAATTAATTATGATGCTGATAGCATATCACAATGACAAAAACCAAAAGTCGATTTTAACTTTTGAATCTTTATCAACAAGTTTTATCCTGTATCTTATGTGGCCTTAGCTACATAGCCTTAGCATGGGTGACGACTATCATCATTTCATTGAGTGCTACGTCAAGACCCACTGACCGACTATAGCACAGTCAGTCATTCATTGCAAGACTTTTTTGTTTTTACAAAAACTTCGAAAAATTTATAATAAAAATCTGTGAGGTTACCTCCCAAAAACAGAACCTCAGGACTGAAAAGCCTAATTTAATTATAACGTTTGACGCCGGTCAAGATCGCAATCATTGTAGCTTATTATATCATAACAATCTCAAGAAAAAGCTAGAAAACACACTACGAATTTTTTACATATATACGCAATAATTTAGCAGCCGTCATTTTATAATGATGGCTTGAATCTATAGATAAGTCAAGCAAAAAATGACTTTTTAATTTGATAGTTACTTTAAATAAAAATAGGTGTTTTTGAGTAAAATCACATCCAAAAAGTCAAAGTCATAAATAAAAACAAAGCCTATTTTATTGACAAAACTTTATATGAGCCAATCTAAAAGTTCTATTGGTTCCATACATGAGAGAATTATGCTCATCTGGGATAGGCTCGTCTGTCATAAAATTACCAAAAAACTTCTTTATACCAGCATTCTTTTTGCTAGCACAAAGATCATATCCCTGAAAGGACAATATCTTTAGGCCAAGACTAAAGAATGTATTGTAATCACTACTGGTATCAGGAACTTTAAGTAAACAATACTTCATGGTGTCAAGTGAACTTGCGGAAGGATTTTTAACAACCCATTCAGACGTGTCTACACCCTTTATTGTTTCATCCCTTTGCTTACAACGCTGCACTGCTTGCGCGGACTTTAGTCGTCTCTGCCCGCAATATTTGGCTAAGGTTACCCTCTCCATTACCAGGTTATCGCCATCCCTCTCATAAGGATCCTCATCCCCACTTACATAAGGATCCTTAAGCTTAGGAATAATAGGCGCAACATTCCCATAACGATTAAGAACAGTGATCACACAATTAGCACCTATCTCAAAACCAGCTGTAGCAGCTTCACTAGCAACCATTTCGCATCGGCGTGAAAAGCTTATCGTCCCATCATCAGTACCTGCCTCAATACCAACTTTAACAGCAACAGCACTAATAACAGCTGAAATTGCAGTAGTAGTTTGCATGACATTACAAATCATCTTATTAAGAGCATCGGCAGTGCTCTTGGCCGCAATGCTAGCAGTGTTGGCATCACACTCAAAATCCACAACCTCAGTTTTGCAGTCGATATCAGAGACAGTAGAACAATGCGGTGCTAAAGCTGTCATAATGGCCTGTCTAGTACGAGGGACAACCCATGTATCACGAGAAGAAGAGGCAGCCAACCAAGCAGCCCTAATAACAGCCTGCGATGCAGCTTTTGCATCATCAACGCTCTTATCAATAATAGTTGGTTTCTTTGTTATTGATTGATCGACATCTTCAAGTATTAAAGTTGCACCCCGGTTAGTAAAGGGAATAGTCATACTATTGTGAG
>MPNI01000063.1 GCA_002238945.1 Proteobacteria bacterium bin106 | reverse complement strand
TCGTTTGAAGCCAAAAACTGGAGCAAGCCCGAAAGCGGCGGCTTTATCTGGCACACCACCGGTTCGGGCAAGACCTTGACCAGCTTTAAAGCCGCACGCCTTGCGACCGAACTTGAGTTTATCGACAAGGTGTTCTTCGTGGTTGACAGAAGAGACCTGGACTACCAGACCATGAAGGAATATCAGCACTTTTCACCAGATAGTGTGAACGGCTCTGATAGTACGGCAGGTTTAAAACGTAATCTGGATAAAGACGATAACAAGATTATTGTAACCACCATCCAGAAACTCAATAACCTGATGAAAACCGAAAGACAGCTTCCCATTTACCACAAGCAAGTGGTGTTTATTTTTGATGAGTGCCACCGCTCCCAGTTTGGAGAAGCCCAGGAAAACCTGAAGAAGAAATTCAAAAAGTTCTGTCAGTTTGGCTTTACCGGCACGCCTATCTTTCCGCAAAACGCACTGGGCGCAGAAACGACTGCCAGTGTTTTTGGTGCTGAGCTGCACTCTTATGTGATCACCGATGCCATTCGTGATGAGAAAGTGCTCAAGTTCAAGGTTGACTACAACGATGTTCGCCCCCAGTTCAAGGCGATTGAAACGGAACAGGATGAGGACAAGCTCAAGGCAGCAGAAAATAAACAAGCGCTGCTGCACCCTGAGCGTATTCGGGAGATCTCCCAGTACATTCTGACGAATTACCGGCAGAAAACCCATCGTCTGCAAGCAGGCGCCAAGGGCTTTAATGCGATGTTTGCAGTCAGTAGTGTCGATGCAGCCAAGCTGTACTATGAGTCTTTGAATCAGATGCAGAAGGATAGCGACAAACCGCTGAGAATTGCGACTATCTTCTCCTTTGCTGCCAATGAGGAGCAGGATGCGGTGGGGGATATTCAGGATGAAAGCTTTAATGTCTCGGCCATGAACAGCAGCGCCAAGGATTTTTTAGGTTCATCAATTGCCGACTACAACACTTTCTTCAAAACCAACTTCAGTGTTGATAGCAAGGGTTTCCAGAATTATTACCGTGATCTGGCCAAACGGGTAAAAGCTAAAGATATCGACTTGTTGATTGTGGTGGGCATGTTCCTTACTGGTTTTGATGCTCCGACGTTAAACACCTTGTTCGTCGACAAAAATCTGCGATACCACGGCTTGATGCAAGCCTTTTCGCGCACCAACCGCATTTATGATGCCAGCAAAACCTTTGGCAATATCGTCACTTTCCGCGATCTGGAACAGGTTACCATTGATGCCATTACCCTGTTTGGTGATAAAAACACCAAAAACGTGGTGTTGGAAAAGAGCTACAAGGAGTACATGGAAGGCTTTACCGATCTGGAGACTGGTGAAGCCCGACGCGGCTTTTTGGAAGTTGTGACTGAGCTGGAGCAGCGTTTTCCTGACCCGACCGCCATAGAACAAGAGTCAGATAAAAAAGACTTTTCCAAACTCTTTGGCGAATACCTGCGCGTGGAGAACGTGCTACAAAACTACGATGAATTTGCCAGCCTGAAAGCCCTGCAAGAGGTAGATATCACCGATCCGGATGCGGCAGAAGCGTTCAAAGCTGAGCACTACCTGAACGATGAAGACCTGGCAGCTTTGCAGTCTGTCCGTATTCCCCCGGAGCGCAAGACTCAGGATTACCGCTCCACGTACAACGACATTCGCGACTGGCAGCGCCAGCAGAAATCAGCTGAACAGAAAGATAAATCCACTATCGACTGGAGTGACGTGGTATTTGAGGTGGAGCTTCTTAAATCTCAGGAGATCAATCTTGATTATATTCTTGAGCTGATTTTTGAGCACAACAAAAAGAACAAGAGCAAGAGCAAGTCTTCATTGATTGAAGAAGTACGCCGTCTTATTCGTACAAGCTTGGGTAACCGGGCAAAAGAAAGCCTGATTGTTGAATTTATTAATAAAACCAATCTGGACGAGATTGCGGACAAAGCCAGCGTGATTGATGAATTCTACAAGTTTGCCCAAGCTGAGCAAAAGCGTGAGGCTGAAGAGTTGATTCAATCGGAAAGCCTGAATGAAGAGGCCGCCAAACGTTATATCAAAACATCCTTGAAGCGAGAGTTTGCAAGTGAGAATGGCACAGAGCTGAACTCTGCTCTTCCCAAAATGAGCCCGCTGAATCCACAGTACAAGACCAAAAAGCAGAGTGTGCTCCAGAAAATCGCTGCTTATGTTGAGAAGTTCAAGGGTGTTGGTGGGAAGGTTTGAGTTTGTTTGCGACAGCCAGGCAAGTGGTGATCAAGCCAGCTGGTGCATGAAGTCGGAGGAGGGCGGTTTGAGCCCGACCCAAAGGGGGGATTTGGCCACATTGCTTTCACGCAGGCCATTTTCACCCCGTTCCGGGCCGTAGTTCGGCCCATTTTCCCGCTAGATTCCGGTGCAGGACGCAACGGGGCGAGAAGTGCAAGCAATTGCTGCGTTACGGTCAGCAGATTGGCGTTAAGATGGCTAGACCAAACAGCGTAAACAACTGCGTTCTGTTCGTGAATCGACCACCGTCTCGTTCCTGAGCATCATGCTTCCCGGTACTTTGTATGCTGGCGAAAATGTGCTCCGTGTTGTTGATATCATTGCTTTTGCCAGCGGAGGCCTGATCACAGCCGATCAAACCTTCGGTACCTTTGGACTGTCTAACCTGGACCCTGCCGGTTCACCGGATTATCAGGATGTTCCTGACGAAGGTAACTTTGCAAAGGTTGTGGGTGGTCAAGTAAAACAGAATCGGTTCAAGTTTGGCAGAATGCGCAGTTCTCAAGACATTGCTTTCAGCCTTCGTCTCAGATAGAGATTGCTTTCAATCTTCGCCTCAGATAGACGAGCATTAGTTGTATGTGTCCACAAAATCACTCAGTGCGGACATTATATGGACAAGGAAGCCTAATACTTTCCTTGTGATTATCTGTACTATTCCAGCTACTAAGAGTTACATTTTCCTACTAATCATAGAGCACGCATGATAAAAGAATTTTATAGATTACGACCTATTGATAGATTGCTTGGAGAAAATGGAGAACTAAATAATCAAGAAATTTATTTTGCACATCCAAGTCAATTAAACGATCCATTAGAAGGCTTTCGAGATATAATCTGGTCGGGTGATGAGGTTATTTGGAGAAATTTTTTTCGTCACTATTTGTATTGTTTGCACTACGTTGCATTTCTTTATTTAATCTCTGGAGATGATCACACAATTACCATAGATGACATTCCAGTGTGTGGCTCAATTGATAATTTCTCAACAGACATGCAAAAAAAATGTTTTTCTAAAATGTCGAATCTGTTTCTGGAAAATGTTGAAATTAGAAGGCTAATAAGAAACATTTCCAACAGAGTGGCGCCCATACGAAAGGATGAGCTTGAATGTTATTTAAGTAGTGTCCATATGTTTGCGCTCAAAATTATTTTTGACATATTTCATGAAGAGCAACTTTCACCGGAATCAAATAAACTGCCTTTCGAAGGAAATAAGCTTTTAGCTAAAGTAGTTGATGATGAGTATTTTAAGGCAATCAATGATCTTTCAAAAGAAAGTGATAATGGTAATGATTACCTTTCGCTTATGTTATTCATGGGAGTTCAGAGAAAACAGCAGATCAAACTATTATCAAAACACAATGCCTTAGAAAGCAAAAACAATAAAAATGTGTTGTTGATAGACTTCGAATCAATCTATATACGCTCTCTTGAAAAGATGTGCTTTCTTGAGTGGTATACGGCTTGTTTTATGTCTGAGTGTTCAAATTCTTCTGTTTGGGGGCATTATGGCTCTAACCATTCAGGTGCCTGTTTGATATTCAGTACTGAGGTAGATAATGAAAGAAACTTTATCAAACTCAAAGGTATCAAGGGTTGGTCTAGTACACACGGTGAAACACGTGATTGGTTTAATTTAGAGCTAAAAAAGATCAATTATGGAAAAAGTCAGAGAACCACTGACTTTTTCAAGTCAATGGGTCGCCTCACATTTTCCACAATAAATAGCATGTGGTATTACAGCTCTGAAGGTGAGCGCAGTATATGTGCAAGTCATATATTAGATTCTGAAGATAAGTGGAGAGCCGCATATTGGGATAACTTCTACAATGATATAATGATTAAGACTAAAGATTGGTCGTATGAGAAAGAGTATCGTCTTATTCTCTCAAGTTCCTTCTTCGACTTATCAGAGAAATCAAAGCGAGTTCTTAATTATGAGTTCTCAACCCTTCAAGGGTTAATCTTCGGCATAAACACCAAAGAGAAGGATAAACTCGAACTGATAAAAATTATTGAAAAAAAATGTAAAGAATGCAATCGAAGTGATTTTAAGTTTTACCAAGCATACTTTTGCTTTAAAGATGGTTGCATAAAGAAATACGAGCTAGAACTTCTTAAGTTTAAAAACGAAGTGTAACTGACGGCTACGGATGATATATCGGGTTTCGTGAAAAGCGAATAGAAAAGAATTTACCTGGTGCTAATCCGAAAACCCTCCAAAATTTCACACCAGCAGAAACTTTATGAAAGGGATTAGCAAGAATTTGGCATTTTTCCGGCTCTCAGCCGCAATCTGCCTTAACCCAACTGATTTTTTCAGCAACATCAGCCGAAAACACTGATTTTCAGGCACGGGCAATTCTCACCTGCGGTGATTTGAGTTCCAGGTCGGTGGTTGAGTCTGCTTAAGCGGCTCTTTGCAGGAGAGGCGGCTTGTCCCGATCTTTGTCAAGCAACAGTTTGCCTAATCGATGCAAGTTGTTTCCGGCAACTGCCAGAGCCGTATAACATGTGAAAGCGACTGGCCCACTGTCTCGGCACTTGTCCAGCCCGTGGACATCAAGGCAATGGATATCGGACTCAACGGCCGAGTGCTGACGACGTGCTCGGCGAAATTCCAGATGGTTTTCTCGTGCTTTGTCTGTGGCCGACAAGCGCCCTTTTTTGGGAAGCACGGGGCGTTCCAGGAAGGTCTCCA
>MPNI01000062.1 GCA_002238945.1 Proteobacteria bacterium bin106 | reverse complement strand
CTTTTTGATCTTAATAACAACTGTGCTGATAAGGTATTAACGGGAGACTTTGCTGATGATGTATCTCAGATAGATGCAAATGATCATGTCAAGCCAAAATATAAATATGTGACGATAGAGAGAGATATTGCTAGAACTCCAACTCTACCAGATGAAGATAAAGATACTGATCATATTGATTACCATGTACAACTTGCCTGGCCAGAGATTAGAGATAAAATTAAAGCATATACGGGACTTGTTGGTACAGATTCTAAAACAATTAAACCAATCAACACCTTTAGGCAATTATACAGACATTTAGGTTATACGGATAAATATGATAAGACTGAGTATTCTTCTTCTACTGCAACGAGTGTAAAGAATAGCACTCCTTATTTAGTAGCAATTAGAGAGTTACAGATAGGATGTGAGAATGAAGCAGCTTATGAAAAGAGGTCTATAGATGCTAATAGTGAGTATGTGAAGGATGATTTTTTTGGTCATAACAATTTTGAGTATAATAATACGGATAATGATAACTCTTGCAATACTGGTATTAAGGTTGTGACAAGGGCAGAACCTGTTGAAGATGATGCAGAAGGGGCGGGGGGTGGGAGCGATGATGCATTTAAGCCAGATGGATGTAGGGTTATTACTGGAATCAATTATGGTCCCGGTGCCGATATATACCCATCAACAACATCACCAACAGCATCACTAGTATCAGAACTAACCGAAGAACAACGAAGAAATCGGGCTCATGATGCCATTACCTGCTATAAAAAAGTTGTCTCATCAGATGGAGTGGAGAAGGATTGTGAAAAGAAATTTAATTTTCCAAATCATTATGATGAGCTGATGAGTAGTAGTGATTTTAATAATGAACGTTCCGACAGTGGAAGATTGATAGATCTTGCTTTTATTGACGATAACGATGAAGATGGTGACGGTAATCTAAAAAAAGATAAACCAGAAGTACAAGCCCAAAAAAGAGACCTCTACCGCTTAAGGCATATTAAAGAACGGTTGTTGTATAAAGATAGAAGGAATGCTCCGGTGCCAAATAGCGATAATTTTACTGGCACACTAGAACCATCACCCCGCCCCTACAGTGTTTACTTTCCTAATGAATCAAATAGTTTTGTAACTGTAGGTGGATTGGTTATGGATATCGATCTAGAAGAGGGTTCATCATCTGTTAAAAACACACCCATACCCTGCCCCGGCGGCAATAACACGTGGCATCATGGAACGAATGGTGAGACTGCTGCTACTCCTGCTACTCCTGCTACTCCTGCTACTCCTGCTACTGGAAACACGGGCTGTAAGAATTCTGCTGCTGACACTATCAAACCCGACACTAAATACTACTGGGACTTTCCTAATAGTAAGACAGTATCTGGGCCCGTATGTGTTTACTTTATGTTTATTAATGTGAAAGATTCAGCAGCACGAGCAGCAAATGAAAGAGCCATTAAACAGGTCTTTGATTTAACAACAAGTCCATCGCTCGGAATACTACCTTGTCTGTATAATTCTTCACGTAAATATACTGATGAAGATGATTTTTGTAAGAAGGAGCGCTCAAGTCTACCTAATAAAGAGCTTAGAAAAAGATATGACTTTTTCTGTGACGCGCCTCCTGAATCTAGCTCTGCATCCTGATATAGAAGATTATATTCCCAGTACCTTCTTTAGTTAACCTCAATTTATATAAAATATTTTTCTAAGAAAGTCTTTTTTGATGCTGAATGTTTTAAGGTAAAAATTGCCAAATTCAGAAAGAAGTAATGACTTATAGGCGATGAAAAAATACTAGGAATTTGTAAGCAACGTATTTCTTCTATTCTATATATCTATCTTTATCTATATTTCTGTCTGTTTTCACCACAATTAGCACCCAAATATGGCCACTTGATTGTTTTTTAGGCAATCACTCTTCCTATAAAAGAGAGGATCGGCATAAATCTTTTGAGTAAAGAGGAAATCTTGCCGATCGCGCAATCTGTTGAGAAACCAGGAAGGTCTAGTTGCCAATTTCTCTAGTATTTTTGTTCGACTTATCCTACTGATTTGATTTTCACTTGATATTTTGAAAAAGTCCCACATCAGATCGTTATGATATGCAATGACCATAGACATGAGTCTTTTGACATCAGCAACATAGACTTTTTTTAGTTCTTCTACTTTGGATGCCATCACAGAGTACATAATGGCTTTCATCGAAACAGGATCAAAGATCTTACCTGTTGTGAAAGCTTTAAGAGTATATTTGCTGTCTAGGTATTTCCCAGGCTCTACTACAGAGTCATTACTCATGGGGTCTACAGCTTCAAGTAAAGCATGACTATATATTTCTAAACAATCAGAGAAATCGAGATGGCTAAGCCCTCTAGAAGCACACGTTTCTTTTAGAATTCTTGGCATCTGTGTTGCAACATTTACCATTAGTGGCCGTGTATAGAGAGCATACCCGTCTTTAACAAGGTTGAGGCCTTGAAATGGTCTAAGTGTTCTGTTTTTTATAAGTTTGAAGACATCAACAAGGAGCAAATACGAAGCATCAAAAATATATTGATTTTCATATTCCTCTTTTAGCTGATCCTTTGATAGATAAATTCCCTTACTCCGAAAAAAATCACGAAAGTAATCACTCCTGGATTCAAATATATTCTCCTTCCCTGGCGGCAACATCGGAACACGAAGATATTTTATGCCATATTTACCAACAGCAGATCTTAGTCTATAATATTCACCAAGATCGATGTTACGTTCATTGAGTAAAGCTTCAAAAGCTACATCGTCCATACTTTCCCAAAGTGATGTGGTCTCTTCTGTTGATGCTTTTTTTGTGCCTTCTTCAGTATGTGAATCCGTACTCACTACAGGAGGTGGTATAGGTTTTGGATCAGGTGATGCTGGACTTAACTGCTCTTCTCCGCCAGATGTAACTAGGCTTTCTCCTTCATTGTTGCCAGCTGTGCTTGATGAAAGAAAAACCCCTTCGCTGGCAGCAAATTTTTCTGCTACATAGCCTACAACCACAACTCCACCAGCCAAAGACAGAGCCCACTTTGTGAATGCCCTCTTAGATACCCCATTCAGATACTTGCCCCATGATCCAGCTGTAGTACTTAGAAGAGCTACGCCAGTTACAGGTAGGACTGCTGCAGAGCTACGAACAACTTCTGAGAAATTTTCATCTAAAAGCAGCTTATTATCAGGTATGAAAGCGTCAGGTATGAAAGCCATGAGGTCACAGTTAGCTATTTCCTCTATCTCTATTTGAGGATGTGATTCTTCTGCTACATCAAAACAATCAGAAGCTATGAGATCAAATGTTCCATCAGTGTCTTTGAGAAGATAGTAGCTTTCTTCGTTATTTTCTAGCATGAGATCGCTATCAATAGCGGTGTTATTGCTAGCATGAGCTGTAAGGGAAAACAAATACAGCAAAGATAGTGTTGCAACTATGGGCTTGTGTATAGGTTTGTGTAATGTCATGAGATACTTCTTTTAATGTAAGAACTAAAAAAATACATACTTTCATGACTTATTATCTTATCTGATTTATTATCTGAGTATTATGTGCAGCGGGAGTTATTGTTATATTCTGATATTAAGAACGCATACTAGCACTAAGTCAGCAAGGTTACAATGTTATTTTAAACATTACTTCATAGTTTTTGTGTATTGAGTATTTTTAGATTTAAAAATACCAAAGTTAAGAAGCAGTGATAACTTATAGAAAAAGAGAGGTTTTGTTAGCTAACAAAACCTCTCTTAGGCGATGAAAGAATATTAGGGGCTCATAAACAACATATTTCTTCTATTCTATATATCTATTATCTCTATTCCTAATTTCTGTCTGTGGTTACAATCAGCACCCAAATACAGCCATTTGATTATCTTTTAGGCAGTTACTTTTCTCATAGAAGAGAGGGTCGGCATAAATCTTTTGAGTAGAGAAGTTCTCTTTTTGACGGTCTTCGAGATACTCCGAAGGTTTAGTTACCAATGCCTCTAGTATTCTTGTTCGACTCACTCTACTGATTTGATTTTCACTTGGGAGTTTGAAAAAGTCCCATATCAGATCGTTATGAAATGTAGTGACCATAGACAGCAGTCTTTTGACATCAGCAACATAGACCTTTTCCAGTCCTTCTACTTTGGATGTCATCACAGAGTATAAAGCGGCTTTCATCGAAGCAGTATTGAAAGAGCTCTTGCTTCCATCGTTTTGAGATGGCACCATCGATTGCACAGTAGTCTTGGTCTTGAACCTAGTCTCCCCGCCTTTAGCTTGATATGTTTCAACTGGTACTTTCATCGAGCGCAAAGCGGCCTTCATCGCAACAGGGTCGGTGATCTGTCCCGTTGTGAAAGCTTTAAGAGCATATTTGCTGTCTAAGTATTTCCCAGGCTCTACGGCAGAGTCCTTACTAAAAGGCTCTGAATCACTAAGTAAAGCATTACTATATATTTCTAAACAATCAAAGAAATCAAGATGGCTAAGCTCTTTAGAGGCGCACGCTTCTTTTAGAATGTTTGGCATTTGTGCTGCAACATTTACCATTAATGGCCGTGTATAAAGAGCATATCCGTCTTTAACAAGGTTGAGGTCTTGAAATTGTCTAAGTGTTCTGTTTTCTATAAGTTTGAAGACATCAGTGAGAAGCAAGTACGAAGCATCAACCATATATTGATTTTCAAGATACTCTTTTCGCTGATCCGTTGATAGATAAACTCCCTTATTTTGAAGGAGTTGGCGAAAGTAATCGCTTTTGTCTTCACCTTGCTTAGTTCCAGCTACTTTATACCATCCCTTTTGCCATGACGGCACCTGAACATGAAGATGTCTTATGCCATATAAGGTAACAGCATCTTCGAATTGTTTATATTCATCAGCCGTGATGTTACGTCTATTGAGTAAAGCTTTAAAAGCCTTATCGTCCATGCTTTCAAAGATTGGTGTTTCATCTTCTTCTGTGTAACTAGCATGTGTTTCTGTATCCGTACTCACTACAGGAGGTGGCAGAGGTTTGGGATCAGGTGATGCTGGACTTAACTGCCCTTCTCCGCCAGATGTAGCTAGGCTTTCCCCTTTATTGTTGCCAGCTGTGCTTGATGAAAGAAAAACCCCTTCGCTGGCAGCAAATTTTTCTGCTAAATAGCCTACAACCACAGCTCCGCCAGCCAAAGACAGAGCCCACTTTGTGAGTGCCCTTTTAGATACCCCGTACAGATACCTGCCCCATGATCCAGCTGTAGTACTTAACAGAGCTACGCCAGTTACAGGTACAACCGCTGCAGAGCTACGAACAACTTCTGAGAAATTTTCATCTAAAAGCAGCTGATTGTCAGATATGAAAGTGTCAGGCATGAAAGCGTCAGGTATGAAAGCCATGAGATCACAGTTAGCTATTCCCTCTATCTGAGAACGTGATTCTTTTACTACATCAAGACAACCAGAAGCCATGAGATCAAATGTTCCATCAGTATCTTTAAGAAGATAGTAGCTTTCTTCGTTGTTTTCTCGTTTTAGATCGTTATC
>MPNI01000013.1 GCA_002238945.1 Proteobacteria bacterium bin106 | reverse complement strand
GTGACATTTGAAAAAATATGTTAATGTCCCTTGCTTTTGATTTTTTTTCTGCCACACTTAGAAAAAATAAGTCATTTTACGTTTTTGGAATTTTAAACTCAAGGTTTTTTGTTCTTAGTTATATGTTTGTTATGTGGGATGTTTGCAGTTGTAAATGATAAGCGAAATGATGTTTAAACAAGGACATAATAACCATGATGGTATTAAAGAAAGATCTATAAATTTATATGGAGGGTATTAAGGAACAAAAGTATGTAGTGTTTTGCAATGTAAGTAAGTGAGTATGTAACAATAACTGTAACAAGGAGTAACTATGAAGTTTTTGAGTATAGGGATCACAATGGTAACTATGATGATGCCTTTATTAGTAAGTAACGTAGCGATGGCTATCTGCATCGTATGGGAGATTCCAGAGCCGAAACCTCGTTTAGGAACTTGGGAGGAGTGTTTTGTTTATAATACAAAAGTAAAAGAAGATACAGAAACGAAAGAGGTAGAAGAGAAAGAATATGAAGAAGTATTTGTAAGCGAATTACTAGCAGAAATAGAGAAGCATGGGCATTTAGTAAGTAACGTAGCGATGGAGGACTGCACTCCAACTTTAATTATAACAGAGGCATTGCTAGTTTACTGGGATTGTTATGTGGGGCTTAATACACAAACAAAAGAAGATACAGAAACAAAAGAGGTAGAAGAGAAAGAATATGAAGAAGTATTTGTAAGCGAATTACTAGCAGAAATAGAGAGGCATGGGCATGTTGCGTATGTCTGTGACCCCTCCGATATTGAATGCATTCTCGCGCCCTGCCCTGAGATCGCGCCCTTTTGTCATCCCGTATAATTCTAATTCTAAGAGTAAGGATGATGGTCTTGTAGAAATGGTCGTGAGAGTGTTCATCGTGTCGGACAAGGTTGCAGCTCACCTTGAAGGCGATGATGGTGTGGGTGATCTGTGAAGATTGTGGCTTTAGATTCTATGGAAAGAACCCGTTAAATTCGGATAACTTGTAAAACAAAAAGGATACTGAAGGTATGAGTCTTCAGTATCCTTTTTAAGTATGGTTAGAAATTTTGCAGCTTTCATATCACCACAAGTATATTTAGAAGAAAATGGCCTTTCTGATAGGGGTGATGAGAAGAATATGCCGAACTTAGCTGTAAGCATTTAGGTGAGGGTGATGAAGGTTATTAAGTGTGTATAGACCTTCTATAAGTGAAGGTCTTATGGCCAGTACAACTGGGTGTGGTGGCGGTGATGGAGGATTCTAAATAATAGTAGAAGCAACTTGGAAGAAAACCGGCTAAGATAGTGTTTGTTTATCATGGAGGTCGATATGACAAGTAGGCATAGTTACAATGAAGCGTTTAAACGTGATTCTTTCCACCTAAGTGAGAAGTATGGAGTCAAAGGAGCCGTAATAACCGCAATAAAAGGTGGCGGTTGTTGATCTGATGTGGAGTATTTAGCATTGTAAGAATGTGCTTTGATTGTTAATGATTTTCCGTCATAGTAGAGCTGGTGAATATCCTTCGTGCTGACACCGACCGAGTTGTTGGCTAGCTATTGTATATGTGAGATGATGATATGGCCAGTGGTGGATTTGAGTCATGAAACAAAATGGGAGTTAGAGATGATGAGATTGTTGAGACTTTTGTACAGTCTAGTGGATGGGTACTCTTTTCAGAAACCAGGTTTTTTGTGTTTGACTGTGTGCTTGATCTATGGAAGCTCTGTAGCTGTAAGTTATGCTCAGGAGAGTGCTCCATCAGAGTCACAAGCTCAAGGGTCACAGGTTAAACAGACCTCAGATTCAAGTGCATCAGAGAAAGCAGGGTCTTCAGAATCCTTTCAGTTACCGGAAGGCTTGGTGTGGGAGACCAATGATACTGATCCTACTTTTGCTGATTCTCGTGCCAAAAAGGGTGGTACGTATTATTATTATTTGCAATCATTTCCTGTATCTTTTCGCCGTGTAGGTCCTAATTCCAATTCAGAAATTAGAGGCCTCATTTATGATGAAAATGCTTTGAATTTAGTGGAGTTGCATAAAAATAGTGGTCGTTATATCCCCGGTTTAGCAACTCATTGGGCAGTGGCTAAAGATAATAAAACGGTATATTTCAAATTGGATCAGCGCGCGCGTTGGTCTGATGGGAAACCGGTTACAGTAGAAGATTATGTATTTACTCTGGAGTTTATGCGTTCACCACATATTGTTGCTCCTTGGTATAATAATTACTACACGGAAGTAATTGTAGATGTTAAAGTGCATGCAAAAGATGTGATATCTGTGGTATCTGGGAAAAAACATGTAAAAGATGTGCTTATTTATAAGATGAGTTTTAGTCCTGTGCCGAAGCATTTTCATAAGCTTGATAAAGACTGGGTGAAAAAATACAACTTTAAGATTCCCCCAACCACAGGTCCGTATAGTTTATCAAGATTTAAAAAAGGTAAATTTATAGAATTTTCACTCAATAAAGACTGGTGGGCAAAAGATCTTAAATATTACAAATACCGCTTTAACTTTCATCGCAAGCATTACAAAGTTATTAGAGATCAGGAGGCAGTTTGGCAACATTTTCTTAAGGGTGAATTGTCATATATGGGTGTCACTATTCCTGAGTGGTGGCATAAAAAAGCCACTGGGGAGTTATATGATAAAGGATATATTAAAAAGCTGTGGTTTTATGTGGATAAGCCCTCAGGTGCTCAAATTATTTGGTTAAATAAAGATCAAGTCCACTGGCAAGATAAAAAGGTACGTCATGCTTTTGGTCATGCTTTGAACTTTAAGAAGGTTATTAAAGAGGTTTTACGTGATGAATATACTCGTATTCAATCATTTTATGATGGATATGGTGATTATAGTGATGAGAGTATTCGATTTCGTGAGTATGATGTAGATAAAGTTAAAACACTTATGCAGTCATCTGGTTATGCTTTGGACAAAGATGGAGTATGGCAAAAAGATGGTAAAAAGATGACGGTGCAGATATTATATAGGTCTCAGCATCATCAAGACAGGTTAGTGGTGTTAAAAGAGGAAGCTTTAAAAGCTGGTTTTGATTTACAGCTGGACTATCGAGATAGCACGACTGGTTATAAGATGATACAGGAAAAAAATTATGATGTTCTTTGGGTTAGGTATGGTTTATCAGAGGTTCCACCTCCTGTTTATTGGGAGTATTGGCATTCTGAGAATGCAACGAAACAAACTAATAATCTTACAAACACTAAAGATCCTCAACTTGACAAGTTAATTGACAGCTACCGTGAAACATTTGATACAAAAAAGAAACAGGAGCTTTCACGGGAAATATTGCGTTATATTCACGAAGATGGTTCATTTGTTCCTGGATTATTAAATCCTTTTATTCGCTTAGCATATTGGCGACATATTCAGTTTCCAAAGGTGCCAGGTACACGTTTATTTGGCCCAGTAATGGATGATATTGCTTGGATAGATGAAGCAGCTGAAGTAGAACTTGAAGCTTATAAGAAAGAGGGTAAATCTTTTGGTCCATCGGTGGTTGTTGATAGCACTTATAAAGTGGATATAAAAGACAAAGCTACTGAAAAGACTCAAAAAACTAAGTAGCTCATGATTATCATCTCTGTTTTTCCATTATGGAAAAACAGAGTCACAAGGTTGTGATGGGTGCGTGTTGTAGAGCAGCCTCATGTGATGGTTGTCACCACTTGTTCTTAGATATAAGCTAAGGGTGGGATGGAAAGAATATATGGGTGCTATGCTAGAGAGTGGTCATAGTAGCAGGTATTGGGCATAGCAGGTATGACACATTAAGCATAAAGAGTCATAGAGAATCATAGAGAATGTAGGCCTGAGTTTGTAGATCTGAGTCGAGACTTGAAAATACATCTTTTCTTCTGAGGTATTTTCTTTCACAATAGGCTAAGATAACAGGCAACCTTTCTTGGTGACGATACCTACTGAGGTGTTGTTGCTTAGCTATTGTGTTAGCTATTGTGTAAGCTGTTATGTTATTTAGGATCTAATAGCTGTTGGGTTTTCTTTGTGGATGGGGCTGGCTGATTATGTAGAAAAAAGGAAGATGATGAGATTTTTGAGACTCTTATGTCAAGTGAATGGATGTTCGATTCAAAAACTAGGTTTATTGTGTTTAGCTGTGTGTTTGATGTATGGGAGCTCTGCCGCTGTGAGTTATGCTCAAGATGGTGCTTCGTCAGAGTCACAAGCTCAAGAGTCACAGCTTAAACAGGGCACAGATTCAGAGAAAGCAGAGTCTTCAGAATCCTTTCAGTTACCTCAAGGATTGGTGTGGGAGAGTAATGATAGTGATCCTATTTTTGCTGATCCTCGTGCCAAAAAGGGTGGTACGTATTATGATTATCTGGAAGCATTTCCTCAATCATTTCGTCATGTAGGTCCTGATTCTAACTCTGGTTTCAAATGGTATCTTTATGACGCTAATGCTTTGAGTTTAGTGGGTATACATCCAGATAGTGGTCGTTATTTCCCTTCTTTAGCTACTCACTGGGCGGTGGCTGATGATTATAAAACGGTTTATTTCAAACTGGATCAAAGAGCCCGTTGGTCTGATGGTAAGCCGGTTACCACAGAAGATTATGTGTTTACTCTTGAGTTTATGCGTTCACCGCATATTGTGGATCCTCGGAGGAATACTTATTACTCAGAAGAGATTGCAGAAGTTAAGGTTCACACAAAAGATGTGATATCTGTAGTATCTGGTAAAAAACATGTAAAAGAAGTGCTTGTTGGTCGGGTGAATCTTAGTCCTGTGCCGAAGCATTTTCATAAGCTTGATAAAAACTGGGTGAAAAAATACAATTTTAAGGTTTCTCCAACTACGGGGCCTTATAATGTTTCAAAATTTAAAAAAGGAAAATTTATAGAGTTTGCACTTCATAAAGATTGGTGGGCAAAAGATCTTAAATACTATAAATATCGTTATAATTTTCATTATAAGCATTACAAAGTGATTAGAGATCAGGAGGCTACTTGGCAACATTTTATCAATGGTGAATTGTCAGCCATAAGTTTAACGAATCCTGTGTCATGGCATGAGAAGGCCAAGGGGAAGGTATTTGATAGAGGCTATGTTAAAAAGCTATGGTTTTATGTGGACCGTCCATCTGGTTGCCAAGTTATTTGGCTTAATAAAGATCAAGATCATTGGCAAGATAAAAAGGTACGTCATGCTTTTGGACATGCTTTGAATTTTGAAAAGGTTATTCAAGAAGTTGCTCGGGGTGAATACACGCGCATTCAATCATTTTATGATGGATTCGGTGATTACAGTGATGGGAGTATTCGGGTTCGAGAGTATGATAGGGAGAAAGTGAAAACTTTAATGCAGTCATCTGGCTATGTTCTTGGTAAGGATGGAGTGTGGCAAAAAGATGGTAAAAAGATGACGGTGCGGATATTATATGGCTTTCAGCCTCATAAAGATAGATTGTTGGTGTTGCAAGCGGAAGCTTTAAAAGCTGGCTTTGATATACAGTTGGATTATCGTGATACGACGACTCGTTATAAGATGACGCAGGAAAAAAATTATGATGTTGTTTGGACGGTTTATGGTTTTAGTCGACTACCACCTCCTCAGTATTGGAAGTTTTGGCATTCTGAGAATGCCAAAAAAGAAACCACTAATCTGACCAATACAAAAGATCTTCTACTGGACAAGTTGATTGATAGTTATCGTGAAACATTTGATACCAAGATGAAACAGGAGCTTTCGCGGAAAATATTGCGCTATATTCATGAAGATGGTGCATTTGTACCTGGGATGTTGAATCCTTTTATTCGCACTGCATATTGGCGCCATATTCAGTTTCCAAAGTTACCGGGTACACGTTTGTTTGGTCCCAGTCATTTTTCTGAAATGGAATCTGTTTGGATAGATAAGGCAGCTGAAGCAGAGCTTAAAGCTTACCAAAAAGAGGGTAAATCTTTTGGGCCATCTGTAACTATTGATACAACTTATAAAGTGGATTTAAAAGAAAATGTCTCTAAATAGTCTAACTGGTAATGTGTTATGAGATCTTTCTTAGTTTTAGTCTCTCTTAGTGTTAGCCTTTCTTAGTTTTAGAAAACTAGTGTTTTTTGGAGACGATTGTGTGTGTCTATTGATAGGTTGTTAAGCTGATTGAGGCTAACTAGAAAAAGCAATAGGTGTGATGGCGGGTATGGCGGGTATGGTGGGTGTGGTGTGAAGGTATGGTGGGTGTGGTGTGAAGGTATGGTGGGTGTGGTTTGAAGGAGGAGTTGTGTGCAGTGAAAATAGGTATTCCGAAGGAAGTGAAAAATCGTGAGCATCGTGTGGGGTTGGTGCCGAGCAATGTGAGATCTCTTACAGAGGCAGGGCATCAGGTGTATGTAGAAGCAGGTGCTGGTAAGGGAGTGGGCATAGAAGATGTGGAATACGAGGGTGCGGGTGGTCATATCATTTCTGGAGCAGATGAGCTATGGCAGCGTTCTTCGTTGATTGTTAAGGTCAAGGAGCCTGTTCAAGAGGAGTATCACCGTTTACGTGAGGGTTTGATTGTTTATGCCTTTTTTCATCTTGCAGCTGAAGAAGAGTTAACAAAAGTTCTGCTTGATAAGAAAGTGACTGCTGTTGCTTATGAGACCATTCAATTACAGGATGGCACACTTCCGTTACTTCGTCCTATGAGTGAGGTTTCTGGTAGGTTAGCACCTCAGATAGGAGCTCATTTATTAGAAAAGCATTCTTCTGAGGGAGGTAAGGGCATTCTTCTTGGTGGAGTGAGTGGTGTGAAGCAGGGCCATGTGGTGATCATTGGTGGTGGTGTTGTGGGATTGAATGCGGCCAAGGTGGCATGTGGTCTTGGAGCTCGTGTGACGGTTCTTGATATTA
The DNA here is from genome assembly GCA_002238945.1 of Proteobacteria bacterium bin106. Classification (GTDB taxonomy): domain Bacteria; phylum Bdellovibrionota_B; class Oligoflexia; order Oligoflexales; family Bin106; genus Bin106. The sequence continues at coordinate 53,252 of MPNI01000013.1, read as the reverse complement.
ATCCTCAGCGATTGAGTTATTTTAGTGATATATTCGGTTCACGATGTCAGGTCCTTATGTCTCATGAGGGGAGTATAGCGGAGATATTGCCTTCAGCGGATCTTTTGATATCAGGTGTATTGGTAACAGGTGCTAAATCTCCCATGCTTGTGAGTCGTTCTATGTTAGCGACTATGTCTCCTGGTTCTGTGGTAGTGGATGTGGCTATTGATCAGGGTGGTAGTGTGGAAACCATACATCCTACCACTCATGATAATCCAACTTATAAGGTAGATAAGGTGATTCATTATGGGGTGACAAACATACCTGGTTGTGTGCCTAAAACATCCACATATGCTTTAACGAATGTGACATTTTATTATGGTTTATTGATAGCTAATATGGGGCTGATGGAGGCAGTAAAGCAATATCCTGTACTGCGTACTGGTCTAAACACCCATGATGGGCATGTTACCAACAAAGCTGTGGCTGATTCTTTTGCTCTTCCCTATGTTGATAAGATATTTCAATGAGTACATCTTCGCTTATATATGGCTTATACATGGCTTATACATATAGCTGTGTTGCCATATTTGTCGGTAACACAGTTCATAGAATCTTTGTAGAAAATTTTGATACATCACTTGTTTAGGTGCTATGATTGATCATGGTTCTTCGTTTTATAAAAAATATACTTACTTATGGACTTACAATGATTTCCAAGCAAGACACAACTGTTTCAGAGGATATGGAAAAAGATAAATTTCCTCCCATTAAAATTCAGCAAAAAGTGGCTATTTTAATTGATGGTAATAATATTGAGCGGAGTGTTCATCATCTTATGGCTGATGATAGTGCGATGTTGAACTTTGATTTGGTTATTCCAAGGTTGTTATCTGGGCGATCATTGAATAGGTTGATTTATTTTCGTGAAGGCAAAAGCATATCTTCGAAGTTAGCGGAGCGTTTGCATAATCTTTTTTATGGTCAGGTACAGCCTTGTCATAAGTCAGCAGATATTCCTTTATCTATTAAAGCTACTCAGTTAGCTTCTAAGGTAGATACCATTGTGATTATGAGTGGAGATGCTGACTATATTGAATTGGTTATCCACTTGAAATCAGAAGGTGTGCGTGTGGAAATAGCTGCGGTTCGAGAAACCACAGCGTCGTTGATGATTGAGCATGCTAATTTCTTTCATCCCTTAGAAAAAGAGGACTTTTTTACTTATCAATCAAAAAATGTTAAGGCTGCAAAAAGTCATTCTCCTACGCCATTACCTAATAAGCAGGACTCTTCTCCTTTCTCTCCCTCTTCTGGTTTACCTTCTCAAGCACCTTCACAGTCAGCTCCACCTGCTCAGCAGGATCCTGAGCAAGTTACTCCGAAGAAAAAGGTGGGACGGCCTCGAGGAAGTAAAGCTGCCAAGAATAAATCAAAGGCAGGTTCTGCTAAAAAAGCTAATGCTAGTGCTAAAAATAAACCTTCAAGATACAGGCCATCTATGCCACATCGTGATACCTAGTCATAGTATTTTGTGAGGCTTTAATCTGGTTGCCTCTGGTTATTATCTTTGTTATGGAAGCAAAAAAAGCGTGATTCTATGCTGCAAAGTTATGAAATGATTTGAAGCATCTTGCGTTTGATGATTCAGGTGAAGGTGTGTGGGTGTGTGGGTGTGTGGGTGTGGGGTGTAGTGTGGTGTAAAGAGCACGTTTTCGTGGATTTAGCTTTGGCTTCTTTGGAATCCAATGGCTTGGGCAAAATCATCAACAGCTTGACGTATACGTTGTTGGGGTGTTGTGGAGTATGCATAGTGCTTTGCTGCACAGTTTTCATAACCGGTGAAGTAGCTGCCATTGAGCATACCTCCAACATAAGCATGCTTCCATGGATCATGGATACCATAACTATGCCATTGATTTCCTTGACCATAGGTGAGGTGGCCACGTTTAAATGTGTTAATATTCCAGGCGTAACCTTTATCTAGGCACGGGTTGCCAGCCCCTCCCATATTCTTGCATTTTGTGGTTCCAGCGGCTTTGGTCCACCAAAACAGTATAGAACAGAAATCAGGGCCTCCTTCAAGGCCGAGAACATTTAAGCCATTTTTTCCGCAGACTTCTGTAAGAGACCAATCCTTTTCCAGGTCCACATCCACTTGAAAGTAACCAGAACACACCCCTGATGAGCAGTGTCTGGAAAAGAAGTTAAAGTTCCAATAGCCCCATTGAGTGGTACGATTTGATGATTCAAAATGTTTAATGGTTGCAAAAAAGGCTAGAGGATGAATGGGCCATTCTGGATCAGCCATCATATTTGCAAGCATGGTTTGTGTACCTCTAACCACATCTTTAGCTGCATAATCATAAATGTCATCCACATCTAAACTCATAACATTGCGAAGAATTGGGGTGGCGACTCTTTCCAAATTGGGATAAATAACTCCACATTGGGTGTTTTTTTTGATAGTAGCTTCATATGCTGAATACTGTTCTGAGTGAGTAGGCTCCGGTATGTTTGCTGGTGCTGGTGGTGTAACGGTCTCTGGTGTTTCTTGTTGCATGGGTGTTTCAGAGTTATCTTGATAGTTGCCTTCATAGCTACCTTCAAAGTTATCTTCAGTGCTCGTTTCAGTGCTGGGTTGATCTTCTTGGTTAGTTGTTTCAGAAGAATCTAAATAGGGAGGGTTGCTGAGTTCTATAACAAATTCTTCAGTTAGTGTTATTTCTGTGGAATTGGTATTTTTAGAGTAGAGTGTTGGTATAACTTCTGTGACGGTGATGATTTCATAACCGTTATGGTTTTCTCCACTGGATGACGTGGCTGTTGGTGAGAGAACAGTGCTTGGTTGTTCACTGGCAGAGGTGTCTTTCTTTTTCTTTTGTGTTTTTTTAGCCGTTTTGTGTTGGTTTTCAGCAACGACATTTTTATCAAGTAAAGATTGGGGTTGTGCGGACATAGGTTTATCTTCTAGCGCAGGTGAGCTACCACATGAGACGAGCATCCATGATAGCCATAGCCAGATAACCAAAGAGCTGATAAAAGCTCTGAACAAAGCTCTTAAAGACATAGAAGTCAGTACATTAAAGGAAAACATATAAGAGACCTTTTATGGTTAGCTTATGGTTAGCTTATGGTTATTAACTTTATGATAATCATCTTGGAAAAATCATCTGGAAAACAATCTGAGATAAGATCTATAATGATTCTTGCTTGCTAGGTGCTTGTTAGGATATTGCGAATATGAGTTGATAGGGTGTGGATAGAGTGTTATGCGGGCAGCCTTTACGGGCATTATATCATGGTTGGTTTTGTGCTGATCTATAAACGAGAGAGTACATTTTTCTGAGATATATTTGGGCTAAAGGGTCATGATTATGTCTGTTGCTTACGGTCATACAGATAGTGTGGTATCGGTGTGGTCATTGGACCCACAGCCAGATAATCCATGGCGTTTTCCGTGGCTATATGATCCTACATTGTTGTTTTTTATACTACTAGGTATCATTTACTACTTCTGTTACAGACAGTATCGGAAACAACCTGTGAAACTTTGGCAGGTGGTGAGTTTTTATCTTGGCACTGTGATCAACGTGGTGGTGCTGAGTCCTTGGGTTGATGATTTGGCTGATCAGTTGTTTTTTGTACATATGATCCAGCATTTAGCCATAATACTGCTAGGTTGTCCACTTATTATCGCTGGTGCGCCATTTTTCATTATGGTTCGTTCACTGCCGGCTTGGCCTAGAAGACATATTTTATGGGTTTTAATGAAACAACCGGTGCTTCAAAGTATGCATCGATTTTTCTCCCTTCCTTTGGTGTCTTTGATTCTGTTTAATTTTAATTTCTGGTTTTGGCATCAGCCAAGGTGGTATAATTTGGCTCTTCTCAATGATTTTTTTCATATCATTGAGCATGCCATGATGGCCTGGACAGCCATATATTTGTGGCGAAATATTATTGATCCACATCCTTTGAAATCATCATTGCATATGGGATTTCGAGTGGTGTTTATAGCGAGTTTTATGGCTGTAAATATTGTGTTAGCAGCATTTCTGACTTATGCCAAAGAGCCTTGGTATGCCTATAACTATATTGCTATGCCTGAATGGTGGGCAGATAGTTGGACACGTCTCGATGATCAACGTCTAGGTGGTTTGGTGATGTGGGTGCCGGGGGGAGTGATTTTATTTATTGCCATGACCATATGTTTTTTCGTCTGGGTTCAGCGCGAAAATCAAAAAGATGCAGCACGGCTTTTATCAGCTGTAGCTTGATGGTTCTTATTAATGCTTCTTTCGATGCTGTGATATGACGCAATCATTATAGAGATGTGGCAGAAATCTGTGGTTTAGCCATGTTTCCTGCTATATTAAGACGCACCTTGCCTTGCCAGTCAATTTGTTGAGACAGCAGTGCCATTTCTACAAGTACGCCGATTTTTTCTAGGATATCACCACGCATCTCTAAAGGGATGCTCAAAGCGAGTTTGGATTGTGGCGTGTTTTCATCGAGTGTGACCGAGCCGTTGAGGCCAAGACTGAGTTGTTCTGATTGAAAATAGGTATCTTCTAGGATATTGATGGTGCCACTACGAGCTAAGATTTTAAGAAGGGCTTTAGAAAAAAGTTGTTCAGGTATGATGAGGTTGGGATCTTGGCTTTCAAAACGAAAGTTGACTAACTCCAAAGATATATCACCACTAAGGGAAGTAAGACTTTGGTTTGCTATAGATAATTCGCTGTTGCCTTTGAGTTGGCCCTGAAAACGTAATTGTTCAAGAAGGGGTGTGATAAGAGGGTTAGCTGTGGGTGATTTTGCATACATTTGCATAGCAAAAGAAAGCAGTTCGGTGATGGTAAAGTTATGAGCCATAAACGTGATATTTGTGGGTATGGGGTTACCACGGATGATTTGAGTGAAGGGTAGCTTTAGGGTGACTTTCAGGTTCTCTTGGTTATTTCTTTCCACATCAATCCACAGTCCAGCATGACCTGTAAAGAGTTGCCAAAATCTCAGTCCTGCTTGGATTTTGGTGAAATACAATCGTTCTTCCTGTTCTCTGTTTTGGCCTTGAGAAAAAGGAATACTTAAGCCATCAATATGAACTCCTAAGGGCAGTGCTAGGGATATACGAGATATCTCTATTTTCGATGTGGCTATGGCAGATGAGGGGGGGGTGTTGGCTGCGATATGAGCAATGAGAGATTCTTTGACGACACTCGCAGGGAACGTAAAGATAAAAAAGGTAATAAGCATCACCAGAAAAGCTAAGGCATAAATGGCAAGTTTGATAAAAGATTTCATAAAAATAGATGGACTCTATATGAGTGAGGAAAGGATGGCAAGTTTTATGTTGCTATGTTGTTATGGTTGTTGAGTAGTGGCGGTGTATCCTCTTACAGATATTTTTGTATCAAAATATAATTTTGTTTCATAGCGTGAGCGAATACTGAGATGAGAGACACTGAGCTTTTTACGGCTTCTTTCTAAAGTTGTGATGTATTTTAATATCTTTGGAAGCGAGATATTATCAATATTTACATCCACACGAATCTGGGAAAGATGCTGAGATAACGTATTAGATTCAGGGAGAGGGATGACTTTTTCGTTAAGGCTTCCTAAATTGATCTCTTCATTGCGTGAAACCTCTTCAAAATAGCTTTTAAGGCTTGTGAGGTTTTGGGTTGCTGTTTTAACCTGTTGAGTGATCTGAGCAAATCGTGAGTTTTCTCTTTGATAAGCTTCTGATAAAGTGCTGAGTTCTCTGAGAGATTGCATGCTGGTTTCCAGTTCTTTTTTGAGTTTTCCTACTTGAATAAAATATATAGAAAACACCACGAGAACAAGGGAAGCAGCTAGGATAATACCTCCTGTAAAAACAAGTTTTTGTTGTTTAGCTTGTAATCTGTTGAAGCTATCGATAATAAAATCAAGACGTTCGTTATTGGCTCCAAAAATCGTTGTGCTTAATTTGATCACGATTTGATTGAAAAAAGATTTGATGGTATCAAAATAGCGCGTTATAAAATTCATGGTCTCTATCCTGATGGCTGTTTAAACAGGGGATGGTACAAAAGTAGAGGTGATGGTGAAAGCAATTACTTTACCATCAGTTCCTGGCTTTGCAGAGCTTTTTTCACTGACATTTAGAAAATTAGGGTGGTTTTGAATCAAATCTTTGATCTGACTGACAGAGCCATAGCCATCGGTTTCGCCTTGTAAGACAAGTTTGCCTTTGAGATCATTTTGAGTGGCGAAGTCATAGAGAACGATATCCACTTTGATATTTTTTGGGATGGTTTCTGAAAGAATCATCAAAGCACGCATAGCAGCGTTTGAGGAGTTGGTTTTGATAAATTTATCCACAGAGATTTTTTTGCCATCGATGTTTTGTTGCAAGTGGTTTTTAGCATAGGTACGTAATGCTGGAAATGAAGTGAGTTTAGTGGCTTGGGTTCTTTGATCAGGAGCAATTTGTAAGAAAGCATCGAGGTAGCGTTTTTCAAATGCATCCACTTGATAGTCGTAAAATACTTTTTGGAAAATATAGCCAAAAATAAGCAATAAAGTAGCTAAACTTACCCATACCATAGTACGGGAAGCTAATTTAAGAAAAGCCTCAGAATCTTGAGAGTAAGCGAATTCGCCTTTGCGCAAATTCACTTTAGAGCTTTTTTTGGTTCCTGACACCACCCTGAGTCCGATAGATACAGCTTGTGGAATAACCTCAAGATACTCTTTCAATGAGCTGTCAAGTTGTAGGTCAGTGAGGGTGTGTTCATGACGCAGGACTTTGGTGTTGAGTTGTTCTTCGAGATAAGCATCGATACCTCTGAGTTTAGCCGTACCTCCTGAGATATAGATTTTAGATATAGGTCTTTTTTCAAGGTTTTTAAAAGCATAGAGCGTCCGTGAAAGCTCCCGTGAAAAACCATATCCTGCCACACCGATTTGGCGGGCGATTTCAAGATCTTTGGCACTCAAACCTAAATCTTGGCCGCCATCTTTAGAGGCAATAGCTGAGAGTTCGTGTTTGATGTTTTGTGACTCTGCATAAGAGATTTCGAGATCACGGGCAAGAACTTCGGTGAGGTATTTTCCTCCTACCTTTAAGGTACGGAACATACGGAGCATGTCATTTTCAATAAGACACACCGAGGTTTTTTCATGACCTATATCGATAATGCCATAAATTTCTTCTGGATTATGAGGAATATGGGGAGCAAGGTTATAAAGGGAGAGTGAATCCACATCCACTAGTTTAGGATCAACTCCCACCAAGGCTAATTGGGCGAGGTAATTGGCCATAAAGGTTTTTTGAATCATCACCACAAGCACCTGTGTATCTGTGCCTTCTGTACCGATGATCTGATGTTCTAAGATCATATCATCGAGCTGAAATGGCACCATATCTTCTACTTGATAGGCCACAGATGCGGCAATCTTGCGTTGATCAGAGAAGGGAAACTTTAGCATTCTTGAAGAAATGTATTGTCCAGGCATAGCTGTGACAATCCGGTCTGCTTCCAGTTGGTTAGACTCAAACAGTTCCTTCATGCACGCTACAAGACGTTCATCTTTACTCATTTGATTATGATCTGGACTATCAGTGCTGATGACTTTTTCGTAAAAGTTTTCAATATGATAGCTGCTAAAGCTGTTGATGATTTCCACAGCTTTGATGGAATAGGAACCGATATCTAAACCGATAATACGTTGCATGCTATCACACTCCTTGCTCTCATCCTGTTACATCAACCATAATATCTTTTATAGTCCTTTATACCTTTTATAGCTTCTATTACCTTCTATTACCTTCGTATACTTGGCATGTTTTCATAAAGAGATATGTATGCATGTGGTTATAGGAAAATGGGATGATTCTTTTCTTGCTTATACACACTCGAAAAAAACGCTGTAAATGTGATAGTTGTTACTAAGAAAATATAGGACTACTTTTTTTACTTGTTTCAAGATTTTGGCAATAAAACCAAAAATCACAATGGTGAATGAGGTGAATAATTAGTAAGATCCCATACGCCAGTATAGCATATCCACAGAAGAGGCTGGTTTTTGGCTTTTTGCTAGTTCAGGTGAGAGGCGATGAATCACACTGGTAAGTACGCGTTTTATACCTCCTGATTGGCCTGTGATCATGATACGAAAAGTAGAGGATTGGGTTTTAAACCATTTAGCACTTTGTGGTGTTTGGATATTATCAGATGATAAGTAGCACATTTTATCTTTAAGGGATTTGGTAATTTCAGCACTGCTTGAAGCTATGCGTTGTTTTTCTGTGCTCAATTTGTGAAATTTTCTAACAAAGTCTTCATAACACTCTCCTTGAGTTTCTGGGATGATACACTGTATCAATTCTCTGGGGATGGTGTTGATGTTGAGTTGTGCTTCACTGCCAAGATCTTTTTTGCGTTTTTTAGAATAGTGATTAGGAATAGGATAAACCGTCAGATAAGGAGCAAAGACAGCATGCATCTCACTATCCCAACCTTCAATGAGAAGCAATTGATCGAGGCTTTCTAGTGGGTGATTGGGGGGGTTGTAGGGAGGTACTTTGCTTTGGTAAGGAGTACTCTCTGTGCTAAACCCAGAAGCACCGTTTTTATTGGAGCGTTTATCGTTATCGATAAAGTCAAAGATGCGATGAGCTACTTCTATGGGAGTGAGGGATTTGGTTTCAAGAAAATGTTTTTCAGCTGGACAATTCAATAAAGCCAGAAGCATTTCAAGTCCTTGCTTGCCCATATTGGTGGTTTGTAGGTAGCTGAGGTTGATCCGTGAGCTTTCATCAGCAATGGCGAGTGTAAAGCTACCATGAAGGTTTTTGAGCTTTTCTGTGACTTGAGAGTCGCTAAACTCTTTAAGACCAAACATGCTCATGATGGCAGAGAGCATTTCTATGTTTTCTCCACCAATGGGAATACCATCAAACATCCCCCAAATATCATCACGTCCATCAGCTGGGGCGATTTTTGCGAGTTCTTGGGTTTTGAGATCAATGCCGGCATCGATGGCAAGTAAGAAGGTGGCTAACTTTTCACCAGATTTGGCTAAATATTCGGCTCGTGTGGTATTGAGCAAATTAAGGGTCATTTGATGCGCTACCCGTGATGACACCATGAGATCTGCAATAAAGCTGATCATAAAAGCCATCACTGTAAGGCTGATAATAATGGAAATACCACGATTTTCTGTGAGAGGTTTGAATACAGTGCTTGACTCTTGAGCTTTGGAAGACAATGACGTATCTCTTGTGAAAAATAGGGATTTAAAAGCGTAAGGTTTTGGTTTTATCTTTGATTTCTGGAAAACGTTTAGCCCAGGGAAGATACACTATGGTTCGACGTTCTCCTTGATGAGAAACACTATGGTCATCTGTAGGCATCATAAGGCTATCTTGCATGACATCTTCTGTTCCAGCACCATATTCCGGGTTGCGTAAGTAAGCTTTCAGTGTGATACGCACCAGTCTTGGCAGAGCATCACGAAATTCACTTTTTGTGCTATCCCAATTATTGAGCCATGCACTGCCATTCCATAATTCCACAGATAAGCTACGAATGCCCTCACTGATCAATTCTGTGTTGACGTCTTTATCGATATTTACCGGCATAGAGCCTCGCCAAAGGGCCATGCGCGGACTATGGCGTTTGCTCTCTTTGATTTCATACATCACCTTAGCAAGTTCTCCAGATGAGGTGTTTGATGGCATACTGCGTGGATGAAGTGTGGTGAAAGATATGGTGGTTTTTGAAGCAAAGGTTTCGATTTTAAAATATGTGTGGTTTTGGCCATTGCGTACGAGTTCTTTGTCTTTGTTTACAGAGAGAAGATAGGCGTGTTCAATGTCCTGTTTGATCATATCTAAGGTGACATTGAGTCGAGAAGTCACTTGTTCTTTTTCGGATAAAGCTATGCGCATATCAATACTTCCTTTGAGCAATTCACTGACAGCAAGAACCATCACTGCCAGCAGTGATATGGTGATCATAACCTCAAGAAGGGTAAAACCTTTGAAGTGTTTTTGTGATGTGAATCTGATATCAGGCATAGGTTTTTGATAGTAAAAAAGTATTTAAGACATGCTGTTTATGATTTATGACGCATAATTCTATTCTTGCTTTTTAGCATACTCTGAGCTGTGGCTATTCTCAAGTTGTGTGAGTTTGCAAGGAAGCTTTATACGCCTACTTAGCTAAGATAAGACTAGCTCTATAAGATGAGCTCTATAAGATGAGCTAGCTAAGATTTTGGGTCATATATGTGTTTTGAAAAAAGCACAAACTTAGAGAGCTCCAAAGTTAAAGTATATATACATAATACATATGATATTCATACACATGGCCAGATATGAGCTGAAAAGAAGCTTGCAAGGTAATGATGGTTTGAGTGTTGCGTGGGGGTTTTAAGGTGATGCCGGTGGCATTTCTTTGTTGATTGTCGAAGGGCTAGATGGTGTGGTTGAAGGGGAGGCTTGCGCACCTGTAATGTTGCTGATCTGTTTATCCACAGCTTTTTGATTTACAAGTAATAAAGAAAGATCGGTGGAGCCTCGTCTTGCTCCTTCTGGCCAATATACTTTTACTTGAGCTATTTTCATGATGTCACTGCCGAATATGGCTTTGATTTGATCGCCTATCATGCCACTACTTTCTCCTTTAGCAGGAGAATTTTCGCCGGTGAGGAATTTGATGACAGGTAATTTCCACTCTTCGATGAGTACTTCATAGGTGAAACCATTGAAGATTTTACTCGCATTGTCACCAAATAAAGAATCATCAATTTTTTGTTCTCTTTGATTGATATTGAGCTCAGAGAATTCCCTGCTATCCCACTCATATTCGACTTTGGCCATGATGCCTCGAGCTAGCCAAAGTCCTTGAGAAATCTTTTGGCCATATTCCAATGAATACACCACCTGTCCTTGAATCCCTCCCACATACAAAGCCATCACAGCGAGCATGCCCACAGCAATGACTGTTTCAAAAAGCGAGAAGCTGGTCTGATAATGAGGGTAAAATGGACGCAACCATAGCGACGGTTGCAGCATAGAGTGTTGCTTTGAGTTTGCTGTTGGAGGTGATGGGTGGGTCATGGAGGGGGAGTTTTGAAAGGGGTATTAGATAGAATTGTGTCGATATCTGCAATGTTTGCTGAGAGCATGGAGATGCCTTCAAAGGGCAAGGTTCTGAGCACATAAGGTGATACGTCTTCGAGGGGAGTGCCTTGATCATCAACTTCATGAAATATGATATAGGCTTTTTCCACATAACCATGAGGATAAAAGTATAAAAAGAATTCTTTGTGTGCAGATTCACCTCGATCAGTGATGATCTCTGTTTCGAGATGTTCAGTAAAGTAGCGTGTGATACGTAAGCCAGAGAAGCTCAGATCACCTTCTGCAAAATCTCCTGCACGGATCCAACGCTGTCCCATAAGTTGTTCCATGGCTTGAAGAACGGGAGTGCTTGCTTTAATGGTGGTTTGTGTGTCGATATCTGTGACATCATCACCACCAAGATCTTTATACACTTCAAGGTTTTCTTTTTTGTTCTCTAAGGCTAGTTTTTCTTCTTCTAAACTTTCATGGTTTTTTGTTGTAAAGGTGATGGTAGTGGGTGTTGTGCCTTCTTTGTGTTCAAGACGTTGAATCATAATCTTGCTGGCCTTAGTATCAAAGACCATGCGATGAGGAACGGCGGTAAGAACAGCGGAGTCAAAAGTGCTTTTGATCTGTGCTTGTAAAGCAAGAAATGTGGATGTGTAATCCTTGCTGGGCAGTAGTCCACTTACGGTGTAACTCATCATGCCAGCAAGCAAAGCAATCACCAATATCACCTCGAGCAATGTTAAACCAGCGAGGGTATGGGGCGGTGTGATGTGAACGTTTCTATTCATGATAAAGAGTCATAAACCATCTAACACTCAGGTGAGAAAGAAACATCATGGAAAAAGTGCGGTTTTGGGAACATAAAAATAAAGGAGCTCACGGGAGCTGCTTATGATGGTTCTTTATGATTCTTTATGATTCGTTATGGTTATGTATGACTTTAGTTTCCATCACCTGCCGGTTGCTGATTTTTAGGATAGCTAATATCATCTTCGTTTCCAGGAATACCATCCACTCCATTTGATGTAATACGATACTCTCTGCCTGAGCTTTCATAGTTAAAGGGATTTCCCCAAGGATCCTTAAGCTTGTCTTGAGAATCGATGTAAGGATGACGCCAGGTATCTATGCCAGGATTTGTGATTAAAGCAGAAAGTCCTTGTTCATTGGTAGGGTAGCGGTTGTTATGGATGCGATACAAATTGAGTGATTGGCCAATTTGTCCCATAGCTAAGCCTGCTTGATCAACTTTGGCACTATCACTCACACCGGTTAAATTGCTCACAAGATAGACCATAAGCGATCCTAACAAAGCCACCACAATAATGATCTCAAGAAGAGTCATGCCGTCTTGACGAAAGGGTGATAGTTTGCTCGGTTTATGAAAAAAACCGGTTTTGAGCTTGTAAAAAAGGTGGCTGTTATGACTCGAAGAACAAAGGTGGTTCATGGGCAAGTGACTCCAAATGGCAACAAATGCAGTGAATGAGGGTTTAAGTGGTACGTTTAAATGTCATCTTGTGGATGTATCAGTTTATCTGTTATGTGGGTTGTGTGTGAACGGTTTTTTTTAGTTCTCGCTCTTAGTTCTGGCTCTTAGTTCTGGCTCACTTAGTTTTTAGTTTTAGTTTCGTTTATTTATCGACTTAGCTTAATCTCGGTTTTTAAATGAAGTATAGCTAAATACTTGTGTCAGATCGTGAGTTATATACGATGATTCGTTTCTTTTGCAAATCTTTTACAACTAGGTCAAGGTCCAAGGTCACGTATCTTTGGTAACGTTTTTTATGCTTTTATAATAAACAAAGCCAATGGGTTATGAGTTGCTTTATATGTCTGTTTCATACATCGGTTTTATATGTCTAGCATCTACTTTCTTTTGGGTAACTTCAGAGTTAGTTGTAGCCTACAAGCTGGGTGTATTCGGTGCAACACTTTACGGAGTTATTATAACTTATAACGTGTGTGTATGTCTAAGTACAGAGGGAGTTATTATCTTACTTGGCTCATTACTCCAAGCATAGGAACCAGCATGGCTATAACCACAACCACCACAACACCTCCCATAAGGATGATCATGGCAGGTTCTATGAGGGTGAGCATGCCGGCAATTTTTCTTTCTACTTCCACATCATAGGCCTTAGCCACATGGGAAAGCATGGTTTCGAGTTCACCGGTTTTTTCTCCGGTTTTGATCATATGAGAGACCAATGCTGGAAATTTCTTGGACTTCTCAATGGTGGCTCCTAGGCTTTGTCCTTCTTGCACTGCCGTTTTAGCGCTATTAACCACTTGGGCAATAATAGAGTTGGGAATGGTGTTTTTGGTGATTTCGAGGGCTGCCACAATGGGTACCCCTGAGTTAAGCAATGTGGAGAGGGTTTTGGTAAAGCGTGATACATTGACACGCACGACAATAGGACCAAATAGAGGTACTTTGAGCATGAATTGATCAAAGAGCATTCTGCCTTTCTTGCTTTTACGCCAACGATCAAAAGCAATCACAATAATAGCTAGGCCTATGAATACACCAAATAAGTTGTTTTGGAGAAATTCAGAGGTTTTAATAAGCATTTGAGTGAAAGTGGGGAGGTTGACCTTTAGAGAAGAAAAGACCTTTTGTAGTTTAGGTACAACACTTACAAACAGGTAGCTGATGATGCCTAAAGAGGCTAAAATCATAATCAATGGATACATGAGAGCAGAAATAAGCTCGCTTTTGATTTTTGATTGATATTCAAGAAAATCAGCCAGTCTTTCAAGAACCAAGGCAAGTGTGCCGGAGGATTCTCCAGCTGTGATCATATTGACATAAAGGCGGTTAAAGCAATGAGGGTATTTGCTCATGGCATCGCCTAAAGATTTGCCCTCTGATAGGCCGTCTTTGACTTGAGCTAAGATTTTAGACAGAGTTTCATTTTCCACTTGTTCAACCAGGGCTCTGAGAGATTCATCAATGGGTACATGAGCGGATTGCAATGTGGCAAACTGCCGGGTCATGATGGCCAGATCGTTAAGCTTTATTTTGGGTGCTAAGAGAGCAGAAAAGGCGGTAAAAGGCGAGGATTTATCTTTCAGGGAGTAGGTTCGGGCTTTTTCTTCGGTAATTTCGCTGACAAGAATGCGAGAGGATCCTTGTTTGAGCTTTTGTCTGGCAATCTTCATATTGTCGGCTTCTATCTTGCCTTTAACAGAAGAACCGCTGGTGGCATCAAAGCCTTTATAGCTGTAAAGAGGCATTGAAAAAAACCTATAAATCAATAAAGAGTGCAGAATCAGTCGACATTTTCAGATTGTGTAGCACGGATAGCTTCTTCAATGGATGTTAAACCCAGCATGACCTTTTTTAAAGCTGCTTCACGTAAGGTTACAAGTCCGGCTTCAAGAGCCAGTTTGCGAATAGAGTTGGCATCTTGAGTGGTGATAATCAGCTCTTTGAGACGATCGTCTAGTACCAGCAATTCATGGACAGCGATACGTCCATGATAGCGCATCGATGAACATTTTTCGCAGCCAGTTCCTTCTCGGTATATTTTGCCACCACCAAATTTTTCATATGTTTCTTTGCCAATAATTTCGATTTCAGAAGCACTAGGGGTGTAGGCTTGTTTACAAACACTGCATAGCTTACGCATCAAACGTGTGGCCATAACGCCAAGTAACGTTGAGGCAACTTTGAAAGGCTCAATATCAAAATCCATCAATCGGGTTATGGAGCTAGGCGTGTCATTGGTGTGCAATGTTGTGAGCACCAAGTGGCCTGTCATGGATGCTTGGATAGCAATTTGTGCGGTTTCTTTATCGCGTATCTCTCCGATCATCACCACATCGGGATCTTGGCGGAGAATAGAACGTAAGCCTTGGTTAAAGGTCATGCCAATTTTGGATTTGACCTCCACTTGGCCGATGCCAGCAAGTTTGTATTCCACCGGATCTTCGATGGTAAGAATATTGATATCATGAGTGTTGATCTGTAGGATGGAGGCGTAGAGTAACGTAGACTTTCCTGATCCTGTGGGTCCTGTGACCAGTAAGATGCCATGTTTTTGATTCACTAAGTTGTTCCAGGTTGTCAGAGTATCCTCAGAAAGTCCCATTTGATCGAGACGTTTGGCACCACTGGATTTATCAAGAAGACGCATCACAATACGTTCTCCTTGAGATGTAGGCAGAACCGATAATCTCACATCGATATTCTTTCCTGCCACTTTGATACCAATCCGACCATCTTGAGGGATGCGTTTTTCAGCAATATTAAGCCGGCCAATGATCTTGATCCGTGATACCAATGAGCCATGAGCTCTCTTAGGAACTTTCATAGCATCCCTGAGAATACCATCCACACGCAGACGCACCACAATTTGATTTTCATAAGGTTCAATATGGATGTCGGAAGCATTTTCTTTCACAGCTCGAGCCAGTAGAGCATTCACCAAACGTATAATAGGTTTTTCATCATCGCTGGATTCTAAAAGATCTCGAGCTGCCTCTAAATCTTCGTCAGCTCCTTCTTCGGGAACGCTTAATTCATCGAGAGCTTTTTGAGAAGCATCACTGGAGCGTTCATACAGGTGGTTAATGGCTGCAGTGATGGTGCGTGGTGGTGAGACAATCATAAGGATATTGGTGGATAAAATCAGCCTGAGATCATCGATGGGAAAAATATTTAAAGGATCAGCTAACGCCACAGTCATATTGAAGCTATCTCGTGCCACCGGTACAATAAGATGTTCTTTGCAAAATTGCATAGGGATATTCGCCACCAAAGAAGGATCAATATCATCGGTGGGAAGTTTTTCGTAGTAACGCAGGTCCAGCTGTTTGGCAATACCTTGTAGCAGCTCATCTTCTGTGATATGGCCTAAGAAGATAAGGATCTCACCTAGTCGCTTAGGTGTATTTTCTGTGTTGTTTTTTTGTTCCTCAAGAGCTTGTTCAACTTGGCTACGATCAACATATCCTTCATCGATAAGTATCTCACCGATGAGTCTGTTCTTTAATCTATGACTGGAGATTTTACCAAGTTGTACAAACGAATCATTGGATAAGGATGATTTTTTCTTAGCTTCACGATCATTGAGTTGGCCAAGAGAAGGTTTTTTTTTTGGGGAAAAAAAAGGGTGTGGTGCGGGGGGGGGGGGGGGGTTTTTTTTTTTTTTTTTTTTTTTTTTTTTTTTTTTTTGTTTTTTTTGAGGTAAAACTGCAGGTTGTGCCATGAGGGTGGTATTTTTTTCCTGCTTTTTTTCTGTAGATGCTACTTGTGTCATCTCTTTGGGTTGTGTCTTTGCTGCTCTCATAGGGTCTTTTTCTTTAAAAACAAAATCATACGATGTCTTTGTAAATAAGCTAACTTAGTGAAACTCAGAGCTGTGTTTTCCTTCTTATTGTTCGTCTCTTCGAGAGGTCTTTTGTCTAACACTTTGAAACACTTTACGGACTGTATTTCATATCTGAGAATTATCGGCTTGCCTCATGAAAGCGTGAATTTGTCATGAAATGATGACACACTCTATTATTCCATAATCTTCCATAATCTATGGAGAAATCCATTACCATTGACCGAGCTCATGACTTGAGTATGTGAGTGATGACATCGTGTTTGCTTATTTTTTAAAAGGCAAAAGTTATAGATGAGGAGCTCTTGTTATACAAGGTTAGCCAGAAATAATAGAGAGTATAAGATACAATGAGCGCAGATAGTGTTTGCTTTCTGCTTTACAATGAAACGTTTTAATGTGATATCTCTGTTAATGTAGTTAAATGAGCTAAACAAGCAAGAAAAAAATACATATGAGTGGAGTTGTATTTATCTGTTTCCCTCTTCTTCTTCATCTGTTTTTTCTTCGGATTCGTCATCTGAGTTTTCTAATGTGTTTTCAGCATTATTGGGTAGTGAAGGTTGCTGTTCACTGCTTTCTATTTCTTCGTTTTCAACATTGGGATCATATTCATTTACAAGTTCATTGTTATTTGCGCCGGCTTCTGTATTGTCAGGGATCACAGGTACGGTGGTGATCACTTCTTGGCGAGCGGGAAGAAAGCTATCACTATCATCCACATCTCCTAGGTATCCCATGTCTTTGAGTAATTGTTGACGTAATTCTTTGAGACGCTTTTGCTCGATGAGATCAATTTGTGTGGGCTGGAATACGCCATCTTCGAGTTTAGGAAGAGAAGCATAAAAATCATCATTTCGCTCATTTCCAAAGTAATCGTGAGTCCAGTGTTTGAGCATTTCATCGCGTTCTTGGACTTTTTGTTTGTAGATCTTGGCTAGATCATTGGGGCCATGAATGATATGAGCTGTGACAAAGATGACAAGATTGCTTTTGTTTTTGGCAAGAGTCGAATTACGAAATAGCCAACCTATAAGAGGGATATCACCGAGAATAGGTATTTTGCGGAATCGTTCATTTTCTGTGGAGTCCACCAAGCCAGATATAACCACTGTTTGACCATTTTTCACGGTGACAGATTGGGCTGTCTTTCTTTTTGTAATGACAGGCAAGCCTGTATTAGAGTCGATATCAGCTACAGCATCGGCATCGAGGTTGATTTGCATGGTGACATAATCAGAGTAAGAAATATTAGGCTTGATATTGAGTTGCAGTTTAGCTTCTTCTGTTTCCACAGCTGAGACTGGGGTACCAGTGTTTTCATTGGGTTGTTGGGTGCGGAAGAAGAGTTTTCGACCGCTTGAGAAAAGCCCTACTTCGTTGTTGGAAATCAAAATGTGCGGTGATGACAGTACGCGTGTATTGGAATCAGATTTGATCAACTTGATCAAGGCTCCAGGTGAAACACTGCCAATGCCTGGAATATCTACGCCTTGTCCGGCTAAAATACCAAACGTAAACTCTTCAGCCAGTACCTTTTGAGCACCTGTAAGGGCTTGGCCAAAGGCAGCTTGTGTGCCTTCTCCACCGCTTTTTAAAGCTCCTGCTGTGACTATAGGAGCCACATTACCGGCTTCCCAGGTGATGAAATTATCCACATTTCCAGGTACACCAGCAAATAAAGATGTGCCAAATTTAAAGTCATTACCGATGGTGATGCTGAGAATATCCGCTTCAATAAATACCTGACTTTTCTTAACATCCATTTTTCGAATAATGGCATTAACAGCATTGTATGCTGAGCGTGATCCTGTAATCAGCAGAGAATTGGATGATTCATCGGCCGTTATTTTAATACCACTTCCTAGCTCTGCCACAGATGGTTGAGTGGTAGAGTTTTTTTGTTCTGTGTTTCTATTATTTAAACTTCTCAATCGAGATAAGGCTGAAAAGCGCGAGGTATTGTTATTACTCGTAGTACTACTGGTTAGAGAATTAAGTGTTTTGGCGAGCTTTTTAGCATCGGCATAATCTAAAGGTCTGACATGAATCGTGGCTTGACGTGAGACATCTTCGAGGCGGATATCGAATTTTTTCACTAAGTCTCTTACATCTTTGATGGTGCGTGGTGGACCAAAGATGACCACGGAATTGGTTTTGGTATCAGGAAATATCTTGTAAGTATGATAAGAACTGGAGCGTGAAGATGATTTGCCGGTAAAAATCTGTTTGACTTGGGAGGCGATATTTTTGGCATCAGAATAGACAATGGGGACGATGGCAACTTGGGATTGCTCGGTTTCTACATCGATATGTTTGATAATATCCAAGACTCGATTCACCTTGTAACCTGACTCAGAGACAATCAAGGTATTGGTGGGTTCATAGGCGATCAGGGAATTTCCTGAAACCACTTTTGAAAGCATGGAACGAACGGCTTTGGCATCCACAAATTTAAGCGGAATAATTTGTGTGATGACCTGATCGGTGTTTGGAGAGAAGTTGGATCCGTAATAGGTTTTGAGGTTATCTTTGAGTGCATTACGGATCGGCATGATTTTGATGAATTTTCCGGTTTCTACAGCTGTAAGCTTAAGAACACTGAGCGCTGACTTAAAAGCTTCATAGGCTTCGATTTTTGTTACAGGACGAGGTGAGATGATCTGCACCTTGCCTGTGACATTGCGATCAAGAATAACGTTTTTTCCGGTCCATAAGGAAATGGCTTTGATAATATCGCGGATATCAGTGAGCTCTGGAAAGTCCATGCTGATAAGTTCTTTGCCACTTTCAATCTCATCAAATGTACGTCTTTGAGGAGGTGTTTGTGTTTTAGGCTCTTGATCTTGTGGGTTACCCATGCCGCCCTCTGGCATGCCTTCTTGACCGTGAGCTGTGGAAAGTGTGAGACAGATGATGATAGCTGTGAAAGCTATCCATAGTCGTTTGAGTAGTGACACATGAAGAAGGTAGGTCATGGGAAGACTTTCTTTTTCTTTTTTGCTTTTTCTTTTTTTGCTTCTTGGTTACGTGTTGTGACTATATGGTTCTTTATTATGGCTCTTTATTATGGCTACTTATGGTTTTTGGGTTGTTTTTTTTTTTTTTTTTGTGGTTTTTTTTCTTTTTTTGCTTTTTCTTTTTTTGCTTCTTGGTTACGTGTTGTGACTATATGGTTCTTTATCATGGCTCTTTATTATGGCTACTTATGGTTATGGGTATGTTTATTGTTTTGGATGACGCATTATTCGATCTTTAATTTGATACTCATGGGACGATTGCCGCGTTGCAGTCGAATGATGATGTCTGTTTCATCTTGTAAAGCTTGGTATAGGGCAAAACCTTGTTCAATTTGACGTAAACTCGTGCTGTTAACTTGGTTGATGATATCGCCGTTTTTGAGTCCAATACGGGTAAATAAAGTGCCTGGTTTGATACCAAAGATATGAAAGCCAATGGGAACTCCTGACTCATCTTGTTTGGGAACAAACCTCGCTGCTTCCACTATTTTAACAAAACCTTCGCCGAGTTGTTCTTCTACGTAGGAATCTTTTAGTACTATGACTTCTCCACTGACCTCAGCAGGCTCCTCTTCCATAATTTCACGAGGTACTAGGGAAGGATCAGGGGGGAGAGGTTCATTGATATCTTGAGGACGATAAGTGAGCTCGGTGTTGACGTTTTTTTTGGCAGTAATCTTTAAGCATTCGTTTTTGCCGCGGTGATTAAGTGTCACCATGGAGCGTTCAATGGAGACAATACGGGCAGGTTGATCAATAAGGGTATCACCTGTGCGGTATACATCTGTGATTTTAAGGATATTGTCCACAATAGTAGCCACAGATAGTTCTGGATTTTCGTTGATAATGGTACCGGTGAGTTTGAGATTGAGAGTGGACGGAGTACAACTGGTAGGGTTTTGTTGATTGTCTCCTGATGCTGATCCTGCTTCTTTAGGCAATTGGCCGGTGGCATTAAATAGATGCCTTTCTAGGACAGTTTTTCGCAAATCAAAGTAGTTGAGATCACTCTTGGTATCCATACGATGGGAGGATGGAGTCATGTTGATCTTGGTGTTGGGCATGGTAGAAATGACTGCATACACCACTAAGGAGTTAAGTAGGCTTGCTAAAAGGTAAGCGGTTAAAGCTAAAGCGGTACCGATGAGTGCTATTTTATGCATCTTGATGTTTTGATCTGTCATGGTAATGGAAGGCTGTATAGCTGCTGCTGTACTCGATACATCAGTTTGAGCTTTACTAGCGCTAAGAGCCCTGCCACCCAAGAGTTTTGTCTTGGTTTTTTTGAGCCATTTGATGTATGCAGTGTTTTTTTGCACAATCGTTTTCATCTCTTTTGAGTTATTGTCCCACAGTGACTTCGATAACGTTGGTTGCACCGTTTTGAGTGACGGTGATTTCTAAACGCGAGGCGTTGCGTGCAGCTTGGAGTACACTGATAGCTTGTGATACGGAGGTTAATTGGATACCATTGATTTCTGTGACGATATCACCATTGGCAAAGCCTGATTTTTCATAGATGGAATTTTGACGAATCCTGGTGAGACGAAATCCAGCGAGTTTTCCATTGACGAGATATGGATCGGCTTTAGCGTCTTGTAGAACCTTTGAAAAATCTTGGGTGAGAAGTTTATTTTTATAGCTTTCTGTCATTTTGATTTCTTTTTCACGAAATTCATAACCTTCTTCTTTGAATTGCGATAGCCTTCCGGTGGAGTTGATGGGCACACTTCGTTCTATTAGTGATGGCATATTGAGACGTGAAGAGGTGGTTTCGCGCTTGCGTCTGACGATAGGTTTGCGTTCTTTTTCGATGTATTCAAGAACACCATCATGGTCGAGAATAATTTTGTTTTGATGAATCTCAAGCAGTGTGACATTTTCAAGAAGGCGTGATCCCACAAAAAAAGAATTGATAAGTTTTTTGTCGGTATTTTGAATCATGGCGATACCATCTCGAGGATTACTTCCATAGACCGTTCCTATGAGTTTTAAAGGCAATGTGCTTTTCACCATGCCATCATTACGCTGTTTTGGGGCCTCTTCTAATACATCTGAGGGGCTGCTATCTTGGTTGAATAGGTTTCGAGAGACCACTGTTTCCATATCTTTACTGGAGATGCCTGAAGGCCATATCACCAAAGATTCTGTGCTGTTTTGATTGGTGTTGGTAGCTGTTGGGGAGGGAAATTGATCGATAACATATCCTGCAGCCATAATGGAAAGAATAATAGCGATAGCTAAAGCCGAAAAGACACAGATACTGATGTGTTCTAAGGGGATAGAAAGGGTTTTGTTATGCTCTTTTTCTTTATGAGGTTTCACCTCATTTGTTGAAGACGACGAAGAAGGCAGCTTTGAAGAGGGTAGTGAAGAGGATGATGGTGCTTTTTCATTGTGTATGGGAACAAAAGGGACAATGGTAACAGCTTTTTTGGAAGCAGCTATAGCAGTTGATGCGTGTTTTGTTTGCCGCAAAGTTTCTAAAGGGTGTTCTTCTTCCTTGCTGCTTGAATGGCTGCTTGAAGGTGATGTGCTATTTAAAGATGGATTACTGCTTTGAGCCATAGTATTAAAGAAGCTAAGGATAAATAAGGAAGTGTAAAGGTTATGGAGACATATACTCAGTTAATACATGATCATTCATGGGAGAAAAAAAGAGGACACACATATCTGTGCAGAAAACATATGATTATCCTTTGATGTGATGTTCTTGTTGCTCATATTTTTTTATTTCTATTCTTTTTGTCGTGTGTTGATGCAACACACTTATCGATTCTTAGGCCATGAGTTTTTCCTTTGAGAGGAAAGGTATGTCTTTGAATGCTTTGTGCTTGATGGCTTGCTTGTTTTGTTATCTGTTATCTTTCCTTTATGTGTATGCACCACTATCTTATCTGCTGCTATATCGACGTTATTGCAGCATAAAATGGTAAGCGGGATTCTACTTTTTGCCCAGTATCATCACTAGACTTTTATCTGTAAATATGTATGTGCGTGTTGAGGGTCTTGGTTTATGTATCCTTGTACCCTAATGGAGTATATCTGTTAGCATACGCAAAAAAGTGGTGTTTTTCTATGAAAAGAATAAGCCTTTATCCTTTATGATGATGGCTTATTTTGTGCAGCTATTGTCGTGTAGCTATTGTTGTGTAGCTATTGTTGTGTAGCTATTGTTGTGTAGTTATGTTGCTGCCATGCTTTTTGGCATTCATAGACAAGCTTTACTAAACATATATCGAAACTGGCATGATGGGTATCGATTGCGACGTTGCATCGTGAGTATCCTTGTTCTCTGGCTTTCAATTGAGAACTTAGAAATGCTGTGAGTTTTTCGCGTAACGGGGTGATGGATGGTTGAGAAGAGGTGGGAAGTAAAGATGAAAGAGAAGAAAGCAATGGACGGTTTTGGAGAAATGCTGGCAGATGATCTTTTTGTAGTGTGATCGCGTGAGCGAGTGCAGAAGGGGGGATTTTGAGCCAGATCGTAAGGGCTTGGCTAGAAAAGATGATTTTTTGGTTGTTTTCATCCATAAGTGATCCAGCGCCTAAGGCGATAACATGGTTATGAGCTCCTATCACTTCTTTTAGGGCTTGATGTTCTAAAGAGCGGAAAGAGTTTTCTCCTTGTTGCTCAAAGAGATCTTTGATATCTCTGGCACCGCTACGATCAACAATCCATTGATCAAGGTCGATTAACCCAAGTCCGAGTTTCAGAGCGAGACTTTTTGCCAGTCGTGTTTTTCCTACACCCGAAAGACCTGTAAGAAAAACCTGTTGAACTAAAGGAGTTGTCATAGCTTTCCTGGATCCTTAGGAGTGAAATAGATGGGATGTTTCTTGATTAGTTGCTTGACTATCCGATAGCTTGCAACAAACTTTGTAACGAACATTTTGTAACGAACATTCTGTAACGAACAAGGGAAGCTCTTTTATGCTGTGTTTAATGTTACATATGTGAGTTGATAAGTACAGAGTTGTGGTTTAGTGGATATGGTGGCAAAAATCTATAATATACAACGACATATACAATAACAAAAAAGCTCAAACCTATCCGATGTGTGCATGCATATTGCCTTGGCAGTATAGCATAGGAAAGTAGAATTATTTAAGGGCTGGACTTAATGGGACGTGCATTCATAGATGGACTTTTTTAGATTTATATCTCAGCTATCTATTTCAGCTATCTATTTCAGCTCAGCTATGGGCAGTATGCAGTTAAGGTGAGCTGGGTTATGGTGAATTTTTAGTGGTTAGAAATGTGTTTAAGGCAGAATATACATCAACAAGCTTTGTGAAGCTTCAGAAAACATTACTGAAGGCTTCACTGTGGCTGATTTTTGTGGCAGGTTTTTTGGGGGTTGTGATAGCCCAGGAAAAACCGGTTTCATCTGCAGCCACTCAAGCTGTAGTTCATAGTGCAGCCTCTGCTGAAAGCTATGGTGTGATTATGGTTGGTGTCATCACTTCAAAAGATCCTCAAAAGAGTGTGGTGCTTATCAAAGAGGTGAAAAGCAAAAAAGTGATGGCACTTAAAGTGGGCTACAAGTTGCTTGGTAAATATCCTTTGGTGAAGGTTTCTGCTAAAAGTATACGGATTCAAAAAGATGACACATATGTAGAGCTATATAAAGATAAGTTTGCTGGAGGTACGGGTTCTGTAGCAAAGAAACCGGAGCTTAAGTCCGGTAGGGTTAGTGAATTTAGTGAAGATGGGATGACACGTCAAACTCGAGATGATGAAATTGATATTGAAATCACCTCGAGTTATCGAGATCATATGGTCAAAAATAAGTTGCAGAGTATATTGATGTCAGCAGCTGCAACACCTTATTTGGAAAGTGGCAAAGTGCGTGGCTTTAAAATCACCGACATCACACCTGGTAGCATCTTTGAGAAGGCTGGCTTTATGAATGGAGATATTGTTACAACGATCAATGATATCGCTTTGGTAAGTGCTCCTGGGGCTATTAAAGTGCTTAGAGGATTAAAGGAAGCACAGAGTGTGGATGTACAGATTCTTCGTAAAGGTGTGACTATGGATATGGTTATATCCGTGAAATAGTGAAAACCAAAAGAGTTTAGCTAGCTAAAAAGAATGTGGTGCGCGGGGCGGGACTTGAACCCGCACGCCCCAATCGGAGCACGAGATTTTAAGTCTCGGGTGTCTACCAATTCCACCACCCGCGCATGGTGTGTTTCCGTTTCAAATAAACCACATAAACAAGATACGTTACCCCTTGCTATGATAACTGCTATGATAACTGCTATGATAACGATTATTATAGGGTAATGAAATATAGATGTGAGATAAATCATGAAGTTTTTTTAGATGTATTCTTATGATGTATTCTTATGGTGTATTCTTATCTTGTTTGGTTCGTTTGATTCTCACTCATCTTATCTTATAACTTATTTATAGTTATGTATAACTTTTATAGTTCTTATAACTCTCCATAACCTATAACGACGTTATCACGTGTTATAGATACGCCTGTGATGATTATGCTGATATGTGACGTGATGATATCCTTATTATAAAAGGTAAAGATAGAAGAATTATAAGCCATAGATGGTTTGTTTGAGAGGGGCTATGGTTTTTATAATAAATTCCCAGAGATCCACAGGCACTACCGTAGATATCTGAAAAGCTATGATCATCGGATTCGGGGTAAAGGAAAAATACACCTGCCATATCATCTGCCTTTAAAGACAGTTCACCAGCAGAAGAGTAGCTCATCAATGAGGTGAAACTTTCATGAGGATGCCCCAGTCCTACACAGTGTCCAAGTTCGTGAAAAATCACTCGTGCTAGATTCTTTGCTGTTTGCTTACGACCAGTGATGACTATGTCACAATCGATGATGATGGATGAATTGTGTGGATCAGGAAAGGGGCGGGCGTAGCCAGCTGTGAGCGTGCTGCTGTTTTCATCCACTTTGGCTATGGTGATGCTATGAATAGAATCGAGTTTTTCAGTAATGCTTTCATCCACCTCGGCAAGTTTAAGACGTAAGTAAGAGCCATCTACTTCACTCCATAATGTGAGGCCCTCTTCAATGATAAGACGAACAATTTCTTTGTCTTCAAGATCTTTGTACTGGTCATTGCGCCAAGAAGAAGGCTCAATGGGAGGGGCTTTGCCATCCCATGTGAAGGAGATAACAGGATCCTCGATGGTGGCAGGGAGTTTGGCATGGTTGTTGCCAAACATCAAAACAAAACCACTGCAGCATAAACATACTATAACGGTCAGTGTAGTCAGTAAGCGAGATGATGCGATAGAGCTCATTGGGTAATTTCTTGAATCTAAAATGATGATGGTAAATATATCTTACATGAAGACAGTCATGCCTAATTTGATGGTGTATGGGACCTGAATATCTATAAGAGGTACTTTCTGATTGGGAAATTTACCAGCCTTAAGAAAATTGATACCTATGGCTTGACGGTACTCAAGACTGAGACATACACCTAGACAAAATAAATAATAACCAAAGCCAATGGTGGCACCAAGACCCAGCCCATAAGCATCCGTCACCAAGCCCCCCCCAATGGATAAGTAAGCATCTTTGAGTGAGCTACGCCAGGCGTAAAATATTCCCGGACTTAGAGCAAGAACCACTTCGCTATGAGGAAAAATGAAAGTGAGCTGATGCTCAACGTTGTTGAGTGATGGTGGATTAGCTCCTCCCATTCCCAAAGATATAGGCCCTGTAGCTATAGTAGCTCCTTCCAAGCCTCCATAAGCTTTACCTTTGAAATCACCGCTAGAGGCGATCATCATCAGTGCCACTATACACATAGATAATGTGTATGCTTTGCTCTGCTTATGGCTTGTGGGATCACAATGCATCAGTAGGTACCTTCTTAGAATCCGAACGGAAATAATCGCTAACGAAATCTGTCAACGTAGGTAGCTGTGGAGCTGTTTTTTCTCGATCTATGGCATAAGAAAGAGATAACGATAGCAAAAGTTTTCTTCCAGTTACACCCACAATAACTGCGGTATCAGCAGGGAATAAATGGGAATCAACTCGTGCTGATAGAGTGAAATCACGGTAATGTATCAGCCCCATGCGCGCACCCAGGAGGAGTCCTATATTGTATTCACTGGTAGTCAGTGGTGTACTATGAGACTTGTTTTGATAAGTGCTGTTTTGTAATAACAAAGAAGGTCCTATTTTGACCTGAATATCAAAACTTTTTGCTGGCTCCATTAAGCCGTAAATGGATATAAGTTGGCGATTTTCTTTAGCTGGGCCAAAATGTCGTCGCCAGTAATGCCATGATAGAGCAGCTACATTGCCGTACTGATAACTGATGCCTATGGCGTTCTTGAAAATAT
This sequence comes from Proteobacteria bacterium bin106, assembly GCA_002238945.1. Taxonomy (GTDB): domain Bacteria; phylum Bdellovibrionota_B; class Oligoflexia; order Oligoflexales; family Bin106; genus Bin106. Next base: position 26,432 of record MPNI01000013.1, on the reverse strand, counting down.
CATCTGTTTCTTCTATGCGAGATACATCTACCGATACTCCATGAGCCATCACTTCCTGATTGTAACTACAACTCAAGACCAACAGTAAGTTTGCTATGATGAGTCTTTGTAGAAATGTTTTCATGGATAAAATCAAGGCTATAGCTTTATGTGATCATTTAAGGTTTTTGAACAGATTCTTGAATAGATTCTCAAACAGATTCTCAAACAAGAGCCATGGGTCATAAGTTGATAGCCGGTATTTGGCTATCAACTGCCAGTCAACTGGTAAGAGATGAAGTCGAGTGTAGCACATGATAGAGGCTCTTGTGGTAGTTATCAAGCTAAAGAGCATCTATCAGGTGGAAGGTAAGGAAGGAAAAATAGGATACAATAGAAGTGGTCATACGGTGGTAGGTTGTAGGGAGTATATTGTAATGGATATGTATCATTTTTTGCAGTTATGAACTTGTTCTAAGTTGGTAGTGGTTTTTTGGAGAAGATAGTGTTATGAGCCGTATGTTTTTTTGTTTCTTCTGGACAGCTCGTCTAGTCATCATGTTATGGGTGGTGATGGGGATAGTGTTGATGACAGTGTTGATGATAGAAAGTAGTCTTGTATATGCTCAGGAGGCAGAATCAGACTCTGAGGTGTCACCTCAAAAAACAGAAGATACAGATACAGAAGAATCGAGTTCATCCTCTGGGTCTTTTTGGCAAGGTTTTTGGGATGGTATATTTTCTGATAAAGAGCCAGGTTTTGAGCGAGAAGATGAAGTCTATGTGATTAGCGAAGATGAAGAGGATACGGAATCTGATTTTGAGATGAAACAACAAGATCATGAAACGGATGCAAATTATGAAGCCATGGTGGAAGAAGAAGTTGATAAAGTCTTGACATCTGGGGTGAATGAGAGACTGAATGCCTATGAAAATGGTGTTGGAGCTTTTCTAGGGGAGTCTCACTATAATGCGTTTGTGGGAGGCTATTACTTAAGAAAATTACCTAAGAGAGGCTGGTTTCAAGGTTCTCTGGGTTATGGACGCTCATCTCGTCAAACATTGACTCGCAAGTTTAGCTATAATTTAACATCAAGATTTTTTAGTGGCTATGGACGTTTTCTTTATATTCCTGTTTCAACTCATCCCCTTTATGTGAGTTCCACTTTGGGTCTGCATTATGCTAACCATAGCTTAAAAGGGGCAGATGTTTTTTATTTAGATCGCGATAGCAAAGATGTGAACTTAAATCAATTTTCTGGCAGTATTGCTATAGGAGCGGGTTTTTTCCATGTCTTTGGTGAGCGTTATTACTTTGCAATTGATATTATCTCCTTAGTGGGGCATGTTGTTTTTTCAAGTGTTCAAACAGATGTGGATAAAATTCTAGATGATCATTTTACGGCAAGATGGAATACTATTACTATGCTTCCTCCCTTGAATGTTAGCCTGGGTTATCTGTTTTGATACCGTGATGATATTAGGTGATGAGATCAAAAGACACAGCCATGTGTCTTTTGAATGCACTGTTATCAGGGTATGTGGGTGGTTTATTTAGTTGTTTGTAAGATTTTGGCATACTCTTTGCTTTATAGTTTTTGCGTAGAGATTTCTCAGTGAAGAAATACTCTTTATGCTACGTAAGTCTTTTCATAAAACAATAGTAGGTGAAAAAATAGGGAATAATGATGAATAAGTATATGCGTTTGGTATCTTTGGTTTTTCTATGCTATTTTGCAGCAAGTTGCAGTGGTAATGCTCAAGAAGATGTATCTCATCTGAGTCGTGATGATCTTGGATTTACAAAAGTATCTCTTCGAGGGTTAAGTATAACTTCTGGCGAAAAGACATTGAAATATATTTTTGATGAAAATCGAAATCATGTTTATATTATAACGTGTAATCGTATTCATTGTGTTCCAACTTTTCGCGGAGCTGTAAATGACACATTTATTATTAATCCTGCAAATTCATCATCTTTTGATGCGTTAGTCAATGTAAGTGATGTGAGTGATCAACACGATAAAATCAAAGAGTTAAATGAAAAAATCAATAAAGTCCAAGAAAATATCTATCACTTTAATTCAGGGCTAAAGATGAACAGCTTGGGTGTGTTAATGAGTGCTGTGGTTAATAGATTCAGTAAATACGTTACAGTAGGATTTCATCTTCACCGTGATTATTGGGAGATGCTTAAAAGTCTTAGGGTCTCTACTTCGGCAGAAAAAATAAGTATTGTTAAAAATATATATAATTCATTACACTTTGCTGCAAATAATCAATCAGCAGTCATGGCTAGTCATTCTCACAGGATCGGTAAAATATCTAAGTTTACTTTGCTTGTCAGTTCGATTTTAATTGGTTATTATGCTGTAAGAAGAATCAAGGCTAATAAAACCTTAGATAATCTTAATGCTACTGTTTTAAAGAGCAAGGGAGTTTATGAAGATAGAGATGAGAATGTATTGTTTTTGGTAAAAAGTCATTTACAAGAAGGACAAAGTGTGGAAAACTCACATAAATTCTACACATTAAATTTTCCTGAAATGGACATAAAAGATTTTTCTTTTAGAACAATGAATAATTTAAGGGAGATAGCCGGTACTCTAAGAGTTCCTTTAATATACTGCGAGCCTGTTAGTGATAAAGAAGCATGCGAAACTATCGATCATCAAAAATACAGTCGTTGATACAATTGTACTCATATGGAAGTTTTCGGTAGTTTGCATCCTAAGCCATCACTCATTTCAATTTCTCACTGAAATTTCGCAAAAAATCTGTAGATCCTTTGCTATATGGTATAAGGAATCATCAGATTTTTTGCTTTTTTTTGCCAAAAAAACTATTTGTGTAACCACAAATAATAAACATGTATAGCGTTTCTTTATGTCTTTCTGTCATGGCAACTTTTATAAAAAACGAACACTATCTTAGCCGATTTTCCAGACCATTCCCAGTACCTTCTCTAGTTAACCTCACTTTGGCAGTAACTTCTCTAGTTAACCTCACTCAGAGACTGCAATAGCCTGGATAAAACGAGGCCGTAGGTTTAGGCAATTTTGTATTCGAGGTCTTGAACATGTCAAAGGCGAATGGAATCTGGTGTGTTGAGTGCAGAACTTATACCGTCTTCATTTCTATTTGAAGTCATAAATAGCAAAGACAATAAAAAAATCATCTTTTTGCATAAAGATGATTTTTTATTGCAATATATAAATTTTTTCTAAAATCTTACACTATCTATTAAGAGAAAAATGATATTTTCATCAAAATGTGTTCTTATAATTATTTTTTTCTATGATTTTAGAAAAAATTTACTTTTGTGTCACAGACTCTATAGAGACGAACTGGTTTTTCTTTGAGTAGAAGATGTGCTGCTTGGATACTTTATGGTCTGTTTTGGTGAGATGGTTTTATGGATGGGATGATTATTGAGCGTTTTGTTTAAAGCGATACGTATTCTTTGTATAGCTGAGGGAGTGATCCCGCTGATTTGTGAAGCTTGTTTGAGATTTTCTGGCAGAAAAAGAAGAAGCTTTTCTTGGGCTTCTTTGGATAATCCTCCAATGGAAGTATAATCGAAATGGGATGGGATACGGGTATTTTGTAGGCTTTTTGTGGTTTGGATTTCCATCTGAGATCGTTTGATATATCCGCTATAGCGGGCTTCAATTTCTAATCTTCTGATAATATTGTCTGGTAATTGAGCTAATTCGTATAGGCTTTTATTTTCTTGGATCAATTTTTTTAGAGATGTTTGAGGACGCCTGATAATCTGTTGCAGTGGTGTGCCGCTATTATCTTTACTTGATAAGTAGCTAGGATCAATAACTTTAAGATCTTTAAGAGTGGTATGGGTGAGAATGTGCTGGCCTTTTTTGAGTTGGTTCTTTCTTGTGCAAAATGCTGTATAATCATCATCTTTCACTAACCCAAGATCTCTTCCTGTTTGGGTAAGTCGTAGGTCAGCGTTGTCTTCTCTGAGATAGAGACGATGCTCGGCTCGAGATGTGAACATTCTATAGGGTTCTTGGGTGCCTTTGCTGGTGAGATCTTCTATGAGTACGCCGATATAGGAGGTTTCTCTTTGTGGAAGATATGGGTCTTTGTTTTGGCTGGCTCGTGCGGCGTTGATGCCGGCTATTAATCCTTGAGCTGCTGCTTCTTCATAGCCGGTGGTGCCGTTGATTTGTCCAGCAAGATAAAGTCCTTGGATGGATTTTGTTTCTAGAGATAATTTGAGTTGTGTGGGATCAATGAAGTCGTATTCGATGGCATAGCCGGGCTTGATGATATCCGCTTTGTTCAATCCTTCGATGGTGCGGATAAAACGTCTTTGTAGATCAAGAGGCAAAGATGTAGAGATGCCATTGGGGTAGATTTCTTGGCAGTGTGTGCTGGTGGGTTCGAGGAATATTTGATGTTGATTTCGATCAGGGAAGCGCATGACCTTATCTTCAATAGATGGGCAATAGCGTGGGCCAGTACTGTTTATTTGGCCGCTGTAGGCAGCAGATGTACGAATATTCTGTTGGATAATGTCATGGGTTTTAAGGTTTGTGGTGGTGATATACATACACTTTAGAGCACTTGATGGGATCTGTGAGTGAGAAAAGCTAAAAGGGATGATACACTCATCGGAGTGTTGTTTTTGGAGAGAAGAGAAGTCTATGGTGCGGCCATCGAGGCGTGGAGGTGTACCTGTTTTGAGGCGTCCCATGCGAAAATTTTGAGATTTTATGAAAGCGGCTAGTGCCCTAGAAGCATTCTCATGGGAGCGTCCTGCAGAGTAGCGTTGATCACCGATATGTACCGTTCCTCCTAAGAAAGTGCCGGTGGTGAGAACCACTTGTTTGGCTTTGATAACGCCAAAAATTTTTCCTCTAATACCTAGAGTGTAAGGTAAAGAGGTAGAAAAAGAGGTAGAAGATGTGTGGTTATGGATGTGGTTATGGATGTGGTTATGGATGTGGTTATGGATAAGAAGCTCTTGGACTTTGTCTTGTCTAAGATGGCAGAGAGGTTCTTTATCGATTTGGGTGCGCATGCGCTGGCTATAAGCATACATATCTGCTTGTGCCCGTGATGACCATATAGCGGGGCCTTTGCTGCGATTGAGGATGCGAAACTGTAAGGTGGTATGATCGATGTTTTTTGCCATTTCACCACCTAAGGCATCGATCTCTTTAACAAGATGGCCTTTGGCAGTACCACCTATGGCAGGATTACAGCTCATGGCAGCTATATGATCACAGGACATGGTGACAAGTGCTGTCTTAGCACCTAGGCGAGCAGATGCCAGTGCGGCTTCACAGCCTGCATGACCACCGCCGACGATGATGACATCAAATGTTTCCATAACGAGTGTTTTTAAAATGTTATAAAGTTTTATAAAAAAACGAATATAAGGGTTAAGAGAGGTTTTTAAAAGCTTGGAATCATTATACAGTAGAAAGGACAAAGCTACTAACTTAAGAGTGCATATGCATCATACATGCTTTGGGTTATCTTTTATCTGATATTTTCTGGAATTTTGAAGGTTATTTTGAAGAAAATCTGCTTATTGCTTATGTCATAGTGCTTGTTATGTCATATTCTGTTTGCAAAGATGATTGGAAAAGATGGAAGAAAAAAATAACAACAAAATATGATGTAGTAAGAAGGCCAGTGAATGATTGTGTTGCCTGGTTTTTGATGGTTTTATTGAGGATTGCGGCTATTTAAATATATTTTAAGGAGGGGTGATGACTTTGATGGATGATATGCATAAATTTGGTCATGAGCAGGTATTGTTTAGTTATGATGCTGTTACAGGGTGTCGGGCTATTATAGCGATTCATGATACAACACTGGGGCCAGCACTAGGTGGGTGTCGGGTAATAGATTATGCGGATCAATCAAAAGCTCTTAAAGATGCTTTGTTACTGTCTCGCGGTATGACGTATAAAGCGGCAGTGGCAGGTTTGCCTTTGGGCGGAGGCAAGGCAGTGGTTATGGGAGATGTTAATCGCTTGAGAAGCCGAGCTTTTTTTCATGCTTTTGGTCGTTTTGTGAATAGTTTTGCTGGCCGTTATATCACATCTGTGGATATGAATACTCGTTATGAGGATTTGCGATGGATGAGTGAGGTTTCTCCTTATGTTTCTGGTTTGGTTTATAGTGCTGAACAAGGAGGGGTGTCTTATGCTACAGCGGTGGGTGTGTATTATGGTTTGAAGGCAGCCCTTAAAGATCGTCTATCCTGTGATTCTTTTGCCGGTTTGCGCGTGGCTGTGCAGGGCGTGGGAAGTGTTGGTGCAAGCTTATGCGAATTTTTACATGAAGATGGAGCTCAATTGGTGGTGGCTGACATCAATAATGAGCGTTTGGAGACTATGGTTAAAAAATATGGAGCCTCAGTGGTTGATACAGATGCTATCCATGCTCATGATGTGGATGTGTATGCTCCATGTGCTCGTGGAGGTATTCTCAATGATCAAACCATTCCTGAAATGAAAGCTAAGATTGTTGGTGGTGCAGCCAATAATCAACTGGAAGATCCAGATCGACACGGTGCTTTATTGGCAGAGCGCGGTATCCTTTATGCCCCAGATTATGTGATTAATGCAGGTGGATTGATGCATGCTTCTTATGGTCTTGATGGTGCTTCACACAGTGATTTGATGGTGAAAGTGAAAGGCATTGAGGCCACTCTTGATGATATCTTTTCTCAGTCTAAAAAAGAGGGTGTATTACCGCATTTGATTTCTTATGCCATAGGTAAAAAGCATATTCTTGAGGCAAAAAAGCATACACAACCTTTTAGTCAGGCTTATAAGCCTCCTTTTAAAAAGTGAGGTATCACAAATAATTTCTTGACAGAGGTTTGTCCTGATCGCATCTTAGCTGGGCTTGCTGTAGATGTTTGGCTTATTTTATGAATGAATACGTCCAGTGTGAGCATGGTGTGTGTATGGTGTGGGTATGGGTATGGGTATGGGTATGGGTATGGGTATGGATAATTTGCTCGGATAATGTGCTTTATGTGCTTTATGTGCTTTATGTGCTTTATGTGCTTTATGTGCTTTATGTGCTTTATGTGCTTACACAGATTTTCAGCTTACACAGGCTTACAATGAGCAGTGTGATCCTTATGGAATTACAGGTAAATATAATATGCCATCACTTTCCACTTCATCTCATTTGGGCTCTTTAGAGGGGCGTTCTCCTGTGACGGTGAAGGATTTGCAGGCTAAGAAAAACCGAGGTGAGCCCATTGTCGCCACCACCTGTTATGACTATTCCATGGCGCGTATTATCGATCAAACAGCAGTGGACTTCGTGCTTGTGGGCGATAGTTTAGGATCTGTGATGCTTGGCTATTCTTCCACTATTCCTGTGACGATGGATCATATGCTGGTTTTTTCTGCTGCTGTTTCTTCTGGTTTAACAAGAGCCTTATGTGTGAGTGATATGCCTTTTTTAAGCTATCAGGCTTCTTTGTCTGTGGCTTTTGAGAATGCTCGTCATTTGATGCAAAAAGGTGGAGCGCAGGCATTGAAAATTGAGGGTTCGAGTGAGATAGCTCTCAGTACTGTGAGGGCATTTGTGGATGCAGGCATATGTGTGATGGGGCATCTCGGATACACACCACAAAGTAAGCATCGTTTTGGCAAGCAATATCTTCAAGCCACTACTGCAGAAGACGGAGATGTGTTAGTTCGACAAGCACAAGCTTTGGAAGAGGCAGGAGTCTTTTCTGTGGTACTTGAAATGGTACCTACTGAAATAGCAGCTAAAGTCGCAAAAGCTTTGTCTGTGCCGGTGATTGGTATTGGTGCCGGTGCGAGAGTGGATGGGCAAATTCTTGTTCTTCAAGATCTGCTTGGTATGAATCCTTCTTTTAAGCCACGATTTTTAAAAACTTTTGGATCGGTATATGACAATATTGAAGAGGCTCTTCATCGTTATGTAGGAGAGGTGAAAGAGGGAGTCTTTCCTGGAAAAGAGCAGAGTTTCTTTACCAAGGATTTTCCTAGTTAAGCTTAAGATTAGTTAAGTTTAAGATTAGTTAAGCTTAAGAGCTAGTGTGAGAGTGAGTGTGAATACGAATAAAGCCACAGGTATTTAGCTAAGGGTAGGTTTTATATGGCTAAGCGTGATTATTATGACATATTGGGAGTGCCTACTTCGGCTTCGCCTCAAGATATTAAGGCTGCTTATCGTCGAGCAGCCATTAAATATCATCCTGATCGAGCTCCTGATTGTAAAGAATCGGAAGATAAATTTAAAGAAGCTGCTGAGGCATATGAGGTGCTTTCAGATCAAGAGAAGCGTAAAAGATATGATCGCTTTGGTCATCAGGGAGTGAGTGGTGGTGGGTTTTCTGATGTATCGGATATATTTTCATCATTTGGTTCGGTATTTGAAGACTTCTTTGGCATGGGTTCTCAGAGAACTGGAGAACGAGTGCAACGCGGAAGAGATCTGCGTTATGACTTGGAATTGGACTTCAAAGAATCTGTGTTTGGTGTGAAAAAAGATATTGTGTATTCCAAGGATGTGGAATGTCATGTTTGTGGAGGTACAGGAGCAAAGACTCCTAAAGATATTGTGACATGTCAGGTGTGTGATGGTACTGGTCATGTGAGAAGATCTCAGGGGTTTTTTACTATCCAAACCGTGTGTTCTAGCTGTAATGGTACGGGAGAGCGTATTGAAAATCCTTGTGGTCACTGTCATGGTGAAGGGTGTGTGAGAGACGAAGTCACCTTGCCTGTGAAAATCCCTGCTGGTGTAGAAGATGGGGTGAAGATCCGTTGTGCAGAAAAGGGGGGAGAAGGTAGGCGTGGTGGTACGGCAGGTGATTTGTATTTGGTCATCTCTGTTGTTCCATCAGATACTTACGTGCGAGATGGTTATGATATTTACGTGTATTTTCCTGTATCTATTGCCACAGCAGCTCTGGGCGGAGACATTAAAGTTGAAACCATTGAAGGCAAGGAAAAATCCATTAAGATTCCAGCCGGAACGCAATTTGGTCATAAGGTAAGGATTCCTTCTGCCGGAGTGCCTTTCTTGCGGGGTTCGGGGCGTGGAGATTTCATCGTGTTTATTCAAGTCATGGTACCAGAAAAGCTCAATAAAGAGCAAAAAGAGTTACTCGAACGGCTCTCTGTATCCTTAGGTCATGAAGTGAAAAAAGCATCATCTTCGAGTTTTTTGGGAAGGCTTTTTGAGTGATGATGGTGATTTTTCAGGCAGTAGCAACCATTTTCGCAGTATCTTCACATAAGAGTAATGTACTCCACAACATACCAAAGCAAAGCGTAATCCTCTGCCTGCTAAGGAAGCAAGAATGAAGGTGATGACGGGCATACTTGCTGCACCGGAGGTGGCAGCAATAAGTCGGTAAGGAAAAGGGATAAGTGCAAAAAGAAATACCAGACCAAATCCTATATTTTCGTAGGCTTCGAAGAGGTGTTTACTCTCACCGAGGAGCCATGAAAAATGATCGATGAGGTAGGAGGGAAGCATGATATCTTTTCTTCCATGAATCATCGTAAAATCGAGATGAAAGAACTGTTCAAGTAAAGGTAGGGCTAGTTTTTGCCAACCTAGGTATCCTAGAAGATAGCCTGATAATCCTCCTATCGTGGAACTGATGGTAGCAATAAGGGCTATTCTTTTCCATGAATATACAGATATGGGTACTATGGCCAGTAAAACAAGATCCACAGGAAGTAAAAGTATGGTGGCTTCAAAAAAGGCTACTGTCACTAAAAGCCAAATACCAAATTTTCCTTTAGCTATCTCAAGAATCATTGAGCGAAAACGTGAGGGCAAAGTTCAGTCTCCTTGAGGTTCTATTTGAGATTGTCACACAGGATGGGTTATATAATGACTCTATATATGGCTTGTTTAGCTTCCATGAAGAGTGGTGTTATATTTCGGTGATTTTTTCCTTGAGAATCTGGTGGAATATAGAGTAGGATGGATACTTGTTATCTGATGCTTGTTGTTTGGTGTTTCTTACTTTACTTTGTATCAGCTGTTCAGTTACGTTCAAGTTATATGAAGTAGAATAGGGATAAGGATGGATAAGCGACAAGGATAAGCGATAAGGATAAGCGATAAGGATAAGCGATAAGGATAAGCGATAAGGATAAGCGATAAGGATAAGCGATAAGGATAAGAGAACAGAGATCGAGGAAATAGGAAATAAAGAAAACAATCAGTTTCAGTAAAGTGGTTGTTGGCGTGTTGACTAGTTGAGCTGACTAGTTGGGCTTATTAGTTGAGCTGATTAGTTCGATGAAAAACAGAGAGCTGAATAAAAACACAGAGATATCATAGAATGAAAATGAGAATAAAGATAAGATAGGTATACGATATTTACAGAAAATACGCTATATGATAAGACCAGCAGCATATGACTTTACAAAAATGGTTTTGGTGATACTTAGAAGTGTGGATAATGATATGAGAGGGTAGTTAGTAACGAATAGCAAAAATAGCAATCCATAAAAAGTCATAGATCTATGTACTTATGAATATAGTAACCCATCAAATAGAAGACGATAGATAGAAAAGAGATAGACATAGAGATGATCGTTGAGCACTTAGTGATGAAGATTGAGAGAGTTAGCAAAATTTTTAGCTAGTGAAATGCTTGTGGGGCATTGGTTAAAAAATTGGTTAAACGGGGGAGTAGTTAAGTTGGTTATAACGCCGGCCTGTCACGCCGGAGGCCGCGGGTTCGAGTCCCGTCTCTCCCGCCATATTTTTGATCTTATTGTCCATTCCATTTGAATGAATACGTTATACAGTTATACAATAAGAAACCTTATACAATGTGTGTTAGATTATTGATGAGGATAGTTGGTGTAGTGGTTTTGATAAGCTCTTGGTATCTTGGTATCTTGGTATCTTGGTATCTTGGTATCTTGGTAAGAGTTAACCGCACATTCTTGTGATATATTTGGCATCTGGTAGGGGTTTTAAGGGTAGGTGATATGCGAAAAGGAGCGAAACTCCCTAGACCTGCGAAGTCGTTAGGTAAGACGACTAAGTCGCGTTTGAAAGTGGGAGATAAGGTGGTTGTGATTGCTGGTAACAGCAAAGGCAAGACAGGTGTTATTAAGAGCCTGGATCTTGTCAAAAGCAGGGTTCTGGTTGATGGGATCAATGTGAAGGTTAAGCATAAGAAAGCGGGAAAGGATGAGCGAACCGGCTTGACTTATGAAAGCTCACCTGTGGCTATTTCCAATGTAGCTTATTATGATGATGTGAAGAAGAAAGCTACGCGTATCGGTTATAAAGTCAATGCAGCTAGCAGTAATGTGGCAGAAAAAAAGCAGCGATTCCTAAAAGCATCTGAGCGTGTCATCCAATCAAATTATGTCAGAGCGCAAAAAAAGAGCACATAATCTTGTATCTAGTTATTCTATTGTTTTAGGATAGTCTTGTTTAAGAGAGGAAATAGGGTTTGCAGAGGTCGATCTGTGCCTGTTTTGTCAGGTGGTGTCTTGTCATATTTGGGTTATGGAAGTCTCTCTGTGCAAATATGGTATTTGCCAGCTACTTTGATGATGCTCCTCTTAAGTTTTCTCCAGGTATGGAACAATCACCCATGTATACTTTGGTGGGTATTACCGACTGGGGCCGCGACATTATGCATGTCTATGGTCTGACGACTTTGATTGTTACTTTTGTTTTCTTTGCTGTATTGATTCCTACGGTCTATGTTCTGTTTAAATTTCGTGCGCGTGGTGAAGACCAGCCTTTACCAGAGCAGGTAAAAGGCAATCATGTACTTGAGATTGTTTGGACCGTAATTCCTGTCATACTTTTGATTATGATCGCTGTACCTACGTGGCAATCCATTTTTAAACAAGATCGTGCGGTTAAGGCTATTGAGCGTGGTGGACAGGCTTTAAAGATTGAGGTTATAGGATATCAGTGGTGGTGGGAATTTAAGTATGTGGACTATGATGTTGTTACAGCTAATGAACTTGTGTTGCCAGAAAATACTCCCATAGCTTTTTCTATTACCTCCTATGATGTGATCCACAGCTTTTATATTCCGCGTTTTGGTGGCAAGATAGATGCTATACCTGGTAAAATCAATAAACTTGTATATTACTCTCCGCCTTTGAGTGACAATGCTTCTGCCATGGGGGATTACTATCAAGGACAGTGTATGGAATTGTGTGGTTTATCCCATGCTTTGATGCGTTTTGAGGCTGTGGTAAAGAGCAAGGAGGCTTTTCAAAAATTTATTGCATCACACAATACACCTCCTCAAGTGAAAACGGAAAAGGAAAAAAGAGGAGAAGTGGTGTTTAACCAGTGTATGTCGTGTCATACCATTGCAGGTACACCTTCAGCGGATCTAGAGATTGTTAAAATTGGTCCTGATTTATCTAACTTTGGTAACCGTCGTACTTTGGGAGCGGGTACACGTAAAAACACTATGGAAAATTTACGTAATTGGATAAGAAATCCTTTAGCATTCAAACCGGGATCTTTGATGCCTAAGTTTGATCTTACAGATGAACAAATTGAGGATGTCTCAGCGTATATTCAGTATTCTACAGCTAAGGATCTGTAAAATTGTAAGGTTTTTAGAAAGCATTTATGGCGACATATTTACCCAAAACTGGCGTTATCAGTTGGCTGACTACTGTAGATCATAAGAGGATTGGTATCCTTTATGCTGCTTCAGCTTTTTTCTTTTTAGCTTTTGGTGGCATTGAAGCATTGTTGATGCGTACTCAGTTGTTGCTTCCTAATATGACCTTCTTATCTGCTGAGGTTTATAATGGGCTCGTGACAATGCATGGTACCACTATGATTTTTTTGTTTTTGATGCCATTAATTGCGGCTTTTTTTAACTTTTTGATTCCTTTAATGATTGGTGCAGCTGATGTGGCTTATCCACGCATGAATGCCTTAAGTTTTTGGGTGTTTTTGTTTGGTGGTCTTTTGCTCAATTATTCGTTTATTGCTGGTCAAGTACCTCAGGTGGGTTGGTTTGCTTATGCGAATTTAACCTCAAAAGTCTTTACTCCTGATCACTCAGTGGATTTCTGGATTTTAGGGATTCAGGTGGTTGGTTTAGCTTCTTTGATATCGTCTATCAATTTTTTTGTAACCATTGTTAATATGCGTTGTAAGGGTATGAGTTTATTGAAGATGCCTATATTTATCTGGGCTTCTTTGGTAACTCAGATTTTACTGTTTCTATCGTTGCCTGTGATTACAGTGGCTTTGATTATGATTGCTACAGATCGTACTTTTGGTACGGGTTTTTTCGATCCAGGTGTGGGAGGATCGGTGGTGATGTGGCAACATCTCTTCTGGATATTTGGTCATCCAGAGGTGTATATTCTGATTTTACCGGCCATGGGTATGGTTTCAGAGATTATTCCTGTATTTTCTAGGAAACCGTTGTTTGGTTATCCTGTGATGGTGTATTCGGTATCAGCTATTGGCTTTCTTGGCTTTGCTGTATGGGCTCATCACATGTTTACTACGGGATTAGGTGCTTGGGCCACGGCTTTCTTTTCTTTTGCCACCATGCTTATTGCGGTACCCACAGGTGTTAAAATTTTCAATTGGATAGGGACGATGTGGGGAGGACAAATCCGCTTTACCACGGCTAATTTGTTTGCCATATCTTTTGTCTGTATGTTTACCATTGGTGGGCTTTCGGGGATTATGCATGCTTCACCGCCCATCGACTATCATCAACATGACACCTATTTTGTGGTAGCACATTTTCATTATGTGCTTTATGGTGGTGCGGTTATGGGAATATTTGGTGGTGTGTATTATTGGTTTCCTAAATTTTTTGGTCGTATGCTTTCAGAATGTCTAGGAAAATGGCAATTTTGGCTTTATATGATAGGCTTCAATATGACATTTTTCCCGATGCACTTTCTAGGTTTACAGGGTATGCCACGTCGGAATTTTACTTATGCTCCTGATCAGGGTTGGGAGTTATGGAATGTGGTGAGTTCATTGGGGGCTTATATCACTGCCATGGGTGGCTTAGTGTTTTTGGTGAATGTGATTTATGCTTTTTGGAAAGGAAAAAGGGCTCCTGCGGATCCGTGGGATGGGCGTACTTTGGAGTGGTCACTTACAAGTCCTCCTCCTGAATACAATTTTGCTGTAGCTCCTGAGGTGAGTCAGGTGGATGATTGGTGGTATAAAAAGTATAAGCCAGTGTCTAGTAGTGGTAGTGGGCAGTTAGAGAAGGTGGAAGATCCTCCTTATCAGCCTGATGTAGAAGATCCGAGTTCTATTCATTTGCCGAATCAGAGTTTTTGGCCCATTGTGTTGGCTATGGGTATCACAGTTATAGCCAGTGCTTTCTTTTTTCCTGTTTCAGGTCTTTATGTGGCAGGTACGGGTATATTGATTACATTGATTGCTAGTTATGGTTGGTCTTACGAGACTCCGTAGAATATCTTTGAACGTTCCAATATTTAAGGAAGACACGTATGACTGCTCTGGCCCATTCTACTCAGACGGGGATTGATAACCGTAAGTTTGGCATGTGGGTGTTAATTGCTTCGGAGTGTTTTCTTTTTGGAACATTGATCACCAATTTTTTGATCCACAAGGCGAGTATTCTTCCTGGCACCCCTGGTGGTCAGCAGGTATTTGATATTGAAATCACCACATGGTCTACGTTTGATCTTTTGATGAGTTCTGTGGCGATGGTGCTGGCACTGGATGCTTGTCGTCGGCGCGATCTATTTCAGTTTCGTCTTTGGACAGCTGTGGTGGTACTGGGTGGTTTGGTGTTTCTTGGTTTTCAATACTATGAGTTTTCTCATTTTTTGCACAATGATTTTGGTTTTACTACCAGTCTTTTTGCATCAAGTTTTTATTTACTGACCGGCTGTCATGGCTTGCATGTATTAGTAGGTACGCTATGGTTAGGCACGATTTTTGTCACTTCTTTGGTACGTGGTGATCGTTGGTTCAATGCTGATGTGGTGGAAACAGCGGGATTGTATTGGCATTTTGTGGATGTGGTATGGATTGTTATTTTTACAGTGGTATATCTGTATATTTATCTGTAATTCATAAGTGATTGGGAGGGAGTGAAGCTGTCCATGATAGCACAAGAAACAACAGACCCATCTGCTGAGCAGCAAGAACAACCAGCACAAGCACGTGTTCATCATTCGCCGGTGAAGCGTTATTGGGTGATTTGTGTGGTGTTGGTTGTGATTACAGCCATTGAGTATTTTATTTTTAAGGTTGAGACTATCAGAGGCAATGCTTTGATTATGTATCCGGTTTTGGGGGTATTATCACTGGTGAAATTTGTTTTGGTGGTGGGATCGTACATGCATTTATCTGATGAGCCGAAATCTTTAAAATGGATTTTTATCACCACAGTGATATTTGCGCTATTTATCTTTTTGATTTTATTTCTTGCCTCTCCAGCTGAAATTGGAAACGTTGGCTGATAGGAGTATTTCTTTGCTTTTGAGAGGTGTGGAGGGTGGGTTTAACGAAATCATCGGCTTATCATGCTTTAGCTGGCTTTGTAGCCGAAGAGCTTTGTGTATTATTTAGCTATGCTGAATGGGATCTGTCATCATCATCGGTGGTTGATTGTGTTACAAAAAAGGTTATTCAAGAAGCACTTGAAAGGCCAAAGGACATCTCTTTAGGTGACTTTGCACTGCCGTGTTTTTTTTTAGCAAAGCCGACTCGTTTGTCTCCATCGCATATTTCAAAAGCTCTTGTGGCATCAGCACAAAAAGAGTCTTTGCTGTCATCTCCGCAGAAGTGGATTGGTGATCTTGTGGCAGTGGGTGGTTTTCTCAATATCACTTTGAATGTATCTTTACTTGCAGAGTATGTGTTTTCTACTTTAAAGCTTGACGGTAGTAGGGGATGGTCTTCTTTTTGTGATGTAAAAAACACCGCCCATTTTGCTACTCAAACGCGAGAATTTTTGGATAGCTGTTATCAGAAGAACGCTCGTCCTCGTAAAGTGATGATTGAGTATTCACAACCCAACACCCATAAGGTTTTTCATGTGGGCCATAGTCGTAATGTATGCCTTGGACAGTCATTGTGTTTACTGCATAGCTACATGGGTGATGAGGTGGTTGCGGTCAATTATATTGGCGATGAAGGCACTCATATTGCTAAGTGTTTAGCTGAATTGGCTAAACATCCTCAAAAGAAGCCATCAGCTTCTCAGCGTGCCAGTGAATTTTATAATGATCTCTATGTTAGAGCTAACACGAAGATAGAGGATGCTAAAGCTAAGGAAGATGATACAGATGATAGCTATCATTCTCTTTTGTCTTCTATTCTCCGTGAGCTTGAAAGCAAGAGTGGTGCTTATTATGAGTTATGGCTGGATTCGAAGCAGCGTTGTATGGATGATTTTTTATCCATATATAAGTGGTTGGATGTGGAGTTTGATCATATTTATTATGAATCAGAACTTACTACTGAAGCTCAAGAGATTCTCGAAACTTACAGTCAAAAAGGTTTGTTTACTCTTTCAGATGGAGCCTTAGGACTTTGCCTTAAAGAAAAAGATCTTGGTTTTATGATGGTTAGAAAAAGTGATGGCAATACTCTTTATATTACCAAAGACCTTGCTCTTGCTTATCGAAAAAAGCGTGATTTTTGCCATATCCATGATTATCTTTATGTGGTGGGTAATGAACAGAATTATCATTTTAAACAGCTTTTTGCTTGTTTAGAATTGATGGGATTGTCTAGTCAGACGGATGTGAATAAGCCTAACTTTGAACATATTTCTTATGGGATGGTGGTATTGCCTGATGGGAAAATGTCATCAAGAAAGGGTAATACGGTTGGTTTTTGGCAATTGGTAGAGATGCTTGAAGGTTCTTTGAAGGCACATCTTAGTAAGTATGAAGGCCGTTGGTCAGATGAAGAGATGTCAAAAACTTTGCAAATGCTTATATGTGGCACAATGAAATGGGGGATGCTTGCTCAAGATCCTCAAAAGCAGTTGATTTTTGATAGCGAAGCTTGGTGCACATTTGAAGGAGACACAGGCCCTTATGTTATGTATGCCTATGCTCGGGCGTGTTCCATATTAAAAAAAGCTGAGCAAGTAAGCAAGCTTAAGTATCTTCCATGGCAAACACTTAAGCAGTCATCTGATAAGCTTTCTAGCTATGAAAGAGTATTATTGTTTGAAATAACACGTTTTGCTGTTGTCTGCTTGCAAGCAAAGGAGCAACATAAGCCATCATTGCTGTGTCATTACTTACTTGAGATATCTCGAATTTTTTCTAGGTTTTATAAATATTGCCCCATATTAGCATCACAGGAAAGTGATCTCATAGATCTTCGTTTACTTACAGTGCAGGCTTTCGCTACTGTCCTCACTCAGGGACTAAAGCTTTTAGGCATTTTACCACCAGAGAGTATGTAGTAATTAGGCTATTGACATTCCTACAGGCAAGCTAAAATTCAGCTATCAAACCCATTATCAGTACAGTCACGGAAGATGTGTAAACATCTGTTAGCTAGCTATCCTATCCACTGATCGTATTTTTTTTTATAAGCTATTAAAATGATATGAGTGGTTACTAGTTAGTGCTAGATTTCTTAGCTTTTTTTAAAGCATCATGGATGATATCTTCAATGGTTTTGTTCATCTCACTTTTTAAGGCATACAGGTAATGAATACGTCTTTGATATATGTGTGCAATATCTTTGGCTTGGCTCTTATCAAGTTTTAAGCATGAGCTGAGATATATGTGCCAATGAAATTGATTGTATTTAAATGTATCGTTTATTTTGTGGATAATATCATTTATTTTCTTCGGGCTCAAATTCTTTTTTTCAAGCTTATTTAGAATATTTTCAAGTGCTTTAGATGATGATCCACGAAGATGATGGATAATCTCTTTATGGGTTAGTTTTCTGTAGCGTTCTCTGAGTTGCCAAAATGTTGCCTGATCATTTTCGCGACTTTCTTCATCCAGTAATCCTTGAGGATTGATGATAATGTTTTGCTCATATAGATATGTATAAAGTTTATACTCGTTCATGTTTGCTGACTTTGTAATAATATCAAGTTTTTCTAGAAGTTGATTTTTGATATCTAAAATATCATCTCCTCCTTTCAGATTATACCATGAGGCAAGATGTTCAGGAGTGGTGTAGTCTAAGGATATCACAAAGAAGAAGAAAACATGCCACTCTAATTCAGATAGAAGAGCTGAAGAGGTGAAGATATCTATAACTTTTTGAGTGATCTTTGGATCGTCGCTATCTTTCTGTAGATTCAGATGCTCAAACCACTTTAATACTTCATCATCGTTGAGTGAAAAAAATACATTCTTTAAATATTTAACAGGGAGTAATTCTCCATATAAAGAAAAAGAATTAACTTTCCTAGCAAATCTTTTCTTATGTGGAGAGTCTTCTAGTATAACTCTTAATTGAGGCTGTGATTTGTATAGATGATAACGTATTCCTCTTGAGATTTGATCATAAATAATTTTAATGCGTTTCTCTCTAACGTGATAGCCAAACACAAGATCTTCTATTGTTATATTGCATATAGATAGAATTTGACAAAGATAAATATGCCAAGTTAATTGATTTTCTTTAGATCCAGTTCTATTTTGAATGTATATTGTGGTAGCTTCTTTGATGATTTTAGGAGTAATAAAAGGCTTTATGAACTCATAATTTGATAAAGCTGTTGATTGAGACAATGTATCAATAAGCTCGTCATCACTTAATTTAGAGTATCGTTTTTTTGCATCACTAAGCGAATCAGCAATATGCGAAGACTTTGGTGAAGAGGATGTATTAGGGTAGTCAAAAGAGTTTGATAAGAATAAAAATATATCTTTGAGTAAGTTTGATTTTTTCTTACGTAGAGTAAAAACATCATATTTATATTTTTTCTGCATTTCTGTATCTGAGGTGTTATCTAGCACGAGAAGGCTACTTAAAAATATGTGTTCATTTACATCAGAGTGTAATATTTCTTTCTTTAATGAAATAATATCTTTTTGGGTGATGTAATAATTTATTTCGATATTCTTTCTGTAACTTTCAGGAAGAAGGTTAAAGCTTTTTTTAATTCTAGAAGATAAACGTTTATGATCCAGTGAGTTATATAATTCTCGAAGTTCTTCAAGAGATAAAGATTTGTTAATCATCGGAGTAGGTTTTTGATAGTTTTTGCTGGTTTTTATGATTTCTAGAAGATCAAATATAATGTATTTTTTATGGTTAGATAGTGTTGTTTGATCAGCAAAGTGTGACTCTGATATTTGTAAGTTTGTCATTGCCCCAAGCCCTACAACTTGAGTTAGATAGAGCATCCATAGTATGTCTTTATGTTTAAGAGAATAGTATATAAATTCATCGATATGAGCTGGTCGTAAGGATTCTAAGATGTGAAGATATACTTTTATATCTTCTTTATTATAATGTTTTGGAGTAAAGTAATTGTGTAAATTTTCTTTTACTCTTCTAATAATATCGCTCTTCTTAAGAGAGTAGTATTCCCTTTTAAGGTTTTCTAATTTATTAACGTTTTTGGGATCAATAAGCGCATTCATGCCTACTTTTTTGTAGGTGTTAAGAGTAGCTATTTCAGTAAGCGTGCGCACTATTTCTGTTTTTACATTTTTTACAGTAGATTTTGCTTTGTCATGAATATATCCTATATATTTAAAATTCGCTGGTTCAAGGCGAAGTATAAATGAATAAAAAATGTGTTTTTTAAAAGAGGAGTCGAGCAAAATATCATGGATATAGCGGATGTTTTGTTCATTTAAGTAATCATAGTTGTCGTTGGTATCATCGTGAATATAGAGATACGATTTGATTCTTTCTTGTATAACTTTTAACTTTGCATTAAACAGCTTGTGATAGTTATTTTTTAAAGATACAAAATCTATGTTTTCTTGATGATAGTAATGTTGAGGATTTTTGTAGTAGGCGGCTTTCCCGTATTGAAATAAATGCAAAAGTGTACTTTTAAAGTCTGACATTTTCTTACTAAGATTATACATTGTTACTTGGTAATAATCTGAAATATATGATATTGATCCATTATCTAGTTTTAGAAATGAGTTATAAAAAAGGTGCTTGTCTTCATTGCTTTGTATGTACTTTGTCATAAATTCATTGATTATTTTTAAATTAAAGTTAGGATAAGTTCGTAGGTCTATATCTTGAAATATTTCAGAATTATTTATGGCATTAAGTAGTTTATCTTCTTCTGTTTTGTTGAAGAGTTTTTCAATTTCTTCAAAAGATAGTTCTATTGTATTGCCTTGTTCTAAGTTAATATTTTGTTTTAAAAAGTCTGTGAATAAACTAATAACATTGCTTTTTATATAAATAAATTCTTCGATAGGTATCTCTATGTTGGTAGCTATGTCTTTTTGATGAAACTTATCAAAATGGCCTATAATGATAGCTAAAAATAGATCATGATACTTTCTTTTATCATAAATTGATTGTAGAAATTGGATAATAAGCGGCTTGGTTGTTTTTTTGATCAATTTATGTGGAAATTGTCTTTTTCCACTTATGTTAAAGCGGGTAAGGTTTTGTTTGATGGTTGCTTCGCTTATAGTTGAGAATATCTTTTCTCGGTCTTTATTTAGATCTTCGGTATAATCTAGTGTATAAGTATTGCTTTTGAGGTATGTTCTAAATCTGTCAATTAAGCTTTCTTTGTATAAAATATCATTTGCTGATAGAAGTGGTGGGCCGTCTTTTAAAGAAAGGATATGTGTAAGATAGATATTTTTTTCAAAAGGTCTTGTTAAAATGGATAGGAAATAGATGAGGTGTTGTTTTTTGATTTTTAAAACATCGATGTCATTGAGGGCGGGTTTATTGCTCTTGGTTTTGATGGCTCGAAGGCGGCTATGCATTTCTATGGGTGTCATTTGTTGGATGATGTTTTTGAAATCCTGAATAGTGGCAGTTTTTCCTTGTACAGCTCCATAGCGTCGGGAAGTTTCTTGGGAAAAATTGTTAAAATATTTCTGTATAATATTTTTTCGGCCATGAATTTGATCGATGCTTTCGTTGTATAGTTTTGCTAAGTGATGATCGTATGATGGTGGGTATTTAAACAGCATGGTTAGAAATATGTAAAACTCTTTAAAGCTTACCAATTGCGAATACAGGAAACGATCTTGAAGTTGTTTGTCTGTAATCCATAAGCTGGATATCTTGTTCTGGTGAGATGTGTTACTTTGGGAGGCTTTAGCTAATTTTAGAAACATGTGATTTCTTTGCTCTGATTTGAGCTGTAAAAAATGTATAGCCAATCTCACAAGTTTTGGATCAGTTGTTGTGCTGTGGTTACGATCATAGAAGTATTCTGTGAAATGGGAGTTATGAAACTCTTGCCATAACTTGTGTAAGCTATGAGTTTTGTGTTTTTCGGCTGGTTTATTCTCTTCTTCTGAGCGCACTGAATCTAAAGAAGGTGGTGGTAGAGCAGGTTTTTTTTTGTTTTCGGTTGTATATGGATCTATAGATTCAGCAAGAAATGCATTGTTGGCAAGTTGTGTATGCGGTTTTTGTGATGTTACGGACTGATGTATGGTTGCTGGTAAAGCGGAGTGTTCTGTTACGGGGAATATATTTCGGTGATCATTTGATATTTTATGGTAAAGATAGGCTGTAAAAGCACTTCCTCCTAATACAAGCCCTGCAAGATGTTTGAGTGCGGGGAAATGAGAGAGAGTATGTTGCAGACCGTTTAGGATTTTTGTGGTTGGTTGGATTTTTTGGAGTATTGTTGGAAAAATATAACTTATTTTTGCACTCGTTTTTGCACTAGCTAAGCCAGTGAGTGGTATGGTGAGTGCAGAAGCTGTGGCGATGGTCTGCTGTGTGAGGTTTGTGGGTGTGTGAACGTTGTTACATGCGCTAACTGACATGTTAACGGATATATGATCAAGGCTGAGGTGTTCTTTGGTGTTTTGCCCGAGTAGATAGGCTTCTGATGCCTTTGGAGTGTTAACTTCTGGTTGTGCTTTTAAGCTATCTTCTGTTGAGGTTTGCTCGGTGTGGCATGTTGGCTGCTCGGTGTTTTTTGCACTGCTGGTTTTTTTGTCATAAGTGGTTTCATGACTTGAGGCATAGATGTGATTGTGTGTTATCAAACAAGACAATCCTAGTAGGATGATACAAGAGTATTTGCCAAGGGCTGTGCTCTTGAGTTTAAATGTGTCGGTGAGAATCTTGAACATCTTGAACAATAAATGTTGATTATGTGTGCTGGTTTTATTGTGCACTTTTACTTACCTGCTTGTTTTGTTGATCGTGAATGTGGAGGGCCAGGGGTGTAAGCTATCTGTTGACGCGTTATGGTTCCATGTGAGCATGAGCATAAACATTCGAAGTTTTATACTCTATGATCTTTGTAAGGTCAAGGGGAGAGAGAGTACGTGCTTTTATTGTGCTGATATAGGTATGAAATATAGACTGGCGTTTTGGGCTTAAGCTGAATAGATTATGATTTTCTGGTTTGCAGGTACGGATAGAAAGACGTGTCAGTGCTTAGGTATGAGTGAGTTATGGCATGATGCTTTGCTGTCTTTGTGTGCTCCTGTTTAGAGTTAAGATTTGGTAGGTTAGGGCGTTTTAGGCTTTTGATAGAGATGCTGATGATGCTTTACTATGTGCATGGTTGTGATGTTCTTTGGGCTTCTCTGTGTTAATATTTGTCAGAAGCTTATGGTGTTTTATAGTGCGGAGTTTTGTGAGTCTGTCGGTTTTGATGGGGAGGATGATCTTTTGCAGTGTAGAAGTGCATTGTGGCTATCTTTGTCTTTTTGTTCATCTGTGGCAAAAAGTGTGTGTTGGATAGCGGTGTTGGTTGTCAGCGCAAGCTGTCAGCTATGGGACTCTGGTATGAGTAAAAAAGAAGAAGATTATATTACCACGCGTATCCGTATCATGGAAACCAAAATTGATGATGGGGAGGTGACTGCGGCTCAATATGAGCTAGAGCCTTTGTTGAGGAGCTATCCTGATAATGACAAGCTTTTGACATTATCGGGCTTTATTCATATTTCCCTGCGTAATTATTCGCGGGCTATTGAAGAGATGAAAAAGGCATATGCGTTGAATCCTTCTCCTAGTGCTGCTTTAAATATGAGTGCTTCTTACATAGCAGCACAGCAGTTTGATAAAGCACTGGAGGTTATTGATCGTGGTATAGAAATGCATGAAGATCAGCCGTATGCTTATTTAGGACGTCTTCATCATAATCGTGGTTATGTTTTTGAGCTTACAAAAAGATATCAACAAGCCATTGAGAGTTATAAACAAGCTTTGTATCATTCTCCCAGTTTTATGCTGACATTATCGCGAATAGCAGCAACTTATGATCGTGTTAATAATAAGCCTGCTGCTATAGATGCTTATAAGCGTTGGTCTTATGTATGTTCAAGTTGTTTTATTCCCTTAGAAAAGCTGGCACTGTACTATATTGCTTCACCAGATCCTGGAGATCACGATGTGGCGCGCAAAATGGTTGCAAGTTATTTGAAAAATAAACAGGTTTTAGAAAAAGATAAGGCTAAAGCTGAGAATCTTTGGCGTCATATTTCTTCACGTCGTAAACCGTCACCATTGCATTTGTCTAATAAACCCTTGTCTAATAAACCCTTGTCTAATAAACCATAGCTATTTCATCAACCATAAAAGGTTAAGAGTATGAACATAAACATAAGCAGAAAGTATGGATTGTTTCTTTTGGTATCTGTATGGATCTTGTTGTTATCTGCGGATGTTTATGGTGCTGAGGTGGGTGATAGTACTGAGAATCTACTGAATAGCAATGATTTAGAGCAGCATTTTGCTTCTTTAGAGTTATTTGCCCTATCACTCCATCATCTTTCGCATTTATATGTGGATCCTGCTCATTCTCAGGTACCTAAATTGGTGGATTCTGCTCTTAAAGGGATGGTGGCTAGTTTGGATCCCCATACGGTTATGATGAGCAAGGTGATGTTTGAGCGTATGCATGACTATACCAAGGGCCAGTATGGTGGAGTGGGTTTGATTGTTACTCAGAACTCTCAGGGTAGTGCTGTGGTTTCATCGGTGGTTGAAGGAGGTCCTGCTCATAAGAATGGTGTGCGTAAAGGAGATCAGATTGTTGCTGTTGATGGTGTGAATATCAACACTGTAGAAGGCAAAGACAAGTTTGATAAGATCCGTGGAACTCCTGGTACTTCACTTGTTCTGACTTTGTTGCGTGCTGGAAAAACCATAGACATCAAACTGACTCGTCAGGTGGTAGTGGCAAAAAGTGTGTTTGCTAAATCTTTGTCTGAGGCAATTCATTATGTTAAAGTAACTAATTTTCAAGAAGAGACAGCTCAGGAAATAGGAGAATATTTGAGCAAGCAGAGTTCTGTAAAAGGATTGATTCTTGATTTGCGTAATAATCCTGGAGGATTATTAGGTGAGGCGGTAAAAACGGCGGACTTGTTTTTAGATAGCGGTGTGATTGTTTCCACTTTAGGTCGTGATCCTAACCAGGTTGATCGAGAGTATGCTTTTGGGCAAAATACTTTTGGCCAGTTTCCTATCATTGTATTGGTTAATTCTCAATCGGCTTCCGCTTCAGAGATTGTTGCAGGAGCCTTACAAGACCATCAGCGTGCTTTAGTTATGGGAGAAAAAACTTTTGGTAAAGGCTCTGTACAAACGCTTATTTCTTTACCTAATGGAGGAGGGCTTAAAATCACTGTGGCCCGTTATTATACTCCTAGTGGGCGTTCTATTCAAACAGAGGGTATTCTTCCTGATATTGTTATTGTTGAAGAATCCTCAGATAATACGTCAGAAGGTGATCATAGTGGTAGTAATGGCAAAAACAATGCTAAAAAAGTGCCATCAGAAAATGAACTCAAAGGTCATATTGCTAAAAAAGAGCTAGGATCTTTTTTGTCTCATCATTCTCAAAAAAATATTCAAAAAAAAGCTGGTATAGATTTTGAAAATGCTATTGAAACCTGGTCTGAGGAAGACCAAAAGGATTATTCTTTAAAAACGGCTTATATCTATCTTAAGGGCTGGTTAAAGCTGGGTCTTTTTCAAAAATTCAAAAAAGACAAAGCTCACTCTTTATAGTTCTTACTATTCTTATTTTACTTACAGTTGTTACTGTGATGGAATGCCCTGTCTCAAAGCTTGTTCAAGGGGCGGCGGTGTAGGTGTGGTGGCATGTACAGGTTGCATTACTTACCATAACCATAAGTGTGTATAGAATTTGGGTGATAAAAATAACGAGCATACAAACCAAGTACCATTGTTATCAGAATAGGGTGCTATTTTGATTAGTCTATATAATTATTTTTTCATTAAGTTCCTAACCTACAAGTTCTATGTTGATTTAGGTGTTGCTTTAACTTAATACTTACGAACTGTTCAATATGGGACAGCTCGTAACTCTACTTCTTTTTGAGACATACATCTGAAGTTTCGCAAGAAGAGCGCCCCTCCAATCTCGCATTTTTCGGCTACATCTACATAAGGGATTGAGAGATTTTTCTGTTTTTTGATAAAAAAACTGTACATATGATTTATAGATAAAATGCGTAATCAATTTATTTTTTATGCTATAATGATAGTTATGTATCAGTCCTACTTAGCACCGTGTCATAAAGCAAAAAGATCAAATATGTATGTTGATGTAGTTTCAAATTATGGATCAGATAAAACAATGGTACTTATGCGTCGTTCGTAAAGATATATGAGTATTACCATAAATCTGGATTAAGTATAAGATAAAATCGGCTAAGTAAGATAATGTTTGTTTATCATGAAAGGTTGGGAATGTGATCAAAAAGAAGTATTTAAACAACAAAATATGAAGCTTAAACAGAAAACCTAGCCAGTAAATTTCTATATTAATACTTAAAAATCCTTGTATCATCAATGGATTATGTTCAACGTTGTTACCATCTTTGCGAAATCTCAGATACATGAATCCATCTGCTTAAAAGACACTTTGCCTATGAAAAAACATCCTCATATTCTTATGGTGTTATCTGTCGCTATCAGTTTGTGCATCATCCCAGCCTGTAAACCTCAAAGAGGTGGAGTAGACACAGGCACCCCTTGTGGTGGTGCTGATTCCAGGTTAGCCAGTGGTCAGGGTGGAGTCGCTAAAGTACCTCTAAATGTCTATCGTGGACTGAGCTACGGAGCACAGATGACTTGGGCAAACAATAAGATTAACAGCGCCGCCCCTACTATCCACTCTTGTGCATCGGTGGTTTCTCTTGAAGAAGAAAATGGAGAACTTGTTGCTTATGTAGCAACAGCTTATCACTGTGTTCGTAACATGGCAGAACAACATGTGAATGGAACAGTTAATGAGTACGCCTTGTACTTTAACATTGCTTCTGATGCTGACTGCCAGACAACAGAAGGAAAGA
>MPNI01000061.1 GCA_002238945.1 Proteobacteria bacterium bin106 | reverse complement strand
GTGTGGTGGATCAGTAGGCAATAATCATCGTCTGGGCGCCAGCAAGGTTCTTATAAAAAATTCTTGGTGATAGGCTAGGAGAGAGTACAACACCAACAAACAAATCCTTTTCCAATGCGCCCTAACATTGTGATGGGTAATTATTGGGTGGAGAACTTTGATTGGATTTTATTGAAGAAACTTTCTTTTCTACCGAGATGGGGGGTGGGGTAATTGGGTATAGGTGTTTTTTGGAAAATTGCTATTAATATATTTTTTTTAGAGATTTGGTAGGAAGGGATGGGATATATGAGGTAGGGTACGAAAATACTTTGACATTAGTTGTTGACAATCACAACAAGAGTGTTATAGTATGTTTAACAGTGATTGATGGTTTTAACTTAAGGAGGATGAGATGACAAGATTACAGATTAGATTGAGTGATGAGAAGCAATTAGAGAAACTCTTTAAACAGATAGATGAGGCAGCTATTTATAACCTTATGACATCTAAGAGTACTGATGTAGATCATGTAGAGAGAATAGCTAAGCATTTGAAGGATAGTGCATCTAAGCAATATTATGCGCAAGTGGAGGATAACAATGGATAGAGAACTACGTAAGCGTATGGAAGAGATATGTGGTGATTGTGAGGATTCTTGTGAGAGGGAATTGCTGAGTATGGCTGATTTATATGATCTTATTGAATGGGATGAAATACCTGATGATGGATTGGATAGTGATCGTGAGCCTAATAAGATGGGAATTAAAGAGGACTTTGATGACTCAGCGATTATCTTAGATCTTTATATGAGAACAGCTGAACAGCAATTGCATACTGCAATACCTTGGCCTAAGCGAGGAAGAGAACAACGTTTTGTTGAGTTCTGTAGGAGGAGAATTCATAGAGTGAATCATGAGAGTAAGAAGAAACTACAAGAGATGTTTAGTGAATTGAGTAAGGTTGCATTGCCTGATGAGTATTATAAGGATTGATTGACGAAGCATTACCTCAAGGGAGGTAAGCTTCTACTTTAAACACCAGACTGGAGAATGATATGAGTCTTTTATACAGAGAAGAGAGTGATGTAGTAGAGAAGAAATGGATTGCATCAGGATCAAGAACATCTAACAAGTGGTTAGATACACACAAGATCTTCGATTATATAGTTAATACCTTGCTTGCTAATAGACCAAAGTATTATTGGTATAACGATAGGTTGCTGTCTCATATAGCTGATCAGATTAAATATCTACATATGAGAATGACTACCATAGAACAAGACTTTCCTCATTTGTATGCTGATATGTCAGATGAGCAGTTTAATAAAACTATGGATGAAGAATTAGCAAGGAAGATTAAACCTGTACTAGATGAAGCTGAGTATGAGTTTAAGGCTACAAAGGAAGAGGTAGACCTACTGAGACAAGAATTACAATGTATGGCTCATGATCTGTTGAATGACTACAAGACTCATATCTTTGATACTGTGGTTGTAGGGAAGCATGTATATGAGGTGACATCATGATGAAACGAAGAGATCATAATACCTACTATCTACCTGCAGTCAGACACTATCTGTATAACCCAGATGAATACCTAGATATCAATAAGATCTATGTATACGTTAATAGTGAATTGCATGATGAATCTGTACTAGCTAGAGATATGTACTCCCATGAACAAATCAATGATATAGCTGAGAAGATCATAGAACTACATGATGGGTACAAGAGTGTTTGGGAAGGACTGAAGAGAGATAGAACACTCAGAGAAGAATATAGTAGCAAGAAGAAACTTAATAGGAAGTTCCATGGCATGTTTGCTTACTACTTTACAGTACTGTCAAAACAATTCGAGAAGGAGTATCAAGCAAGTAAGAAGGACATAGGCAGACTAGCAGATGATATGGCAGAGATGGAGTACAAACTACTCAATGAACTACGACAAGATATGCATACATATCTGTTTGGAACAGAGAGTAAAGAAACATCTCCATGGCTCAACTCCATTCATCCAATGTCCTATAAACCATTGCCTGAGCTAGAGAACGAGGATGAAGATGGATAAGATAACAGCAGGAACTCATGTGCTGATTATGATTCTCTTCGTTGTTGTTGCTGGATGCTCCGTTAAGGCCTGTATCAATCCCTTCTTTGAATACGTACGCTCACCACTATCATGCCCATCTCATAAGGATTACCATTACGATATGAATACACACCTAGATCAAGTAATAGATGACAAAGAAGATAAGGGAGGATACAAAGACTGGCCACACAGGGACAAGGATAAACAACACGCAAGGAGAGAAGAACAATGAGCCCCGATCACCCCATGTACATAACATATAGATTCTGGGAACTGGTTATCCAATTCCTACTCTCAGGATACTTCTGGTTCTTTGCCATGTTAGTATTCTTTGGATGGTCAACATGGTTTATGAATAGATTCTCAGACTTTCAAAGTATCGTAGATCATTGCAGTAAGGATAAGAATAAGATAGAATAGATGCAATCTATGTGTGGAAGGGCGGTCTCAAGTGAGGCCGCTTTTTTTGTGTTAGACTAGAAACTCCTTGGAGGATTTATGATACTTGATCCAGGCTTCTCTCTAACGCTTCGACCTATGAAGTACCCTCAGTTCTATGAGATGTATCGTGACGCCATTAAGAACACGTGGACAGTAGAAGAAGTTAATCTGTCATATGATGTACCAGACCTACAACGTATGAGTACAGCAGAGAATCATCTCGTTAAACGATTAGTAGCCTTCTTCGCTACAGGAGATAGCATCGTAGCTAATAACCTTGTACTCAATCTCTATGAACATATCAACTCTCCTGAAGCACGCATGTACCTGTCACGTCAGCTGTACGAAGAAGCACTACATGTACAATTCTATCTGACTCTACTCGATACCTACCTACCAGATGAACAAGAACGAGCTGATGCATTCACCGCCGTTGAACATATACCATCTATCAAGAAGAAGGCAGACTTCTGCTTCAAATACGTAGACTCCATACATAGTCTAAACAATCTAACTAACAAACAAGATAAACAATCATTCCTCGTCAATCTTATCTGCTTTGCAGCATGCATCGAAGGACTCTTCTTCTTCGCAGCATTCGCATACATATACTTCCTAAGATCTAAAGGCTTACTAAATGGATTAGCAAGCGGAACTAACTGGGTGTTCAGAGATGAGAGTTGTCATATGAACTTTGCCTTCGAAGTTATACACGTCATACGTGAGGAAGAACCACAGCTCTTCGATGATAACCTCATTGAACACGTAGTGACTATGCTAGATGAAGCCGTGGAATGCGAGATGGAGTTCTGTAATGACGCCCTGCAATTCGGCGTTATAGGACTAAGCAAGAAGGATATGCGCCAATACCTACAGCACTGCGCAGACCAAAGACTAACAGCACTAGGCATAACAACCGTATATAATGTGCCTAATCCATTCGGATTCATGGAACTACAAGATATACAAGAACTATCAAACTTCTTTGAACGTAAGGTCACAGCTTACCAAATGGGTATTACAGGTGATGTAAACCTCAATGAAGATTTTTGATACTTTCGTTGACATTAGTTGTTGACATTAACAACAACGATGTTATACTGTATTTGTAAGCAGGTGATGCTTAATGATAACAGGATACATTCTCCTCCCGCGTTATCATCCCTAGCTGACTGGGACAATGCTGATGTTGTTTCCCATAAGCCCACTGTTGATTTTGTCTCAGTCAGTTTTACGGGGGAATCCGTGCAAAATTTTTCGCGCTCAATTTCGAGAAAACTCTAGAAAAGCTGGAGACCTTTTGAAAAGCTGGGAAAATTTGAAAAAGTTTTTTTTATTTTTTTTTTTTTTGGAAATTTAAAAAGTAAAATCTAGAAAATTTTTTTGAAAATTTTTTGCAAATTTTTTTTCTTTATATATATATTCCTACAGCTATCTATTCATTACCATAAAGATCATTGCATATATGTACAGCAAAGAACCAGCAATGATAAGAGATGTATGGGATAGAGAGATTGTGTGTATGCTGCGGGGAATGCTTATGAAGCTATATATATATAATTTGTATAACAAGGAAGGATAAATAATATACAAAAAAGCTATCTGCTCCATGACAAGACAGGTAGCTTTTTTGCATTTGGAGAATGGATATGATCTAGAAGAATAAGCCCTAAACCATAATGATCATAAACATGATTCATTAAAAACATATTCAACTTGTCACCAACCATCTAGAAACAATAGTATATTAGTTTACCAATCTTTACAAGTTCTCAATAGAGAAGTAACTACCATACAAAATACCACTCATCTTATTAACTCTTTAAGAACCAAAGATGAACTAATATAACTATCCCAACTATAAACACCAAGTCCCTGTAAAGATGATAATCATTCATCTCCTACTACTATCCACCCCCTGGGTATAAGGGGGGTAGGGTCATATAGGTATAGGGGGGGCGGCATTGAAGATAAGCTACTTCTGTTATGAAACAGAGAAAGCCCTACTCATAGAGTTGTTCAACGCTCATCACACTGATGAAACGAACAAGCTTATGGATATGCTTATCAACAAAAGAAAATTGTGTGCTACGTATATGTCCCAACGTCATGGCTTCATCTATCATTGCATGAAAAGCCTCTACGATAAAAACCAACCCATCGATATGCTTACCGTTATTGAGGAATCAACTCAACTACGCAAAGTACCACCCGTACGTGATACAGATATCATACGTATAGCTACTCAATCATCTATAACAATAGTATCCCATTTGCATTATTATGCTGATAGGATCATTGATCTTTATCATTACAGAAAGCTATTAAGTATCGGAGATTATATCAAAGTAGCCTCAGCTCAAAGAACACTCAAGCCAAAGGAGATAATAAAGAACACCGTGGAACTCGTAGAAGATATCCAACAAGAACAAGAAGAATCCGAGATATCAGGCAATGAAGCACTCGATGAATTCATTCAAGATTATGACGATATCATATCAGGAAAGAAAACACCCTCCATTAAAACAGGATTCAATGAACTAGACCAAACCATAGGAGGATGGCAAGGACCAGATCTTATCATGATAGCTGGAAGACCAGGTATGGGTAAGACTGCCGTAAGTATGCAAATGATGATGCATGCTTGTACCCTTCAAAAGAAAGCACTCGTCTTCTCTCTAGAGATGAGCAAGATACAACTCATTCAAAGACTCATATCAAGTCATGGAGGATTCAGCTCCTTCGATCTAAGAGAAGGAAAAGTTGATACCCAATCCATTCTACCTATCATTCATCAACTCAGACAACACCTCAAGTACATGCATATCGATGACTCATCATTCATCAACATAGATCATATAAGAGAACGTACCAAAGAAATACAACCCGATATCATCATGCTAGATTATGTACAACTCATCAAAGGAGATGACCAAACAACAGGAAGAAACTATCAACTCAACGAAATATCCAACTCACTCAAACAAACAGCTAAAGAATATAACATACCCATCCTCTGCCTATCACAACTCAATAGATCATCCGATGATCGTAAAAATAAACGACCACGTATGTCAGATCTTAAAGACTCAGGATCCCTCGAACAAGACGCAGACCTAGTTGTACTACTATACAGAGATAGCTACTACCACGAAAATGTAGGCAATGAAACAGAGCTCATCATATCTAAGAATAGACACGGTCCTACAGGTACAATCAATATCCAGTTCGATTCTACTAGAGTAACATTTACTAATTAATTCGTATACATTGTTGACAATATCAACAAAGGTGTTAAGATATATTTGATACATTTAACTTAAGGAGGGTACATGGAGAAAGAGAGGTTTCAAGAAAAAGAGTTGCATGACATGCATATGAATTTAGCAGTAGCAGAGATGAACAGGTATCTATATCAAAACTACAAACTGGTATATAGAGGAAAGATTCAAGGAAGAGACATGGTAGAAGTTAGAGACATAACAAAAGCCCTACTCAAAAAAAGAGATCCTCAACATAAAAAAGCTAAAACACCAAAGCTTAAATATGAAGAGGATCAACATTCATTAGGCCAAGGAGTTAGGGACCTAAAGAACTAAGATAATTATAACACTAAAGAGGATACCGTATGAAAAAGTTACTTATTGTATTGTTCCTGTTTCACAGTCCTGAAGCTAGAGCTGCAAGCACACCTGAACCAACCCACCAAGAAGTCATAGAAGCATTAGAACTACTGCTGTCTAAAGCAGTGGAAGCTAGAGTAGGTGACCCTGAGGGTGTAAAGAGTGGTGGATCTGGTGCTGGCAATCCTCCCCCAAGTGATCGAAAGGGAGACGTACGTAGGGCAATCAGGAATGGAGTCAATAAAGTTAAAGCACGTGTCAAGAAGGTTAGAGCAGGTAGTGGTGCCCT
>MPNI01000060.1 GCA_002238945.1 Proteobacteria bacterium bin106 | reverse complement strand
TTAATTCATTCTAATCCTAACATTAGAGCAAACTTTCCTTATGTTTCTTCTCTGAGGGTTATTACAACCAAATGTGATGATTCTTCTGTATATTATCGTCATGATATATACAATGGAGATAGAAAGCCTGTTAATATAGGAAGTTCTAAAGAACTGTTTAAAGGCTATGGCGACAGTTTCTTTCACCATACGAATTTTCAGCATATAGAAAACAACATAGACATTCGGCGTGTTCTACCTGCTAAGAGATCTGAGTTCCGTTTAATCACATCAGGGGATTATGGGAAATCACCTGATGATGTTAAATGTAAACTTTCGTACCCAGAACCTAGCGCAAAAGCAACCATTCAATGTTGGCAGAATGCTACTGGTGGTACATGCCCTGCATCTTATACTCACAATAGTATGACTATTCCCTTTACTAACCGGGGTGCAACTTTAATACTTGAAGATGTCGATCAATCAATAACAAAGAAACCAACTATTATTGATAAGAGCGTTGATGATGCAAAAGCTGCATCACAAGCTGTAATTAACGCTGCTCGAGTTGCTGCTTCTTCTTCTCGTGATACATGGGTTGTTCCTCGTACTAGGCAGGCCATTGATGCTGCTGATGCACAGCATTGTCCAGAAGACAGTCTTAATACCGTTTCTTGCAAAGCAGCTGAGAGCACTGCTGATGCTCTTAAACAGATGATTGATTATGTCATACAAACAACCCCTGCAGTTTTAGCCGCTATTAATGCTGTTGAAAAGAGCATTAAGAACGGTGTTGATCCCATTGGTTTTATTGATGGCTCTAGATATGTGGCATATATACCGCCACCTCATCCTCATCCAGATTCAAGTATAGAGGGAGGAATCAAGAAGTTATCTGTGGAGGAATGCGAGAGTGTAATAAGAACTGAGAAGATGAGAGACGGGAGGTTAGTATCTGCGCAAACTAGACGGTTTTGTGCTCGAAGGAAAGAGACAAGAAAAGTTGTATTAGATTCTAAAAAGGCTGTTAATGAACCTGACATAGATTTCACTGGTACTAAGTACTGCCTACTTACAGTTCCTGATACCAGTAGTGATTACAATACATTCTTTAGTCTTGGTCTAAAGACATTGTCCTTTCAGGGATATGATCTTTGTGCTAGCAAAAAGAATGCTGGTATAAGGATTTTTTTTGGTAATTTTATGACAGACGAGCCTATTCCAGCTGAGCATAATTCTCTCATGTATGGAACCAATAGAACTTTTAAATCGGCTCATACAAAATTTTGTCAATAAAATGGGCTTTGCTTTTATTTGGTAGTATTTCTAAGAAATTGTTCTTGCATATTTTTTGTGTTAACATATCAATATGTTAAAGTAATTCTGCTTGACGTTTTTTTTATTAAAAAGTAGAATTTATAATAATAAAATCACGAATAAAATTGAAAATATTCAATCCATGGTAAATCTCTCTCCTTCCACTTAGACCGGCAGATTGGTTGCCTAAGGATCGCTTTTATTTTTTTGTCTGTAATCTCTTGAGTAAATTATACAAATAAGGTAACCTCAAACATTATTATGATAGATTTGAGAATAGAAAGACACCTGGTAGAGATCTCATAATCCTCTAATAATGGTGGATATTCTATGATATTCTTATGCTAACGGCATATTCTTTTTTCAAAAAACAGAAAGGAAATTCCGCTCTTGTATGGATATAGAAGGTTGGGATAGTAGCTTTAACAGAGTGTTTGTTCAGCTCAGTTTTTTCTATAAAAAGCAAAATCTTATTGCCTTGCGAAGCCACAGGACGAGGAAAGACTCACCAAGATAATGCTTTAGGGAGACAGCTGAGTGGTTATACGACTCAGTTTATGCCTGTAACTTTCTTTTTGAAGAGATAGCAGCTTATAAAGCTTCGGGTATATATAATAGTACTTGTCTTTTTTGAAGAAGTTTTTTTCATAAGCTAGCCAAGTTGGATGACCTCATTCTTGATGACTTTGGACTGCGAAATGATACGCGCTCGGACGCTGCTTTTTTGCAAGAATTGCTTGAAAGTCGCCAGTTTCGGGTATTCAAATGGTTATTTCTCAAATAGACTCTGAAGGCTGGAAAAGCTCAGTCTGTGAGTGATATCACAGACTATATAATTATTTGTTTATTAAGTTCCTAACCTCCAAATCCGATATTAAGGTGTTGCTCTATCTTAATACTTACTTACGAGCTGTTCAATATGAGACAGTTCGTAACTCTACCTCCTTTTGAGACATACATGAATCCATCAGCCAAAAAGACAATACTTTGCCTATGAAAAAACACCATCATATCCTTACTCTTATGGTGTTATCTGTCGCTATCAGCTTGTGCATCATCCTATCCTGTAAACCTCAAAGAGGCGGAGTAGACACAGGCACCCCTTGTGGTGGTGCTGATGCCAGGTTAGCCAGTGGTCAGGGTGGAGTCGCTAAAGTGCCCCTAAATGTCTACAGTGGACTGAGCTACGGAGCACAGATGACTTGGGCAAATAACAAAGTTAACAACGCCGCCCCTACTATCCACTCTTGTGCATCAGTGGTTTCTCTTGAAGAAGAAAATGGAGAACTTGTTGCTTATGTGGCAACAGCTTATCACTGTGTTCGTAATATGGCAGAACAACATGTGAGTGGAACAGTTAATGAGTATGCCTTGTACTTTAACATTGCTTCTGATGCTGACTGCCAAACAACAGAAGGAAAAAAGCCTAACTATGTGAAAGTGGATTTTGATATCAATAAATCAGAGTATCTAAGTAAGCTTGCAGCAAAAATTCAGAATCTTAAATCTCAGAACCCAAGCATAAACATAGCCCAACACGACAGAGCATGGTTAGAGAAGAGTCTTAGCATAGCTGATCCTCACGAGAAACAAATGCTTGAAGATCTCAAAGGCAACTTTAAATTATCGGATGATACAGTCAATGAAGCCAAGCTATTCAACGAAAGCTTTGATTCCCGTGCCTGTACCGCATCTCCTTCAGTAGCTACATCTCATGCTAAACATCTTAGTTATGAGGACTTTCATCATTACATAACACCAGACAAAGACAGCACAGATAATGTGTCTAATGCCTGTTTTCTTTCAAATGATGTGGTGTTTTTAAAGATGACTCTCAACAAAACCATCCTGAATTATGAATCTACTCATAAATGCCTCAAAACATCTCATTTAACAACAGAAATGTCTAACAATAACAAGCCTGTACCTCTTACATTAAACATAGGTAGCCATCCTCAGAATCAATCAGAATGGAGCAGAGCCGTTGTATCCTTTCACGATGAAGCACTGCAGTGGGATAGTCAAGAACAACAACAGAGTAGAGAGTGGAGAACAGCAAAACATCATCAAAATTTATTTAACAACATAATGGACAAAACTTTTCATAAGTCTACAGATACCATCAATCAAGGTACAGAGAGTAAAGATGATGACTTGATAGTGAATTTTCAAGAGATCATAGATTATAGTCAAGATCAACGTCATTTACGGTTGTTAACATTTTATAAAGATGGAGACAATGATCCTTATCAATTCAAAAGATTAAAACTTAGTTATAGTAAAAACCAGCCCCAAATTAACGCTGGTTTTATGGAGTTGTATGGCAGTGTTTATGCTATTATCCTTAGAAAATGGGGCATCTCTTTAATCCTATCAGGACTAAATGTTCATCCAGGATCCAGTGGTTCATTAATAATCTCTGGCAATGAAACCATTGGATATGAAATCATGGCAGCTCTTTACTCCAAAGGCGGAAAGGAGTACAGCACCGCTCATGGGCCTATCGATAAAGCGGATTATATTGGCCAGATGACACCGAAAACTGACACAACTCAACCAAGTGATGATGATAATGATGAGAAGAGAGCATACTCAGGTGCTCCAACATCGCAAACACCCCCAGTAGATAGCTCTGCTCGACAAAGCACTACTGCTGGTGATACGGAAAAGCGTGAACCACAGACCAATAAGTCAGCCGATCTAAAACCTAATCCTCAACCTGTTGATAAGCCTAACCCTAATGAAGATGAAAGTGAAGTAGCAGAAGAGAAGCAAGTAACCAACAACCAGCCTCAGCAGCAGGAAGAAAAAGACGACGATAAGAATAGAGAGAATTTTTATAACATAAGAGATACCAGTGAAGATGATGTGAGAGCCCGCGATTTTGGTTGTAACTAATGCAATAGCGAGCTCATGATTTGTTTAATAGCGTAATGATATCAGGAGGTTAAGATGGATGTTCAAAGTAAAAAAATGATTAGAGATAGGTTATGTGTTTTAACGGTTATAATGGGATGCTTAACCATACTCATACTGCCTATGTCATGTCGCCCAGATATAGACACTACGCTAGATCCCAATAGCTCAAACTTGGAAAATTTTGGTGATAGTGAAAAAAACAAAAGAACTCAACCACGGTATGTGGTAATAAGCAACAATCCTTGGGAAGTAAGCCGTATTCGTTTCGTTAAATGTAACGATACAGACAATATAGAACCTATTCGAGAAATCGTAACCGAGGTTGAAATCAATGAAGTTTCTCGTGCTCAGCATTTTGCAAATAATGGATTGAACAAATATCATCAGTACTTAGATTGCCTTCTTTGGTACCACAACAAAGATACACTTTTTTTTGCTCAACGCAACTGTGGCATTAAGTTTTTCTGTAGTGTGGATATAAGAAATCAAAATGACTGCGTAGAGAAACTTAATAATGCTATTAAAACGATCACAGCAAAAGATAATGTATCTACCGACTACCTTCTAGATAGCCCATCTGATTCAAATGATCCTGACCATCCTGTTCAAAAAGTCTGCACAACTCTATATCCTCTGCCTGACCAATATTAATACGCAACAATAATCCCAAAAATGATCTTTGTTGGATTATTTTATCGGTAAAGATTTCGCACGTAGCTATTGACGTAAGTAGGTTGATTTTTAGTTTTAGATATGTTACCATCTAGCCGTGTTGCTCTATGTTGCTAGTCTTTAGCACTAGAGTGCCTCTCTAGAAGGCGGGCTTCAACTATGAAAGACAGACTGACTAAGTAATATAGACAGTAACAAGCGTGCTGTGTATATTACAAAGGTCTATGATATGTGTTTCTTCATTGCCAGTTGTGCATTGACAAGATTTTTTAATATGATTTTTTGTCTCTTCTATGCTTTCAATAAAGATTAGATAAGCAAAAATAAATGCACTTTAATATCCATAATATCTTTTTTAAAATTATACAACAAAAGGACAAAATAACCATGAAATATGCTAAATGTATTCACGATTTTTATAATACAATAATATGTTCACTTCTCTTTTTTGCTGTCACTATGACGATACTGCCTAGTCATTTATATGCTCAAGCTAACTCACGTTATAGCTACATTCCAGAGGATTGGAGTTATAATAAATCATGCACCAAGGATGTTAATAAAAACATTAGAATTACTGGCGTTAGTTTCGAAGCTGGTCCTTTCGCAATAAGATTTGGTGGTCTAGAACCTACGTACTCAAAGAGTTTAACGAATAATCAGAGGCGTATAAAGCTAATGAGTGCAAAACTGCATGAATATGGAAAATTTGGTGCAATGTTTAGGTTACAACACAAGACGTTTTATGTAGATTCTTCAAAAAGTTATACATTTAACCTCAACGATATTGCTCCATTTATTATCTCTGAAGGAGTTGTGTACCGAACTAAGAGGACCACTGTAAATGGTGTCCGTGTGCCAGGTGCTCCGCTAAGAATTGAATATGGGAACATACCCGAACTTCCTGAAAAGAGAGACCACATTGATAAGGTAATGTTTCTTAACGGATTAGCAGCAAAACATAACTATAGAGCTGGGTATCGTCTATGGCTTCCAGGTGAACCTACGTTTACAGATTGGAGAAAGTCTAAAATCCCAGCAGATTCTATGTTTATGCTTGCTGAGCAGGTTTGCTTAGTTCATTATTTTCCTGTCGATCCAAGCCAAATACGCAGTGATGGTCGAGTATTACTCGACAAACGTTGGGTACAAGGATATAAAGATTCTGATAACAGATGGAGATTTATATTCGTGGTGGCAGAGCCAGAAGGACCAAAGACATGGTATGACTTCACGCAATAAAATCTACGTAGAGGTGATAGTACTGAAGTTTCGCAAAACTTGTAGCAAAATTGAACATAACCCATTGATAATACGATAATTTTTAATTATTAAGGTAGAAATTTACTGGCTAGGTTTTCTGTCCAAGTTTAAAAGTTTTGTTGTTTAAATACTTCTTTTGATCACATTCCCAATCTTCATGAGCGAAAGTTATTGTATGTGGGCCTGCGATGCGATATACAATTATTGCTAGACAAATAGAATGATGTTTTGATTTCTGATCGCAGGTTTTTTTCAAGATATTTGAGGTTATCCATTAAGTTTTTCACAGCTGGCTTATGGCCGCTGTGACTTAAGGTTCTTGTAACTTTCATTATGTCTCCAAGTTTATCTGTTAAGATAGTAGCATTTTTATTTTTTAGAAGACACTCAATTTATAGGATGTGTTTCTCAGGAAGCTTGGTGATGTTAGCTATAGTTTGTTTGTGGTTTTTATCATTATTTGCCATTATATCTCAACGAAAGACAAATCAGTACCGTTTTTTATCTGATCCATGATTTGGAACTATATCAACATACAC
>MPNI01000059.1 GCA_002238945.1 Proteobacteria bacterium bin106 | reverse complement strand
ACGTATTATGATATTCCCAATAGGTTGTGCAGATTTTGAAGATATTAGAGAAGATCAATATTACTATGTAGATAAAACAGCTCTGATTAAAAAGCTGATTGATGAGGGATGTTGGTATTTTCTTTCTCGTCCTAGACGTTTTGGTAAAAGCCTTCTTGTTAGCACGCTTGAATGCTTATTTGAAGGGAGAAAGGACTTATTTAAAGGACTGTACATCGAAGATAAATGGAATTGGTCCAAGAAGTATCCTGTAGTAAGACTCAGCATGACTGGTCAAAACCATAACCCAGAAAAGATTTCAGAAAATATCATTAATCAAATCAAACAGATCGCTAAAATAGCGGGCTTAGATTTATCTGAAATCGTGCATGAATCTGCTTTACTAGCATTAAGAAATCTTTTATTTTCTTTGAAGGAAAAAACCGGTAACAAGGCTGTGGTGCTTGTGGATGAGTACGACGCTCCTATAACTGATGTCTTAACGGATACAGAATTAGCCAAGAAAAATAGCGATTTTCTCAGAGAATTTTACCGACAAATCAAAGATTCTGAGAAATATACTCACTTTGTCTTTGTTACAGGTATTACCATGTTTTCTAAAGACAGTGTTTTTACAGGCCTCAATAATCTTAAAGATATAAGTTTAGTTCCAAGATATGGCACCATTTGTGGTTATACAGACCATGATATAGATACAGTATTTGCTGAAGAAATAAAAAAACTAGATCGAAACAAAATCAAACGCTGGTATAACGGGTATAGCTGGCTAGGCGAAGAAAAGGTTTACAATCCTTTTTGCATCTTAAACTTACTTTATGAACAAGACTTTAAGAATTGGTGGTTTAAAACAGCCACACCTAAATACATTTATGAATATCTTAATACAATAGGCGATCTCAGCATTGAAAAAATAGAAAACTTTTGGGTAGACTCTGAAGATATTTCCATATTTGAAATAGATCATTTTGTACCACAGGCTTTGTTATTTCAGTCTGGATATCTTACTATTGCAAAAGAAAAACGTGTGGGAAGGAAAATTAAATATCTTTTAAAATCACCAAACCTTGAAGTACGTGATGGTGTATATAACTGGTTGTTGAAGTTTTTAACTAACGAAGATGAAAAAAAGAAGAAAGAAGCTATAACACATGGTAAACAGATGCTGAATTTCATCGAAAAACATGACTTTGATGGACTTAAGACTAAAATGCAATCTTTTTTTTCTAGCATCCCTTATCAACTAAATAATAGCGAAGACCATGAAAGTCATTACCATAAACTTATTTTTACCATATTTTACACTGCAAGCGTCGAATTTGATGCTGAACAGCCCACTAATTTTGGTGCAAGCGATATTAAACTTCTATATAAAGGTCAGGTTTTTATTATAGAGTTCAAAATGCAACAATCATCTCAAACAATTGATAAAGCTTTACAAAATGCTATTCAGCAAATTAAAGATCGTCGCTATGCTGATGAATATAAGGATCACGAAGGGTCCGTCAATCTTTTAGGCATAGTGTTTAACAAAGACGAGCGTAATGTTGTTGGAATACGTCATGAGAAGTTCAAATGATACGTTACTGTGTCTTTTTGCTCTTAATACCATCACCCTCAACCATCACCTAGACCTTCTCAAAGTTTCTCATCAAAAATGAAATTCTTGTACAAGTTTCTTCTACTATTATTGGGGATATTTAAATCTCACCCCAATCGAACATATCAAAGTCTTTGATTCAACCCCTGGGCTTATTAAACACCATACGAACCGTCTTGCGCTACACCCTTAAATACCTCGCAATTATCCGCATGGAGTATCCTTTCTCATTTGTAAAATGCATGCTACGTAATGGCTTGTTCTTTCTCATCCCATAATTTGTCTTTATCTTAAGTGGTAAAAAAAACGCATATTAAGGATAAAGAGGCGCTGTAATCACGTACTCAAAAACTACATTTTTTGTTAGAAACTCTCATATTACAAGTGGTGGCATAACCTGCAACTAGATGGTGGAATGGAATCGGACAGATTGAAGCATTTGAAAAAATCATCATAAAAAAATGATGGAACTCATTACAGATACGGAAATCTAAAATATACATCAAGATGTTCTAGCCATACTTGCAGCTGTTAATCTAGACACTCCAACACAAACTATAGAATATCTTACAATATGTGACCTAACATAACACTCTGATACATCTCTAGGTTTTTGTGTTGAAAAAATAAGCACCTCAAACCACAGCTGCTTACTTTTTCATCATCTTCTTTGCCCAAACACCATACATACCTCCAAAAAGTGGCTTTTCAGCTACTATCCTAAAAATATATCTTGTTCATTAATCACCCAAAAAAACTCATAACTATCTAATATCATTAAATAATATCAAATTTTTGCTGTTGTTCATTATACAGATGTATAATGAACAAATTCTCGGCTCTCACAGGCTATGCTGTTTACTTTTTACACAGTAGCATCAATAAATTTATTATTGCTTGATAGACTATAATAAAGTAACAATAAAAATATTGATTGCTGACTAATGATTCACCAGATCTATTTTCATAGAAACGCATCCTAGCAGCTGTGACATTGCTGAAAGAAGAATACATTCATGACACCAGAGAACATAGATGGAACACAGAAAAATGAGATTAGAAAATACGTTGCATAAACTTTAGGCAGAGAAACCTTTAAATGTTTGTCATAAAATAAGTACGGTGATAACACTATCACCGAGCATCCTTTTGATGTTTCTTGCCACTTTGATAGCCACAGAAATATCCAGACAACCAACATCAATGAAATAATGGATTGAAGGCACAAGATGAGATAGCGAGCTTTTGATGAGAAAGAAACTTTGAGTTGGTTTTAATAGCTCCTGAAGCAATACCCTTGGCAATATTGTCCAAAATGCATCACTAAGCTCACACTATATTTACAACTTTTCTAAAACGGAACTTGCTATGCTAGCTTGCTTTATATGGGCTTTGTGTTTTTGATGTGGATGTGCGTGCTGAAGAATCTAGCAGTCACGGTCGTAGCGATATGGTGGTTAAGGAAAAAAATTAGGTTTTTGTCTTTGAACTTAAAGTAATCAATAGTGCTGTAGGCAAAGACAAAGCGGTAGCAGCAGCATTAAAGCAGATTGAAGAAAAGAAGTATGCCGATAAGTATATGGATCAAGAGCAAGAACAAGAGCAAGATCAGAAGGTTAAAGCAGTTTATGCGATAGCTCTGGTGTTTGGTAAGAAAGAAAAAAAATTGGTGGGTTGGAAAGCTAAAACTCTTTTGCCATGAAATCAGACATGATAAAAGTAAGAAAAGAGTTTTTTCTCCATGGTGGCTTGAGACCTTACCTTATTTCAAGCTTACTCCTGGGTTTATTGAGACTTCTTAAACTTGAACATTAAGAGTGAGCTTAACGACAGCACGCTCACCATATATGCCAACTGAGGCAGAGTGAGTATGAGATTACTTGTATTGATGGTCTCTTCTGCTTATGATACATTTTAAGTTAAGCATCTGTTGCATTTCCACGACTGGATGCACCCCTAGAAGACTTTTTTGGGTAAGCTTAAATCACGTAGATAAGATCCCACCTTCAATATATTGATTGTCTCAATTTTAGCCATATCTCCTAAGACTCCAACAACAGAGGTAATAAATAATGGGTGGCCAAAAATTGCTATCCATCCAATGATACGAGCTTGGTATTGCCTGAAAAAGCTTTAGTCCACTTCAAAACACGTTTTATTTTATTTGCCATCCATTGTTTTGGGTAACCTCACATATAGCGATACGATGCCCATGACTCCTTCTGACACATCAACCTTGCCATGGAAGGATCTTCCCTCTC
Organism: Proteobacteria bacterium bin106; assembly: GCA_002238945.1. GTDB lineage: Bacteria > Bdellovibrionota_B > Oligoflexia > Oligoflexales > Bin106 > Bin106. The sequence goes on along the minus strand of MPNI01000059.1, from coordinate 3,445 downwards.
ATAGCCATATAGTGATTGTAGGTGGAGGCATTCATGGTGTGGGAGTGGCACATGATCTGGCTTCTCGTGGTATGCAAGATATCTTACTTTTAGAAAAATCCACCCTTGGATCTGGTACAAGTTCATGGTCCACAAAGATTATTCATGGTGGGCTAAGATACCTCCAACGTCCGAATCAGATAGCCCTAGTCAAAGAAAATTTAAAAGAAAGATATCTTCTCAGCCAGCTAGCCAAAGATCTTATTCATCCCATATCTTTGCTTTATCCCATCAACAAACATGGAGGGCGTTCTGCACTCACTGTAAAGGCTGGATTGTGGCTCTATGATAAGCTTGCAGGAAAATACAACTTTGGATCTTACTCATCATGTTCTGCACAAGAAATCAAAGATAACTATCCTCAACTTAAAGAAGAACTCTTCAGCAAAGCTTTTCGTTTCTTTGATGCCCAAACCGATGATGTGTCTCTTGTACTCAGAGTAGCATCATCAGCCATAAAATGCGGAGCAACGATTGCTGAGGGCATCTTTGTTGAGCATATCACTCCATCATCATCAAAATACACACTCACCTTAATGAATAGCCAAGGAGAACGCTCTTCTTTAAGTTGCAAGTATCTCATCTTAGCCACAGGACCATGGAGCCATGAATTACTCGAAAGATCGTCCATGAGGCCTCAAAAAATAGCCATAAAAAATAGAGGATCTCATCTACTCTTTGATAACATTGGCCTGAAAAGTGGATTATTTCTTGAATCTCAAAGCAAAAATGATTCAAGGATCTTTTTTGCTCTTCCCTGGCATAACTTAACCCTTGTGGGTACCACTGAAGCCCTCTATCAAGGGCCTGTGGACTCTCAAAAACCCAGCGAAGAAGACATTCATTATTTGTTAAATAACATCAATCATTACTTAAAAGACCCTTTGAAACTCGAAGATATCCGCTACACCTTTTCAGGACTGAGATGGCTAGTTAAGCAAGGATCTCTCAGCTCTGCGTCTCGTGAGTCTGTGATTGTCTCCCAAGGAGACCGCAACAAGCATTTATGGACTATCTATGGAGGAAAGCTTACTAGCTATAGACTCTTAGCTAAACGTTTAGCTGATAAAATTACAGCGCATGACCGTCATTATAGTCCCTCATTAACCCATTTGCCAAGCAAATGGGTTAATGAAAGCCCTGCACCAGAACCCCTATCAAAACGTTTTATTTCTCAAAGGTGAGAATCTATTATGAATCAACCACATCTCATATTTTGGAAGTTATGTGTCCTTATGGCAGCCACTTCATGTTTATCATTAGGACCTCTGCAAAAATTCAACTACCTTCTTGATCAAGTATGGATGGGCACACGCATTCTATGGAGCTCTAAGAACATCCATGATGTATTCGATGATCCAGATCTTAATGAGCGCTATGGTGCTAAGCTTCGTCACATAATTTCTATCAAAGAGTTTGCTCAAGATTATGGACTTACAACAGATAGCTCTTATGAAAGTATGGTTTTTCCACCAAATAACCAAGAAGTAGTCAGTTACTTAGTTGTAGCCGCAAAGCCTTTATCATTACAAGCTCTTAGCTATTCTTTTCCCTTTGTAGGTAGGGTGCCTTATTTAGGATTCTTTGATGAATCTGATCGAAACAACTATGCAGCCAATCTTAAAGAACAAGGCTATGATATCCATCTTTCTCAAGCTGGAGCTTTCTCTTTATTGGGCTACCTCAAAGATCCCATCTTTCCTTCCATGCTTACAGGAAACATATCTCAATTAGCTCACCTATTTTTCCATGAACTCACTCACGCCACTGTTTGGAAAAAAAATCAAGCTTCATTTAATGAACATCTTGCAGAGTTTATCAGCATCACCCTCACCTTAGAATATTTGAAATCACATAACCATGTAGAGCTATACACTAAGTTTCAAAATCTCCACCATGACCTTAAGTTATTTCATGATTGGATAAGCCAACTCAAAGAAGAACTTAACTTATTATTTGCTGATACAACATTAAGCGATGATGAAAAACTCAAAAGAAAATCGGAGATATACAACACAGCTGGCAAAAACTCTCCGCCTTTTCGCAGCCATAACTTCATAGGAGATATAACACGTTGGAATAACGCACGGCTAGCACTTAAAGATACTTATTCTTTTCGAAGCGATATCTTTATTGCTGCATACTCTTGCTTCAAGAGTGACACACTCAAAGAACAAACCAGAGCTTTCCTAACTACTATTCAAGAAAAAGATTTTGAAGATGGTCAAAGCAAAGAGGATTACTTAAAATCACTTTGTCATGAGTCATTATAAAAATAACATATTCAAAAAAAGGATCTATTGTAGTTAAATACTGCTATGTAATTATTTATTTAAGTGTCATCTGAGCTGGTTGCATGCTATAATATGTAGAGATATTAGGTGCTCTAAATATCTATGCAAATTTTATAATAGATCATCAAAACCATGTATCAAGCAATTTTGGTCGGCGTTTTTTTCAAATAATAAGATTTACAATAATAGATTGAAAAATCATATTGAACGCATGCATAAAATCCAAAGCAATATTCTCTCTTGCTATTTAAACCAGAGGCTGAGTGTTTAAATATCACTTGTATAATTAGGTATAAATCTGTTAAGAGCTTCAATAAACTTTCTAGAAAATTCTTGCAATATACCTAATTCCCCTGTATTGCTAACAACAGACCATCTTCTACGCTCATTATCTAAATCACTTTTCTGTGCAGATGTATATGTCTTAAAAATATCATATCTTGCTAATTTAGCAAGAAGTCGAACTCCTTGATTCTCAATTGCAAAAATACTGCGATTTGGCGAACGACGTCCCGATCGAGGAAACGAAAGATATGTGTTTTTCTTAATAACAAAAATAATTCTTACACTGTCCGGATTATCACTTGCAGCTTCTTTGAGTTTCTCTTCAACTTCACCACCATGCATAAATTTTGTGTGAGAAAAAATCAAATGATTTGTATAATCATTACCATCTACCATAACTCCACCTCTCTTTAAGAATAGATCAGGTAATCTTATAGTCCCGGACTGATTTTCACCTGCGGAGTCCTTATAATAATAATGAAAATATATTTCTGTGTACTCTGTAACACATTCTACAGCACCACCTACATTGAAAAAGGCAAACCCTGATGATCTCCTAAAAGATTTTAAATAAGCTGCCATAAAATTTTCTGTTAAAGGAGTATTACTCACACAAGGTCCGCAAGCTCCTATAACGCTACTTGATGTATAACCAGGGCCGAAAGCAGGCAACGTTCTACAATCTGGAGTACCACCAGGAGGAGTACCACCAGGGGGAGTACCACCAGGAGGAGTACCACCAGGGGGAGTACCACCAGGGGGAGTACCACCAGGAGGAGTACCACCAGGGGGAGTACCACCAGGGGGAGTACCACCAGGAGGAGTAC
>MPNI01000058.1 GCA_002238945.1 Proteobacteria bacterium bin106 | reverse complement strand
AATCATCTCAAACAATCGATAAAGCTTTACAAAATGCTATTCAGCAAATTAAAGATCGTCGCTATGCTGATAAATATAAGGATCATGAAGGATCCGTCAATCTTTTAGGCATAGTGTTTAACAAAGACGAGCGTAATGTTGTTGGAATACGTCATGAAAAGTTCAAATGATACGTTACGGTGTCTTTTTGCTCTTTATGCCATCACCTCCAAAGTAGGCTGAGGTTAAAGAGAAGGTACTGGGAAAGGTCTAGAAAATCGGCTAAGATAGTGTTCGTTTATCATGGAGGTCGATATGACAAGTAAGAATGTTACAGTGGGGAGTTTAAACGTTATTCTGTCGGTCTAAGTGAGAAGTATGGAGTCTCAAAGCTGCTGCAAAAAAGTTAGGGGTTTCTGTGTTTGGTTTGTATAGACCGAGGTATACTTACTTAAACGCTAAAGCCCCAAAGAATGGAGTGGTTTTTGGGTGCGATGAAACATCGTGTTAGTGATAGGGAAAAAATTACCTGCAGCATCCTCTTCTGTTTTCTCCTTTGTGGCGTCCCAAGCTGTAAGTTAAGTAACTTTTTAAGTTCTGTAAGTTGCTTTCGCGAAAGCGAGCTAACTCATGTATCCAAATCCATAAAAACCCTCCTTTTGTTCGATTCTACAGAGAAACATGAGGGAATGCATAATCATTACTTAATCACAACAGAGCTGTAATATTGTGAATATAGTTTTTACTAAAGCTTATTTCTTATCATCCGAAGATCTATCAGCTTGCTATTACTAATCTTATTATCATATATGAGTTGGATTTTCAAATGAGGCTTAGATTTTTTGCTCGGATAATTGTATTCATCTTTATGGGCGTCATGTGGTTAATGAGTGCATGTAAAGTTGTGGATAGAAACAATAAGTCAACACTGAGTGACCATGGACCTCGTGAGGTTTTTGAGCCAAGTGCATATTCACTAAAAGGCATGAATAAAGCTTATCTATACTATATGACAGCTGAGTCGAATGCTGATAAAGAAGGTTATTTTGTGTTATGTCTAAGATATAGTTCAGTAGGTGATAACACTTGTGGTAATCCGTTTGTTATTCTTAGTGAAGATCGTGCTAATATGAAATCTTTGAGGATGAGTTTTGATGATGAACAATTATTAAAAACAGCAACTCAGTATTTTGCTAATAATGATCATAGAAAGAATGAAGATCTTGAACATGCTTTTAGATGGCGCAATTATTTTCCTAAAAGTGTTAGTTATTTGAGTATTAGAGATATTAGAAAGATGGAAACCATATATCACTTTTATCTTAAGGACCGACATAATTTGATATTAGATAAGATAGTTAATCATAAAGAATATCATAATATTAGAGTGGCTCGTGATGTGGTTGCCACAGAAGACAACATAATGATGGCTCTTGATAATTTAAGAACATTTTTGTCATATATGATAGGTATTGATTATAACAGTATAGATTATTGTTATCCATATTTTGATAAGGATTCTAATTCTCCTAGGTATACTAAGGATATGTTACGTTGTGCTATAGGTGGTGAAATGGTTAATCAGCAATGATTACATGCCCTTAGCTTAAGTGAGATATTATTTTTAAAATGCTCAAGAGCAAATAGAAAACTCATCTTTTTGATCCTATGTGTATGTAGAGTTTGTTTTCATGTAGAAAATTGCTGAATTTATTGTTAGCTATCTTGAGAAAGACAAGTACTTATCAGAAGATCTATGAGTCAGTATTTTTTTTAGACCAATTGTTTCCTTAAAACAGTAGCAAGATGTGTCTTTTCTCTTTTTGTGGCTTCCAGGATGATAAGGTTTTGTTTCTTATGAAAAGAAACTGATTTGAATCAGTCCTCTTAGTTAGAGCAGATTTGTTCAATGCTCTGTTAAAACTACTATCCCAATCATCCACACGAAAGTAAATTTAGCACGAGTGATGTTCAAGCACTCTGAGGCGCATTCCTAAGTGCTTTTCTTTCCTCATCTGTAAAATCTCTTCTGCAAATCACTCGTTTTTTATTGTCCTATATTTTGCCCTTATCTTAAGTTGTTAAAAAGAACACATATAGGGAGAAATAGGAGCTGTAATCACATATCCAAGAACTACATTTTTGTGTTAGAAGCTCATCTTACAGGCGGTGGCGTAACCTGCAAATTGGCGATGGCTTAGGGCTTCGGATGACATTAGACAATATGTTTGAATAGTTACATATGTATAGATGGGGCACTGAGTTCTTTACATGTAGGCGTAGAAGAAGAGCTTAGAGGTGATTTTGGAATACAGTAAGATGCGAGATCTTCTTTTTCGCCCCATCCAGCAATTTTGAGTGCATAGCCAAGTGCATAGACAAACTCGGTGAGATCTTCTTTGATGATGTTGACACGATCATGAGCCTGTTGTTTGGAAAAGATCCTAAAGAGTTGACTTAAATGCTTTTGTACAGCCTCAGGTGGGTTGGTTTGTGTGGAGGTGATGAGTAAAGATAGAAAAGGAAGTACTACATAGCCAGCAATCATTCCTTTTTTCCCAGCGGACTTACGACCAACCAGCATCAACATACGTGAAGTAGCAAGTCCTCCAGCCATGGTGCCTAGGCTTGTAAGAGCTTCGGTTGCAGCATACTGCTGTTCCTCTTCTGTACTTGTTGAGGATTCGTTTATCTTAGTGAGGAAGTCAAATTCTTTGCCCAACATTTTAAACAGTGAATCTTGTACAGGTATGCTTCCAAGAACAAAATACATTTGCGGTAGGTTAAAGTGACGAGCGCTTTTAAGGTCAGCGAATATATTGAAGTAAGATAGCATCATATTGCGTAACTCAGAGTGAAAAAGCAAATTGAGACTGGCTCCCGCTCCAAAAGCAGTAAGATGATGTGTGAGTGGTTGTTTTTTGCTATGACTGAAGGATTGTGAAGAAAGTGATTTATGTATATCCTGCTTTGAGAGATTTTTTTCTGCTCCGGGTTGGACAAATAGTGCTGAGTTATCACTGCGTCTAAAGGCAGAGATGCAAGATTCTTCAACAATGGATATATGGTCAGGTTGCTGTGCAGCTGAGTCAAAGATGTATTTAGGAATATTCTTGTTGTAGTCTGGGATGGTAGAACAAATGATAAATGCATAGTCACTTTGAGTATCTATAGTGTTTGAGTCAGTGGGTAAATTGTCTTTGCTGGCTTTGCCAAGAAAGAAGATGTACCTTCCATCACTAAAAGAAGCTAGAGTACCCTGATTAGTGGTTGATTCGTGAGCATTTTGTTGATGTTTACAGCTTGTTGCGAAGGCTAACCATATGAAGCAAAAAAAGATGAAGGCTCTTTTCGTTTGCTGGAAAAGAGCCTTGTTGAAAAGAATCCCATAAGAGATGTAGTAGGTAAGGGGATGGAAAGAGTGGAGAGAGGGGGTGGTTGTCATGGTATCTTTCAATATTGCGATAATGGATATAAAAAATCCTTGTTATAGTTATATAGGCTAGTAGCGTTACTGTTGTCTATCGACAGGTTTGGCATTTCTCTAAGTTGACTACTACTGTGAGTATGGAGAAAATCGCAGCTATGATCGGAACCAGTATATATCCGCAATCACTGCCTTTAATGTATGGTGAGGTGTCATTGGTAGATCAGCCTTTGGTCTTATTGCTGTTGTTCCTCCTGTATTCCTTGGGATGATGGTAAGTTAGCAGAGATGGCTTATCATTGAGGATCTATTATACCTTTAGGCTTTGTAATAATGGTGCAAGAAGCTTCACTGGTGCTAAAGGTCCTCTTCCATCATCCGAAGGCCTACCTTGCTGGGCCTACCTTGCTGGGCCTACCTTGCTGGGCCTACCTTGCTGGGCCTACCTTGCTGGGCCTACCTTGCTGGGCCTACCTTGCTGGGCCTACCTTGCTGGGCCTACTTACTAACTTAGTATTTGGAGGCTCAAATGGTTTATCAATTTTTGAAAATTTCTTTCGTCATTTTCATGGCAGTGAATGTTTCTTGGATATTTGGAGCATGTAAAAGTACGAATGAAAATGATACATCAGATCTTAAGTTTTATGAAATTAATACAAAGGATACATCTTCTAATAAAGAAATATCGATGACAAAGTATGAATTAGGAGGGCCTTTACCTGATAGTTATGGTAGAAGAAACTTTGTGTTGTGTGTTTTTCTAGCCCCAGCATTCTCACCTACTGGCTGTATTAATCCTTTTAAGAAAAACCTTGGGGATGGTACTTTTGAAGACTTGAATTTTAGCAAAACTGAGTTGGAATTTTTAGAAAAAGCTGCTAAGTTGCTATCTATGTATCCCGTAGACGACGAGTCTCGTCTTGAGAAAGGCATTGCTGATGATGATTCTCTAGATTCTGGTGATGCAGAATTGATTTATGAACTAAGACATGTTCATAGGCGTATGGTTAAGGCTCATCATGGTCTAACATTAAACGATATACTTTCTATGGAGTATGGCAAAAGGTCGTACCTTGTGGATCTTCATAAGGCAAATTCTAAATTGAAAAGTCTACTTGAACATTTAAGACAATTTCTTGCAAAAGTAGCAAAGGTGGATCCTAAAAGTTTGGACTATTGTTACCCTGTTGTTGCTGAGGTAGAAAGCATTACCTCAGATAGCATAAAATATAAAAAACCTAAAATTTTCTCACGTTGTTTATTGAATGGATTTCAAGAAGTTCATGATGAGTTTGTTGGTACACTACGCCCATGAGGCTGGGCTATTTTAAGTTCTTGGTTCTGCTGTATAGTCAGTGAAATATGAGTCTTTCAAGGTATGTAACTGAAGTTTCGCAAAATTTATGACAAACATTATGCGGTATCATTTGATAAGAAAAGAACTTTGAGGTATTTGGATAACAGTTTGCAGTCTTGTATCGCTGCACCTCTTATTTCATAAATGTATTGCAATGTTCAGTTTTATAAAATATAGTAGTAGCTTGTAGGCATTAGTTATGTATGGTATGGGTGAAGCTAAGGGTCCTCTGTCATCATCCGAAGGTCTACTTACTGGGCCTACTTACTAACTTAGTATTTGGAGGCTCAAATGGTTTATCAGTCCTTGAAAGTTCCATCATTCATAATTGCGGTTGTGAGCATTATCCTGCTGACAGAGGCATGTAGAAGTATGGATGAAGCTAATAGAAGCTAATAGAAGCTAATAAATAAGTACAGCCTTAGTAATGAAATTGAAAGCAATCATCAGTTTGATAGAAACCATCTAACTGAAGTGGGATATTTGGAGGGATATGGGTTAGATTTTTATTTTTCTGGTGAGAAAAAACGCTCGATAGATGTTTGCTGAATTATTTTAGTGAAATGTTTGTACCTAATCTGGTTTTATCAGTTTTGTTTCATTGAGCGTATCAATGTTCTATCTTTAGTCTGTAGCTACATCTTTGGTATGGTCGTTATTTAAGACTTTCATTTATGATCCGAAGATGATACAGCTTGTTGCTGTAAATTTTGACATTTGAAATTTGGAGACTCATATGGTGTTAAAGGTCTTAAAAAATAAGTCGCTTAAATTTATGCTGATAGGGGCTATTTGTGTAATGGGTTCATGTAGAAGTATGGATGAGGGTGATGCAGCTGATGCAGCTGATCAATCCAGTCTTGATAGTTTTGGGGTTTTTAAGAAAGTTTCTGGTAGTAAAAACCTTTCAATAGTAAGTTTTGGATTAGGTTTTGGTAGGTCATCTGATAATTATGATCATCGGCGCTCGGGTTTATGGATGTCGTCTGGTTCACAAGCTTTTAAAGCTTGTGCTTTTCCGCTCGAGCCCCGTGTTGAATACAAATCGGGTGTAAGCTGTATTAATCCTTTTGTGCTACTTGACGAGAACGGAGCTTTCAAAAGTTATGTGACATTTGATTATGAAGAAGAGGATTTTTTAAAAAAAGCGGCTGAGTTGCTCTATGAAGGACGTCGTAATTTTCGTGCTCTTGAGAAAGAAATTAAGTATTCCAGCACTGGCGTACCCCATCATGATCTATTAGTGTATGAATTGAGACATGTTCATAAGCGTCTTTTGGCAGTTAGTCATGGTCTAGCACTAAAATTTATATTGGAAGAAGGGTATAGTTTTAAGTCAATTGTTGATAATTATTCTCAAGCTGAATCGAGTTTGAGAGGTGTGCTTTTCCAGTTAAGAGAGTTAGTTGCAAGAGTAAAAGATGTTGATATTGATCATGTAGATTACTGTTATCCTATTCTTGCAAAACAAACAGATAGTTCTGGAGATCAAACACATATAGGTTTTTCTCGTTGTTCCATAGCTGGCTTTCAAGGGCCGTTGAGTAATGGTTATAAAGCTAAAGTTCCTGATAAATAAGTTAATATTCTCCTTTAATGCTTTACGAAGCTGAGTTGTTTTAATGGCTGTGTTGTAAATGAAATAGGAACTTTTTTATGTTTTTGGTGTGTATAATGTCTTCTTGTACCGTGCTAGTAGGATGTTTGGGCTAACCAATTTTTGGGTTATTTTGTTATGTTTGTAAATATTTTTTCTGTAATGACATTGTTGATGTGGTCGTCATTTAGGATTCTCTGTTATTATCCGAAGATCTTACTTGCTGTCACTTTTGAAATTTGAAATTTGGAGACTTTTATGGTACTAAAGTTCTTAAAAAGTAAGTCACTTGCATTGATGGTTATAGGTGTTGTTTGGGTAGTGAGTTCATGTAAGAGTGCGGATAAAAGTGGCAACTCAAACCTTGAAAGTTACGACGCTTATATGGGTGTTCCTGGTAATAAAAGCTTGTCTATACCAACTTACACATTAAGATTTGAGATTGTGAGGCCTTCTTATAGTCATTATGCTTTTATGGTATGTGCTTATCCAACTAAAGGGCTCGTACATTTTGAAAAAACAGTAGGTTGTGGTAATCCTTTCGTCCTACTTGATCCGCGTGGTGCTTTCAAGAGCTACGTGCAATTTAACGAGAGACAAGAGGATTTTATGGCAAGAGCAGCTGAGTTTCTCCATAAGGATGCTCAGCGTCGTAAAGACCGAGACCGCTTTCTTGAGAAAGCCCTCGTCAAGATTGAGCGTATTAGAGAAGACATTTCGTCTGAACATAAAGCATTAATTTTTGAGCTCAGAGTTCCACATAGACGCCTTGCGGAAGTTAGTCGTGGTGTCACATTAAAAGCTATAATGAGTGGAGGAGATCATAGTTTTAAATATATTTATAATAATCAGGATCACTCTGAGAAGATTTTTAAAGAGGCACTTGGACAGTTAAGGCAAATGGTTGCAAAAATCTTAAGTGTTGATCCTTCTCGTGTGGATTATTGTTATCCGGTTGTTAAAAGAGTGGGAGATCAAAGGTATGTAGGCTCCTCATTGTGTTCAATAGCTGGTGCTCAAGGGCAGTTGGGGGTTGAATATAATAAAGCCAAACTTCCTGATAGCTCTTGGTAAAAAAAACGTCTTTAAAACGTCTATGAGGCTGAGTTATCTTGAGTTCTTGGTGTCTGCTTTATAGTCAATGAAATATGAGCTTTTTAGAGTGTGCATCTGAAGTTTTGCAACATTTAGAATGGTAATCAGGCTTAATCCTTCTAGTAGGGTAGATTAGTAGAAGGATTTTAAGGCTTTGACTCAAAATGTGCTGCCTACGATTTTTAGTTAGGTTTCATTGTGAGTTGTTTGAATACTCCTTTTTTCTGACGAGCTATTACCCTGACTTTGACATTTCAAATTTAGCAAAAGCCGTAACCCATTAAAATAATAGGCTTTTTTTTGCGCACTGTCCTTAAAAGCACACACTACAATGGATTATTTTCGAGTAAAAATAATTATATTTTA
>MPNI01000057.1 GCA_002238945.1 Proteobacteria bacterium bin106 | reverse complement strand
TAGCACAATAGCTGAATCTCCGAACTCTGCACCTGCCATACGAGCAGCTTCCTGTGCTTCCTTCTGAACGAGATCTGCTTGTTCTTGCGCTGCTTTAAATCCCTCATCTAATTCTTTTCGTCTTTCTGCCTCAGCTTCATCAGCTGCAGCTAAAGCCTCATTAAAGTTCTCATTACGAGAAGCTTCACTTTGATTAATGTTTTGCTGATATTGCTCTAATAATGCATTACGTCTTTCTTCTGAAGCAGCAGTAATTTCATCTAATCTTTTTTCTGCGTCTGCTTGGACTTTTGCTGGATCCTCACCTGAGGAGCCTGAACCAATACTTTCTAAAGCAGCACTTAATTCTCTATTTCTGTCGTTGGTTATCTCTCTAAGCTGTTTGTCTCTTTCAGCCTGTAATTTATCTAATTCTTTCTGGGTTTTTTCATCTTCTTTCGCCTGGGCTTTGCCAAGATCTTCAAACGCTTTTACACTTGCGTCATCCGTCTCCTGAGCCATTTTATTGAATTCTAACTGTTGCTGGTTCACTTCTTTGGTTATTTCTGCATCTGTAGCTAAACCACTTAAAGCAGCACCCATTTGACCAAGAGCACCCACAACAGTTTTATTAAACTGAATATCGTTTTTCAGCTGTTCTGCAGCATTCTTACTAGCTTGATCAGCAGCAGCTTTCGCCTGATCTACCTGACCACCAGCATCGTCATCCAACGCTGTTATAAGGTTTTCAAAGTTTTTCTTCGCCAACCCATCAGCTTTGCTCAAGAGGTCTAACTCTCTGGTAATCCTCTGAGCCTCGATCATCGTATCATGAGCTATCTGATCTCGCTCAGCTTGAGTAGTAGCATTTAGTTGCCGCTTAAGGTTATCCTTATTATTCTTAATAAGGGCTTGTTGTAGCTCTTCTCTCCGTATGGCGTTCTTAGCTATGGTGCCATTAAAGTCATCAGCAAGTTTAGCTGACTCTACTTTGTATGCTTCGGCTATCTCGTCAGTTCGCTCAACCAACGTATCTGCAATATCACCAAAGAACCCACCAAACAGTTTCTCTTGGTCTGCGATGGTAGGCAGATCAAGACTTTCAAATCCTTTTGACAGCCTGCCGAACGTTTCCTGGGTTGTTTCAAATCCCTGTTGAAGACCATCTTCTATCCTAAAGCCCAGTTCATTGTTAGCTAGCTCAATAGTCCTTGCTAAGTTAGCAAGGCTACCTAATTGCGCCGTTGCTGCCTTTTCTCTAAACTTAGTATCGTTGTTGAGGTTTGCCCTAGCCTCCCTCAGCTCACTCTCTATAGTTGAAAGAATATTTTCAAGAGCCTTACTCCCCTCTCCTGGAGATAAGTTAATAACAAAATCCTCAGCAAGATTCTTTACATTAAGCAGACCTGAACGAAGTTTAAGTAATGTTTCAGATTTTTCCACCTGCTTGCCCAAAACAGCAAGTTGCTCTTTATAAACCTCCCTTAATCTGACTTCACTAGGAGCGCCTCTACCAAACGCCTCAAGAACCTCCAGCCAGGCAGCCCCTGCTTCATCAGCCGCTGCCCGAGCCTCGTCTCTTTGCTTCTTCTGAAATTTGGTAATCCTACCATCTACAAGATTGATGCCCTGCTCAGCAGCAATAGCAAGAAGAGATGGAATAAGCTTAACAACCGAAATAATAAGCTCTAATACTTTTACAATGGCGTCAGCGATTTGATCAACAAATGCAGGAGACTCTCTCAGCCTCTGCACAAACTGCAACACCGTTGCTAAAATACCCGAAAAGAATTGCTGTAATTTCTCAGAACCTAAAACCTGCTCTAAAATTAATTCTTTCCCTACCCTGAAAGCATTGGTAATACGTTCAGATGTCAGAGAGATGGACTTGAGCTGCCTAGCCTGGTCACCGAATTGATCGGTAATCAACTTAATGGCACCTTCTTGGGATAAAAACTCTTGAGTCAATCCTGAGACGTTAACACCTAATTTGGACAAAGAACGCGTAGATACGTTCTCTGCTGTAAAGATCGCTTCACCCACTCTTCGGTAAGAAACACCCAAAGCATCAGAAGCGTTACTGGCAGCAATTAAAGCTGAGATCACATCTTTCTGACCAGCACCAACACCAATGAGTTTCGTGGCCAGATCAACTAAGTCGTTACGGTACTTACCGGTCTGAATGGAGATATTACCGAATATCTTATTCAGTTGCTCAAAAGAAGCACCAGTGGAACCACCAGCCCGTTCCACATTCATCAACGACGCATTAAATACCCGAATGTCCTTATCGGTCTGAAGCAAAGATTTGGTTATAGAAGCCATGGCTCTAACAAATTTAGCAGCAAGGCTTACCATCCCACGGATAGCCGAACCGATTAATTTAAAAGAAGCCACAGCAATCAAAGCCACAGGGTTCACTCGTGCCAGAGCGTTACCCATACCTTTGAACACAGAACCAGTTTTAGCACTGGTGGTACCTAATTTCTTTAATTGATCTCGAAGAGCCTTGAGTGATTTATTAGCAGAACTTGAATCAAATCCTGCCTTCACATTCAGCTTAACGTCTTGGGTAGGCATCCTATTTTATCCTTATCGTCTTCGCCGAGATGAAGACGCACGCCTTGCAGACGGTTTGCTCATCTTCTTTCTGCTTTCTTCTATCTCCTTAGACTCAAGCACATTAAATTCCGACTCAATAAAGGATAAAACATGTAAATAATAAGGAGAATAGTCTCCAGGATGAAACGTAAACCCGACCTTTCTCAAAGCTTTATGTTGATAATAGACGCTTAGCCAATAAGTATACTCACTATCTATAGGTATACGCTTAAAAGTCGCATGGATTAACTTTTTGAGACCATGCTGAACTTCTTTCCCGGCTGAATACCTTTCAAAACCTCAGCTAAAAAGTGATTTATTAAAACAGGACCAAACTGATAATAATCGAGCATATCCTTGTTTTCCACATGCTCCACCAACTCACAGGTTTTAATGTCAAATTTCTTCCAAGGATCTTTAAGCTTCTCATCATTGGCTCCTAGAGGAGCCTTGTAAATCTTAATATCCATACTGCGGATGAATTCCATCCCAGCTTCCATAATACGCTTGGAAAACTTAAGGTTCCCTAACTGACTTTCATCCTCTCCCCAATCAGGGTTCTTAACAGCAAACTCCATACGTCTCGATAGCGTTGGAACAGCATAGGTCACCTCTCCCAACACCAAATGGTCATCTCCTGCATCATTCTCTAAATGCAACTTAGCGTGATAAACGCTTAAAAATTCACCGGCCATCAAAACTCCTTTTTAACCCATTACAAATACGAAAGAAAAATAGAACCTGTACCATCCCCAGGGGAAAAGCACAGTAACTCCATGTCTAAGGTGTAAACTCCATCGCTTTCTGCCAAAGAGAAGCTGTTTATTGATGCTTCACTACCATAAACAGTGAAAATATTGCCCTCTACCCAACGACCGTTTTGTTTCTGTCCCCCCATAAAGGCGAAAGGAACCGTATCTCCGTTCTTAAACTGAGAGAAGAAACGCTGATCATCATCTTGTAATATGGCTGAAACCGATAAAGTGGCATCTCGAGAGGTTAAAAGCTTAGCAAATATGGCATTAGTAGCACACACTGAATAGATGGTGGTTGTAGGAGTGTTTATAGTGACGGAAACACTGGTTGCATCCAAGCACACATTGTTATCGTTAGCACCAAGGAACAATCTTTGATCCTTAGCAATAACAGGAGGCTGTCCATCATAAGTCGGCTGAAGAGGTAAATAGGTTTTATAGTTCAAAGTAGACGGTTTAGCAGCATTCTTAGAGACCAAACCATCTGTAGCCGTAGCGGTGGCTGTCCTTCTATCTTCTTCAAAGCCCAACAGCTTTGCCATGCCATCATCAGAGTCATCATCAGCAAAATCGAAAGCATAACCACTAGCATTTAAGAACCGGAACTTACGTACATCCGTTGCATAGCTTACCGTTAGAGCACTTAAGGATGGGCCTGTTAGAGCACGCATCTTTAGCTGTAACTCTGCAGCTAGCTCTGTACCTGAAGTATAAATCTTGTTCTCTAGTACCAGACTTACCGTATCAGCTAGGCTGGCACCGTAAGCTACCACGATAGTATTGCGGTCATTTTGAAGCTCCCATGTAGCCACATAATCCTGGTTCATGCGATAGTCCGTACCCTCGAAGGCAAAGGTACTGTTGATCTGACCGTTAGCATCAGCTGTCATAGACATACTGGTGGTTCGGCAATTAGCTACGTTCTGATTACCTGAGCCTTCAGAGAAGTATTCCCAGACATCAAATACCGGTTGCCCAGAGGTGGTTGGATAGTACGTGATATAGCGTCCCAGCTTCACACCAGCCGCTGGAGCTTCCTCTAAATCAAAAGCTAATTCCAAACGTTTATCGGTAAGATTACGGTTCTTGATAGGACGCATGCTCCAACCGTTCACCTCGTCTTTAATGAGTACAGAATCACCCTTAGCGTAGTCATCTAAAGTAGCATCAGCCACACTGAGATATGACACCGTGCTGCCAGCAATGGTTACAGCTTCTGTGGCAACCACCCGCTTAGCACCAAAACACGACTCCACCATGGCTGCATATTCGGTCTCTACACCTACAGCTCCACTGCCTGTTAAGTAATGAGAGAAAGATCCTGAAGGATTTTCCCCAGAAATAACTGGCTTAGCAGCCATGATATCGTTACGAATCTCTAGGTTCTCTGTGGTCTCGAAATTGGGGGTAACAGAGAAATCAGCTTGCAGAGCTACAAAATGCTTACCCTGTGAAGGTGGTAAAAGATCCCCTTCATCCTTTTTCCCAATAACGGCAGCTACCTTCCCACGCGTGGGTATTACTGACATCCTTCACTCTCCTATTTTTCTTTACGCTCAAGGCATTTATAATCTGTTTGATAATTCACATTATACTCCATTTCCAAAGAGCCGTATATCTTGTCAGTCTCAGCCGGAACTCTGTACGTTACATTCTGTAATTGCACATCTGTAACGTGAGGCAAAATCTGTGTATGTCTTTGGATTTCTAAATCAAAAAATAAACACGCAGCTTCTAAATCTTCAACGAGAAAATTTTTAGAAAAAAGCTTACTTCCCGAAACAACGGAATCATAAGGCAAGCGAGATATTTCTCCTGAATCATCACGAAACACAGCTCCCACCTTCTGGCCTTTGGTCTCATCATAGTCGGGATTTAGGTAGGTACTGCGGTAATAACTGACGGTTAATGTGGCATTGCTTACCCAGTTAAAATTGGTAATCTGCTGACGCTCCACAACATCGTCACTGAAGATAATATTCAAATCCGGCAGTTCTGGCATAACATCCATTTCCACCTCTGACTCACCCGTTAGCCTGGTGGTACTTTCAACCGACCTATTCGGTCTACGCACCACACTACGATGAGTGGTATGTACCGAAGGTGGCTCAGTGAAGTTGATACGTTTAAAGTCAAAAGTGTCATAAGGAGGACCATGTTTAAGCACATCAGTCATCACCGGATACAATAATTCACATATTCTTCTCCGTACCTGAGCACGAACCAATATGGAATACAGAGCAATCTTCTGAGGAGATGTATCTTTATAAACATCATTTAAATAACGCATGGTCGTCAAATCTTGGTTTTCAAAAGCATCCACAACAAAACTCCTAATCAATACTTCTTAATAAATAGCGACAGGTGGAAACTTCATCCAATTGCAGGTACGCAATCTCGTAAACCCTACCGGTACGCTTACGAATAATATCCCAACGGGTTTTTTCTAAAACACTGCTACGAGCAGCTTCGTAAGGTTCAATAGCATTAACATCTTTAAAAGACAGCAGTACATTTGGATGCTGCAACACAACTTCCACAGTTGTTTCTGTATTTTCTCTAATCACCGTGTCATAAACCCCGTGTACCTTCACAGGATCATAAACCGGTGTGGATAATTGCTCATAATAAAAAATCAAAATATCTGTTTGAGGATTCCAAGCTGTACCGTCAATATCTCCATCAATAACCAAAATAAATGGTGACGTTGGCTGTGGAGGATCATCAAGGAAAGCAATGGAATATGTCCGCCATGCTCCGGTGGTTCCGTCAGGTTTAATGATGGTCAGACGGGTTTTGTCCAATGTTCGTGACACCACGTCTGTTTCCAGGTCAAACAGATTAGGACGAACATCGGTATAAGGAGGACGAAGACGTAACTCCTTGGAGCCAGGCACGATAAAGCTACGTTCCTGCAATTCAAAAGGCTCGCCCATCGAAAGAAGCAATGAACGAGCCGCTGTATCTGAATATTGTGCAAATAAAGGCATAAAACCTACTACGTACTATGTTAAGGCTAAGCACCTCCCCAAAGTAACATAACACGAACAGGACCTTCATCCCCAGCACCGGCATCATCTAAAAAGTTACCAATACGAGAATTGTTACGAGCCACACCTGTAGCAACCGGAGCATTGTGAGAACTGACAAAAGCACGGTCACCCGACTCAATGTTTTCAGCAGCAGCCACCGAAAATTCGTAAATACCACCCACATGAACAGCTATGGTCTCACCAGCATCAGCATGGTCTGAAGCAACGCCGATGAATTGACCATCTCCGCCGCCCTGAACCACAGCATTACCAGCACGAACCCCAGCAGCCACACGTAAATTAATCGTGGATCCACCGCCACCTTTACGCTTCATTTATACTCCTAAGCACCAACAGGAGCCAACAACACACTGACTGCAGTTGACGCATTAGCAGGCGAAGCATTTAACGCATAACCTACAAACGTACGTCCACCACCTGTAGCTGTTGTTACATTGTTAGCAGAGTTAGCAGCGTAAAGCTTAGCACCCAATCCCACAGCTACGTTGTTAGCTGTCTTGCGTACTTCAAAGACGCCTTGGGTTTGGATAACCACATCTTGCCCACTGCCTGCATCATCTAAAGCTACACCTGTTAGTGAACTTGCAACCACGAAGTCTCCCGAACTTACCGCGCCGGGAGCAGCGATGGTCACCGTTCCGCCTCCGCTACCTTTATTTGAAGCCATCTCTCATTCCTTAATTAAATGTTAAACCGTACACTTGTGAGCTAACCTGTAATCCATAGATTTAGCCTGAACATCATGGACGACTTTAAACTTCATCACGTCTGTATTGAAGTCCAGCTCCTCTTCAAGCCGTGGACCCTTCTGTCCCTGTAAAGTTGCTAATTCTATGAACGGATAACCAGCACCTGCTTTGTCAGCCACCCCATAGTAAGACGTAGCCGAGTTGGTAGATAGCCGTGGCTCAGCTATAACCTTCAGCCCAGTAAACATCACATTAGCTGTTTGTGGAGCGTTAGGTGTATACGAGCTGTTCACCGCTTGCATAGCTTCAAATTGAAGTTCTAACGGTACCAGAATGTATTGCAACTTTAAGTGCATGTAAGCGTTCTTAGGTGTCCGTCTCAAACCGAAGGCAACCATCATAGCTTCCACACCAGCATAATCGTACTGAGGCATCACTTGAGTTGGATTGGTTCTAAATGGTACACCTGCGGATAAAGTTCCACGATCTGCACGATAGAGACTTTGCCCCTGATAGGTACCGTTGATAACTTGGTTCCATACCAAATCACTTTCCAAATCAGCAGCTGATTTCCCTGAATTGAAAATTGCTTGAAGACTGTTGGTATCATCAGTCACGAAGGTTTGCCGTGTAATCTGATGAATCAAACCACTGGTCATCAAGGCGTAAGTCTCTTTGGTATCGTCTAAGCTATCAATTGGAAACGCTGCACCAGGAGCTGTCTCTACGAGGTCTCCAGTGTCACTGATCCCCA
>MPNI01000056.1 GCA_002238945.1 Proteobacteria bacterium bin106 | reverse complement strand
TATACAATTGGAGCTTGCGGGTAGGGATCTGTAAACCGTTCTGGCTTATCTTAGATCCTTTGAACAATTGGGATGCACCGTCTTATTCTTTTACGTTTGGGGCTTATCGTCTTGTTGAGCTACCAGCCTTTAGTCATGATTTTCTGCAATACTTTTCCACATCTCTTTCTTTAGAAGAAGCCCTGTAATAGGCAAGGATAGTTATGAGCACTAACACGCCCTTTTATCAATCCGGTGAGCCTAAAGAAGATACCGGTGCGCCTGTTCCTCCTGGGGGAATTCGTTTAGGATCACCTGGTTCCACAGGTGGTGGGGGTATACCTGGTCCTCCTGGAATACAAGGACCTCCTGGGGCTAAAGGAGATAAAGGAGATAAAGGAGATAAAGGGGACACAGGAAGACAGGGTCCTCCGGGGGCAAAGGGAGAACAGGGGAATGATGGCCCTCGTGGGATTCAAGGACCTCCAGGGGAAGATGGGGCTGATGGAGCTGATGGAGCGGGTAGCATTGTTGTAGCCAATCCTGCTGGTCAGGACGGTGAGAATCTGGTTCGTATCTCTATAGATGGTACCAGCTGGAATATTCCTGGCACAGGTGGTGGAGGCTTAGCACCTGTAGGTGGTGGTACGCAAGGACCTCCTGGAGATCAGGGAGATCAAGGCCCTCCTGGTGATCAAGGAGAAAGAGGATGGTCACCGGTATTTTCAGTAATATCCTATAACAACCGCAGGGTTCTTCAGCTAAGGGATTGGATAAGCGGAGAAGGCACTAAACCTGGAGGTATTGGTCAGTACCTTGGTGCTACCAACTTTGTTATTCAAATAGATAACGCTGTGGATATCCGCGGTCCTGCAGGTGCTGATGGGATCGGTGCTCTTACAGGAATCACAGCTGGTACAGGTCTAGATGGAGGAGGTACTTCAGGTACTGTCGACATTTCTTTAGATGATGATACCCAAGCTGCTATTTCCCGTATTCCTGCAGTAGATGTTGAGGAAGGACAATACTGGGGACTGAACGATGAAAACGTTCTGACCTGGATAGATCTACCTGAGGCTACAGGTGGAGGAACAACTGCAGCTGGTAATGGTTGGTCGCCTTTATTCCGTTTAACAGCTGATGGTGCTCGTCAGGTACTGGAACTGTTTGACTGGACAGGTGGTACAGGAGACAAACCCACAGCTAGGGGTTTTCTTACCAGCACTGGACTTGTGGCTACTTTATCTTCAGGAACGAACGTAAAGGGAGATAAGGGAGACAAGGGAGACGCTGGTTCTGGTGGTGGCGGAGGTGGTTCGGGGACTCAAGGTCCTCCTGGGCTTCCTGGGGCAAAAGGAGACAAAGGAGACAAGGGGGACAAAGGGGATAAAGGAGACAAAGGAGATACAGGTGCTCAAGGTATTCAAGGAGTCCCAGGCACTCAAGGTAATCCAGGAGCTGATGGGTCAGACGCATCAGTTACAGCTAGAAACGTTATCGCCACTGTGTCAGGCACTGCTGGTAGTGGAAAGGTTCCTGTTTACACTAGCGCTAGTGCTTGGACTTGGGCTGACGCTCCTTCTGGTGGCAGTTCGGGTCAAACGATTATACGTGAGGTGGTGGAAGTAGGACGCATTACCCAGGAAGTGGGTAGTGTAGATGTGGACGTAGCATCTCCTACAACACTTGTGGGCACTGGTATCACCATTCCTGCTACAGCCATGATGGCTATCAATGTGGGAAGGGATACAACCAATGCCTCCACAGGTTTCCATGATGCTGATCTGTTTGTATTCCTCTCATCTCATCTGAAAGCTTTAACAGCTACCACAGCTGGTTCTACTATTTCTACAGCTACAGCCGTGGCTTTATATGGAGCAGCAAGACGCACGTTCTTTATAGCAAGAACTGCAGCTAATGAGATTCTTATTACTAGTAGCAGAGCAGCAACAGATCTTCTGCCTTTGACGGTCTATACCTTTAATGAACTGCTTGATACCGGTAATGCTGAAAGTGCTGATGTTGATATCACGGGTGCGGATACGTTTAAAGCTACAGGTTTACAGATTCCTAATGCAGCTGTACTAGCTTTAAACCCAGGGAAAAAGGGAAGTACCTCTTACTTAGACGTAAGCTTAAGACTGATCCTTAGAGAAGCTTTGCTGAATTTGCCAGCTGTGGCAGAAGGGGCTACGTCCCTTCCTGCAAACAGCTTAAACATATTCACAGGTAGATCTGATGCTTACTACATAGGTCGTAGTTCTGCCAATGAGATCATGCTAGCTACCGGAAGTGCTAGTGTGGATCTGCTTCCTTTAACGGTTTATCCCTTTGATATCCGTTTAATGTCTACAGGTTCACAGATGATCTCTGTGTTAGAACACACAGTATTTTCATCAACAAATATTCAGATTCCTGATACCCGATTGATGGCTGTGAACTTTGGTAGAAGGACAAACACCAGTAGACCTGATGCAGATATCCATCTTATAGAAACTGCTGATATTAGAGCATTAGACGCTACTACTGCCACTTCCTTTGTCACACCTGCTACAGGTGAGATGGTCATCCACAGTACCAGCAACCAGTTCTTCATCGGTAGAACAACTTCTAATGAAATCCTTATCACGTGCTTAGCACAAGGTAATCTTGTTCTTCCTTTCACGGTTTACAGCGTAAACGATCTTCGTGGAGAAAAAGGTGAGAAGGGAGATAAAGGTGATCAAGGAGATACAGGTCAGCGTGGGCAAAAGGGTGACAAAGGGGATCAAGGCATACAAGGGATCCAAGGCTTCCAGGGAATAAAAGGAGACCAAGGAGACAAAGGGGATAAAGGGGACAAAGGAGATCCCGGTGGAGGAACTGGTGGAGGCATCGCTGCGATTACAGCTCAAGGAATTATCTCTGCTGTTTCGGGAACACCTGGTATAGGTGCCGTTCCTTCTTTTGCAGATGCAAGTACACTTACGTGGACAGCTCCTGGTGATGAGGAAACCGGTGGTGACGGCATTGTCCCTGTTTCATCAACCACGGTTGATCCTGGCGTTGTGCCTTTTGGTTCTTTACAGCTGGAACTAGCTGGTCAGGTAGAGGTTGATTTCTCAGAACCTCGTACCTATGTCAGATCCAACATTAAGATCCCTGATGCTGATGTGATGGCTATAAACTTTGGCCGTGAGATGGCATCTGGTTACAGACACAGTGAGATGATCTTTGTGTCTACGGCTGCTTTGAAGGGGATTTCTCCCAGTGGGCCAGGAGCGCCAGCTGGGGCATCCAGTACGCTCTACTTCTATCAGGGTAATGGTTATTTCTTAGGTAGAGACTCACGTAACAATATACTTATCACCACGGAAAGAGCAGAGGATGATGCTCTGCCTTTTAGTGTGTATGTGGTAAGTGCTCATACCAAGCCGGTTAACTTGATTGAGTTTGGTCGTCAGGACATACCTGGCAGTACGACCTTTGTGGGCACCAACATTGATATCCCAGATGATCCTATCTTGGTGGTTAACGTTGGTCAGTTTAACGTCATCTACACCACAGCTACTCAAGCTGTTCATGGTGACTTGATCATTGTAAACACAGCTGACTTGAAACAAAGGCAAGCCGCTTCAGCTGGATCAGAGATCACACCAAGGAATGCCATCACGCTATCCAGTGACAGTCGGGTTCTGTTAGGAAGAACATCTAACAACAAGCTTTTGGTTTCTTCGGGTGTGGAACGTACGGGTGACTTTGGGGCTCCGGATGATATGTCTCCGTTTTCGGCATATGGTTTTAGGGTTGATAGGGTTCCTCTTTCTACGGTGTCTTTGGGTACATCAGCCAATGTGGAATTCACAGTAGCTAATACCTTTATGGCTACGGACTTTGATGTGTCTCCTAATGCGCTTATGGCTGTAAGCTTTGGTCGTAGTCAGCTGGCATCGGATTACCGGAGAAGTGAATATGCCACTCTCTTTACAGCAGACATCACAACTTTAACAGCAGCTGTAGCTGGGGATACCGTATCCGCTGACACAGCTACCAGTGTGTACAGTGGGGTTACCCAATACTTCTTGGGGAGAACGTCGGATAATAAGATTCTTGTGGCCACAGATAATGTTGAATCGGATATCTATCCGTTCAGTGCTTTTAACATTGGGGCTTTAACCAACAGTGGTTTAACTCCTGGTGATGTTAAGAGGCGTGGTTTCGATGTGGATTTAGTGGGTCGTCAGGATGTAGATATTTTTACAGCTAACCGATTCAAGAGTGCTTCCATCAGTATTCCGTTGGTATCTTTAATGGCCATTAGTATCGGTCGTAAGGGAGCCTCTTCTTATAACAATCCTAAGCTTTTCTTCATGCTTACGGCTGAACTGAAACTCTTAACAGCTGCAGAAGAAGATCAAAACATCACGCCATCTACGGCTTCGATCATTAACTATGACAACAATATTATTGTTTATATCGGTAGAACCCGTACCAACTTTTTACTGGTAGCTACTAACTCAGGCTCCAACGATCTTATCCCCATAACGGTTTACTCAGCCACTGGTGGTGGCGAAAGAGGATTGCCCGGTGTGCCTGGCTTTCAAGGACCACGCGGTCTTCAGGGAGAGAAGGGTGAGCCAGGATCCGTTGTTACAGCAAAGGGTAATGAGATCATTGAGGTTAAGTCTGCAAAGATAGCTAAGTATTCTCGTAGAGAGTCGGATAAAGAGTTTATTTTAGATGAGACTTTGACAGCTGAAGGCCCTTGGATATCCACCATTGTGGAAGATAAAGGGGTTTCTTATTACTATCTCTTAACGGGCAATGGCCGTTGGATTAGGGTTTGGGATCTTTCTACCAACAGCAGGGCTACAGCTCGTGACATCTATCTTTCTAACACAGCTTATTACCGTGGTCTTTTCACAGATGGTAGTCACATCTATGCCTATGTGGCTAACAACGCTGATGGTTTAGATGTTCATGCTTGGTTGCTTTCTGATCGCAGTAGACAGAATGGCCGGGACTTTTCTTTACCGCTGGATCATACCAAAACCACGGAGCTTTTCACTGATGGGGTGAGGATATACGCGTCAACGGGTGAGCCCAATGCTCGGACGTTGGTAGCGTATAACTACTCAGGTGACGAGGTAACCAAGGGTAGTGTGTCCATCCCCATGATTCCTAACAATGCTCATGCTGCAACGGATGGTACCTACATCTACTGGATAGATGCTGTGAATGAGAGACTGTTGGTTACAGGTTACTCAGAAGATCATGCCATCTTGATGAACAAGTCCTTTGTTCTTCCTGGTGGTACATGGCAAGCCGTGTCCACTGACGGTTCCTATCTATATTGCTTTGATGTAGCCACACGTCAGGTCTATGTGTACACCGGTGATGATCTTTATATAGATGAAGTGGCTATTGATGGTGTGGAATACCAGGGTGGCATGGGTAACCTAAGACGTTCCCCTGAACTAGACATGATGACCAGTGGTACATCTACGGCTGTGGTGGGTAACCCTTCTACAGCTTCGGTAGCCAACCCTGTGCTGAAATCTATCCGTATTGGTCCTGATAACTTCAACGTCCTGCTAGGATCCTTGTCTCGTAACTACCGAACCATCTCTTCTAATAGAAACGTGTATGCCTTAAATAGTCTTGAAGATGAAATCTTGGTGATGGTTACGCTCAATGACCCTGACAGCAACAGCCTTGTTCTTCCTCCTATCTACATCCCAAGAACCGTGCTGACGTCCACAGCTCAGACTTTCTTGTTAGAGACCAATAACCCTGTAACAGGGGACTACTCTAGTGAGGATGATAATGTCCGGCTTAATGCCAGCATCACCGACAACAACGTCACCTTTGCCATACCCAATCTACCAAGTAGGTATACAGCTAGCCTTATTGTTAGGGGGGTATCTTTTGATATCAATGCTCCTGTGATCACAGGCTTTGCACCTCCTCCTGTTATCCCAGGTAAAGCAAGGCGCGTGCCAAGCGAAGACATAACATTGACTCACAACAAGGATCAACGGAGAGCTTCGTACCTACAGGTGAAGAACGACAGGGCGTATGTCTTTTCAAGGATTTACAATGAGCCGGTGTTTGGGGGGATACGTACAGGAGACAATATAGCTTCCGACGGTAGTTTTATCTATGTTCTTGACGGCCTGTTTATCCGTAAATACACCTTGGATCTTGTGCCTGCTGTTGATTCGGACGGCAACCGCTTACAGATACAGCTTCGTTCTGAATTGCGAGAGCAAAACTACAATGGATTAGATGTTAACAGCACACATGTTTATATCTATAATCTCACAACATCTGTTCTTGTGAAGCCGACGATATATGCTTATGACAAAGCCACTTTGGCAGCTGACCCTGACAAGAATATCGATATATCTGTGATCAACTCTAGTTACAGATACCAATTTATTGCAGCCACAGATACCCGCATGTATATGTTGGGTGGTGGATTTAGCAGTCGGGGTGGCTTTTGGGTGTTTGACTTAGATGGAAACAGACAATCAGCAGAAGATATACCGAGCTTTAATTTAGATCAGTTTCAGTCCCCGTTGGGTGTTTCAGCAAGCGGTGGCTTTTTGTATTTTTGTTATCAATCTTATGATTCAACCTCAAGAGAATATGCCGCGCGCATTGCTCCCATAAGTATCGCTGGTAAAAGCGTAGACACAAGCAGAGTTATTTCTGTTGATCCCAGCTTTAATGCAGGGGGCTACGCAGGTGTCCTTATTATTAATGACATTGCCATGGTCTTTAGTAACGAAAGACACGATCTAGAAGCTTACGAGCTTATCACAGGGGATAGAAAGACTGACAGGGATATCATTCTGACAGCGGCAGACTACAACAAGCTTGACCCTTATCTTTTACAAGACGGCGAGCAACTAGAAGAGGAGTCCTTAGAGCGTCCTGAACTGGGGTCGTTTGGCAAAGTGGCCAATGCTACTGACGGTTTCTTTGGAATGGTGATTACCCCAGAGCGCATCTACTTTCCAAGCGTTGGTTCATCGCAGGGGAGCAGGATCTCTGTTTTTACACTAGAAAGAGACAAAGGATTTCTAATTCCTAAAAGGAATAACGGCTTTGACCTAACACAGAGCATGTATTTTGATGACTATGGCAGCACCCTTGAGATATGGAGTTCAGATTTCGTGCGCACCTCCTTTTTTGAAGGCGCTGATACGAGGATGTATTACCTGCATCAGATTTACCGCACCTTTACAACCGAAGGTTCGGAGATCCTTGAGGAAAGGCAGCAAGGTGGTGCTACCAGGGTCAACACCAAGCTGGGTACAGCAAACAACAGTTTTGTTTTTTATCTTTATGCCGCCGAATTATATATTCACAAGGTTTCTGATGGTTCCCTTGTTCAGAAAGTGGCAAGAGACAGTGCTAATGATTGGTTTAACGTTGTTTCTAACGGCTTCATAGACTGCAATAACTTCCGTCTTTATGTACTAGATACCAGAACTAATATGATTAGGGCTTTTAACCTAGATGGGACGCGAGACACAGCCAATGATGTCTCTGCTTCTTCTGGTGTGCGTCACTTCTATGTCAACGACACGACAATGTATGTGCTCTATCTTGATAGGATAGAGGTGTATGACCTAACCCTTTAAAAGGAGCTCATCATGCTTTCAGGACTTTTAACAGCCATCTCTGTTCTGTCATCAGGATATACCTTTGCTAAGAGGGTTATGGATGATACTAAGAAGAATAGGCCGGAGGCTTATGCAAAGCTTAAGAAGGTACCAAGGAGTCAGAGACGTGCTTTCTTAGACAGAGAACTTGTTGATCAAGCTAAGAACATAGCTAAGAAGGAAGTACTTCGTGAGTTAAAGGATGAGTACAAAGAAGAGCTGCGTAAGCAGATGTTAAAAGATCTTG
>MPNI01000055.1 GCA_002238945.1 Proteobacteria bacterium bin106 | reverse complement strand
AAGATGGCTGGTGCGGTGAAGGCTAAGAAGTCCAAACTGCATGCCACTTCTGATTGGATGGAGATTGAAAAAAAACGTGGTATATCGGTGACATCATCGGTGTTGAAATTTCCTTATAATGGTTATGAAGTCAATCTTATTGATACACCTGGACACCAAGATTTTTCAGAAGATACCTATCGGACACTCACTGCTGTGGATAGTGTGTTAATGCTACTTGATGCAGCTGCAGGGGTAGAAGAGCAGACTAAAAAGCTTTTTTCTGTATGTCACATGCAAAAAACACCGGTGATAGCTTTTATCAATAAAATGGATCGTGAGGGTAAAGATGCATTTTCTTTACTTGAAGATATCGAAAATGTTTTGGGTATTGCTACTTATCCTATGACATGGCCTGTGGGAAGTGGTGATCGTTTTAAAGGCCTTTATCATCGCCAGAATAGGCAATTGCATCTTTTTTGCCAAGATAAGCCTTTTGTTTTAGATCCTGGTGAGTATTCTCTTGCCCCATATGAGATATCTGAGCAGCTAGCTGAGCCGTTTCAAGAAGCCTTAGAGCTTCTCGATGGAGCGGGTAATAGTTGGGATGTGGAAGCTTTTCGGCGTGGTGAATTGGCACCGGTGTTTTTTGGTTCAGCTATGAAAAATCTCGGTGTAGCCCTGACCTTCGATCATTTACTTAAGCTGGCTTTACCTCCATCTCCTCGCAAGGCTAAAGAGAGAGTTGTGAGTCCTATGGAAGATCAATTTTCGGGATTTATTTTTAAAATCCAAGCTAATATGGATCCTTCTCATCGTGACAGAATCGGTTTTATGCGTATTTGTTCAGGGGTGTTTGAAAGAGATATGAAAGTGCATTTGGTGAGGCAAGGCAAGCAGATGCGCTTAAGTCGTCCCACCAAGTTTATGGCTAAAGATCGTTCTTTGATCGAAACAGCTTACGCTGGAGATATAGTGGGTGTTCATGATCCTGGTGTATTTATGATAGGTGATACCATTACTCAAGGAGAGAGGTTACATTTTCAAGGCATTCCGGTATTTGCACCTGAACATTTCGCAACTGTGCAACTCAAAGATCCTCTTAAGTCCAAACAATTGCATAAAGCTCTCAAGCAGCTTGGTGAAGAGGGAGCTGTGCAGGTGTTTCATAAAGTTGCAGAGCAACGTCTTGATTTGGGTGTGGTGGGAGAGTTGCAGTTTGATGTGGTGAAGTTTCGCCTTAAAGAAGAATATGGAGTGAATGTGGAACTGCTGGCACTTCCTTACAGCGTAGCTCGTTGGATTACCCCTAAAAATACTCAGACAGATCCTCAAAAAGATCCTCATATGCAAACATTCCAACAAAGTTTTATGTCAAACATGTTCTTTGATGTGAGCTTACGTCCCGTGGTGATAGCTGATGCTCCATGGCGAGTGGATCTATGGAAGGAAAGATACCCTCATATCCTTTTTCACGTAACACGTGAAAAAGCCATTCTCTTGGGTGATGAGCTTCAGCAAGATCGCACTTGATGGTTTCGCTTCTTATATGCTACGTGCTATTTGTTATTCACAATAGGCACATAGAATTGTCTGCCTTGTCTTTCAACACGGATCAGAAAGCTTTTGGATTTGAGTAGGTTTTTTAAAATCTCATTGCTTTAAGAGGTTGTTTGTTAATCCTGACTTTGACATTTCAAACTTAGAAAAAAACGTAACATATTAAAATAACAGGTTTTTTGCGAACTTTCCTTAAAATAACACACTGCAAGCCGATTATTTTCGAGTAAAAATTATTATATTTTGTAAGGTCTCTTTGAGTATTTTATGCCCAAGGTATTATAGATTTTTTTTGTCTCTTTCGACGGTTCCTTCGCTATGATATAAGCTATACTATAAGAAGTGGAAGACTTTTCCATTCGTTGCGCAGGTAACGCTTTACACTTCGTATATGACCGTTTTTGATAGTTTTTATTTACCATTACAACGGTACAATGAGGACAAACAAGGTTACCTGCAGCACTTTCTTCTATCTTGCTGCGAATGTTATTGGTAAGTCCAGATGACTGATCTGTACTATTATTAAATATTAAAAACATTAAATACAGATCAGTCTGCTAACCATATAACTTTCGCTTATGTCACTGAGTGGTGCTATCAGCAAGCTTCGTAACCTCTTCTGGTGTGAGTTCTGTTGAAAGCGAAATGATTTCTACATCAAGCCCCATGGAAAGCATGCGTCTAGCCACGGCTGTTTTTGCTTCTTGCATGCCTTCTTGCATGGCTTTCTGCTCAGCCTCCTGCATGGCTTTCTGCTCAGCCTCCTGCATGGCTTTCTGCATACCTTTCTGCATACCCTTCCGCTCAGCTTCAGCTAAAGCTAGTTCCTCTTGTTTTTTCTGTCTATCAATAGCGAACCATATTTCCTCTTCTGTGGGAGTGACATATATGTAACTGAATTCAAAAGTTCCTTTTGCCATATTTCCTCCTATTAATATCATCTCTGTTAGCACGTCTTCGGTTAATATCGACCACCTCTTAGCAATATACATAAAAGCTTCAAAAAGACAACCATCTCTATCTACACCATCGGTTTCCTTGTTAAACTTATGAATCTCAAGAAATACATGTTGAATCATATTCCTGAGTTTGTGTGCCTTTTCTAAGGATCCATATTTTGTGGGCAAATCCATTTATAAGATGCTGCATCCGAAGTTAAAAAAAATACATAATGATTCAGACAGATTGAAAACTTTGGATAATTTAATTACCGAATCAAAGGAGAAACTTCACAAATGTTATCAAAGTTTTTTCCAAGAAAATAAAAATAAACAAATTGCCTCTCTCTCAGATTTTATCTTCTCTGAAGATGACCTGTTTGCTCAAGAACCAATTTATAGTCAAGCAAGGACTTTATTAAATTCATTTCTCTCACTACCCAGATTAACCGATAATGATCTCAATAGATATACTAGGAGCATTGCTGAAATATTAACCATTCGGCTAGTAGGGATATTTAATAGATCTGAAATGGGAAAATTACATAGAAATTTGATCATTGCATCAAGCTTCTTCACAAATCTCAAGCCCCAACAATAGGGAATTGAAACGAAAATACAGGTGACCAAATGGGATACTCAACCGGCATAATGAATGTAGGTATGGCTATTAACAGGTCAAGGAGTGAAGTGTCGTGATTCATAATAAATGCCGCCTGCAGCCGAGTTTCTTCTTCGCAACGATACCTATTGGCCACATGCGGAGTGTGTGTCTTGGGGCGAGTCTGCAGAATCTTTATCGATTTTTAAGATACAACACTGTTGGGGTTAATTATGTCGGTGATGAGGGAATTCATGTCACTAAATGTTTATGGCGTCTATATCACAACTACCTCAGCCCTTACTACCGCCAGATATTAAGCCAATAAAATGGTATAACCAGCATTACTCGGATGCTCACAGGATGCTTATTCCTGACTTTAATATTTTAAATATAATTTTACTCAAAAACGTCTACTCTATTTGGAGTAACTACCGAATCAAAAAGTCATTTTTCTATTGAATTATCAATAGAAAGTTATATTTTCAAATTATCGTCGTCTATGGAATAATAATCCACTTGGTAGTGCGTGCTTTTAAGAATAATGAGCAAAAAAGGCGTGTTATTTTAATATGTTACGTTTTGTTCTGAATTTGAAATATCAAAGTTAGGTGTAGCTCGTTGGATTACCCCTAAAAATACTCAGACAGATCCTCAAAAAGATCCTCATATGCAAACATTCCAACAAAGTTTTATGTCAAACATGTTCTTTGATGTGAGCTTACGTCCCGTGGTGATAGCTGATGCTCCATGGCGAGTGGATCTATGGAAGGAAAGATACCCTCATATCCTTTTTCACGTAACACATGAAAAAGCCATTCTCTTGGGTGATGAGCTTCAGCAAGATCGCACTTGATGGTTTCGCTTCTTATATGCTATGTGCTATTTGTTATTCACAATAGGCACATAGAATTGTCTGCCTTGTCTTTCAACACGGATCAGAAAGCTTTTGGATTTGAGTAGGTTTTTTAGAATTCTCATCGATTTAAGAGGTTGTTTGTTAATAGATATCAATACATCACCTTTGCGAAGGCCAGCTTCAGCAGCAGTGGATCCTGGAGTGACTTCAGTGATCACAAAACCCACAGATGCTTTGATGGATCCCAACTCTTTGAGTTCTTTGGTGAGTGGTTCCACGCTGATTCCTAAATCTTTCATTTCAGAAGAATCACGCTTAGTGGAAGGATCATCTGCGGAGTTCTCTTCAGGAAAGGCCTCAAGAACCAGTGAAAAGCGGCGCTGTTTGCCATCTCTTAAGACGGTTAATTGAATAGTGGTCTTTGGTGATTTGCTGCCAATTCCATAGGCCAATTCACTGGAGGATTTGATGGGTTTGTTATTGAGGGCGATGATTACGTCTTCGCGTTGAATTCCGGCTTTTTTAGCAGGACCATCATCTACAACATTTGAGACAAATACGCCTTTTTGGTCTTTTGTTAAGCCAAGAGCTTTGTTGAATTCTTCTGAGAGATCTTGCATCTCAATACCAATAAAGCCTCTGTCTATTTTACCATCTACGATCAGTTTTTGAGCCACATCACGTACTAGTTGTGCAGGTATAGCAAATCCTACTCCAGCTGAAGATCCTGAACGGGATGCAATAGCTGTGTTCACACCGATAACTTTTCCGAGCATGTTCACAAGAGGGCCTCCTGAGTTACCAGGATTGATGGCTGCATCGGTTTGGATGAAATTACCAAGACGGGTGATTTGCAAGTTATTTCTTTGGGTTGCTGATACCACTCCTAAAGAAACGCTGGCTTCAAGTCCGAAAGGAGCTCCTAAAGCTACGGTTAATTCTCCAACTTCCACACGTCCTTGATGCAAAACCAGAGCTGATAGTCCTTTACGATCAAAGTCTTTATCATCTACCACAACCACAGCAATATCGGTGTTTTTATCCCTTCCAACGATGGTTCCAGTGTATTCTTTTTCATTGGAAAGTTTGATCTTGATAGAGTCAGCATTTTCTACGACGTGGTTGTTGGTGATGATGTAGCCCATTTTAAGGTCCACAAAGAATCCAGAACCCATACCTTCTTGTTTGCGTTCTTTTTGAGGATTCTCTCTTTTTGGTCCTTGTGGGCCAAAAAAGAAATCAAATGGCATATCAAAGGGATCCATAAAAGAAGGATTGATAGCTACTGTTTTAGAAGTGGATACAAACACAAGAGCGCGTTTGCTAGATGTAGCTAACTGCGATAGCCCTCGAGAGAATTGTCCAAGCATGTTGAGGTAAGTAGATGAAACAGCTGGTTGCTTGACTTCATCTTTGGGAAGCTGAAAAGCAAAAACAGAAGATGTGGAAAAGAAGGTGGACAAGATGATTGCAGTGCTGATTGCACAGATCCACGTATAAATTTTATGGTTAAGGGAGTTAAAAGCATGTTTGATCATAATCATAGTAAAGAGATCCTTTAGAGGTGTTTTCATGAATGATTGTATATCTAACCTTGGTTTATCATTATGTGTGCCATTATATGTGTGCCATGATTGAGTGTAAGTTGCCTAAGGATAGAAGAACTTATAAGCACATGATGCGCACAGCAACGGATGTGAACAGCTGTATTGTTAGTAGCGAGGGTCATATAGTATAACAGTTCATATGACAGATACGGTTTTTTGTTGTGTTTATGTATGTTTATTTAGATGTTACTTGTTAAGCACTGTCGACATAAGCCAACACAAATAACTCCTATCACTATCATATATATTTCCCATTTTCAAGTTTAAGGATAATCTTAGGATAATCAAGAGCTGTTGTCTGCTCTCAACTCACACCTCTTTTAGCTGTTATATGTGTTATGGAATAGCTGTATCTTACAGATAATCAGACAATAAGAGATGATCAAACATCTTCTGAAGTTGTAGACAAATGCGATGGGCCATGCTGTGTGTGATGTCTTAAGAAATGATCAGCCATCACCAGGCTAGCCATAGCTTCCACAATGGGTACAGCACGAGGCAAAACACAGGGGTCGTGGCGTCCAGCTTGTGGAGTGTAGCTGATGGGTTTTAGAGAGTGAGTAAGAGTGGTTTGTGGTTGAAAGATAGTGGATGGAGGTTTAAAGCCAGCATAGAAATAGATGATTCCTCCATGGGATATGCCCCCTTCTATGCCTCCACTATGATTGCTTTGACGTTCGATGGTGCCTTGAGTTGTTTGCATGAGAGCATCGTTGTTTTCTGAGCCAAGACGTTGTGATGCTTCTATGCCATCACCTATGGAAAAATAACGACAGGCAGGAATGCTCATGATAGCTTTAGCAAGATCAGCTTCAAGTTTATCAAAAATGGGCTCCCCTAAACCGCTAGGAACACCTTTGATACAACAACATATCTCACCACCCACAGAATCACCGTTGTTTTTGATCTCTTTGATATGTTTAAGCATAGATTCTGTGGTGGTGGGCTCAGGGCAGCGTAGCAGTGACTGATCCACATCTGCTCGGCTGAGAGATCCATCAATGATAGCTTTTTTTATAGCTATCTTACCCACACGTGTCACATAAGCCACAACTTCAAATGCTGGTAATACATGTTTGAGCATTTGCTCAGCCACAGCTCCTCCTGCCACGCGAGCCACAGTTTCTCGTGCTGAAGCTCTCCCTCCCCCACTTGCAGGAAGGATATGAAACTTTTGCTGCCAAGTGTAATCAGCATGAGAGGGGCGGTAAAGATGCTTCGTTGATGAGTAGTCTTTGGGCTTAGCATCTGTGTTGAGGATATGTAAAGCAACGGGAGAGCCAAGAGTTAAGCCGTTTTCAATACCAGATAAACAGATCACTTCATCTTTTTCTTGACGTTGACTGGTGATGCTGGATGTGCCTGGACGACGTCTATGAAGCTGGTGTTGAATCTTTGCAAAATCTATGGGAACACGAGATAAACATCCATCGATGATGACTCCCAATCCTTTGCCATGGGATTCACCAAAGGTAGTGATGCGAAAAGAATGGCCGGTAGATGATGACATATTTTCATAGGGGTTTTCATAGGGGTTTTCATAGAAGTGTTCATAGGGACATTTGTAGAAATATGTAAGATGTCCTTTGCATTTTATGAATGGATTATGTACCGTGCTTTTTAGAAAATATAGACAACACAAATACTCTACCCTATGAAATGTGAAATTTCAAAGCATTAGGTCATATAGAACACTATGAGGTAGTAAAAGGGTGGATTACTCTGAAAAATGGTCCTCAAAGGAAGGAGGGGAGGAAAAGAGGTCCAACAATAACTCAAAAAGAATTTATAGTGTCAGTAAATGTGAAAGTATTCAAAAAAAAGGAGTCTCAATGAAATATATAATAGCGCTCATGATGTGCTCAGCTATCATGTGGATTGGTAACAACCAAGCGTTAGCTAGTAGCAGTGATAGCAGTGATAGTAATGAGGTACATGTTTCTAAACAAACATCAAACGTAGTATGTTTCTCATACGAAGATGAAAGTGATTGTGTAGAGGCGACGGCAGAAGAGATAGAAGAACTATTAAAAGGATTAGAAAAACTTGGAGCAGATAATATCTTTGTGTTTAATCGTTGTGATCATATTTTGCTTCCGTGTGAGCCTTATCCTTGTCGACAATTTCCATGTCGCCTCGATATAGTGTGATTTGAAGATATATCTTTTCAGTTATATGTGGATTGGTGGTCCTGAGGTTGTCATCGGTTATGATTAGAATCAAAGATTATGCCTTATAACTTTAAGGATCACTTCTCCATATAATCACATGATATTTTTATTTTCTATGAGATTATATGAGCACTTTTATTGTTAATAATCATGAAATTTAAGAGATAAGACCTTGTGATGAGTAGCTCGTTGTATGTGTGATATGATCTAAAGAATCAGCACTGTCTGTGATCTCTTTAACATATTTGAGCACAGACCGGGTGGTTGTGGTAACGATCAATAATCTTGTTACTGAAGTTTCGCAAGAAAATCACCGATCCAACCTCTCAATCCCTGGCTACGTAAGGGATTGAGAGGTTTTTTCTGCGTTTTTTTGCCAATAAAACAGCTCATGTAATTTATAGGTAAAAATGCATAGTCAATTTTATTTTTTCATGCTGTAATCATAGACATGTATCAGCCCTACTTAACACCGTCATAAACCAAAAAGATCACATGTGTATGTTGATATAGTTC
>MPNI01000012.1 GCA_002238945.1 Proteobacteria bacterium bin106 | reverse complement strand
TATATTAACATTGTAGCATAAAATATCTATTACTACAAAAAAAATACGAAAAAAAAATTAAAATTAAGCTTTAGCAAATTTTGGCACAGACTCTATAGGCGTATTGTGAATGGCATCTATTTCTAGTGTGCCAGTATTTATCGTCAAAACAGTTCTTTAGAAGCCTTTTCTTTTCTCCTACATGTTTTAGTAGGCTTGTTTTACTGAAAGATCTACATAAGCCATTATCATCACCTGATTGATCCATTATGAGTAAGGACTTAAATCTATTGTATTCTCCAATGACTCTAAATCTTTCTCCATATGCAGTGAATTCATGGCCGTTTATTAAAGATGAAGATGTATTGCCAATTACCTGATCGCAAGTAACTGTTGCTTCCTTTATTCTATGTTTGCTGCTTTCAAAGCCATCAAAAACAAATGACCAAACATCTATTTTTTCTATAGAGTCTTCAGAATCTTCAGAGTCTTCAATGCCTTTTCTGTCAAAAGCTTTAAGATATTCTTGTTTTTCTGCATCATTTTCAGCAGGAAATATAGCATTTACAATAGGACTTTCATTAATAGATTTATCTTTATTGTAATATTTTTCTTTGCCAATAATTGCGTTAATAAAATCTTGGCTGTTGATATGAACGTCATATTCATTCATTTGAAGGGCTTTTTGAAAACGATTATGGGACTGTGATTTTAATGTATCTTCTATAGATTTATTTTTAGGTAGGTTTTGAACTAGACTATCAAAAGAGATTGGTTTTTTAATAAATTCACCTTTGAGTGCATTATATACCCATTTAAGTTCAACAACTGCATCATCTGGTTCTGTGCTTTCTTTTTCTTTAATATCATTTATTAAATCAATATATTTTTGTCTATAACGTCTAGAGTCATCGGTGGTGACAAAGACAATAATCTTTTTATATATACCATTTCTAAAAAAATCATGTATTTTATCATCGCTAGGATTTATAGGAGCATCAATATTGAAATAGGTGTTATAATTAGAAGGAATACCATATGTTAAGAAAAGATAAGCAAAATGTAATAACTGAGTGCCTCTATCTTTATCATAAAGCATTTTAAAATTATAAAAATCGGTTCCGTAATAATCTTTTGAATTTGTTTGTAACCCTTCTATGTCTGTATCAGTAAATAAAGTGTGGTCTTTAAAGTCGCGATTGTTGTGTTGCCAAACACCAATTTGCAAATCAGCGGTATCTTTTAATCCTTCCATAATCATTTTGATTTCTTCTTTGACAGCTAAGCGGCCAGGTTTATTGATAGTATAAGCATTACCATCGTGTGATGTATAGTGATCATTGCCTTCAACAAACCATATCATGTCAATCATAGGCTTAGTATTACCATCAACAGCTCTTTCATTCATATAAATTCTATTGTCTGTACGTTGCGTTTGTATGTTACTGATTCGAACATCTTCTCTAGATGGAACTTTAGTTAACTCTAATTGAGGTATTTTTCCAAAATAGGTCTTTAATGGCGCGCGATTTTTGTTTTGGCCAAAAGCTACAGTATGAAAAGGATGTAGGAAAATCAAAGAGCTACACAGAGCCAAAACAGCTAAAGAATAAGACAACATCTTCATGATCCTTTTGATAACTATGAACTACGAACTACTGAGGTTACTCATATAATACGACTTGATCGGAAATCATGGATAAAATGTTGAACAAAGTTACAGATAGATGAATGATAGAGATGGCTTTTCAAGACAAAGATATAAAAATACAATGATTTCAATTGCTTAGATGATTAGGATGTTATCTTTAAGCCGTTAACCTCAGAGAGATATACGCTAATAGTTGTAATCTCACTGTCTATGGGTTGGTAAGAGGTGAGGGCAAAGGTCTTTCAGCATGAGATACCATTTAATGAGGAGCCATGTGTGTTATGCGTGTTGGCAGAGTGTGGGTCTTGTGGGTGGTTTTATGGGATATTCAGTTGATCTTTTTGACCACCGGGCTGATCTTGAACATATCACTTTCAAAATGGACGAAAAGCTTGATCTTTCTGGTAAGACATTTATGCCCTAAGGTAGGGCACATAGAGCGCATCAGTGGCCCAATTTTGAGTTGTATGTCTGATTTTATCCTGCGTGTCAGTTTACAGTTTACGCCAGCACCTTACATCCATTTAAACTCTCTCAAAGCTTTCAAGTTCTTGAGGTGAAAGTTGGGAGTTTGGTATATCTTGTTCGAGAGAAAGACTAGAGCTAGGAGATTCAGATGAGGTGGGAGCACTTGCAGCAATGACCAGCAGGCTTGCTAAAGGAGCTTATGGCAAATGTAAGCGTAACGGCTTTTCGTTAATCGTTAAAAGGCCATTTTCTGGTGATATATACTATTGTCCCTAGATCTAGGGCAGTGATTCCCGCGATATATATAGAGAGTCATTGAATGCATGCGCTTGATGCATCTTTATGTCTATTACATCGATTGTATGAAAACTTTCCATTGTTTGTTTATAGTGAATGGTTTGCCATCAACTCCTATAAATACACGTACACAATGTCTTGCGAAATTTCTTATATGTAGAAAGTGATGCAAGTCTTCAGATTTGCTATAACTTAAAGAACAGGAGTAAAAAGATATTGATGATGCGTCGTTTTCTGTATCTGCTATTACAAGTGCATAAGAGTTGTCATGTGCAGAAGCGAGATAATAGGCTCTTTGATCATATGATTCCATGCCCGTTCTTGCGCTACTGCCTACAGTAATGCAAAAAAGAGAGAGTTAGCGTAACAGCGTGGAATAGTTTTGTATATATTTTTATGATGATGTGCTCTTAGTTCTTGTTGTGTGGTTTGTATTTTAAAATGGAGGCTGAATAGTATGATCTTGTTATTCTGGGATCATGATATCTTGATGGTGTTTATGTGATGCTTCTAAACATTGCAGAATTTTTTGCTCTGCTATATCTTGGTTGATATCAATAGAGATGGCAACTTCTTCTTTG
Source organism: Proteobacteria bacterium bin106 (assembly GCA_002238945.1). GTDB lineage: Bacteria > Bdellovibrionota_B > Oligoflexia > Oligoflexales > Bin106 > Bin106. The sequence continues at coordinate 67,119 of MPNI01000012.1, read as the reverse complement.
ATCAAGTTGATAGCGCGTTCAAACATCAATTTTTCACCAAAAGATAGCTCCTTTTTTCTCTTGAGAATCCATAAATCTCTTAATACTTCGACGACTTCAAGAATAGAACTAGCACCTATTTTTTCTGAAAATTCACGAAAACGTCTATTCCATGCTTGCTGAGCGATAGTCGTGGGTGTTTTCAAAATGCCAAAGATCTGATCTACTTCATAAGCATCAATAATATGACGCATACTGTCTTCAGCAGCTGAAACAGGAATCATCACTCGCATACCTGATGCCATCACTTGTAGGATATAAAAATCAACATTGACACCGGAAACTTCTAACTGTTTTATGTCTTTAATGTAAGCTACTCCATGAGCAGGATAAACCACTTTTCCTCCTATGCGAAAAGACATATCGACTCCTTTTTTATTTTTTAGTCATTAGGGAAAAATCTGTTTTGTGTGATATATCACAAAGCAGAAGCAAAGAGCTGTTAGTGTATAGATAAAAAATCTATACATGTCATGGAATGAAACGACCAAAAACAAATGTGCTTGGAAAATACATGACCATCGGTGAGGATGGTTACAGGTGTTTTTATGCTTCGTTTTTTTGTTATGTGGTATCACTTTGTGCGTAGATGTAAACGTAACAGCTACGAATGAAACCCAAAAAGCTAGACATGATCAGAGTCTAAAGAAGGACGAATGTCCAACAATCAAAGATTAGCATGAATAAGAAAGCAGTTCAAGTCTTATTTGAATGTTGTGCTGATAGAACTGAACATAAAAAAGGTCATCTTGAAAGGTTGTCTCTTGAATTTCAGTGAATTTAAGGACTTGCGCTTTACGATCTAGTGGTTCAGTTTCTAGCAGCGTGTTTTTGTGTTATAAAAAAGAGTCTGTTTAAAAGTGATGCTGTGGTATTTATAGCTAATGGCTACTTTCTGACGGCGAAGTGTTGTTTACAGTCATCTTATGACACATACATGATAGCTTCTCAGCCAATTTATGAACTCTACGAGTTTGCATAACTAGAGGGTATCATCTGTTCCATGCTTATATGTTTATGTGATATATATCTACAGCTTATACATTTCGATCTTTACGGAATTTTTACTTAATAGAGAACATGGAAGCTTTTATTTTGTAGCATCTATAAAACAATGTGTTATCTTCATTCCTCTCAGTTTTATTGTAAACGTTGATGATGTTTGTGGCATAAATGATGTGATATCTAACAAGACCTTTATCACATCATCATCAACTGTATAAGTTTATCTCTAGGGTCGCTGCAGGGTTAGTATATTCAAGAGAGGAATTCTATATGTCTTTTTGGCTCTATTATTACAAGTTGAATCCTATGCATGTACCTCATACAACTTTTTTGGTTTGTTTAACAAAGTATGTGTTGTGTTTTCTAGTGATGTTATCAGCTGCTTGTTATTATGACGATGATGAAGCCTCTTCTTCATCTCTTCAACACTTTGAGGATCAAAGATCATCCAGTCCTGCTTCTCAGCTTGTGCGCAAGCGTAAGCGTGTGTTTGATTCTTTCATCCAAGACAGCACATTTTATGGCCCAAAAAAGCCATCCTATGTTCCTTTTCGCGGACATGATTTCCCTTATGATCCGCTATTGTTGCCTGTTCTTAGTGTGGTCCGTTCTGCATCACCTCATTACCAAAAAACGGGAGTTTTTAAAAAAATTACCTTACCAAAATCTGAATTATTCAAAGAACAAAGCAATTGTCCGTTACCTTTCGAAGCCTATATTCGTGAGGCAAGTGATAGCGATGCTTTCACCTTTCTTCTGCTACCAGGAACGTATACTCAATGGAAAACGGGTGTGTTTTATAACCAAACGTTGGCATGGATTGATCGCCAGCATCCCGGGGCACGTGTGTTGGCTTTTAATGGCTTTTTGTCCGATCCATTCCTTCGTTCATGTGTTGAGTTGCCATGGAATATGAATGTCTTTGCTCATGATCTTCGCATGCGACTGGAAAATGTGTATGCAGAATGGAAAGTGGATAAAGAACGCTCAGGAGTGATCGGTTATTCAGGAGGTGGTAATATGGCTTTACGCCTTTTGGGTATTGATAGCCAAAAACCATCGCGATCACGATTATTCGCTGGCGGAGGGTTTGTTGGTAGTCCGGTGATTCACCATAGTGAATCTTTTAGAGTGCTCGATGCTATCGCCTCAACCGTGCCGCATCGTTTGTCATTTTCATCTGCAGACTATTCTTTTGATTTTATCTTCAAAACTTTGCCTTATCTGTTTACACGTGGCTTTCAAGTCACTACCAAAAGGCTCCTAGACTACTACAAGCACGATCCAAAAAATGTTAACGATCGTTTGATCAATCAGATCGCTTATGTAGAGCTTCTTAATATGATGAATGCGCTATCCATTCCTAATATACGTCATCCCAAGAGACCGACTTATAATGAGGTGTTTATTCATTACGGATTGCGTCATTTACCTATCGCAAATGCCAGCTATGAAGAGAAGCTTGCCTATTATGAAACAATCAATGATATGACTCAAAGTATCTTACATATCCATCACAACACGGTGATGTATTTTTCATTGGATGATCCATTCTTGATTGATAATCGGAAAGAGGCATCTTCTGAAGTGATGCGAGTTCTTGATATCGCTGCTAGCAATCCTCATATTATGGTATACACTCCCAGATGGGGATCCCATCTGGGAGTGTTCATCGATGAGGTCTTTGATGATCTTCTCACCTTCAGTTTTACCCATTCCGCATCTTTACCCACAAACTAGTAAAAAAAACTTGGCTGTTTTATGTCAGAGAGGTAAACTGTGGTAGTGCCTGATTGTCTTGTATGGAAATTTTTATGGAAAGATGTGTTCGGTGAGTCCTATGGACACGATGGGATGATAGAGAGAAGGGATGATAGAGAGAAGGGATGATAGAGAGAGTGAGTAGAAATATATCATTTAAGCTAGTCTTATGGGTATAGAGGGTATAGAGGGTATAGAGATAGTACAGCTATATAAGCAAGTCATAACGATAGTGAGAAAGAGTGAGAGATATCTTTGTCTAAGATAGACAAACCTAGTGGGCTATCACCACTTAGAGATCATCATGGCATCTACATTACTGCCCAATCATCAACCACACAAATTTGGTTTTTATGATCTGTCAGAACTATCTCATCAACCAAATTTTCAACATATCACCTATAAAAAATTCAAGCCGTGTTGTTTGACTACTATTGAGAAACTATCACCGTTTAATGACTTGATGGTGTGTAATAAGTGTCACTTGTGGATTAAAACCTTCAAAGACCGTCATGCTTTTGAGCGGTTTCTTATCTTTTCGAATTCTTTTTCACGTTCTGTTGAGATTTATCAACATTGCGGTTACTATGTGGCTGTTTATGCTTCGTTTAAAGGACTCTCTACTTCTCAAAATCATATTGATTCATAAACATATATCTACAGGTAAGCAGAGCCGTATATTTTAGGCGATGTTTCTTTTTTCATTTTGTTATTTGAAGTTATAGCTTATGCAAAATCGACACATGATTGTGGATCTTTTACATATCCCTCTTGAAAAGCTGGAGTCTTTACCAGTCACAGTGGTGGCAGGTTGGGTTCGTAGTAAACGTAGTGCTAAAAGGTGCTCTTTTATGTCTTTAAGTGATGGTTCTTGTCATCGCACCTTACAGTGTGTCATTGATGCAGAGCCGAAATGGGATGCTATCTTAGAGAAAATACATTCAGGTACGGCCATCACTGTCACAGGAAAGTTAGTACCTTCTCCAGCACGAGGGCAAACACTGGAGTTGATTGTTAAAGATTTGGTCATAGTAGGAGAGGTGGGAGAGGATTATCCTCTTCAAAAGAAAAGCCACTCTTTGGAATTTCTTAGAGAAATAGCTCACTTGCGTCCTCGAACGCAAACGTTCTCAGCTATTTTTCGTTTAAGACATGCTCTCTCATTGGCTACTCATGAATTTTTTAGTCAGGAAGGCTTTTTTTATGTGCATACTCCTCTTATGACTCAAAGTGATGGTGAAGGGGCTGGTGATATATTTCAAGTCACCTCACTTGATCTTGAAGATCATAAAGTGGATTATAGTGAAGATTTTTTTCATACCAAAGCTTATCTAAATGTCACAGGACAATTAGAGGCGGAATTTTTGGCACATGGCTTAGGCAAAGTTTATACCTTTGGTCCGACCTTTCGTGCTGAAAACTCAAATACTCGCCATCATCTTGCTGAGTTTTGGATGATTGAGCCCGAAATGGCTTTTGCTGATCTTAGAGATTGCATAGATTTGGCTCACAAGCACTTCACTTATCTTATTCGTTATGGACTTGAAAAATTTCCTGATGAAATGGATTTTTTTATTCATTCTCACAAGCATACGACCCTTGAGGCATTACATGGGTTTGCTACTCAAGATGCTCCCACCACTATCACATATAAAGAGGCTCTTAAGCTCTTGAAAACACATGCTGCTCGTTTCTCTGTTCCTGTGCCTGTCTTTGGTGAAGATTTATCTAAAGAGCATGAAGTGTTTCTAGCAGAAACCTATTTTAAAGCTCCCGTGTTTGTGACAGATTATCCTAAAGATATTAAAGCATTTTATATGCGCAGCAATGATGATGGAGAGACTGTAGCGTGTATGGATTTTTTTGTGCCGCGAGGTGGGGAATTGATGGGAGGATCACAGCGGGAAGAACGTTATGACTACCTCAAAGTTGCCATGGATAAACTGTCTCTTGGTGAGGACCTAAGTTGGTATCTTGATCTGCGCCGTCATGGCTCAGTGCCTCATAGTGGCTATGGTATGGGGCTTGAACGTATGCTTATGTACCTTACTGGCATAGAAAATATCCGTGATACCATTCCAGCTCCTAGAACACCTGGAGGTATTCGTTTCTAATGCCTTTTTAAACACTCTAGTATTGAAAACAGATGGGCCATATGATACTTTGCAAGCTGCATGTAAAGATGTTACACTGCAGGCATTGACCAGACTGGTACACTGACTGGTACACTGATAGTATGTGTGTTTGAGTGGCATAATTATAGATATATTTATGAGAACGTATATGAGAACGTATATGAGAACGTATAAAGAACTAGCATAACAAACAAAGCAAAATACATCATACAATACATACAATACATACAATACATTAAGCTAGGCCACACATCGTATCAGCAAAGTCTGATTATTGCACGGACTTAAGCTAGTGAGCGCAAGCTAGTTAGCGTGTGGCTGTGTGTGTGGATTATTTTTGGGTGAACTATTTTAACGTTATTTTAGGGTATTTATGAAAACACAGTCGGTTAGGCCGCAAGATATCACAAAAAGGTGGTTGATTATCGATGCCAAGGATCAAACGCTGGGGCGTCTTGCTTCACGTGTTGTGCATGTGCTTAGAGGCAAGCACAAAACATATTTTGTTCCTCATCTTGATTGTGGTGATAATGTGATTGTGATAAATGCTGATAAAATTGTGTTATCAGGCAATAAGCTCAGCAAAAAAATGTATCACTGGCACAGTGGTTATATGGGGGGTATTAAATCCATTACTGCTGCTAAGCTTAAAGATAAAAAACCGACATCTTTACTTGAGCGTGCTGTAAGGGGGATGTTACCGAAAAATAAGCTTCGTGCTGTATGTATGAAAAACTTGCGTATATATGCAGGCAGTGAGCATTCTCATCAAACACAAAGTCCTGTTGCTGTGGATGTGAGTGGTTTGGGTGTTACGCCTGTGTCTCAGCCTTAAACGTATTCATCAACTTCTTAATTTGTAGAAAGTCTTTATATTATGGATATTCCAGCACTCACTCATGCTGTGGGAAAAAGAAAAACGTCTGTGGCTCGAGTTTGGTTAAAACCAGGCGATGGTAAGATTACCATCAATCAACGTCCTTATGATACATATCTTGAACGTCCCACGTCACAAATGATTGTGAAACAGCCTTTTGTTGTCGGTGATCTTCATAACACTTTTGATGTGTTGGTCAATGTATGTGGAGGTGGTTTAAGTGGTCAGGCTGAAGCGATTAGACATGGTATTTCTAAGGCCATTGCTATAGCCCTTCCAGAAAAAAGGACTCCTCTGAAACAAGCGGGACTCATCACTCGTGATGCGCGTATTAAAGAGCGTAAGCTTCCTGGACAACCTGGTGCACGTAAGCGCTTCCAGTTTTCCAAACGTTAAATTTGCTCACCCAACTCTTGGCTGGCGTCATCTCAACACCATCTGTGCACCTGCTGACTGAGCGATTGATATGTCTTAAGGTTGTGTCTTTATTGAGTGTTGGTGGCTGCGTGCGGGAAAATCTTATCATCCACTTTTTTGGGGATTTTTTAACACTATGACCACTTTTTCAGCTGAAAAGATACGGCAAGACTTTCCATTGATCAAACATCATCATAAGACGTTAGCTTTTCTTGATAGTGCTGCTTCATCGCAAAAACCTCATCAGGTGATTGAGCGTATGGATCGCTATTATCGTTATGAGCATGCCAATATTCATCGTGGACTTTATGCGCTTTCAGAAAAAGCTACTCAAGCTTATGAACAAAGTCGTACCACTGTGGCTGATTTTTTAACAGCTCCTGATCCCAAAGAGGTGATTTTTACCCGTGGTTGTACGGAGGCTATCAATCTTGTGGCCCATGGACTGAGTCATAGTAAACTTTCTGCCCGTTCAGAGGTTATTCTCAGTGTTGCAGAACATCACGCCAATATTGTGCCTTGGCAGATGCTTGCAAAAAAGATCGGTTTTAAGTTACATTTTTTGCCGTTAACAGAAAACGGGGTGGTGGATATAGAGGTTCTTAAAGAGCTTCTTAGCGAGCGCACAACACTGGTATCCATAGCTCATGTGAGCAATGTTTTAGGAACCATTCAGCCTGTGCAAGCTATATCTCAGTTATGCAAGGATGCTGGCTGTTATTTTATGCTTGATGGAGCTCAAGCAACGCCGCATCTGGAAGTGGATGTTACGTCTTTAGGGGTGGATTTTTATGTGTTTTCTTCCCATAAAATGTGTGGTCCTACAGGAGTAGGGGTGTTGTGGGGGAAACGTCAACATCTCGAAGAGATGCCTCCTTATCACGGTGGTGGTGACATGATTGAGAAAGTCACAGTTGATGGTTTTTCCATCACCGATATTCCTCATAAATTTGAAGCTGGAACACCTCATATTGCAGGTGTTATTGGCCTTGAAGCAGCTATCATCTATCTTAAGAGTTTAGATCGTCTAGGTGCTTTAAATCATGATATTGAGCTGGGAATATATCTGCGAGAGGCTTTACGGTCGTTTCCATATATTCGTACTTACTGTCCTAATACCACAGCATCAGCTCTGACTTGCACATCTTTTTTAGAGGCCAGTTGGGTGGGAATAGTGAGTTTTAGTCATCTGAAAATTCATGCCCATGACCTAGCCTGTTTTGCTGATACCTATGGAGTGGCACTCAGAGCGGGTCATCATTGTGCTATGCCTCTACATAGTTATCTCAAAACATCTTCTACACTTCGCGCTTCTCCTTATTTATACAACAATTGTGCCGATGTCGATCGCCTAATTGAGGCGTTGCATGCTGCTGAAAAGGTATTTCTAGCTTGACCTTATAAGAACAATTTAGGTATAAGGGTGCATAGCCATTGAGTTATGCTAGGTTCTGTAGTGGCTTTGCTATGAATACAGCCGTATCCGTGTGAGCTCATGGAGTATAGACCATAACCCCCATGACAATAAAGTGATAATAACAATTAATAACAATAATAAATACATACATAAAAGAAATGTTCATAAATAGCATCTATATGTGTCAGCATTTTTTTATATGAGCCATATTTTAAGATAGTAACGAATATAGACAAAATAGATAAAAAAAGAGCCTTTATGTCTTATGTTTTCTTTGGTCATGTGTTCTATATCCATCACTGGTTGATGAGCCTGGGGTTAATGTGTATTTTGGTATCATGTAGGCAAGAATCCAGTGAGTCTTCTCAGCTACATAACCAGCCTGATGCATCGGTACCAGACACACCAACAGAAGAGACCATTGTAGAAGATATGCACGGGGCTTCCACAGAGACGGTTATACAGCATAAGCCTCAAAGACCATGTGAACTACAAGAGGGAGGTTGTGCGAGAAGGTATGGGTGTTTTTTGGATTTACCCATTGAATCCATCAGCATGGTTTTTATCAAACCTTTTTTTGATAGTGCTCATTCAAATAAAGATGACACATCAGTAGATAAAACTTGGAAAACGGATCACATTGAGTTTTCCTTTCATGAAGATGATTATCCTTTCTTGTTAAGTCTTTCTCCGTATGATCACGTAACCATAGACTTCACAGATGTGTTAAAAGAGAGCGAAGAGCTATCAGTTATTAAAGATATCTCTACTATAAAAATGCAATGGCACCTTATTTATAGTGAAAGTGACACCCAAGCTGTTCCCATTGTGAATGCCTCGTCAGCAGAGTCATCAACGATTGTGCCTAAAAAAGAGGAGGACGGTTTTATAGAGGTTAAAAGTATAAGTCCTCCTCCTTTGTTTGAATCCATAGAATTGATTATCAATGGACGCCAAACATATTATTTGCCTTGGCAGAGCTTTCATATCACCTCAGAACCTGTCTCTGCTGTGCTAGCAGATCAAAGCTCAACACTTGTGAGTGGTGATACAGAAATAACGCCTACTAAATGGTTGGTGAAGATAGCGCCACATCTTAATGCAGAGCTTATTGAGTCATTTAAATTAAGCAATCGTAGCAATGTCAGCGTAGAGCCTGCAGAATCTCTAAACATATTCAAGAGTTTTTATAGCACCCGCTTTTCGTTTGAAGACTCCTGTAGACAAGGCCGTCAGTACCTTCAACATTTAAATTCGCTCATTCAAGTAGATCAGTTGTCATCTAAATCGCAGCCAAATCTGCAGGAGCACACACAAAAAGTGGACTAGCTCTAAGAGAATTGGTTCAGTTCAGTTGCTTTCATAAAAAGCAGAATCTTATTGTCTTGCAAAGCCACAGGGCTAAGGAAAGACTCACCAACAAGCTAGTACTTTAGGGAGATAGCTGTGTATTATGAGCTATGAGCGGTTATATGACACATGATGTTACCCAGAAAAAATGGTTTTCGGGTAGGATCAATGTTTTGTTAGAATACATGTTGTAGTCAGGATCATGAGAGTGCTTTTATGGCATTTTGATATAAGTCTTTAGCCTTATAGCTACTGCGAGCTAAGGGATGACTCATAACTTCTTTAAAGCCTAAGGACTTGGCCATGCGAGCATATGAGTCAAACATGGTTGGTGTTACCCATTCCTTTACCGATAAATGACGTTTGGATGGACGCATATATTGTCCTAAGGTTAGAAGATCACACCCCACAGTGCGAAGATCTATCATGGTTTGTTTGACTTCTTCATTAGCTTCACCAAGTCCTAGCATCATAGATGATTTAGTTAACACATCTGTAGCTGAATGTTTCTTGGCATACTGGAGTATTTTCAAGGAAGTATCATAATGAGCACGTCCATCTCTCACACGCGGTGATAAGCGAGACACGGTTTCAATGTTATGTGCATATACCTGAATTTTAGCCCCTAAAAGACCTTCAATAGCAGACATGTCGCCTGCGAAATCACCAGCAAGTACTTCTACAAGTATTTCAGGATTTTCTCGTCTAATCTGTGACACCACTTCAATGACATGATGCGAACCACCATCACCTAGGTCATCACGATCCACCATGGTTAAAACCACATAGCTTAGCTTCATAGCTTTAACACTAGCAGCCACTTCATATGGCTCATTTATGTTCACCTTCCCTTGAGGATTGCCTGTTTTCACATTGCAAAAACGACATGCCCTAGTACAGACATCACCTAAAACCATGAATGTTGCAGTACGTTTGCTCCAACACTCACCAATATTAGGACACTTGGCTTCCTCACAAACAGTTACTAATGAACGCTTACGTAAGTCTTTTTTGACATCATAGTATACCGACCCAGATGAAATAGGAGTCTTGAGCCATGACGGCTTACCCGTATGAAGAGCTTTTGACACTCCCAATTTCTCCTAGTTATAACTGTAACTTTTCAATATCTCATGCCAACTATACAACTAGTATTAGAAAACTTTATATAACAAGTCAATGATACAAGGCATTATATCTGAGTATCAGTTATTGTCGATCAAAGGCAATATAAGACCTGTTAGTCAGTCAATATAAGTCTTGATTCACTGTCATGCGGATTTTTTTTCTATGTTGTTTGATTTGCGGTGCTTTTTTGTGCTGGCTGTACATTTCGGCATATGTGATGGTCTGATGAGGTATGACTATTAAAGCCATATACTGATTTAAGCAGAAATGTGTAACATATTACGAGATATTTGCCACGAATACTCAGCACAGATGCCCTATTGTGTTTTTTATACACACTACAGGCAATACTGCTTTCTTAGTGGCTTTATTTAATCAATGTCTACCTAATCAATAGAGCGTATCGCTTATCTTCATGATAGCTCGTTGCTGGATGTCATATATACATAATTTTTTATTTTCTACTCTGAAGGCTCTGTAGCTGTTTCTTCACTAGTAGCTGCTTCTGTGTCAGTTGTGTGTAAAAGGGGTGGCTGCTCTAGAAGAGGGGTACCTGTGCCTTCGTCAGTTCCTGTGCCTTCGTCAGTTCCTGTGCCTTCGTCAGTTCCTGTGCCTTCGTCAGTTCCTGTGCCTTCGTCAGTTCCTGTGCCTTCGTCAGTTCCTGTGCCTTCGTCAGTTCCTGCGCCTTCGTCAGTTCCTGCGCCTTCGTCAGTTCCTGCGCCTTCGTCAGTTCCTGTGCCTTCGTCAGTTCCTGTGCCTTCGTCAGTTCCTGTGCCTTCGTCAGTTCCTGTGCCTTCGTCAGTTCCTGTGCTTTCGTCAGTTCCTGCGCCTTCGTCAGTTCCTGTGCCTTCGTCAGTTCCTGCGCTTTCGTCAGTTCCTGCGCCTTCGTCAGTTCCTGTGCCTTCGTCAGTTCCTGTGCTTTCGTCAGTTCCTGCGCTTTCGTCAGTTCCTGTGCTTTCGTCAGTTCCTGCGCCTTCGTCAGTTCCTGTGCTTTCGTCAGTAGAAGAATTATCTGGTAGTGGATTATCACTTCCACTTTCTTCTTCATCTTGAGTGGAATCTTCAGCTTCGGAAGATGTTGATCCATTTTGTTGCTGTGATGAGGTGTCGTTTTCTACTACTAAGTCTTCAACATAAGTCACACCACAACCTAATTCAGCATGTGGTTGGAATTTTTCCTTAGGGTGTTTTAAGGGGTTGAACCCTTTTTTAGGCTCAGAATGACTGATATCACCCAAAGCTGCATTGACTTGTTTTGAATGTGTCACACGACATAACACATAATAGTCAGATGCAATAGCCATGGCTTCTCTTAAAACATGATCCATGGACAGTAGCCTTTGGGTGCTTTTTTGATCAGCGAGAGTTCTCTGCTCTTTTAAGAAATGATTATAGTATCTATCAAGAGAGGAAACACTGTATTGGTAAGTAAGTTCAAAATCATCAACGATACGGTGTTTGTGTTCTTCGTTTTGTGAGTCATTATTATCTAAGAGCAAAGACACAGTGCTTAAAGGATTAGAAAATTGCTGTTTCTTTAGATTTTCAATCAAAGTTGCAGTATCCACAAAGAATGAGTTTTCACTTATGCGTTCTTTAGAAAAACTCTTTAAGGAATTTAGTAATTCACTATCTCGAAAGCCCAAATCTAGACTGTGGTCTGTTCCAGGTAAAATAGGGTCAAAAGAATCTCGAGCAGTGTTTTGATGTGTGCTAACATTCTCAGGCCAAGGGATCACTACATCAGAGTCAATGCCTAATCCTTGAATGGATTTATTATCCGCACCATAAATTTCTCTTAGTCCTAATTGTATTGAGGCACCAGAATTCAATACCTGAATACCAGGCGATGTAGCGTCACCATAAGTTCTTTCACCACCCACTACAATAGCACGCCCGTGAGCGCGCAAATTATTTGCAAATAACTCTCCTAAAGCTCGGGTTCGATGACTCGTTAAGACAACAATAGGTATTTGGCGAGGTTTTATCAGTTTTTCAGGCCCTGCGATCCAAGATGAAGTTGGTGAGTATTTAGGAGACAAGTATTGAAAAACATGTTGGTAATAACTAGGAATAGATTGACTATAAAGCAATACTTTCAATGAGAGTTTAGGGAGTTTTTCTTGTTCGTGGTAGAGAAAAGTTTCTTTTTTATCCACACCTACATCTTCTCCGGGCAGCCGTGGTGATGATTTATCATGTGGCATCTTTTGTTTATCTATCATTTCTCTATAAAAAGGAAAGTCATCGTCTCTACTATTCTTGATATAGCCAAAATGCATATGTTCTAAAAATACATTTAAAGAATGAAATGTCGACATAACACCTTGGATGTCAGTTATCAAAGAAGCGTTGTTTCTTAAATCCAAAAGGAGTACATCTACATCTTTTTTACTTAGTGCATTCAGTGCATATGCTATTTGAGTTTCTGTTCCCATAGAACCGAAAAGGTATGGTATCTTAGATTGAGGTATGAAATTACCGTAAAATTCAGGAATCAATATTGTTCCAACTCTTACGTCTTGACCATTTACTTTTGAAGGTACCACATCATAAAAGGAAACAACGGTTTTTTGTGAGGTATTATTGCGATCATGGGTAGGAGAATTTCTCGTTAAAGTGACTTCAAAAGGATTGCCTAAAAGACCATTGCTAGCAGATGGACGAGCTGCCATAAGACGTACTGTAGAGCCCACTGAACCTAATAAAAGGTCTTCTAAAAGTGTGTGTGTGATGTGATGAGCATTGCGAGAACTGACATCCACCCAACCATGTACTTTGTAATCATCATATATACCTAGTACATGGTCACCAACTTCTAGTTTGCCGTTATTGACACTCATTTGGTCAGGAGTGCCTGTAACAACCCAATCACCTGAGTCTGTCAATTGTGAAATCAGTACATCAAGACCAAATTTATAGCCGTCAAAACGCTTGGCGTGGAGATGCTGCTCATAATGAGTATAAATTTTTCCATAATGTCCCAGAAAGTCGGTGAATGCTTTAGTGAATAAAATATTTCGTTCACCCTCTTCCAAGTTTAATCGGCTATCTAAAAAAGTATCCAATTGAGAGGCGACAACATCTTTTAACTCGGAGTTACTCAAGTCAGGGAAACGTTTTTGTGCCTTAATAAGACGGAGCTTCACAAAACGACGCATTCGATCTGGCAATTCTTCTTCAAAAGAAAACGATCGCAATGAGCCTTCTTCAATAAATTTCTCATCTAAACTAAAATCATGATCCATATAAAGCACAGACTTCAAGTCTGTGTGTCGTTGAAGAGCTATGTCTTTAAAGTGAGCAAAAGCCTGATTGATTTCTTTGATGTCAGCACAGGTGTTATCACCAGCGAGTTTGGAAAGTAATTGAGGATATTCACTGAATATGAAATCAACATCTTCACGTGACAGGTAAATTTTCTCACTGTCAAGTTTGCCTAAGTAATTATAAAAAACTTCTTTAACAAATCGATTATTAAATTCTTGATATGTTAAATCATCGGATGGCATCATTTTAACGGATTTAAGGCGTATGATATCAATAGTTTCTTTCATCTCTTGGCAAGATAATTCTATCCTAGCCAAAGGGCTCATGGTTGTAAATTTGGCTGATACAGAAGGGATCGAATCAAAGCCATTGTCAACAGTTACTGTGTCGCTGTTTTCATTCTGCTTGCTATCTTGAACTTGAATAGAATTATCTTTTGAAACAGATTGACCTAGGAGAAGCTCTTCTTCTTGGGTAGCATTGTCAGAAACAAACCTAGAATCATTGGCACTATTGGGTGTTACTTTACTTTCTGTTTTGCTTGTTTGGTCTGTGCTTTTTGTTGATAGCGTTTGCGATGTTTTTTTATTAGTGTTGTCACTGCTGTTACTGCTGGTATTGTTACTACATCCAGTTATAAGAAGTAAACCACAGACTATACCTATTATCCAATTTTGCATTATAGCTCCCATAAATGTACTCATAACTCTGTTATTTGGTTTGTTGTTTATTATACTCACGACTACTTACGACTAAAATTCGTTTTCTTGTTCATGACTATTAAAGCATCCTTGGCTTGGATTATATAATGACTCATCAAATTCATTTAATTCAGGCTGATCACCTCTACACAGTACAAAATAATCTGCAGCAATATGTACAGCTTCTTTTAGAGCATAGTCTTTTTCCATCATGGAATAGAATAATTCCGTACGATCACCTTCATATAAAGTATCTTCAAAATCGTATGTAAGCAGTCTATATTCTTTTGCTAAAGTGTTTAACTTTTTCATAAAGTTATCTGCTTCAGTTATTTCTTCTTTTAAGTCGTTCGTTTCAAAATAGAGAGCTACTTTTTCCATAGTTTTAAATTCCATGTCTTCTAGCATCTGTTGGTGTTCTGATTTTAAGAACCAATCTATCATCTTGCCATATAAAGAATCTGGTAATCGACGAGATGTAGATAGATCACGTAATGCAGAAACTATGTTAGGATTGCGAAAATCCAAGGTTAAGTTTTGAGCATACTTGGGGTCCAATTCAGAATATGGAATGGAATGCTTATCTTCTTTAGCAAAAACATGACCAAAGAAACCAGGAGAAGGTAAAAGTATATCTGATTCCACTCCAACATCTTGAATGGATTTGCCATCAGCTCCGAAAAATTGAGCTACAGTAACTTTAACCGCTGAGCCAATGGGCTCGCCGTCTAGTTGAAATTTTTGATAAGGAAGACGCAATACTCTTTGCACAGATCCTTTACCTGATGTGTGTTTATCACCTACAATAATGCCGCGTCCATTTACCTTAATGGCCTGAGCAAGTATTTCAGCTGCACTGGCTGTTCCTCCTTCTACCATGACGACAATAGGTAAATCATAAAAATACATCTGATCCCGAATTTTAGGAAAAGTTGAGGGGTGTATGTCTGTAAAAGGGTATACATTGATTACACTGCGCCTATTCGGATCTGTTCCGTGAAAGATGGATTGAGTAAATGAGGGGAATGTAGGATGTGAGTCCTTTCTGTGATTTGTAAAATTACGACCACGTTCGTAAACACCTACAGGTGCATCCATAAACAATGATATGACCCACAAAGCACTTCCTAATAACCCTCCTCCGTTGTTTCTTAAGTCGATGACAAGGCTTTCTACCCCATCATCTATCATGTTTTTTACAGCAGCACTGATATCGTCAGCAACACCTGTGTTTCGAATGCTGTTATTATAAAACTGTTCAAAAACAAGATAGCCTACTTTTACTGGTTTTTCTCTAAGTGTTGTTTCTACAGGAACATGGTGAAAAGGAAGATTAAGAATATTTTCTGGCTTAATGTGATCTCTTACCAAAGTCACATCAATGATCTCAAAACTTTTCTCTGTTTTGGTATTTTCAGAAGAATCTGTGACGTCCTTTGTTTCATTTTCATCTTCTGTACTTGTGTCAAGATCTGAAAGCAAGCGTTTCACTTTCACGTGAACAGTGGTGTCTATTTCTCCTCTTATTCGAGACATTATGTAATCAAAAGAGGTATCTTTTGTATATTCCCATTGCTCATCAGCTCCGTCTTGACGAACACCTAAAATGATATCTTCAGGCTGAATGGTTCCATCTCTTCTGGCACTACCACCAGATATTACATCTGTAATAATCAACTCATCTTCTGTGATGTTCAGACGAACACCTATGCCAACTAAGCCCGTATCAGTTAATCCACCTAAGAAGCCAGGTTGTTTTTCATGATTTAAAAAATTTGTATGAGAATCGAACAAATAAGATAATGTGGTTAAATAGGCATCGTAAGTTTGAAAGGTTGAGAATGTCTTCACTTTTTGAGCAGCTAGATGGAAAGGGAGTGCTACTTTATTAGCATGATCAGCAAAATTCTCTTTTGGATATCTCACCTTCTTTACTTTGTACCTAAATTTTATGATTTTACGAACACGATCTGATAAGGCGTCAAAAGAATCAACATAATCTCTTTTCTCTGGTCTAAAGAGGTATTCTTTTTTAGAAAAGTCATGATTCGTAACTAAATTTTTATATACCATAGGCAGTCTATCAATAAATCTTTTCATATATATTTCAGCTACAAGCTCGATGCTATGGCATGAGTTTTCGACTAATTCTGATTTCAAACTATGGGCAAGATGATTCATGATAAAATCTTCATCTTTTTTTGAAAAATAGATTTTTTCTTGGTCCAAATATTCCATATAATGCTTCAGAGATTTTTTGACAAAATCTAATGAAAAGTCTCGTGAAGATCGATGATTCACATGAGTGGACATGCTTATTTTGAATACCCAATGCAAAAGTTCGCAGGGGTAACGAGCATGCTTTTCAATAACTATATTTCCCTTTTTTAGCTGCAAATCTTGTACATCTGTAAACAGATCAAAAAAGGGACTGTCTTTATCTGGCTGATCCATGGCCAGAACTTCTGCTAAAACGTTATTGTGTTTTTGGTGATCAGGTATGGTTTCTTGTGTAGCCGTTTCTTCGTTAATGGAAGAAGTGTTGTCTTTTTGTGATATGGGCTGCTTATTTTGCGAAGTCTTATCTTGAGAGTTTTCATCAGGCTCATTTTCAGAAAGACTTACATTGGTCTCAGATTGTGTAGATGTGTTAACCTTGTACTTTTCTGCAGTGGCGTCTTTTTTTGTAGCAGGTGTAGCAGGTGACTCTGAGTAAAGTTCAGGAACGGATTCATCAGGTTGCTTATTTTGTGCGTTATCTTGTAGGTTTTGATAGCCTTCACTTGTATCGTCGTTTGTAGCTACTCCCTCAGATTTGGAAGAAGTTGTCTTGTCTGCAGTACAGGACACTTGCCCTAACGAAATACTACATATCACAGCTAACCAAAGATGCGACCTTGAAAACATTCTTAAATAACTCATAAGCATCGGTGCGGTAATTTTCCAAATGAACATATAAAATCCTTTTTTATATATTGTATAAAGTACGAATATCTACTTGAAAAAAATCATAAACACATCTTGTAAAAAACGCATAATAGTGTGAGTGGTACTTACTTATTATCATTATTGCTATCCTTATTGTTATCCTTATTGTGCCTATATAAACTTATGTTTAAAACGGTTATGGGAACATCCTATGTTGAATTATATCCATATTAAATTAAGCTATGTTAAAAAATGCAGGTTAAATGTGTGGTTTTCTGTTCTTTGTTTTGTCTATTGTTTTGTCTATGGTTTTGTCTATTGTTGTCACGGTGTTAGTCTGTTAGTGTTGAGCTTTACAAGTTATATTACATATTTTTTTTTATATTGAAAGGGACATATACAATTATTTTTGTTGTCATCAAGTAGTGGCCTGTCAGTTAGTGGGTTTTGGTTTATGCGTTAGCTTGTACGAATCTTTTAACATGCTTGTGCGTAATGTGTTTATAAAGAGTGTTGTTAAAGTATGTGTTAAGTTATTCATTGTGTGCGTTGGTTTGCTCTCTGTGCGTTTTGTGAGTTTGTTTTATTCTATAATCCATTTTACTTAAAAGATCAACTCCATAATGATCTATCTTTATCTCAGGATATTTCAGTTACAGAAGCGCTGATGCTGGTTCTCTTGTTAGGTCACTCTGCTTTTTGGGGAAGTGCCGCATGTGCTAGAGATGGTTACTAAGAATTTGCATCCAGATGTCTCCTAAAGGAGATCACCAGCCTGACATTATCTTTGCTTTGAATAACAGTCAAGTCAAATTACAGATTATGACATGGTAAGATAGATCTTTTATGTTTGCTTTATGGTTACTGGCTAATGGCAGGTGCTTTTTAAGAAGGCATTACTATACTGAACCCTTCTTAAAGCTATGAGGCACGTGTTATGGAGTCTAGCTATCACTGTTACGAAAAATAATTCAAAGCTAAACGATGGTAATTATCTATTAAAAACAGTGTCACTATACAGAGTCCTTGAAGAATCTGAAAAAGTGAAAAATCTTGTCTAAGCTTATCTTCTCGTATAAAGCGTCTACTTGAGAGTGCAAAAATCTGAGAGGAAGTTTGTGGTGATGCTATGGCATTGTGTTGAGACTTCACTATCCAGTATTCTTTGAGTAGTACCTGTAAAAAGCCTCGATGAAATACCACTCTATATAGCCATAAAACCAGATCAGCTCCATACTTCCAAAGCAACGTGTTTCCAGGTGTGTTTCCATATGAGTATGGTCTAGGTTCTTTATGAGGAATGTTATGGCCAGTGATGTCTTTAATCAAACATCTTAATAATCGCGCTCTAGCTACACAAAAATAGATCATATGCACCACAACAAAACCTATCATCATTGTGGTGAAATCATAATGATGAGCTCCAAACTGCAAAGACAGATAACACAACACACAGCCGATGAGACAAAAAGATTTGAGTGCTTGTTTTATAAAGCTGTATCCACTGAGAAGCCACTCTAAAATCACTATGTATTCTTGAAGATGCAGCACAAAAATATTTTGAAAATTCTTACCAGAACAAAAGATTTGGAAAAAATAATCCTTATCTATCCATTTGGCTAACTCTCCGGAAAGAGAGCGCATATCAAAAACAGAGCTATGAGATAAAGTCGTTGTATCATTATGCGTAGCTAAGCTTTCAGTGTATTGATCAATATGTCCTCTTTCTGTCAAAAAAAGCCGAGCTGCTGCGAGTAGTGCTTCGATGTTTCTTTGGATGGCTGAGATGTAGCGCATATCCAGTAAAAAGACAATACATACAAATAGCCATACCGGACCATAACGTAGAGCGCCTGCCATATAGATTTGGCTTTGAGTAAATATCTCTGTGAGCATGTATTATCCTTGTTTATCCTTGTCTATGTCTATTCCTTGGCTTTCTCAAAGTCTTAGTGAAGAGTTTAAGAAGTCAGAATAGAAAAAAGAAGGGACATGTTTAAAGAGTAGGATGTGGTGAGGGCAGTACTTCTGAGGCTAGTGATAGATAGAGCTTGATGGCTTGTTTTTCTTCAGCACCTATACTGTAGTGTATAGATGTTTGCCAATACTCCAGCATGGTTTCTTTTGAGATAGAAGCATATGTGTCTCCATAAGGAGAAGACTTCAGCTTATTCCAAAAATACTCGGGGGAGTGAAGTAGTACTTCTTTCGCTTGGTGATTTGCCTTATCAATACAGTCTGTCAATACATTCCATGAGGGAGTTCGTGTTGTATCTTGAGAAGATGCGAGCCATGCAGCAAAAACAAATGGCAGCCCTGTGAGTTCACTCCAAGTAGAAGATATATCAACTTTAAAACCAAAATCATGGTGATGAAACAAGGCTTCATCACCAATATAGAGTTTGAGGGGTGATCTATGAGCTTCATCTAGATTATGTGGCATGCTGCTACCAAACCATAGCTTATAAAATATCAAAGCCAAAGCGGCACTGGCTTCAGAGGTATGGCCTAAATCCAGTGAAGGAGCAGGGAAATCACCCACTCCAGCGAGCTTGCGAAAATGCTCGAGTGAGGTCCATTGGTCAGAAAAAAGTGATGAGTAGCGTTGTGATCGCCAAAGATGGGCTAGCTTTCTTTGAGCGTCTTTGATGTGAGCTTGTAGTTTAGGGTTAGGTTGCTGTGATGCAAGATAGACACTTTTTACAGCACCATGAGAACATACTCCCCAATGAGAGCATATAAACGAGTGAGGATGATGCAATAAGGTTACAGTGGAGCATAGGGCTATATCAAGCTCACCTTTACGAAATTGCGTGTTGATATGTTTGGGATAATGTCTAATGAGCTCCACATCATGATCTTTAAGGTTATTGCTTAAAAGAGATATTACAGGAAAAACATTCACATAATAAGCCCATCCTATGCGAGCTTTGGTTAAAGTCTCTTGAGAGGTGATCATAAAATCATCTTTTTTATGGTTTAAGAGAATCTTTTAACTCAGCCATAGCTTTATCTGCTTGAGCCAGTGTATGCTCTACATCTTCTTGACTATGAGCTAAAGAGATAAAACATGCTTCATAAGGAGAGGGAGGAAGATAGATACCTAAACGTAACATACAATGAAAAAATGTTTTAAAGATGTTATGGTCCAATGCATTGAGAGTAGAGATATTCTTGATGGTTTTGGCACTAAAAGCAAAGCCAAACATACCTCCTAGGTTGGCACTGACTAAATCTATGCCATGACGTTGAGCACACTCTAGCAAACCTTTGCACAATTGTGTTGTACGTGTGTGTAGTTGTTCAAAAGCACCTTCTTGAGACAAAATGTTCATGGTTGCGAGTCCACTGGCCATGGCCAGTGGATTGCCTGCAAGAGTACCAGCTTGATATACGTCTCCTTGGGGTGCCACAAGAGACATGATCTGAGCGCGCCCACCATACGCTCCTATGGGTAGCCCTCCTCCGATCACTTTTCCTAACACGGTCATATCAGGTTGTATATCATACTCTTTTTGAGCTCCTCCCATACCCACACGAAAACCACTCATGACCTCATCAGCAATAACTAACACCTTATAACGTTTGACAAGATTTTTGAGAGTGTCTAAAAAATCTTGTTGAGGAAGAATAAAGCCTGAATTACCCACCACAAGTTCACATATAACACATGCTAAGTGTTTACCGTGTTCAGCAAAAACTTTTTCAAGGCTTGCAGGACAGTTAAAAGGAATCACTAACGTTGAGGCGACACTGGCTGGGGGTACACCTGCTGAACCTGGCAAGCCTTGAGTGATGACACCAGAGCCACTAGCTGTCAGCAATGCATCGCTATGACCATGATAATGACCATGGAATTTTAGGATATGATGATGTCCTGTATACGCTCGTGCCACCCTGATAGCACTCATGGTGGCTTCTGTTCCTGAACAGACAAAACGCATCTGTTCCATGGAAGGAACTTCTTGAGCAATTTTTTGAGCTAGCTTGACTTCAAGTAAGGTAGGGGCTCCATAAGAAAGTCCTTGAGATGCTTGCTCAGATACGGCCTTTACCACTTCAGGGTGGCTATGCCCTACGATACATGCCCCCCAAGAGTTGACATAATCTATATATTTATGAGCATCGATATCATAGATGTATGCTCCTTTTGCTTTGGCAATAAATGGAGGAGTTCCGCCCACAAAAGAATACGCTCGTACAGGAGAATTCACTCCTCCTACTAAATATTTCTTAGCTAGAGAGAATGCTTCTGAGGAACTTAAAGACGTCATGATCCTACTCATAGCCGTGTTGTGTCATGTGTTGTATGGTTTTGTTTCGGTCTGATTGTCTGAGGATATGTTTGTGGCGGTTGTGATGATGTCTCATGTTTTTTAGGCAAGACAAACAAGATAACCAGAAGATTACAATAGTTGATAGCGGAATTCTCCATGTATTTCTAATAATCTTCTTTGATCTTTATCTTCTTCAGTTTTTTTGGCATGTTGTTTGGCATGTTGTTTGGTTTTTGTTGGAGAATGCTCTCTTTTAGAGAGCATTCTTTCTGGGACACGATCAAAAGGAGCAGCTGCATGTAAGGCTTGTAGCACGGCTTGATCCAAAATGTCATAGCCACTCGATGAAACAATGGTTATATTACCAAGTTGGCCGTCTTCAAAAATATAAAATCTCAACCTAACACTACCAGTGAGTCGAGATTTCTTTGCTTCTGTGGGGTATTCCCAGGTGCTTTCAAATTGCCGTTTAAACTTTGACATATAGCTAATATGGCTGTAAGAAAATGACTGAGTTGAAAGATTGATACGTTGGCCTTTTTTCTTATCAGAAACCATAGCTGATGAAGAGTTCTTGGGAAGAAGGTTTTGAGATTGAGCTAACAAACCTTCATAAGCTGTACGGGAAGGGCTATTTAGTAAAGAAGAAAATGGTGAAGGGTCTTTTGTAAGGGCTGTCTCTGTCTTGCTTGTAACAGGTTCTTCTGAGTCTCCGTCATCTTGTATTGCTTCAGCTACAGGCTGTATCGGATTTTTTGGAGTTTTTGGATTTTGGGGAGGTGTTGTCTCAGTGATCACATTAGATTGTGGTTCTTTGCCTTCTACAGCCACTACGGTTTCTTCTTCTACGAGGCGATCTTGAAACCCTAAAGCTTTGATGTCTTTTAAGGTCTCATCTGGTACTTCGTTAGGCTCTAAAAACACATCCACATAAGAGTATTCCTTGTCGTTTGGTAAAGTATCACGACCGTGATTCACATCACGTATATCATTTCTATTTTGGGACTTTGTGGTGGAACTATCTACTACATAGGTGATAACAAGACCATGGATTAGAAAAGATAAAACTACTAAACGTATGATGATAGAGCGGTATTTTCTATAAGAAGAAACCGTTAATTGGCTGCAATCAGAACTAGCCACATCCATTTGGATTTCGTGCACACATCTTCCTTCATATCTTGAGTCATCTTTGAGCATCTATTTCGACGAGTTGCAACAGGGTATATAACAAAAATCGTTGTTGACAAACTCCACTCATAAGTGACAATAACGCATCATAACAAGTCCTCTCGGTGAACCACGCATTATGATAGTATTGGCTTTAAGTGAGCTCCATATAAACACGTTATAGTCATAGCCGGTACACGCATAGTTAGTATAGATATAGTTACAGATACAACAGATACATAAGCCATATATAAGAAAGAAGAAACCATAAGAAATTCACAAGAAAGATAAGAAAGAAAAAAAGCTTGATCTATTCACTACTACAGGTGTATGTATCACACATGATTGTCTTCTGATGGACAGAGGACTATCGACGTTAATGGTCTGAATTTCATTTTGATAGCTTTGTATGTATCGTCTTAGTTACTTCTTTTATAGATAAAATCCTTCATCTCTATGTATTTCTATCCATACTTTCGCATGTTTTTTGCTTCCTTCCATATCGCTTTTTTGAGCGTTGTGGTCATAGGAGTAGGTGTTGTGATGTCAGCTTGTCAGAGCAGTAAGGATCTTTCTATGGGAGCTGAGGATGCTTATGTGAAAGCCAAAGAGTCTTATGATAATAAGAGCTACAAAAATGCTATTGATGACCTTCAAGAGTTTCGTTCACGCTATCCTTATAGCCGTTTTGCCACCACTGCGGAATTGTTGATGGCTAATGCTCATTTTGAACTTGCTGATTATCCACAAGCCACTGCTGCTTATCAACAGTTTACTTTGCTTCATCCTGACCATCCGCAATTGGACTTTGCCTATTACCGTATTGGGCTGTCTTATTGGAAAGATGCACCGGATGAGGAAGATCGTGAACAAGATTTCACCAAAAAAGCTCTCAATACATGGAAAAAACTCAAAGAACGCTTTCCTCATTCTTCCTATACCACAACTATGGAAGAAAACTACAAAATAGGAGAAGAGCGTGTGATGAATTCAGAGATATTTGTGACAAAATATTACTGTAAGCAAGAACATTGGCTTACTTGCTTTTTTTTGATGGATCAATTGGTGGTGAAATATCATGCTACGGCACCGGATTCTATCCGTGCCGTTACGAGTGATATAGAGAAGTATGTTCTTAAAGCCCAAAAGGCAGGTGATGAAGGTAAGCTCAAGTACGATGATCACCTTCTGACACGTAACCTATCTGCTGTGGAACGCTCTCAGGTTTTTTCAGCAAAAATGGCTCAATGGCAGCAACTTGTAGCCCCAAAACACAACTAGTTTCCTTGCGGCATATTCTTCAGACTTGCCGTCCTTTAGCGATCATATGCTTATGCTAGCCTTGAAGAAGATCCAGTAAGATCTCTTAAGGCTAGAACTTTTCTAAAGCATATATGATGCGTAAAAAAATACTTATACCTCTGATGTTATGTGTACTGATAGTGACTCTTCCTGTTGCTGTGGTGAATGTGGTATTGATGCGCTCACAGCATGTGTATCAAGAAGAGATTGCTAAGATGGTACAAAAGATCTCTGCATTTTCTGCAAAAGATCTGCGCTATAGCAGTGAAATTTTTGATAACAACAACACTTTGATGGGATACTTAGGTAAAGAGTATCGTTTGAATATACCTCTCTCTGAGCTGAGCGAAGATACCATCCGGGTATTCTTAGCTGCCGAAGATGCTCATTTTTATGATCATAAGGGGGTGAGTTGGAAGGGTATGATGAGAGCTCTTATAAAAAATATCCAGCATAGAGCTTTTGTGGAGGGAGGCTCCACCATCACTCAGCAAACAGCTAGACATTTCTTTCTTCATCATAAGAAACACCTTTCTCGTAAACTCAAAGAATTAGCCATAGCTGTAGCTTTAGAGCATCATCTTAGCAAAGATGATATTGTGAGCATTTACCTCAATCAGATGTATTTTGGCAAGGGAGCTTATGGTATTGAGGCAGCTTCTCAAACGTATTTCCATAAGTCTGCTCGAGATCTTGCTTTATCCGAAGCGGCTTATTTGGCTGCTATGCTCAAAGCACCATCACGTTTGAGTTCAAGGCCTAAAGAAGCACGTAGAAGACAGATCTATATTTTAAAACGTACTTTTGAAGAAGGTTGGATAACGCGGAAAACTTATAGGCAAGTGGTCCGTTCTGCTAAAACCCCCACAGTTCGTAAAAAAACCATGTTACAAGGCAGCTATTTTATGGATGCTCTTACTGGTGAATTACGTTATTACTTGCCCGCCCATACCCTTAATAACGGCTTGCATATCAACTCTACTTTTAGTCGAAAGTGGCAAAGCACTTTAGATCATCGTCTTAAACGTCGTTATCAGTTACTTGCCAATCTCACCTCACATTCCCCTCAATACTTTGCAAAGGAAGTGGAGGTAGCGGGTGTGGTTTATGATAGTTCCACAGGAGAAGTCGCAGCACTCCGTGGTGGAAAACATTACGCTAAAAGTATGTACAATAGAGCGCTGTATACTCAAAGACCTATGGGGCATATGGTGGTGCCTTTCTTAACGTTACTTATGCTGACGAAAGGCAAGAGACTCTATGACAGAGGCCCACAACCCAGTGAAGAGTCATACTACGGTTTAGCAAAAGATAATCGTATATATGCTCTTGCAGCTTCTGTAAGAGATTATGGTTATGGATCTCTTAAAGGGTTGTTTCACATGTTAGGTTGGGATACTAAACGTCAAGATCTGGGCTTATTGCTTGGTGAAGAGCCTATTTCACCTCTCAAACTTGCCGTCCTTTATGGCTCTTTGGTACAACAAAAGCCTCCACATACGAAACCTACATTCTTTCGCACCATCAAGCACACCCACCCTGAGAGCAAAGTCTTAATATCTCAGCCCGTAGGTCATAAAGCTGTCTTGCCTAAGGCAGATCTTTTCTCTGATTATGCAGCTCTTATTAAGCAAGTGTATCAACGTTCCGATTGTAGCACGGCAGTCTTTTCTGTGAGCCAAGATCGGCTCAATTATTGGTCAGTGGAAATTCAAGGTGCTATGGTCATAGTAGGATGGATAGGAACAGAAAGAGGCAAAGTGGCTCTGCCATCACTCACCGCTCAGCAGCAACAACACTTTGGCAATATAGGTGTCACAAAATCCAACCAAGACAAACCATGCTTACCTTCCTTTTCTTACGTTCTTGTGAACAAACGAACACAACCAAAACCTCATTGGGTGCCCTTTCTTCCTTTGCACAATACCCTTTCCAGATAATGCCCTTATTTGCTATAGCTCACAATCGTAGATGTGTACCTTATGGAACATCTTTACCATCACATCATTCATCATCTGGCTTTATGACATCCATCGTTTATATGATCATCATGATGATGGCTGTGGTTATGGTTATGGCTGTGGCTGTAGCTGTGGCTGTGCAATTTAGAATCATGGTATACCGTGTTTTAGGGATTATGGTGAGCTGTTTTTTTTTCATATCCTGTGGAGATATGTATCCACAGGATCCGCTAGCTCATAGCCACCAACCTTTGATTATCCATCCTATGGATACAGACATCACCGAGGGAAAAGCCAAAGAGTTGGAATATCTTGTGGCTTTCAAAGATCATTCTTCACTAACTAGCTCACCAGATTATGCCTTACATAGTGCGTCTTTGCATCAGCAGTATTATCAAGATTTTGTAGAAACAGGTTACCTTGAAGATGTGGAGTTGATTTCCAGTGTGGATATGTTTGATGATTATCAGTCTCCAGATCACGACACTCAGATAGATACGTCTATTCCTTTTTCTTTATCATCGCTTATGCCAGAAAACGCTATCCATAAAATGGATCAAATGTATGGTAGAGCGCTTATTTCAAAAGTCAGGTTTTCCACAACAGATCAAGCTCGTCATACTCTTGCTCAATGGCAGAAAGATCAATATATCTGGTATGCAGAACCTAACCGTTATTCTTCGCTTTTTGTAGAAGAACCAAGTCACAGAGACAATGTGCAAGCGGTGGCAAAAGATTATAAGGAAAGAAATGAGAGTGGGCATTTCTATCATATTAAACAACTGAAAATTGATAAAGCTCTTGATATTGTGTCTCGATTGAGTAATAAGAAAATTGAAACCTTACGGTCTAATGCCCCTATTATAGCTATTGTGGATTCGGGGGTGGATATAGAACACCCTGCTCTTAAAAATAGGGTTGCTGTTTTTTCTGGCTTTAATACAGGCTTGTTAGGTTGTGCTGCTAATGGTTGCAATACATCTAGGCCATCTAATCAAGATTACAAGAAAGGCAGAAAATTAGGCAATGCAGCATTTTATCCTGCAGGATCAAATGGGCATGGTAACCGCTGTGAGGGAACAAACTGTCATCATGGAACACATGTCACAGGACTTGCTGTAGGGTATCAAAAAGATCAAGTTTATGGAGCTTGCCCATTTTGTCGTTTTCTTCCCATAAAAGTTACAGATGAAAAGGGTAAAATCCCCGATGTAGCTTTGTTAAGAGCTTATGAATTTGTTAACCAATATCCAAAAGTAAGAGTGTTAAATGCCTCACTCGGCAAAGATACGAGCTCTATTAGTATTCGATTTATAACAAAAAGTCTTAGTAAAAAAGGCAGGGGTATTGTTTTAATAGCTGCAGCAGGCAATGCATTTACTTCAGAACGTGAATTTCCTGCAGCTTATGAACACTTTACTTCAGTAGCTGCTATAGGGCCAGGATTAAAAAAATCCGATTTTTCAAACTCTGGCTATTGGGTGGATGTGGCTGCATCAGGAAATATGCTGCAATCTTCAATTAGCGGTGGTAGTACTAATCGTCAAGGTGGAACCTCACAAGCTTCGCCTTTAGTCGCTGGTATAGCAGGGCTTATTTTAGCTGTAAGGCCTTATGCCACTTTTGCTCAAGTCAATCATCTCCTTAGAGAAACATCAGATCTATCTCTGTACGCAACAGAAAACAAGAGTTTTAAAAGAAAAATAGCTAACTCCAACCAAACGGTCAGGTTGTTGGGAAAAGGTATTGTTGATGCAGAAAAAGCTCTTAAATGGGCTATTACTAATAATCTCAATGCATCATCGACGAAACAAACAGGTCGAAAACGTATTCCTGCAACCGGTTGTTCCATACTTATGGACCAAAATACAACACAAAGACATGTCAACACCATCGCAGCAGAAACCCTTGATCACAGACATTCTGCTATTTTGTGGATCATAACTCTGTTATTGCCGTTCTTTTTCTTAAGTCTTTTTCAAAGACTTGCTTTGATGAGAGAAAGAGAAAAAAGAGTGTAACAGTCTGTGTTTATGTCATTGAAAAATGTGTTAACGGATATTTATAAGCTATAAACATAAATCAATAGGTGCGAGTTATAAGCTCATCCAGGAGGCCACTGCATAGAGCGTCCTGCTAAAATATGCGCATGAATATAATCAACACTTTGAGCTCCATGTTCGCCATGATTAAAGACAACACGATATCCCGGACCATCAAGTCCTAATTGATGCGCCACATATGACACTTTTTTCATATATACACCCACCACTTCATCTTTAGCAAGATGAAGGTTTGAAAAGGATTTCCATTTCTTTTTTGGAATCACCAAGACATGTACGGGAGCTTGTGGTTGGATATCATTAAAGGCTAACACATCCTCATCTTCATAAACTTTCTTACAAGGTATGTCACCTTTAAGGATTTTATCAAATATCGTTGGACTGTCAGGGTTTTTTGTGTGATCTATGAAATGAGCTTTAGCATTTTCTTGTGTAGAATCATTGTTTCCCATCATAGTCCCCTTTTTTTAAGTCCTGTTTTTACAGCCATAGCTTAAAAGTAAACCATAACTCATATACTGTCAATGATATGGGCAAGGTGCTTTAAGTGAGGAAAATACATATGGAATATGTTGTAAAGATAAAAGATATATGGTGCAGATTATGCATTTTTATGTTTATGTGTCTGAAGAGTGCTACGTGATGCATTTTGTTGCTCATTTTCTTCTTGTTTATCACGAAAAATGAGCCTAATTGTTACAAGATGAAATGGCAAAGCTTTTTGTAAACTTGCTTTAATGTAGCTTTTGTATGAATCTTTGATGGCATGGGCTACATTGCATTTAATTAAGAATGTGGGTGGTTTTATGGAAACCTGGGTTGCATAGTAAAATTTGACGCGTTTTTGAAACGATTTGATCAAGTGAGGCATCCTTGCTTGGGTGATTTTCATGAGTTCTCGATTGACTATAGCTGTAGGAATACGTTTAGATGACATGTTTACTAACGTTTCGATAATAGTGAATAATTCATGAACTCTTTGATTTTTTAGTGCTGAGACGGCACGTATGGGCACAAAAGACATGCTCGCTAAATGATGACGTCGTAAATTGTCTTCGTAGTGTTTTAAGGTATTGGATGATTTATCAGATATTAAATCCCACTTGTTTATAACCACAAGTAGTGGTTTTTGTGCAGTCATAACTAAACGCACAAGTTTAGCGTCTTGATCAGTGAAACCTTGTATAGCATCAATAACAAGAACGCATACATCTGATTGGTTGATGGCTTTGATACTTAAGGTTACACTGATTCTTTCAAGTCCCTCATCCACTTTTGTGCGTCTGCGAACTCCAGCCGTATCCACCAGTGTATAATTTTGATAATTATATGTTGTGGCTACATCAATGAGATCACGCGTGGTTCCTGCTACATCGCTGACACAGCTGCGCTGAGAAGAACTGAGGCGATTTAATAAAGAACTTTTACCGCTATTTGGCCTACCAATTAAAGCAATGGCAGGAGCAGGCTGTTCTGATTCTGTGGATTTTTTGGGCTTTTGAATGCTTGATAAAACATGTTCCACTTCTGTTACAAGAACTTTTAGCCCAGCAGCAGAGGCAGCACTTACGGGCCATATCTTTTCAGCTTGATGGAGATGATTATAAAAATCACTGAGATACTTATCTGCCAAACGGATATCATCCACTTTATTGACCACATACATCACAGGTTTTGAGCTTCGATGAAGCATTTGAGCGAGCTCTCCGTCAAAAACATGGAAACCATGACGGCCATCCATGATCAATAACGCCAAATCAGATTCTTCAAGGGCTTTCTCTGTTTGCTGCCAAACAAGTTCTTCGCCAAAGGGCTGATAAGAAAAATCGTGTGTTTCATAGCCACCACTGTCGATAACACTCCATTCTCCTAATCCCATTCGACAGGTACCGTAGACTCGGTCTCTGGTAGCACCAGGCTCATGGCTAACAATCATGCGTCTCTGAGCAGTTAAGCGATTGAATAACTTGGATTTGCCAACATTAACCCGCCCAATTAAAGACACTTTTCCATAATAATGAGACACTTATTATCACTCCTCGTTTAGCAGCTTATTTAGTAGTAGCACTTGTTTTCGTATGGATGCCAGCATGTTTAGAAAATATCTTACCCTGCAATGCTTGCGCTGCTGCGTGTTGAGATGCACGCTTTTTACTGCTTCCCTTGCCTGTGGCTAAACACTTGCCCTGTAAGTGACATTCCATAACAAATTCTTTGGCATGTGCCAGACCTTCTTCACTGACGAGTATATATTCAGGCAAAGACCCATAATGCATTTGGCTCAGTTCTTGAAGCCGGCTTTTATGGTCTTCTACATCCTCTAGCAGGCAAGCTTCTTTGTCAGAAATATCTTCTAAAAAAGGAGCAAACATGTGCTCAACTATGTGACAGACTCTTGCAAAATCACTGTCCAAATACACGGCACCCACAAAGGCTTCAAGAGTATCTCCTAACAATCCATCATTGTTACCAGCACCTGATTTTTCTGCAGCACTGCCCAACAATACACACTGACCAATATCATAGATATGAGCCACTTGCACTAACGTTTTCTCTTGGACCAACAACGAGCGTTTTTTAGAGAATTCTCCTTCGCTAAAAGATCTTTTATGATGCCACAACCACGAACTTATCACCAAGGACAGCACACTGTCTCCTAGAAATTCCATTCTCTCATTCCAAGGAAGCCATGCTATCCAACTCTTTTTTGTTTCACAGCTCAGCTTTTGACTCAGTTCACTCAAGGCAGAACGGTGAGTGAAAGCCTCAGCTAATAAAGTTCTATCTTTAAACGTATAACCTATTTTTTGGCACACACGCAACCATATGGGGTATTTATGTGGATAGCACGATAGCAAGAAATCCAGAGCTTCAGTGGGTGGGTTATGTCCTTCAAACGCACCATTCATAACTTACAGGTTCCTACAACAGTTTATCATGTGTCATAATAGAATAGAGATCTTCAAACCACTGCAGTGAGGTGGCTTATAAAGAGATACATTTCAGTTACAATACACCTTCTACATTAACTTATCATGATTGATAACACATCATGATAATGGCTCTAAGGTAACATCACAACCCTTCCTTAGTACAGAGGTGTTAAAGGTGGTGCTGGGCTAAAAGAAAGCGGGCTAAGAAAGGGCATCAGTTTCAGGAGTTGAAGTTAAGAGCTATGATCCATAACTTTGTCAATCATAATGATGTTTTTGCTGCTTAACCCCTTTTTGGTTCAATGCAACGTAGTTCATATCTCGTGTATCGTGTGCTTATTGTTTACATGGAAATCAAAGATAGCACCAAAACTTTCAAATATAACAACCTTTCTATTGCAGGATTTGTTCTGTGGGTAGGTCCAATTATTTTTTTATTAAAAACTCTTTTTTTTTAGTTTTCTTTGTGTATAATGTCCCCCCAGAAGGACTAGCTTGTGCTTGTCTGCTTTTTTATTTGACACAATTTTGATAGTGACGTTTTTGTATTTAATGTTATTTTAGAAAGGGAATTAAGTGAACAACTTAGTAAAATTTATTGTGATGCTATGTTTAGGCTTACCGATGATTTCTTCGCAGGCCTATGGTTTTTCACCCGAGGTAGTTTCTTTGGGGCAGTATGATGCCTTTGATGTTTCTCAGTTTGATTTAGATAATAAGATAGATATCCTGGCAAAATATGGCGTGAGTAGTAACTTTGTTGATCTTATTCTTGATCATGATGGTATGACAGAAAAAGAAAAGTTTCTAGCTATTCAAGATGTTGCTGATCAACTACTTAAAGGACATAGTAACATTTCACTACTGATTCCTGATCCAAAACTATCACAAGAAGAATTGATGGCCTTGCATATGAGTGACGGAAACCAAAGGAATTCTGACACTGCGACTTGGGCGATGGATGTCATTTCTGTTGGTGTTGTATTCGTTGGTGTGGTAGCAATGATTATGCTTATATTGTACAGTGGGACTTAAAGTTTAACTTAAACAAGCTAAATCTATTCATAATGATTATGTGTGTTTCATCATATTTTATACTGTTAGAGTTAAGTGATGATGTTGTTCATAACAATGAAAGCTAGCAAAAATTTATGTTGCTTGTTTATTTTTCAAGGCAAGACTTTGTCATGTTGGTTTTTATGGTTTTGAGGCTATTCAAAAAAGTAGAGAAAATATAAGGAATCATCTGTTGTTAACTGGTGGATAGTAAGTAGGTAAAGATGTGAGTTGTTGGCTATGATGTGTGAACTATTTGGTGTGTGTAAGAGTATGATGAGTCAGTAAGATCAGTCATGATACATTTTCTATGTATCCTGCTCACTAAGTCATCAGTAGGTGATGTTGTGTCTAGATCTTTGCTATCTTAGTATCATTATGGGAGCCCATTGATCTTTATTCCATACTGCTCTGCTTTGCTATCTGAAATGTATGTTAGGTGTATGGGATAGCCCTTATGTATGTGCCTTATGGCCTCCCTTGTTTCTGATGCTTGTTTTTCGCCTGCTATCTTGAACAAAGTATGTTTTAACATTTCTCAAAACGTCTAAGATTGTTTCAGGGCTATAAGAAATACTAACTTTATTGAACTCTAGCTCGGTATGTTTGAGTAAGGTATACGTTAAAAAGCACATAAATAGGTGAGCATATACGCGCTCTGCTTTCCAGTGATAAATCGGATGCATGCTCAGAGTATGCTTTTTGATATATGACTTACTTCAAAGCGCTGGGATAAGTTTTTTGGCGTCCTTAACACCTTGTTCCACCCGATTATCAAGAGGATGGAGCTCTTTTTGTTCCTGACTGCTAACTCTCTTCGAGGAGTAGTGAGATTCTCGACATTGCAACGGAGTTTGATTGAATATCCCCAAAAATAGTAGAAGCAACTTGGACAAGAGATGCATTCGCTGATTCCGGGAGATTTTAGATCATTGCCTTTTGATACACAATAGCAATATATTTTAGCCCTATCTTCAGATTTAAAATGAGTTGTCCATATATTGCTGTTGCTATTATGATAAGTAGAAAAGTGATCACCAGCAAAATTTACAGCCATTTTGCGTTTAGGTAATAGTTCAGGCTAGCCTTAGGCTTTTGATGATCAGAGTGGTGTGGGTAAGATCAAGGGAGCGTAAGCTGCGGGTTGATGCCACGAACAAAGGATACCAAATAGCCTTATAATCCCTTCCCTTCCATGTATATTGAATGATGTCTAAAGAAATCTTAAGACATTACCGATAAGGGTCATGGGTTAGTTGATATTTTTTTTGTCTCAAATAAGTAGATATACATGAACAACAACGAAAGGCTTTTCTTATTATAGTAACAGAATTTCATTTACTAAGACATCTTATCATTACCACTAGAAACAATACTGAACTAATCAAAGAAAAAGGTTTTAAATGAACGTAAAAAACAATTGCAAAGTCACTGTGTTACCCCCCACCCCATTTTCGAAATATCTAAATAAATTTTTTGTTGCACTCATCGCTTTTAATTTGCTTCTTGTTGGTTGTAATAAATGGGATAATGCCCCAGTTACTAGAAGTGTATCATCTGTTGCTTCTGCTGAACCTCAAGAAGATATCGATTTTGCAGGATCAGATAAAGAGATAGATCAAGAAATATCCGCGGAATTAAAAAAAGCTAATGCTGATGCTACTGCTAATATAGATAAATCACTTATACAGAAGTATTCAATTAGTGGACAACAACAAGGCGGTTGTATTGTGTATAACAATCATGACCCAGTGACTTTAGGTAGTTTTGCGAATTTTTCAGCATCTAATGTTTCTGCACGTGCGTATTCTCCTCAAGGTTCATTTTTTTTCCATAATTATGATGACTATTCAAATTGCAAAGTTCTTTATGGTGCTGTGGCAGTTTTTGTTCGATATAAAAGGTCCGATGGAACTTTTGAACATGTCCGAGTCAATGACGCTCGAGGCGAGAATGGTGGGCCTCTGTTCGATTTTTTGTTGTCGCAGGCGGGATATAATGGTAAACGGTGGCCAAGAAATGGTGATAAAAAATACGGACATAGGTTAGATAGTCGTAATACATTGCAATTTTGGGATGACTCTTTTCTTCTAGGAGGTCGATTAGATACTGTTTTAGAAAGCATTCGAAATTTAGGGAGAAGTGAGATGTGGTTGGAGTTTAAGTTGTATAAACCTCCATATCCTAATCCAAATTATACTAGTTTAATATTTTCTAAGGAAGAAACTCGGGTATTTAGTCAATTAGCTGGATATAAAGCTTTCAATGGAGAATCGGATTCCAAAGTTGTTGTTGATCAAACGGTCTTTCCGGATGATCATGAAAGATGGCCAGGCGTTACTTATAATAAAATTTCTTCTGAGGATAAACAATCGATGGAGGTAATGAGATCGTTTGTGTCTAGATTTGTTGAGGCTCTTAACAGTGAAAAAACTAATCATGATCATTTACTGTAGTTCTTTTATAATCAGGTAGTGGCATTTAATCGAAGAGTTATAACTCACATGAATTTTTCGAATAAAAAAGAACTTAATAAGTGATTGTATGAAAATTTAATATGTAATAGAATATCTCTATATAAATAATGTAACAATGATGATACGAAAGGAATATTGATCATATATGTAATCAAAAGTAAGCTAAATTTGGTATTAAAAAAGGGATTTTGTTTGATTCTTTAAGAGTTATTTAGTTGGCAACAAGCTTAAATGTATGGAGGGTATTAGAGACTCTTAATGTCTTTGTACATGCTGCTATGTTTGAAGTTTTTTAAAAAATCACATCTCAAACCTCTCAATCCCTGCCTACATAAGGGATTGAGAGGTTTTTCATTTTCATTAGAATTTTCATTTATCTATGAGAAAGCGAGTCAAATTGAAAACATTCAATTTATGGCAAGGCTCTCTCATTTCATCAAGATCAGTGGATTGGTTGCCTAAAGATTACTTTTGTTTTTGTCTGTGACCTCTTAAATACATTCTACGAACAAGGTAACCCCAAATCTTTTTATGATAGATTTGAGAATAGAAAAATACCTGGTAAAGTGCTCATAATCCTTTAATGATGTTTGGGTATTATATGCATACTCTTATGCTAAGGGCATATTCTTTTCTTGCGAAATAGAAACGAAGCTCATCTAAGATGTGGCTTTACGATTTTTATGTGGTGGTAACTTCCCGAGTTACAGAACAATGTGTTGATTTAGAAAGAATCGTCTCAAAGGCTTTAATGAAGTTGGTATTAATGGCATAAAGATAAGAGCCAATGCCAGTAAATTAAAGAATTGTAAAGATGATGATGAGCAAAAGATGAAGGAAATTGCTAATAATGTCTTCTAAAAAGTACCTCAAATTGATAATCTAGAAACTAGGAATTACGGCCATAAGAAGAAAAAGTTGATGGCAAGATCAATGAGATCAAATTAAAGATTCTGTTTCCAAGTTACGCCCCCATCCAGGCTTGGACATCAAAAATTTGAGGCAATAAGATCGTTCATTATGCATTCGGCTTGTTAGCATCAGTGATTTCAGTTATTATATTCATGCTTCTCCTTATCGTCGGTTTTGCACTCGGTGATTGAGGATTTATGTGGTAAAAATTTGTAAGACTTGGTTAAAATCTTGATTAAGTTACATTGTTGAATACTATCATATATAGTTTTGCAGCAAAGTCTTAACTCAATGTGACTGTATTGTGACTATAAGCACAATCCAGTAGTACTTTTCTTTCTTACAAATGATGTCACAATCTATAAGAAAGATTTTTTTTATGTTGCAACTGGATTTTATGAGAGATTCTCATTTTATTGATTTTTCTGTTGTTATCTAGTAATGGTATGTTACTGGCAGATTGCAATCTAAATGAATTCTTCAAAGAAGAACAGCTCAAAATGCGTTATTTCTGATTAACATCGAAAATGCACGTAGGCTTTAGATTCTTTTTGTAAAAGAGTGGTTATTTATTTCCATCAAAATGAGATCTTATAAGATGTTTTTTAGGATTTTAAAGAAAAGCCTACGGTTATATCACAAATTCTAGATATATCGCCTTTTTCGATCTTGTGGGTCACCAAACCTCCGCTGTGCTTCAGAATTCTTGTAACGTCCATAAAAGCTGTATGGTTAGTTGATGTATATCTTACATTGAAACCACAGAATGCTGTTAAAAAGTAGGGTAATCTACTTCGTCATCATCATCAGGATTTTCTTCTTCTTTTTCAGCATCTTCTTTTTGAAGTTGTTCTAGTTCATCTTCCCAGTTATCGAAGGTTTTGGGGCTTTGTTTGGGTTGGGGCTTTTTAGGTATGGAGGTATTTTTTGTGCTGTTTGTGGATGGGGTATTTATGGCGATTTTGTTTAAAGGAAATTGGTAGTCGATACCAGCGAGAATGCGATATTGTGCGGTACCGATACCTTTTAGGATTTCAGCTCCTCCGGCAGCTTTGATGCCAAATCCACTCGCAAATACTCTTGAATAACCCACCAATGCTTCTATGCTTGTGGCACTCCTATCTGTTTGGTTTCTGCTGTCATCTATAAGTGCATGGGAGCCATAAAGCTCAGCGATGAGTGCGCCATAATGTGCTGTTGAATAGCGTATTCCTGTGGCAAAAATCAAAGTGTGTGGAATGGGTTGGATGGGTATATTGGTGTTTTCAGTGGCGATGGCATCACCTGTTGTGCGAAATTTATAGCCGAGGTTGAAGCCTAAAATGACAGGATTATACTCAGCGGTAGCACTGATGTAGACGTTTGTGAGGAGTGACATGGTATCGCCTGAATAAGGGTTATTATCCATGAGGTCGGTACCGAGCTCGGTGCCAAGAGCAAACTCATAGTGATGCTTTTTATGGAAGCGGAATTTAGCTCCTGCTCCAGCATATAACAGTCCCGGGCTTGAAAGATCTCCTTTGTCACTGGGATGATCAAGGCTGGCAGCATAGATCGTTACAGGAAACTGTGCACTGATCTCAACATTTTTACCAAGACCAATAGAGAGATGCTGATGGGCGGTAGTGAGGGTATCTACTGAACGTTGGGTTCTGATGCCTGGTTCGATAATGACGGGTAGTACGCTAACAGAGTGCACCATACTTGATCCTATAATCACAGCACCTTCTGGGGTGGGATAGGATGATTCGATACTGATAAAGTCAATACCTGAAGATGACGGGGTGAGTCGTTGAAAGTCATTGCCTAAAGGAAGTGATACTCCTTGTGGATAAGGCATCCATAGCCATAACACGGTGATTATAGTGGTTACAGCGACTCTTGTAGATGTGATGTTTTTTGGACTCATGTGAGGAGCTCGACTGCTTGTTAGGTGACTTGTTGGGTAATAGGTTATGAGGGTTTCATGGGTGAAGTTTCATGGATGACAGTCTTGTAGAGTATGGGGGATATGTTTGTCTTAGTTAGGCTTTCTATCTATATTCTACCGGAATAGCTAAAAATTCAAGAGGGCTCTCGTTCTATATCATCTATATCAATAGTAGCTGTGTCATGATCTAGTTGTGCCGATGGTGTCTAAAAAAGTAGAGAGAATACATGATGAAATCAGCTAAGATTGTGTGTGTTTTTTCAGAATTCGGTATGGTGAAAGTCATATGGGATGCGTTTCAATAGTGATTCACGTGATGGCTGAAAAGATTTAAAAGGTCTCAGTTCTTTATGAAGAATTTATGCCATTTTTTGCCATTGAGCTTATCAAAAGTGTATTTTTATCTTACCTTGTTAGCACAGACGCTGTAATGAGCTGTATGTCTTAAAAACCTAGTTTTAAAAATTTAGCTTAAAAAGGCTGTTCATGATGATGTTGTTCGTAAAATGAAGGTTACCATCAAGGGTCTTTGTTGAGTGTTTTTGAAAGATGGCAAAGAGGTATGCATGGATAGCAGGTCTGATAAGAACTCGTGAGTTGTGAGAATGTATCAACGAAAAATAACAAAAGATGTATTTTATATGTTGCTTGTAAGAGTTGAAGTTGAAGATAAAGCATTTTTAGATGGAATCTAAGATCCATCATCAGGGCTGTGGTGGTGTTGTTTTAGAGACAGAGTAATATGTTTTCGTGTATATCCGAGTGGTAGTATGTTGTTTGAGGTTATATGATAGTTGAGGTTAGGCAAAACAGTAGAGAGGATAGAGAGGATATAAAGAACCATCTGTTGCTAGCCGGTGGATAGGCTGATGGATAGTAAGTAGATAAAGATGTGAGTTGTTGGCTCTGATGTGTGAGCTGTTTGGTGTGTGTATCTATGTGTGTAAAAACATGATGAGTCAGTCAGTATTATGAGCCAGTATAATCAGTCATGACACACATTTCTTATGTATCCTGCTGTGCTAAGTTATGAGCAGGGTTTTCAGCAGGGTTTTTAGCAAGTAAAGTTGTGTTTAGACCTTTGCTACCCTAAAATCATTATGGTAGTCAATGGATCTTTATTCCATGCTGCTTTTGCTTTTGTTTCTGATGCTTGTTTCTTGCCTGTTTCCAGCAGAATATTCAGCAGTATCTTGTTGTCATTGCTGGTTTATGTGTTTGTTAGATGGTTTATTCGGATGACATAGACGAGCAAGAAGAATGCAACGAGACATATAACAAGAGCTCAAAGAAGGAGAATCCGTCAAAGATAAAGACGTAGCCTACTTTGATGAATCGATGAATCATAGTTAGGTTAGTTAGTGTATTGATAGGACTTATGATTGTACATAAGATATAGAGCGTGAGATGTTGAGATGCTATAAAGGAAAAGAAAGAGAAAGCTGGGTGGCGTGTAGACTTGAGGTGATTTTAGCAATTTTAAGGATAAGACTATGGCTTTAGGGTTCTTCACTAGTTTGCTGGTTTTTGTATTCGTTGCGCTGTTGCTTGCCTACTTTGGGATGCCTGCTTGGCTATGGGGTGTTGTGTTAGGAGGTAGTGTATTGCTTCTTGGTGGTACGTGGTTTCTTACGGTCCTTATTGTGGCAGTGGCTTTGTTCTTTGCTATAACTCCTTTGAGAAGACGTTTCTTTTCTTCTATGGTGATGAAAGTACTGGATAAACTAGGGGCTATGCCTAGCATTTCTCAGACAGAAAAAGTAGCTATTGAAGCTGGTGATACGTGGATTGAAAAAGAGTTGTTTTCTGGAAAAATTGATTTTACTCGTGTTCTCAAAGAGCCGTGGCAACGTATCAGTGCTGAAGAGCAGGCTTTTGTGGATGATAAAGTCGATCATCTCTGTTCTATGGTAGATGATTGGGAGGTGTATCGTGATCGTGATTTACCTCAAGAGGTGTGGGATTACTTAAAGAAAGAAAAGTTTTTTGGGATGATTATTCCTAAAAAGTATGGAGGTTTGGAGTTTTCAGCCAAGCTTAACTCAGAGGTGGTATCTATTCTGACGTCTCGTTCGGTACCTCTTGCCATTACTGTGATGGTGCCAAATTCTTTAGGACCTGCAGAATTGTTGG
This sequence comes from Proteobacteria bacterium bin106, assembly GCA_002238945.1. Taxonomy (GTDB): domain Bacteria; phylum Bdellovibrionota_B; class Oligoflexia; order Oligoflexales; family Bin106; genus Bin106. Next base: position 27,877 of record MPNI01000012.1, on the reverse strand, counting down.
TGCATTACGGAACTGCGGAACAAAAAGATTATTATTTACCGCGTTTAGCTGATGGTCGTGAGATTCCATGTTTTGGTCTTACTGAGCCTAATGCGGGATCGGATGCAGGATCCATTGAGAGCAAGGGGGTGATATTTCAGAAAAAAGTAGATGATAAAGAGGCTTTATTTATTCGGCTTAATTGGAATAAAAGATATATCACTTTGGGTAGTGTGGCTACGACTCTGGGTTTGGCAGTGAAGCTTGAAGATCCTGAAAATCTGTTAGGTAAAGGGGTGCATTTGGGCATCACCTGCTTATTGGTGGATGCCAAACTTGAAGGTGTTAAGACAGATTTGCGTCATGATCCATTGGGGGTACCGTTTTACAATTCGGTGATCACTGGTAAGGACGTGGAAGTGAGTGTGGATCAGATTATTGGTGGTACTGAGTGGGTGGGTAAAGGCTGGCAGATGTTGATGGAATGCTTAGCTGCTGGGCGAGCTATATCTCTTCCAGCCCAAGGATCGGGTATGGTGAAATTGGTGGCGCGGCTGAGTGGAGCATATAGTGAGATACGCAAACAATTTGGTATCTCTATTGGTCAATTTGAGGGGATATCGGAGCAGCTCGCACATATTGGTGGTATGGCTTATGTGATTGAGTCCATGCGTATTTTCACATCGGGTGCTGTGGATAGTGGTCGTAAGCCTGCTGTGGTTTCTGCTATGTCGAAGTATTTGGGTACAGAAATTTCTCGTGATGTTCTTAATCGTGGCATGGATGTTCTTGGTGGTGCGGGTATTTCTTGTGGTCCGAAAAACCTATTGGGTCATCCGTATATGGCTGCTCCCATTGGTATCACAGTGGAAGGGGCTAATATCCTTACGCGTACCATGATTATTTTTGGTCAAGGAGCTTTACGCTGTCATCCTTATGCTGCAAAAGAGTTATTTGCCATGGCTGATAGAGATGTAAAAACATTTGATCTGATATTTGCTAAGCATTTGGGTCATGTGGTGCGCAACAAGGCCAGAGCAATGGTACATTCTCTGACTCGTGGTCATGTGATTATGTCTGTTCCTTCAGGTAAGGGTTATCGTCTTCGTCGTCATTATCAAAAGTTAGCTTGGGTATCTTCCACATTTGCTTTTTGGGCTGATGTGGCTATGGGAGTGTATGGTGGTGGTTTAAAATTTCGTGAATCTACCACGGGTCGTTTTGCAGATATTTTCAATCATATGTATCTCATTACCTGTGCTTTACGTCGTTTTGAGGCAGATGGTTCTAAAAAAGAGCATCGTCCTGCTTTAGATTATGCGGTGGATTATTGTTTTGTTCAGATTCAACGGGGTTTTGAAGAGTTATTTTATAATCTGGAAATTCCTGGGCTTACTTGGCTTACGCGTGGTCCTTTGTTGTGGTGGACACGTCTTAATGCTTTTGGTACTCTTCCAAGCGATAAAACCAAAAAAGCTGTTGCTAAAGCTCTTACGGTTCCATCTAGTTTACGTGATGATTTGACTGTTCATGGTTTATATCTTCCAAAGACCATGAAAAAAGCTAATGGAACTGTGGATTCTCTAGCTTTTATGGATCATGTGTTTAGTGCATCTTATGATGCTAAAAAGATTTTACGTAAAATTCGTAAGGCCATTAAATCGGGTGATCTTCCTAAGAATAAGCCAGAAAGAAGTATTGCTGTTGCCTTAGAAAAAGGGGTGATTAGCGAGACAGAAGCTAAGAGTCTTGAGGAAGTGGAAAAGTTGCGTAGAGAGGCTGTAGCTGTGGATGCTTTCACTCTTGAAGCTTATAAACATCGTAAATGATGTGATATGTTTGCTTTTTTCAAAGATGGTTTGTTTGTCGAGAAAGGGCGAAAAATTCTGTGAGTATCTTGCTTCCTCTGGCTTCTTCTAGCCCAGATATTACTTTTGGTGAGTGATTGAGCTTATGATCTTTGGCAAGATCATAGAGACTGCCTAATCCGCCACTTTTGGGACTAAAAGCAGCAAATACCACGCGTTTGATACGAGCGTTGATAATGGCACCGCTGCACATCACACAGGGCTCTAAAGTGGTGTAGAGTGTGCAATCGTAGAGGCGCCAGCGTTGGAGTATGGTGGCAGCTTGTTGGATGGCCATGCTTTCGGCATGATGCAGTGGGTTTTGGCTGTTTTCTTTGTGATTACTAGCTGTTGTGATTAGGGTTTGTGATGCTTTATTCAAAGATGATATGTGATGCTCGCGGGTTATAACACATCCGATGGGAATATCAGCTGTGCTATGTGGGTATCTTTTGGCAAATGCTAAGCTGCTTTCTGCCAAAGAGAGGGCTATGTTCATCCAAAAGAGATCTTCTTGCATAGTTTTTTGCATAGTGGGGGCTTGTGATAGCTCGTTATGGCCGTTCGTTAGGACAACGCTGAGGTGTATGAGACAGCACATCTTTTTTGTTGACGTATATGTCTTGCAATACTTTCTTGGCGTTTCACTCCGAGGTGTTTTTGGATGTCGTAGCTACTATGTCCTTTGGCTAATTGGTAGGTGATGGCATAGTGTCTGAGTTTTTCTGAATGGAGTGTTTCTATGTGGATGGTGTTGGCTCGTTCATAGAGCATAAACTTGATGCCATGTCTTGACATTTTAGAGTGTCTTGGCAGTGCGCTTTTGCCTTGTAGGGGGCAAAAGAGTGGTGATTGTGGGCTAGAGAATGTTGGATGTTGGCTGGTATATTCTTTAAGCTTTTGTACGTACGTACTGGAATTTTGTGAAAGAACGATGCAGCGTTTTCGTGCTCCACTGATACGGATAGTAAACGTAATGTGCTGGTTTGGATGTTTATGTGTGTTCAGGTCTTGCCATTTAAGTGAAATCAGTTCATAGGATTTGATGCCTTCAAAGCAGAGCAGTGCGATCAATGCGGGATCACGATAAGAGCGATAGCTGTTATCCGGTGAGGTGGTACTGGCTAAGAGCTTTTCAATATCTTCAGGTGTTAGTACATCTTCAAGAGAATCATCTCGTGGTGGAATGGGGATGTGTTCTGTGGGAGGTGTCATGCTTGGACGGAGTTGTGCGCAGTGATAGTTAAAAAACATCTTTATAGAAATAAGCTTTCTTCTCAGTGAGTTTTGGGAAAGTTTATAGTTTGTGCGTAGATCGTCGAGATAATGCTGAATATCGTTAGAATCTTCAATGTAGCAAGGCTTTCTGTAATCAGAGAGCCATTGTAGAAAGTGAGCGATATCGTAGCTGTAGCAGTGGATAGTTGAAGACAATTTGCCACAGCTATGGAGATATTTGCCAAATGCCTGCAATGCTTCTATGGGAATATACAGCATAGTTTTTATCTTAGAGACAGGGTTATCAGGCGGCTGTTAGATGGTTTGATGAGAACTATGTATATTCAATCATTTTAGCGGGTGTGTCGTCAACGTGAGTGGTTTTTTGGGAATAGAGGTATGGTGGTGGCAGTCATAAGTTTTGTGGTTGTATGTTTATTGTCTTGTGGTTGTGTGGGTCTGTTTTCTTGGCAAGATAGTCACTCTGATAGAGACCATGATCGTCTTCTGGCTTATGGTTCTGATGAGTTTGGAGAACATGCCGAGACCGCTGAAGATGGGATATTGGTTGCTAAGGGCTGGAAGGAGTTTCCGGTTAAGATCTATCTGTCCTCAGAAATTTCTGGCGTACATAGAACCATTGTTTTGCAAAGCATAGCTGCTTGGGAGATGGCTACGGGTAAAAAATTGATAACTATCCAAGGAGTGCTTAGAACGAAAAAAGATACTTTTGGTGATCGTGATCGTCAGCTAAAAGATGGGCGTAATGTGTTAGCTTTTACGGATTTATTAGCAGGTAGGCGTCATCTTGCACATGGTGCATTTGAAAGGCAGGGGGCTGCCTTAATATCTGTTGAAGGCTATAAAGTATCTCAGGGAGGATTTTCTCAGATGTATGGTCCTTGGGTTATGGCAGGGGATATATATTTAAATGGTGCCTTTTTTCGACATATTCATAGCAGAGATTTATCTCAAGCAGAAAGAAGGGATTATTATAAAATATTAAGGGCTGTGGTAATACATGAGTTGGGCCATTTTTTAGGGCTTGGTCATATGAACTCATCTGAGGATTCTCGTTCTATTATGCAAGCAGAGATGAATCATTCTTCTGACATAGTTGTGTTATCTCGAGGTGATGTGATACGGATCCAAAAGATTTATGGTTGTGCTGGGGCGGCATGTCACATTCATCGTGTGATGAGGCAATTGGAGCGCCTTCAATCTATGGGTTTAAGGTAAAGGTTTTTAAGAAGAGTTCTTATAATTGATATAGAATAAGCGTTTGGTGGGTGTTCATGTTTAACGTACTATGTATTGTGCTTGCTGTGATCATAGCGGGATGTACCATTGAGAGATCTCCTAAAAAGCAAACTCCTGCTTATGAAGATCCTTTTGAGTTTTTGCGTAACACGGATGTATCTAGCGTAGAAGGTCGGACTTCTGTGGAAGGTTATACTTCAGAACGGCCTATTTTAGCTACCGATGGCTGGTTAGATGGCTTGCCTATTCCCATATATATTTCCTCTGAATTTGATGACTCACACGTGGCTATTTTACGTAATAGTATGAAGATGTGGGAGGATGCTGCAGGTCAGGATCTGTTTGATTATAAGGGGCGCATTGATGATAAGGGAAATGATTACATAAAAGAGTTTCGCATGAGCCTTAAGGATATGAAAAATGTTATGTATGTGGCTAACTTTGAGAAATGGGACGAGAAGGCAGCATTTTATGCGGGAACGACTCCCATGAGATTGACTCTGGTGGGTGATGATCTTGAAAGAGGGGTGCTTCATACTTCGGATATGTATTTTAATCGGAGAAGTCTTTGGAGTCTTGGTCATATTTCTTTGCATGAGATGGGTCATTTTTTAGGACTGGGCCATGTGGATGTTTTTGAAGATCCTCACTCTATTATGCATGCTGCCTTCCCCATTGATATGGATCTTAATGGAGTCATTCTGAGCAAAGATCCTATTGAAGCTGTTCTATCTGAGGGCGATATCAAAAGATTGCATCAGATTTATGGTTGTCTTGGCAGTGCCTGCCGAAATTAGTGCCTGCCGAAATTAGTGCCTGCCGAAATAATCCATAATGTGTCATGTATGTTATCTATTATTTTTTCTATTTCAGAGATTTAAGAAGAAAGTTTCTAGTGAAGCCAAGATCTTCTCAAAGAAAAAACCGTGCTGGATCAAAAGGTGTAAAAGGGCCTTTTTATGAAAGTCGTTGTGAAAACAACAGCTATGGAAAGAGGAGTGATAAGAATGACAAAAAGGTGGGTGGTTTGAAGGAAAGACAACCTCGAGAAGCTGCATTTGGTCGTGGGCTTGTGATGAAAGCATTCTGCGTGCGCAGTTGTGAAGATAGGACTTCAAGAGATACTGTGTCTTTTTCTATTCATAGTATGAATGATCTGAGAGAGTATATATTGTCTCCTTATGGGCATGTGAGTCATATTCTTGTGAGTCAGAAGTATTTTGGCCAGCTCAAAGATCTTCTTAAAGAAAGCCGTGATCAGCAAACATCGTCTCCTCCTGTGGTGGATGTGTTGAGTGGTGAGGATTTTGTGAGTGCTGTGAGGTGGTTGCATGATGGTGAAGATTATGTGATGAGCTCTCAACAGAGTGTTGATCGTGGTGAAGGTTGGATTCCTTTTAAAGGTTGTTTTGGGCGTGTTGTGGTGAAGGTGTGTAGTGAGTTAACGGATACAGTAGAACATCCTTTAAAGACATCTTCAAATAACGATGTGGTTTTAGCGTTGGATCATTTGCAAGATCCGCGTAATCTTGGTGCGATTATTCGTTCAGCCGCTTTTTTTGGTATATGTAAGATCATCTTGCCTAAAGATCGACAGGTGTTTGTTAGTCCGGCTGTGGTGCGTTCGTCTCGTTGTGGATTGGGATATGTGCAGCTTGTGGAGGTGGTGAATTTGGCAAGATGTTTAAGAGCACTCAAAAAAGAAGGTTATTGGGTGTTGGGAGGAGATATGGCAGGAGAAGATTGTGTTGAGGTGTGTGGTCAGTATGAAAAAACCGTTCTTGTATTAGGTTCTGAGGGCAATGGTATATCTTCTGCAGTAGAGAAAGTGTGTGATCGAATGGTGCAGGTGCCTGGGAAATATAATCGTACTTCTTCGTTGAATGTTGCTGTAGCAGCGGGTATATTAATGCATAGTTTGGTAGGTAGGTAGTGTGAGTGGGTATGGCTTGTGTGGTCAATGTGGTAACACGTGCAGCAAGCAAGTGTCTTTTGTTTGCCATCTTTTGCTCTCATGTCCTATAGACACAGAAGACACAGAGTATCTCGCTGCATGTTGTGGCACGTGTTATGAATTTAGCAATAGCGAGCAAAAGTAACAGAATGAACAACAAAAAGGAACAAAAGGAACAAAAGGAACAAAAGGAACAAAAGGAACAACAATAAGGAACAATAAGCTTGATGAAAAGTTAGGAAGTAGCAGATAGCAGGTAAATAGCAGATAGCAGATAGCAGGTAAATAGCAGATAGCAGATAGCAGATAAATAACGGCTGTAAGTCTGCTATATTTTGATGGTCTTTTGATATCTCATATGAATATAATGAATGTAATGAATATAAGGCATAAGTTTTATCCAGATTCTTGATATTCCTTAAATTATGCTGGCATAGCTCAATTGGTAGAGCAGCTGATTTGTAATCAGCAGGTTAAGAGTTCAAGTCTCTTTGCCAGCTCCATTATGTGTATGTGTTGTCTAGGATTTAGGGTATTAAGATAGATAAAATAAAAGAGAAACCAGATAAAAGAGAAACCAGATAAAAGAGAAGCCAGATAAAAGTGAATAAGATGTGGTGTTTGCTGAATGGAGTGAAGCCTGAGTCATTGAGTAAAAGAAGGGGTGATATATAGCTAATCAGATAGCTAAAGGGGGGATGCCCGAGCGGCCAAAGGGGGCGGGCTGTAAACCCGTTGCGTTTACGCTACACTGGTTCGAATCCAGTTCCCCCCACCATATATTAGGTATGCTCTTGTCTTATGTAAGATGAGGTTTTTTGGGTGGATGTTGAGTTTGGTTGAGTTTGGTTAAGTTTGGAGAATGTGGCTTTGATATGCGGGAGTAGCTCAGCTGGCTAGAGCATTAGCCTTCCAAGCTAAGGGTCGCGGGTTCGATTCCCGTCTCCCGCTCCATTTTCTGTGTAAGGTTTTGAGGTTGATATATTGAGTGATTGAGTGATAATTTTTCAGGTGTGTTGAGGGTGTTGGCTCTTGTGGTTAAGCTCAAGTGGCTCAGTGGTAGAGCACACCCTTGGTAAGGGTGAGGTCGCGGGTTCAATTCCCGCCTTGAGCTCCACCTCTATTTTACGGCCTATTGGTCGTAAGCTACATCGTGAGTTTATATACCAAAGTGGTTATGACACTGGTATAATCTGCTATAGTAAGGTAGTGTTGTTGCTTAATGTGTGGTTGGTGCGTAAAGCAGAGCGAGAACCGAGAAACAAAAAAAGCAAGGAGCAAGACAAGAAGAAACAAGGAAAACAGCACATAGTTAGCTACGATAGTTAGCTACGACAGTTAGCTACGTAATGGGTTATCTTCATTCCCACTGGCCTCTGATGAGTCACTCGTGAGACTATCTGATTGCTTTGGTGGCTTGTGTTGTTATATTTGTTAGCAATGTTTGTTAGCATTTAGTGAGCGATAACAGTGTGTATGGAAATGCACTAGAGTGAGATGTTTCAAGATGTAAAAAATATCTGAAAGAGAAAGAAAGACGTAGCAAAAAATAAGACGTAGAAGAGCAGAAGAGCGGGTAAGCTAAGAGTGAGAGCAAAGAAGAGATAAGGATAAGGATAAGTAAGAGAGAAAGAGAAATAAGGCTTCAAAAATAAGTAAAAACAAGAAAATAAAGAAGACAATTAATAAATCACACACATAGATCATGTAAGTGAGATAAACGCATATAAATATACCGTTGTAGATAACCGTTGTTAAAAAGGCGTGAGTAGGGAACTGAGAAAAGATAGACGATGTGCTTTAGCTTGCTTTGTTATAGGGAGTTAGAGTGTGATCATTCATGCTGGTTTGGCCTGTATTATTTTGTTGGAGGAAGGTATTAATGGCTAAGGAAAAATTCGAACGTAATAAACCCCATGTCAATCTTGGAACAATTGGTCACGTAGATCATGGTAAGACGACGCTTACGGCAGCTATTACTAAAATTATGGCTTTAGCTCATGGCGGTGAAGCGAAGGCATTTGATGAGATTGATAAGGCACCGGAAGAAAAAGCCAGAGGGATTACCATATCTTCTTCTCACGTTGAGTATGAGTCGGATAAGCGCCATTATGCTCACGTAGACTGTCCGGGTCACGCGGATTATGTAAAAAATATGATCACAGGTGCAGCACAAATGGATGGTGCCATTCTTGTTGTTGCAGCTACTGATGGTCCGATGCCTCAAACACGAGAGCATATCTTACTTGCTCGTCAGGTGGGTGTGCCAAGGATTGTGGTGTTTTTGAATAAATGTGACATGGTTGAAGATGAAGAGCTCTTGGAGCTTGTGGAAATGGAAGTTAGAGAGTTGCTTGAGTCTTATAATTTTTCAGGAGATGATACGCCTATTTTGAAGGGTTCTGCGTTGAATGCATTGAATGCGAATTCAGCTGATGATCCATGGGCTAAGAAGGTGGTCGAGCTTATTGCTGCTTGTGATGAGTATATTCCAACACCTAAGCGTGATACAGAGAAGCCATTTTTGATGCCTATTGAGGATGTATTTTCTATTTCTGGACGTGGAACTGTTGTTACAGGCCGTGTGGAAACCGGTGTGATTAAAGTAGGTGATACTGTGGAGATTGTTGGTGTTAAAGATACCACTTCTACCACTTGCACGGGTGTTGAGATGTTCCGTAAGCTCTTAGATGAGGGCCAGGCTGGTGACAATGTGGGCTTGCTGATGCGAGGTCTTAAAAGAGAGGATGTGGTAAGGGGGCAAGTTTTGGCTCAGCCGGGTTCGGTAACTCCTCATACGCATTTTAAAGGTCAGGTCTATGTTCTGACAAAAGAAGAGGGTGGTAGACATACGCCATTCTTTAAAGGTTATAGACCACAATTTTATTTTCGGACCACTGATATTACCGGCTCTATTAAGTTGCCTGACGGTGTTGAGATGGTGATGCCTGGTGATAATGTGGATGTGGAAGTGGAACTTATTGCGCCTATTGCTATGGATAAAGGGATTCGCTTTGCGATTCGTGAAGGCGGTCGTACGGTGGGATCGGGTGTTGTTTCTGAGATCGTCAAGTAATCGATTTTATTGGTGATTTTAGGCGTGTAGCTCGAATTGGTAGAGCAGCTGATTCCAAATCAGCGGGTTGGGGGTTCGAATCCCTCCGCGCCTGCTGATTTTTGGTGATTCTGTGGTGGTACGCGGTTGTTTACGTGAGTTAAGCAGAGTAAGTGAGCAGAGTTAAGTAAGTAAGTAAGTAAGTAAGTAAGCTAAGTAAGGTTTGTTGTGATAAAAGATGATGGATATTGGGTGAATGTGGTTTATCTGTGCTGGTTTTTGCTGGCCTTTTATCTTGGCTATGAGATTATTCAAACCATTGGAATATTTAGTGGTTGGATGGAGAGATATGTAGGCTGGTACAAGATTGCTGCAACAGTTGGTGGCTGTGTGGGTGGAGCTTTTTTTGTATGGCGATATGTATCCAAGCCTGGTCGTCGTGAGTATCATGAGGAAGTGATTGCTGAGTTGCGTAAAGTCACTTGGCCCACTTGGCCTGATACGAAACGAATGACATGGATTGTCGTGCTTGTGGTGGCTTTTTTTTCGGTAGTTCTTGGATTGTTTGATCTTGGCTGGTCTTGGGCTCTCAGACAGATTCTGATGCTTTGATATCATAAAGATCTGAAATATGGAGTGCATGTGTCTGAATCTGAAAATGTATCTGAAGAAAACGTATCTGAAGAAAATACAGCAAATATGACAGACGTCCCTCTTGCCGAGGAGCTTCATGCTGGAGGTGCTGAGGTAATCGGTGCTGAATTAGAAGGCACAGCTTCTCAAGGGAAAGGGACTCAAGAGCACCAAGCTGAAGAGAAACAAGCTGAAGAGGTTGAAGACAATACCCCTTCGCAAGATCAAGGAAAAAAGAGCAAAAGAAAGTCAAAAAAGAAAGCTGATCTTTCTGTGGCAGAGGCTCTTGATGCATCTGAGGAGCCTCTTAGCGATGATCATTTTCTTGCTGATAGCCTTCTCGTAGATGTACGTCTTCGTTGGTATATTGTGAGTGTTTATGCGGGATCGGAGGATTCGGCTCGTCTCAATCTTTTAGACCGTATTAAGCGGTTGGAGCATGAAAAATTTTTTAGCAAGATTGTAGTTCCTAAGGTGACTGTGGATAAGTTGCTTAAGGGAGGCGGTCGTAAGAAGGTAGAAAAAACGTCCTTTCCTGGATACATGTTTGTGCAAATGGAATTGATTGATGAAACCTTAGCAACAGTTCTTGGCACTCCTCGCGTATTGGGCTTTTTGGGTAATCATAAACATCCTAAACCCATGAGTGATAAAGATGTATTGCATTTCCTTGGTGCTCCCAAAGAAGAAGATGGTGATCTAGAAGGTGAGGTGGTATGTGAGCATGCCTTTGAGAAAGACCAGGTTATTCGTGTGATTGATGGTCCTTTTGCCAATTTTGACGGTGTTGTTGATGAGGTAAAAGAGGATCAAATGAAGTTGAAGGTGTTGGTGAGTATACTTGGTCGCGAAACTCCTGTGGAGTTGAGTTATGATCAGGTAGAAAAAGTAGAGGAATAGATAAGATTTTAGATAATGATATGAGAAAGTGTAGGGTGTGATTCTTTTCGTGCTAGCTTTCGAAACTAGCTCTTGAAACTAGCTCTTGAAACTAGCTCTTGAAACTAGCTCTTGAAACTAGCTTTTGAAAAAATAAGTACTTGACTTGTGATTTGCGCCTTGATAATGTTATCCCTTTACGCGTCTGTGTCTTGGGCAAGTATGGGTATGGATATGGAGAATCGGAATAGAGAATTGGAATGGTAAGTATAGAGAGTATGTGAGTGTGGTTGAGCGAGAGTGTGAGATCATATCACGAATGTGATGGTATTTGTGATGATTCGTTATGGCGTTATAAGTTATAAAAGTTATAAAAGTTATAAAGAGTTGGCTTCTTTGTGATGAAAACGTGTCATAAATTTTCATAAAAAGATTATAAAAGATATTTTCAGGTAGTACTACCAACCTAACAAAACACAACAAAAGAACAGCTAGGTATGTCTAAGAAAATTGCTGGCTATATAAAGCTTCAAATTCCTGCCGGTAAAGCCAATCCAGCACCTCCTATTGGTCCTGCTTTAGGTCAAAGAGGTGTGAATATTATGGGGTTTTGTCAAGAATTTAATGCAAAAACTCAAAAGCAGGCAGGTGATATCTTACCGACCGTTATTACGGTGTATAATGATAAATCTTTTAGTTTCGTTACCAAGTCTCCTCCTGCATCGGTGTTGTTGCTAAAAGCAGCAGGATTGGATAAGGGTTCTCAAACCCCTCCTACAGTGGTGGGAAGTGTTTCTATGGAACAGGTGGAAAAGATAGCTGAGACAAAATTAGAAGATTTAAATGCTATAACCATAGATGCTGCAGCAAAGAGTATTATAGGTACTGCAAAGTCTATGGGAATAACTGTGAAGAGCTAGCTTTAAGGATATTCATACTCATAACAAAAAAACTAGCAGCAAAAAACTAGCAGCAAAAAACTAGCAGCAAAAAATAAGCCACTTACAACTTACATATATGAGATACACAAACAACAATGACATATCAGTATAAGTCAGTATAAAAATACGTAAAAGTTAGATATATAAATATATATACATATTTATAAAGGATTACTGTGGTTGATCAGAGCAACTCACAACAAGATGTTATTGTGCAAGAAGCGGAGAGTGCATCAGAGCAGCCTGATTCATTGAAGTCGTTGCAGCTGGATGGTAATCAAGGAGCTCAGGCGGATACGAGTCAGCAAGCTTCACAACAAGCTGCTTCGCTTTCTGGGTCGTTGCGTCCAAAAGCAGCAGCTACATCTACTGTAAAGAAATTTGGTAAAAAGTACCGTAAGTCTTTATCTTTGGTGGATCGTAAAAAGTTGTATCCTATAGATGAGGCATTAAAAATTGTCAAAGAGACATCTTATACGTCTTTTGACAGTACTGTGGAACTTGCTGTGAATCTTGGGGTGGATCCACGTCATGTAGATCAGAATGTTCGTGGTGTAGCTGCATTGCCTCGTGGGCGTGGTAAAGAGGTGCGTATTATTGTTTTTGCCAAAGGCGAGAAGGCCATGGAGGCTGCGAAGAAAGATGTTGTAGCTGTGGGTGGTGCGGATCTTGTTGAGAAAATTCAAGGTGGTTGGTTGGAATTTGATCAAGTGATAGCGAGTCCAGATATGATGGGACTTGTGGGTAAGTTGGGTCGTGTTTTGGGACCACGTGGATTGATGCCTAATCCTAAGTTAGGTACAGTTACTTCTCAGGTGGTTCAAGCCATTGATGAATTTAAAGCAGGTCGTGCGGAGTTTCGTGTAGAGAAGGCTGGTATTATTCATGTGGCGGTGGGTAAAGTGAGCATGGAGGTTGATGCTCTTGTGGAAAATACTGTATCGGTGATGGAAGCTTTGATGCGTGCTAAGCCAGCAACTGCTAAGGGTACTTATGTTAAGCGTGTGACAGTTTCTGCGACCATGTCACCAGGGGTAAAAGTAGATACAGATTCTGTGATCAAGTAAATTATCCATTTTTTCGGTGATGTATTGAGCGGTTATTATATTGTTAATAGGCCTTTTGGGTTACAGAGAGTGTTTTAGGTTATAGAAGGTATTAGGTAGATGATTTCTCGTGCAAAAAAAGAGATGATGTATCGTGATGCTCAGAGACATGTTTCAGCGGTAAATGCTTTGTTTTTAGCAGAGTATTGGGGATTGGATGTGGCTACTCTGAGTGATCTACGCGGGAAATTGAGAGTTGTAGATAGTGATTTTACAGTGATTAAAAATCGTGTATTTAAGAAAGCTTTGCAATCGCCAGAATTATCGGGCAGTGGTTGTGAGGTTCTTTTGGACTATATACAAGGTCCGTTGGGTGTGATTTATGTTCGTGGTGATCTTGGTGCTACAGCTAAGGCCGTAGTGGATTTCATGAAAGATAGCGATAAATTTAAGATCAAGGCTGGATTATGTGACAAGGCTTTGATGGAGGCTAAAGATTTTGAGGCCATCTCCAAACTGCCTTCTCGGGAGGTTCTTATGGCTCAATTGTTATCTTCTATGGTAGGGGTTCATCGCAATGTGTTGTATGTCCTAAGTGGTGTGCCACGTAATGTGGTAGGTGTGATCAACGCTATTAAAGATACAAAAAGTTGATATGTGACTAACTGCTGGTGTAACGGGATGCAGACGAAAATAAACGATCTGGGTATTTGACTGAGTGGTGTTGGTTGGGTATTTGGCCGAAAGTGTATAATGACTGAGAATGACTGAGAATGACTGAGAATGACTGAGAATGACTGAGAGAGTATAGATAACTATAGAGACGTGAATATTGTGAATATTAAGAGCATATATGTGTTAAGAGATATGACACAGTTTCTATCTATATATACGTGATGAATACGTGATAAATACGTGATAAATACGTGATGAATGCATGATGAAAGCAGTGTTTGGGTTATGGTTAAAACATTTTATGATGGTTAGGTATGGGGAGAGTGGGATATGTCAGAGGTAACAAAAGATCAGGTTGTAACATTTTTAGAAAATCTCACCTTGATAGAGGCAGCTGATTTAGTCAAAGAGCTAGAAGACAAATTTGGTGTTTCTGCTGCAGCTCCTATGGCGGTAGTTGCTGGTGGAGCTGGAGGTGAGGCGGAAGCAGCTCAGGAAAAAACAGAGTTTGATGTGGTGCTGGTAAATATGGGTGAAAAAAAGATCAATGTGGTTAAAGAAGTACGTACGGTCACTGGGCTTGGCTTAAAAGAGGCTAAAGATCTTGTGGAAAGTGCTCCTAAGGTTGTGAAAGAAGCTGTGAAAAAAGAAGAGGCTGAAAAGATTAAAGAGTCTCTTGAAAAAGCGGGTGCTAAGGTAGAGCTTAAATAGCAAATAGAGAGTGGTATGATGTCCAGTTACATTGCTAGTTAGCTGCTAGCTGTAATAAACTAGCTGTAATAAACTAGCTGTAATGAAAAAAAAATACGAAAACACACCAAACATAATGATCATGCATAACTCATAACCATAACTCATAACCATAACTCATAACCATAATAAAGCTCTCATGCATAACTCATACATTATAAGTAATGCATATAAGTAATGCATAAAAAAGCTATAACAAAGAAAAATATAAAATACATACAATAGAGCCATATCTACAGATTTGCAGAAACGTTTCATTTCCTATGTATATGTACGGTTACCTGAGTGAGAGATTGCTTATTTGTTGCGATAGAAAATGGCGATGAAAAAAGCTTGTGATGGGTTAAGGGCTTATGTAACTGACCATTGCAGCTTTTATGGTTTTTTCGTTTTGGCTATCTTCTCTTTTTTCTCTTTGTTGGTTTAAGTGTATTCAACACTTTACTTTGGAGTACTACATGACCACGCTTGATGCTTCTTATATGCGAATGCGTAAGCATTATCAAAAAATCCCTCTGTCCATAGATCTACCCTATCTTATTGAGATTCAAAAAAACAGTTACAAAAAATTTCTGCAAATGGATGTTGCGCCATCAAAGCGTAAAGATATGGGCTTGCAAGGGGTGTTTCGTTCGGTTTTTCCTGTAACCGATTTCTCGGATAATGCTTCTGTGGAATTTGTGGAGTATTCCTTTGATGCTCCTAAATATTCTGAGGGGCAATGTCGTCAGCGGGGGATGAGTTTTGAAGCACCATTGAAAGTGGTGATTCGTTTGGTTATTTGGGAGGTGGATAAATCTACGGATAAAAAAACCATTCGTGATGTGAAAGAACAAGAAGTCTTTTTTGGTGCCATTCCTCTCATGACAGATAATGGCACATTCATTATCAATGGTATTGAGAGAGTGATTGTATCCCAGCTGCATCGTTCATCTGGGGTGTTTTTTGATCATGATCGTGGTAAGGGGTTGTCTTCTGGAAAACTCATCTATACAGCGCGGATTATTCCCTATCGTGGTAGTTGGTTGGATTTTGAGTTTGATAGCAAGGATATCTTATATGTACGCATTGATAGACGTCGTAAATTGCATGCCACGATTTTATTGAAAGCTTTGGGTTATTCGAGTTCAGATCTTTTGGATATTTTCTATGATAAAGATGAGATCACTTATAAAAAAAATGATTTTTACAAAAAGCTCAATATTGATTTGATGCGAGGTCAGAAGGCTTCTCAGGATTTTGTAGATCCTGCAAGTGGTAAGGTGATTGTGAAGAAAAATCGTCGTATTACTGTGGCGATGATGAAAAAGCTTAAAGAGCTCGGTATTGTGGAGTTAAAGCTCAGTGATGCAGAACTTGTGGGGCAGGTGGTTGCTGAGGCAGTTGTAGATAAAAAAACCGGTGAGGAGATTGTTCCTGTTAATACCGAGCTTGATGAACTTCATGTGACTGCGATTATCGAGGCTCAAGTTAAAAAATTCAAAGTATTGAGTATCGATGGTGTGAATGTGGATCATACATTTCGCAATACTTTGATGGCTGATAAGATTGCTGATGAAGGTGCTAGAGAGCAGGCTATTCTAGAGATATATCGTCGTATTCGTCCTGGTGAATCTCCAACCATTGAGCCGGCAGAAGCGTTGTTTAATGGGTTGTTTTTTGATAGCTCGCGTTATGATCTTTCTAATGTGGGTCGAGCAAAGCTCAATGAGCGTCTTGGTTTGGAGATTGACGAGGATCACCGGACTTTATCACGAGAAGATATTGTTCAAACAGTTAAGATTTTGTTGGATATGAAAATCCGTTCAGAGGACGGTGATGATATTGATAGTTTGAGCAATCGTCGTGTGCGTGCGGTGGGAGAGCTTCTTGAAAATCAGTATCGTATCGGTGTGTTGCGTGTAGAAAGGGCTATTCGTGAGAGATTGCAGCTTTCTGATGTGAATATTTTATTGCCTCATGATTTCATCAATAACAAGCCAGCATCTGCTGTGATTAAAGAATTTTTTGGTAGTTCTCAGTTATCGCAATTTATGGATCAAACCAATCCTCTCTCTGAGGTGACTCATAAGCGTCGTCTTTCTGCCTTAGGGCCTGGAGGGCTTTCTCGAGAGCGTGCGGGTTTTGAGGTGCGTGATGTTCATGACACTCATTATGGTCGTATATGTCCTGTGGAAACGCCTGAGGGACCAAATATTGGCTTGATTTGTTCTTTGGCCTCTTATGCTCGTGTGAATGATAATGGTTTCATTGAAACACCTTATCGCAATCTTTCTGACAATTCGGTGAAGTATTATTCGGCTGCTGAGGAGCATCGTGGCCATGTGATCACTCAGGCTTCTCCTAAGCTGAAAAAAGGTGAAAAACCTGGTGAATATACGGTAGCGCGACGTTCTTGGGAAACAGAAACGGTACGTGTTGAGGAAGCGGATCTTTCGGATGTGGGTGCTGGGCAGTTGATTTCTGTTGCTGCAGCTTTGATCCCGTTTTTGCAAAACAATGATGCTAACCGTGCTTTAATGGGCTCTAACATGATGCGTCAAGCTGTGCCTCTTATTAAAACCCGTGCTCCTTTAATTGGTACGGGGATGGAAAAGGTTGTGGCTCGTGACTCTGGCGCTACCGTTGTCAGTAAGCGTGATGGGGTGGTGATGAGTGTAGACGCTGAGCGTATTGTGGTTAAAACAGAAGAGCATGTGAGTGATCAAGCCTTATCAGAGCCAGAATCCAAACCCTCAAAAAGTGATGTGGTTGAGGTTTTTGATGTGGGTGCGGATGTGGATATTTATACGTTAAAAAAATATCGTAGATCAAACTTGGATACATGTATCAATCAAAAGCCCATTGTTCATGTGGGTGATCGGGTGCGTTCTGGTGACATCATTGCTGATGGCTTTGGTACAGAGATGGGAGAGCTAGCTCTTGGACAAAACGTTACTGTGGCTTTTATGCCATGGAATGGTTACAACTTTGAAGATTCCATCCTGATGTCTGAGCGTGTGGTTAAAGAGGATCTTTACACATCTGTGCATATTCAAGAATTGGAATGTGTGGCTCGTGATACCAAGTTAGGTCAAGAGGAAATCACCTGTGATATTCCCAATGTGGGCGAGGAGGCTCTGAAGAATCTTGATGAAAGCGGCGTGGTGGTTATTGGTGCGGAAGTGAGGAGTGGTGATATCTTGGTGGGAAAAATCACACCTAAAGGAGAAACACAGCTTTCTCCTGAAGAAAAACTGTTACGTGCGGTTTTTGGTGATAAAGCGGGTGATGTACGTGATACTTCACTGAGGGTGCCATCGGGTGTAAAGGGAACGGTTATTGGTGCGAAGATCTTTTCTCGTGAAGGGGTGGAGCCGGATGCTCGCTCTTTGATGATTCAAAAAGAGGAAGCCGAAAAAATACGCAAAGATGATGCTGATCGTATTGCCATTATCAAAGATTCAGCCATGCGTCAGATTATGAAATTAGCTGGTGGCATGTCGGTAGCAGAAAATATCTATAGTGCTTCACGGGCGTTAGCTAAGGGCCGTAAGTTGGCGGTTAAGTCTCCAGCTGATAAGCCAGCTAAGAATACCACTACTAAGGCTGTTACTAAGGCTGTTAAGAAGATTGTTAAGAAAAAAGAGTCTAAGCAAGGAGCTTCAAAAGAGTCCGTTGTTGTTAAAAAAGGTGAAGAAATCACTCATGAATTGCTAGAGGGTATGGATATCAATGGTTGGTATCAGCTTTCTGTTAAAGACGCTACGGCTAATCGTCAATTGGTGCATACGTTAAAGAATCTTAAATCGAAAATTTCTCAGGTTAAGCTTTCTACCAATGAGCAATTGGCTCGTCTTCTTAAGGGTGATGAGCTTCCTCCCACGGTGATAAAGATGGTCAAGGTGTATGTGGCTATTAAGCGTAAACTTCAGGTGGGTGATAAGGTAGCGGGACGTCATGGTAACAAAGGTGTGGTATCGATGATTCTTCCTGAAGAAGATATGCCTTATACCTCTGATGGTCGTCCGGTGGATGTGGTGTTGAATCCTTTAGGTGTACCATCGCGGATGAATGTGGGACAGATTTTAGAAACGCATTTGGGTTGGGCTGCAAAGAATCTTGGTCATCAATTGAATGAGGTGATGAAAGAGGCATTTTCTCGTCCTAAGTTAGAAAAAATGTGTCGAGCTATTTGGGATACGGATGATGTTCAAGATGATATGGAACACTTTCTTTCCACAGCTACAGATGATGCATTAAAAGCTTTTATTAGCAAATATCACGAAGGTGTGCATTTAGCCAATCCGGTTTTTGATGGTGTGGTGGAAGAAGAGATCCAAGCTGCATTGAAATTAGCTGGTTGTGCTCCGGATGGTAAAGTGGAGTTGTATGATGGCAAGACCGGTGAGATGTTTGCCAACCGTGTAACTGTGGGTGTGATGTATGTATTGAAGTTGCATCATTTGGTAGATGAAAAAATTCATGCCCGCTCTATAGGTCCTTATTCTCTTGTGACTCAGCAACCTTTGGGAGGTAAGGCACAGTTTGGTGGTCAGAGATTAGGAGAGATGGAGGTGTGGGCTATGGAGGCTTATGGTGCAGCCAATACTCTTCAAGAGATGCTTACAGTGAAATCAGATGATATTATGGGTCGTACACAGATGTATGAAAGTATTGTTAAAGGCACCAATAAAATGGCTCCAGGTTTGCCGGAATCTTTCAATGTCCTTATTAAAGAGTTGCAGAGTTTAGGTTTGGATATCAGTTTGATTAAAGATGAGGAATCATCTGCATCTGCAACGACAACATGACAATCATGATCTTATATGTATGAGAGGGGATGTGTGATACTGGCTGGTAAAGAATGCATATTTGGTAAGCGGGACATAAGCTTGAAAAACAGATACAGGACTAAAGAACAAGAATCAAAGAAACAGAGAAAATAGAGAAACAGAGAAATAAAGTAACAACAATCTTACATTTTAAATAGACTTATAGAATTAATGGCACTGATGACACTGATGATGATAGAGAACTGAGAGAACTGAGAGAACTGAGAGAGCTGAGAGAAAACTCCATGAGTGTAGCGACAGACATACAGGTAGCTCATAGAAGTTAGTATACGGACACACGTACAAGACAAGATAAAAAGGGGTGAGGCTTTGGGCGATTTTTTAAATTTTTTTGATAAACCCTCTGATCCTTTGAATTTTTCTGCAGTGAAGATATCCATTGCTTCACCTGAGAAGATTCGTAGTTGGTCATATGGGGAAGTAAAGAAGCCAGAAACCATCAATTACCGAACATTTAAGCCGGAACGAGATGGTTTGTTTTGTGCGAGAATATTTGGCCCTGTAAGAGATTTTGAGTGTATTTGTGGTAAATACAAGCGCATGAAGCATCGCGGTATTGTTTGTGATAAATGCGGTGTGGAGGTGATTCATTCTAAAGTGCGTCGAGAGAGATTGGGGCATATTAATTTAGCGGCTCCTGTGGCTCATATTTGGTTTCTTAAATCTCTTCCTTCGCGTATTGGCGGTTTGCTTGATATTCAGCTTAAGCAGGTGGAGCGTATCCTTTACGGTGAAGCGTTTGTGGTGCTTGATCCTGGTGATCCTTTGGTGACGGGTTTAGAGAGAAGTCAGGTCCTGAGCGAAGAGGACTATGATGAGAAGCTTATGGATCTTGGCGGTGGCACCTTTCGTGTGGGCAGTGGCGCTGAGGCTATTCTTGAGCTTCTCAAGGGATTGAGAGTAGATGATTTAGAAGTTGATCTTCGTGAAGAGCTGGCTACAGCTACTTCTGATGCGGCTCGTAAGCGTTTGCAGAAGCGTATTAAAATTGTGGAAGCTTTTACGCGTTCTGATGAGAATGGCAAATTTCTTGTGAGACCTGAGTGGATGATGTTGGAAGTGATTCCGGTTCTTCCTCCAGATGTACGTCCTTTGGTCCCTCTTGAGGGGGGGCGTTTTGCCACTTCTGATCTGAATGATCTTTACCGGCGAGTGATCAATCGTAATAATCGTTTGTTGCGTTTAATGGAATTAAACGCACCAGATATTATTGTGCGTAATGAAAAACGTATGTTACAGGAATCGGTGGATGCTCTTTTTGATAACGGGCGACGAGGTAAAGTTTTTACAGGTCCTAATAAGCGCCCTTTACGTTCCCTTACGGACTTTCTTAAAGGTAAGCAGGGGCGTTTCCGTCAGAATCTTTTAGGTAAGCGAGTGGATTATTCGGGGCGTTCTGTGATTGTGGTTGGTCCTGAATTGAAATTGCATCAATGTGGTTTGCCTAAGAAGATGGCTATTGAGTTATTTAAGCCGTTTTTGTATTGCAAGCTTGAAGAAAAGGGCATTATTTCTACGATTAAATCAGCTAAGAAGCTTGTGGAAAAAGAGCGTGCTGAGGTATGGGATGTTCTTGAGGAGGTGACTAAAGAGCATCCGGTATTGCTTAACCGTGCTCCTACTTTACATCGTTTGGGTATTCAGGCTTTTGAGCCGGTATTGATTGAGGGCAAAGCTATTCGTTTGCATCCTTTGGTGTGTTTTGCTTTTAATGCTGACTTTGATGGTGATCAGATGGCGGTTCATGTGCCATTATCCATTGAGGCTCAGATGGAAGCTCGGGTGTTGATGATGTCCACGAACAATTTATTTTCTCCTGCTTCTGGGGCACCGGTGATTGTGCCTTCTCAGGATATTGTTTTGGGTCTTTATTATCTGACTCGTGAGGATGTTTCTGATCCTGGAGCTTATGCTACTTTCTGTTCTCTTGAGGAAGTGCGGGTGGCTTATGATCATAACAATGTTGGTTTGCAGGCTCCGGTAACTGTGCGGCATCATCGTTTGGGTTATGTTAAAACCACGGTGGGTCGTGCATTGCTGTCAGAGATTATTCCAGCTGAGGTTCCTTTTGAGTATTACAACCAGGTGCTTGGCAAGAAGCAGTTGGGTGCATTGATTGATTCGGTGCATCGTTTGTGTGGTATTAAGCAAACGGCTTTGGTGGCGGATGCTTTGCGTGCCATTGGTTATCGTTATTCCACCAAGGGTGGGCTTTCCATTTCTATTAGCGATATGATTGTTCCTAAGAGTAAGCAAAGACTTTTAGATAAGGCGTTTGATGAGATCAAGAAAATTCGTGAGCAGTATTCTGAGGGGTTGCTTACGGAAGGTGAGCGTTATAACAAGGCGGTGGATATTTGGGCTAAGGTTTCAGAGAACATTGCTGATGAGATGATTGTGGGTATTGCTTCTATGGAAGTGAAGGATAAAAAAGGCAAGACACACACAGTACCATCGGATAACAGTATTTTTATGATGGCTGATTCGGGTGCGCGGGGTTCAACCAATCAGATTCGTCAGTTGGCGGGTATGCGTGGCTTGATGTCACGTCCTTCTGGTGACATTATTGAAACACCCATTACAGCGAATTTGCGTGAAGGACTTTCGGTGTTGGATTATTTTATTTCAACCCATGGTGCACGTAAAGGACTTGCGGATACGGCTTTGAAAACGGCACGTTCGGGATATCTGACACGTAGATTGGTTGATGTGGCACAAGATGCCATTATCCGTGATCATGATTGTGGTACCACCAAAGGCATTAAATTGTCGGCTGTGCGTGATGGCAGTGATGTGAAGGTATCTTTGCAAGAACGGATATTGGGTAGGGTATTGGTGCATGATGTCAAGGATCTTGCCACAGGTGAGGTGATTGCTTCACGGAATGAGCTTCTCACAGAAGATTTGTGTCACAAGATCCACAGTTCGGGTGTGGAAGAGGTTGAGGTACGATCTGTCCTTACCTGTGATCAGCGTGAGGGTTTTTGTGCTTTATGTTATGGTCGTGATTTATCTCGTGGCAAGTTAGTGGATATTGGTGAAGCTGTGGGTGTGATTGCGGCTCAATCCATTGGTGAGCCTGGAACGCAATTGACTATGCGTACGTTCCACTTTGGTGGTGCGGTGAGTCATAAAGTTGAGAATTCCACAGTGGAATGTCGTTTTTCGGGTGTTTTAAAATTCAAAAACGTTCGTTCTGTTGCAGGTACCAGTGGTCGTCTTGTGGTGTTATCACGCAATGGTGAGATCCAATTATTTGATGTGCAGGGTACTTTACGTGATGTGTACCCCATGAGTTATGGCACGGTGCTTTCGGTGGTGGATGGCCAGGAGGTGAAAGCTGGTGATCGATTGGGTGAATGGGATCCTTTTGCATCACCGATTATTGCTGAAACTGAGGGTTTGGTGCGTTACCGTGATCTAGTGGGTGGTCGTTCTTTAGAGGAGCATGTGGACGAAGTCACTTTTATGACACGTAAGATTGTCAAAGAGGTGAAGGGTGTGTCTTTGAAGCCTGCGTTAGAGCTGGTGGATAAAGATGGTGAGTTGATTGCCCAATCATCTGGTCGTCAGGGCGTTTATAGTTTGCCTTATGGTTGTACCATCAATGTTGCTGATGGTGTGGCAGTGAAGGCTGGTGATATTTTAGCCAAAATTCCTCGAGAAACTTCTAAAACCAAGGATATTACTGGTGGTTTACCGCGTGTGGCGGATCTGTTTGAGGCGAGAACGCCTAAAGTTGTTTCAACTATGGCTAAATTTGATGGAACCATATCTTTTGGTGATGATACCAAGGGGGGTAAACGTAAGGTCATCTTAACGGGTGATGATGGTAGAGAAGAGGTGTATCAGTTAGCCAAGGGTCGTCATCTTTTATGTCAAAAAGGTGACTATGTTCGAAAGGGTGATGACTTGGTGGATGGTGCTGCTAATCCTCATGAGATTCTAGAGGTTTTAGGTGATATTGCTTTGGCGAATTTCTTGATTCATGAGATTCAAGAGGTGTATCGTCTGCAGGGTGTGAAGATCAACGATAAGCACATTGAAGTGATTGTTCGTCAGATGTTACGCCGGGTACGGGTAGTTGATCCTGGTGATTCTCGTTTATTGTCAGGTGACAGTGTATCACGACGTTATGTGATGGATCTTAATGATAGGCTTACAGGTGAAGGGAAAATGGTTGTACAATGGGAGCCTGTGTTGTTAGGTATCACCAAAGCAGCTTTATCCACAGATTCGTTTATATCTGCGGCCTCTTTCCAAGAAACCACCAAAGTTCTCACTGAGGTATCGATCAATTGCAAGGTGGATAGATTACGTGGTTTGAAGGAAAATGTCATTATGGGGCGTTTGATTCCTGCTGGTACGGGAAGTGATCATTATCGTGGTTTACGTGCTGTGGTGAGTGATGACATGGTAGAAGATGATGAAGTTTTGAATACAGAGCCAAAACCTAAAAAAACACAGAAATCAGCAACAAAAGCTCCTAAAGGAGCTAAGTCAGCTAAATCAAAAGTCAGGGTTAAAGAACCTGTAAGTTAATATGGGATGTGATTATAGGACACTGGAAATAAACAATGTAGATAAACACATACAATAACTCATAGAAACACGTTACAAGAAGAAGTAAGTAAGGAATTAAGGAATTAAGGAATTAAGAATATAAAAAGAAGAAATAACAATTTCTATACGATTCCTATATTGAATATAGTCGTTCCCTTTGTTATGCTGATCTGCACTTGGTTCTCTATGATGTGCTTGTTATGAGATATGTTTTATGAGATGGATGTGTTAGATGGATAAGTAGCTGGGAAATACACAGTCTCACAAACAGTGTCACAATAAAGAACCAGAAAGAGTCACATAACCAGAAAAAGAAAATAAGAGAAGAACAGCACAACGAGTTTGAAATACAGCACATTTAAGTGACTATTTAGCTAGCGATGTCAAAGAAATTATTAAAGGAAGTTTTGCGTTTATGCCCACGATCAATCAGTTAATTAGGCATCGTCGTCGACGATTTAGTGCTAAATCACCGGCTCCAGCTTTGGATAAAAACCCGCAAAAGCGTGGTGTTTGTGTACGTGTTTATACCACCACACCGAAAAAGCCGAATTCGGCTTTACGTAAGGTGGCACGGGTCCGTTTGACTAACGGTACTGAGGTGACAGCTTATATTGGTGGTGAGGGCCATAATCTTCAAGAGCATAGTGTGGTGTTGGTGCGTGGTGGTAAGGTCAAGGATTTGCCGGGGGTACGTTATCATATTGTACGGGGCAGTTTGGATTGCCAGGGAGTGAAGGACCGTAAGCAGGGTCATAGTAAATATGGTGCTTCTAAGCCAAAGAAAACGTAAGCATTCATGATGATGATTGTGTGTTTAAGAAACGGTATATAAGAAAAAGCTATGTAAGAAAAGCTATGTAAGAAAAGCTTGAGTCAAAAGGTGTAAGAGAGTCTGTAAGAGAGTTTGTAAGTAAGTCTGTAAGGAAGTTTATAAAAAGCTTGATTAACTAACAGTATTTGAGAAATAGCACAGCAAAAGGATATAAACCACCATGGCTAGACGCAATTCTGCTGAACTAAGAGAAGTTTTGGGTGATCCGATTTATGGTGATAAAACGGTGACGAAGTTTATCAATTGTATGATGGTTGATGGCAAGAAGAGGGTTTCAGAGAAAATCTTTTATGATGCTTTGAAGATTATTGAAAACAGGGGTGTGGGGCAGTTTGGAGCGGAATCTTCTTTAGATGTTTTCAAGCTGGCTTTAGATCACGTTAAACCTAGTGTGGAAGTGCGTTCTCGTCGTGTAGGTGGATCTAATTATCAAGTTCCTGTGGAAGTGCGTCCACAGAGAAAGCAGGCTTTATCGATTCGTTGGTTGATTGAGTCGGCTCGTAAGCGTTCTGGTCGTTCCATGACAGAGCGTTTAGCTGCGGAGTTTATGGATGCTGCATTGAAGCGTGGAGCGAGTATTAAGCGTCGTGAAGATATCTTAAAAATGGCTGAGGCTAATAAAGCTTTTGCCCATTATCGTTGGTAAGCTTGTTTTGATGGCTATTTCAGCACAAACAGAACTAACAGTACAAACATAACTGGCTGGTTTGATCCGTCCTATGTTATGGTTTGTTTCATGCAGCTTGATGGCAGGCTGGGTTCATATCACCTAAAATGTATAGGTAGTTACCAGTAACAGTTAAACAGCTAGACAGAGAACAGCAGTTATGTTTCTGTGTAGTTGAGTTGGTTGTTTTTTATGTATTTTTCCAAAATAGGTGTTTTGCGTACCTAAGGGTTTGCGTGTTATGCTTGCTGTAACCTGCTGTTTATAGAAAAAGTTATCGTGAGATAGGTTTTTGTTTGTATGGGTTGTGTGTGATGTTTTTTTATGTGTGTAGTGCTGCTTGTGAGGGTGTGTTATCGCAGGTTGTTTATTTTGAGAGATTCTAATTTATGGGCAATCTGTCAAAACAGCAGGGTTTATTTGATCATGCAAAGATGCGCAATATAGGCATTATGGCTCATATTGATGCTGGAAAAACCACGACTTCAGAGCGCATTCTTTATTATACCGGTCTTATTCATAAAATTGGTGAAGTTCATGATGGTACAGCCACTATGGATTGGATGGTACAGGAGCAGGAGCGTGGTATTACGATTACATCTGCAGCTATTACCTGTCAGTGGATGGGTCATTGGATTACCATCATTGATACACCGGGGCATGTTGATTTCACAGTAGAGGTGGAGCGGTCTTTGCGTGTGTTGGATGGAGCGGTAGCTATTTTCGATGGGGTTCATGGTGTTGAGCCGCAATCAGAGGCAGTTTGGAAGCAAGCTGATCGTTATGAAGTACCGCGGGTTGCTTTTATCAATAAACTCGATCGTATGGGTGCTGATTTTTATCGTTCTGTGGATTCTATTAAGGAGGTTTTAGGTGCCCAAACCTTACCTATTCAACTTCCTGTGGGTGAGGAGGAAGCTTTTTCTGGTGTTGTGGACCTGGTGAGTATGCAGGTGGTGCGCTTTGCTTTAGATGATGGTTCTAAGGTGGAATATAGTCCTTTATCTTCGTTAAGTGAGGATCTTCAGCAGCGTGCGGGTTATTATCGTGAGCAGCTTATTGATGAGCTAACCTGTCATGATGATCGATTGCTTGAATACTGTCTTGGTGAGGGTGAGGTAAGTGAGGAAATGATCAAACGTTCCCTTAGAGAAGTTACTTTAAAGCGTCTTGTTGTTCCCATCTTATGTGGCAGTTCTTTAAAAAACAAAGGTGTTCAGACTTTGATGACAGCAATTATTGATTATCTGCCTTCTCCTCAAGATATATCTCACGTGCGTGGTATGAATCCAAAAAATGAATCAGAAACCATCGAGCTTGTTCGTGATAACAGTGCAGCTTTTTCTGCGCTAGCTTTTAAGGTAGCTAATGATCCTTTTGTGGGCACGTTGGTTTATATAAGGGTGTATTCGGGAATATTAAAGGTAGGTGATATGGTTTACGGTGCTAAAGATCGCCGTAAACATCGTATTCAAAAAATTGTACGGATGCGTTCCAATAAACGAGATGATATCAAAGTCGCTCAGGCTGGCGATATTGTAGCTTTGCCTTCACTGAAGGGAGTTGCCACAGGTGATACTTTATGTTCTTCTCAGTGTTTTATTACTTTTGAGTCATTGTATGTAACTGATCCGGTGATGGCAGTGGCTATTGAGTGTGAAAATTCTGAAGATACAGCAAAATTTGCTAAGGCTCTTGACCGACTTAAGGCAGAAGATCCGAGTTTACGGGTAGAAGAAGATCCTGAAACAGCTCAAATGTTGATTAAGGGGATGGGAGAGTTACATCTTGAAGTTGTTGTGGACAGACTGAAACGTGAATTTCATATTCCTGCTCATGTTGGTGCTCCACAGGTCTCATATCGTGAGACTATTAGTTCTGCTGGGGATTTTACTAAGGTATTTGATCGAGATGTAGCTGGAACGCGTCAGTATGCTCGTTTGATGATTCATGTATCGCCTTCAGATAATCAAACAGAGTTGGTGATTGTGGATCAAACAGATAAAAGTCGTGGTGATGTTGTGTGGAGTGATTTAGCAACTCATTTGCGTGATGCTATGGAGCAAGGTTTAAGGGAAGCTTTGTATGCTGGTCCTATACAAGGAAGCTTTGTCATTGGTGTTCAGGTATGTATTAAAGAAGTGGGTTATGTCAAAGAATGTGCTGAGCCCATAGCTTTTAGGCTTGTTGCAGCAAATGTTTTAAGAGAATCTCTTGCTCAGTTAAATCCTATGGTCCTTGAGCCATATATGCAGCTTGAAGTGGTGGTGTCTGAGAAATATCTTTCTAAAGTTATAACAGATATTCAAACACGTGGTGCTAAAGTGGAAAATATTACGACAAAAAATGATCAACAATGTGTTACAGCTTGTGTTTCTTTGAGGAAAATGTTTGGTTATGCCAGAGATTTACGTTCTCTTAGTCAAGGTCGGGCAAGTTATACCATGAAATTTTCTACATATGCACCTCGCGACATACCACTTTAAAACAATATTCTTGATGTCAGTCTGCACTTTACGCCCCCGTCTATTTGTGAAGGATAGGTCCCCTTATTTTATGGTGATATCCACATTGTCTTCATAAATTTCATCAATAGCCAGAGAGATCATTCCCGTCTTTTGGCCCTTCTGGCTCTGCCACCACGAATATAAATCTCCATTTGTTATTAGAATCTTTATGTCCTTGTACCCAACGTTTATCGAGTAAAACTCGACCATCACTTCGTATTTGGCTGGGATCT
>MPNI01000011.1 GCA_002238945.1 Proteobacteria bacterium bin106 | reverse complement strand
CAGAGTATCTAAGTAAGCTTGCAGCAAAAATTCAGAATCTTAAATCTCAGAACCCAAGCATAAACATAGCCCAACACGATAGAGCATGGTTAGAGAAGAGTCTTGGAGTGGTTGATGATTCTGATGAGAAACACATGCTTGAAGATCTCAAAGGCAACCTTAAGGCATCAGATGATATAGCCAATGATATCAAGATGTTTAACCGAAGCTTTGACTCTCATACCTGTACCACGTCTCCTTTAATAGCTTCATCTAAAGCCAAGCATCCCAGCTATAACATATTTCATCGTTACATAACATCAGACAAAGACAGCATAGATGACGTGTCTAATGCCTGTTTTCTTTCAAATGATGTGGTGTTTTTAAAGATCACTCTCAACGAAACTATTCTTAGTTATGAATCTACTCATAAATGCCTCAAAACATCTCATTTAACAACAGAAATGTCTAACAATAACAGGCCTGCACCTCTTACATTAAACATAGGAAGCCATCCTCAGAACCAATCAGAATGGAGCAAAGCCGTTGTATCCTTTCACGATGAAGTACTGCAGTGGGATAGTCAAGAACAGCAGAGTAGAGAGTGGAGAACGGAAAAACATCATCAAAATTTATTTAACCAAATAATGGAGAAAACTTTTCATAAGTCTACAGATACCATCAATCAAGGTACAGAGAGTAAAGATGATGACTTCATAATGAATTTTCAAGAAATCATGGATTATAGTCAAGATCAACGTCATCTACGCTTGTTAACATTTTATAAAAGCAAGGAAAATGATACTTATCATTTTAAAAAATTAAAGCTTGCTTATAACAAAGATAATACCGAAATTAACGATGGTTTTATGGGGTTGTATGGCAGTGTTTATGCTATTATCCTTAGAAAATGGGGCATCTCTTTAATCCTATCGGGACTAAATGTTCATCCAGGATCCAGTGGTTCATTGATGATTTCTGGCAATGAAACCATTGGATATGAAATCATGGCAGCTCTTTACTCTAAAGGTGGAAAAGAGTACAGCACCGCTCATGGACCTATCGATAAGGCAGATTATATTGGCCGGATGACACCGAGAACTGACACAACCCAACCAAGTGATGATGATAATGATGAGAAGAGAGCATACTCAGGTACTTCAACACCCAAAACAACCCCAAGAGATAGCTCTGCTCGACAAAGCGATACGGAAAAACGTGAATCACAGCCCAATAGATCAGCCGATCTAAACCCTAATCCTCAACCTGTCGATAAACCGGATGTAAATAGAGAAGGTGAAGTAGCTGAAGACAAGAAAGCAACCAACAACCAGCCTCAGCCACAGGAAGAAAAAGGCGACGACGATAAGAATAGAGAGAATTTTTATAACATAAGAGATACCGGTGAAGATGATGCGAGAGCCCGCGATTTTGGTTGTAATTAATGCAATAACGAGCTCATATTTTGTTTAATAACGTAATAATATTAGAGGATTAAGATGGATGTCCAAATAAAAAAAATGATTAGAGATAGATTATGTGTTTTAACGGTTATAATGGGATCCTTAACCATACTCATACTGCCTATGTCATGTCGCCCAGATACCAATAGTTCAAACTTGGAAAATGTTGGTGATAGTGAAAAAAACAAAAGAACTCAACCACGCTATGTGCCAATAGAGGATAATCCAGGGCTATTGTTCTACTATCGTTTCTTTAAATGTAATAACACAAAAAATATAGGACCTATTCGAGAAATCATAACCGATGTTGAAATCAATGAAGTTTCTCGTGCTCAGCATTTTGCAGATAATGGACTGAACAAACATAATCAGTACTTAGATTGCCTTTTATGGTTCCATGACAAAGAGGCACTTCCTTATGCTCAACGTAATTGTGGCATTAAGTTTTTCTGTAGTGTGGACATAAGAAATCAAAGTGACTGCGTAGAGCAACTTAATAATGCTATTAAAATGATTACGGCAAAAGATAATGTATCTACCGATTACCTTCTAGATAGCCCATCGGATTCAAATGATCCTGACCATCCTGTTCAAAAAGTCTGCACAACTCTATATCCTAGGCCTGGCCAATATTAATACGCAACAATAATCCCAAAAATGCTCTTTTTTGGATTATTTTATCAGTAAAAACTTCGCACGTAGCTATTGACGTAAGTAGGTTGATTTTTAGTTTTAGATATGTTACTATCTATTTGTGTTGCTAGTTTCTAGCGCTAGAGTCCCTCTCTAGAAACCGGGCTTCAACTATGACAGACTGACTAAATGATATAGACAATGACTAGCGTACTGTGCATATTACAGAGGCCTATAATATGTGTTTTCTCAGTAAAGTTATGCATTAACAGGATTTTTCACTGTGATTTTTTGTCTATTCTATGCTTTCAATAAATATTGGAGAAGCAAAAATGAATGCATTTCCGTATCTATAATGTCTTAATTTCTTTTTAAAATCATATAACAAAGGATAAAATAACCATGAAATATGCTAAGTTCATTCGTGATTTTTATAAAACAGTAATGTGTTCACTTCTCTTTTTTGCTGTCACTATGACGATACTACCTAGTCATTTATATGCTCAAGCTAACTCACGTTATTCACATGTTCCAAAAGAATGGTGGCCTGGTAAAGCATGCGATAAAAGCATTAATAAAAATATTAGAATTACTAGCGTTAGCTTTGAAGCTGGCCCTTACACGACGAGATTTTTTGGCCAACAGCCTACGTATCCACAGCATATAGGAAATATGTTAAAATTTGCAAAGCTAAGTGAGTATGGAGGGTTTGGTGCAATTTTTAGTTTTGATAGAGGTATGTTGGACGTAGGACCTAATGAAAGTTATATATTTAACCTCAACGATATTGCTCCATTTATTGTCTCTGAAGGAGTTGTATACCGAACTAAGAGAACCACTGTAAATGGTATCCGTGTGCCAGACGCTCCACTAAGAATTGAACATGGGAACATACCTGAACTTCCTAGGAAGAGAGACCACATTGATAAGGTAATGTTCCTTAATGGATTGTCATCAAAACACAACTATAGAGCTGGATATCGTTTATGGATTCCTGGTGAGCTTACATTTAAAAATTGGAGATATTCTAAAATCTCAATAGATTCTACTTTTATGCTTTTTGAACCAGTTTGCTTAACTCATTATTACCCTGTTGATCCAAGCCAAATACGCAGTGATGGTCGAGTTTTACTCGACAAACGTTGGGTACAAGGATATAAAGATTCTGATAACAGATGGAGATTTATATTCGTGGTGGCAGAGCCAGAAGGACCAAAAGAAGAGCTTGATTTCCTTGTGTTTTAATGCAATCTATGAAGATATGGCAGTACTAAATTTTCAAGAGAAAAAGCATTTAAGTTAAAGATGTTTTTTCTCTTGATTTTTGGTTTATGCTTTCAATAAAAATCAGGGAAGCAAAAATGAATGCATTTCCGTATCTATAATGTCTTAATTTCTTTTTAAAATCATATAACAAAGGATAAAATAACCATGAAATATGCTAAGTCCATTCGTGTTTTTTATAAAACAGCAATTATGTTCACTCTGAATATCCCCAAAAATAGTAGAAGCAACTTGGACAAGAATCGGCTAAGATAGTGTTCGTTTATCATGGAGGTCGATATGACAAGTAAGAATGGTTACAGTGAAGAGTTTAAACGTGATTCTGTCCGTCTAAGTGAGAAGCATGGAGTTAAAGCTGCTGCAAAAAAGGCAATTACTTACCGGAAGTCTTATGGGTTGCTATCTCTTCAAAAAGAAAGTTTAACGGATCTATGGAGCTTGTGTAGGTGTTTTAGCAAGTAAGGCTTTTTGTATATTTTTTGGTACAAGATTAGCTATATCACCTCCTAGAAAAGCAACTTCTTTAACAAGAGTTGAAGATATATGACTGTGCATCTGCTTGGTGGGGATAAATATGGTATGGATGGAAGGTTGGAGGTTTTTATTCATCATGGCCATTTGCATCTCATAAACATAGTCAGCTTCTGTGCGAAGTCCTCTAACAAATACATTTATATGGCGTTTTTTTGCATAATTAGCCACTAGTCCTTTGAACGTATCCACTTCTACATTACCAAGATGAGAACACGTTTTTCTGACCATGTGGTTGCGTTCTTCTTCTGTAAAAAGTGTGGCTTTTTGAGGATTTTTGCCAATGGCTATAACCAGTTTGCTAAACAGAGTACTTGCTGTTTCAATGACATCAAGATGCCCTAAAGTGATGGGATCAAAGGTACCAGCATACAAAGCGTGATTGCTAACGGGGTGAGAAGAAGTGGTCATGTGAACTTTCACTATAAAAAAACTAACTGCTGTTTTGTGCCACAAATACAGATGTTTTGCCGTAATGTTTTTGCTTAATCAAAGACATCATAGCTGATTTTTCAAATATATCATGAATAGTAGCTTGATCTTTGCGTCCAGCTTTAACAATGATATAACACGGCTGCTCTATAATACCTTCACAAAAAGAAAGAAACATCTCCAACCACTGACAACATACAGCATAAGGAGGATCAGCAAAAATCAACTGAGGTGGTTTGTGGATAAAATAATGCCGTAGAGATTTTCTTTGTTCTTGTACAGAAGCAAAGAGATTACAGCTTATAAGTGAAAGAAACAGCTGTGGATGGTTCTTTTGTAGACGTTTTTCCACAAGAGCTATGTTTTTTTGAATCAATTCCTTAGCCAAAGGATCATTTTCAAAGAAAATCACCTCTTTGGCACCACGACTAGCAGCTTCCAAACCAAAACTTCCTGTGCCTGCAAACATATCCCAAATCACTCCCCCAGAAATCCTGTCACAAAACATGCTCATCAAAGCTTCACGGATTTTCCCTGAAATAGGACGGATGTCTGTGGTGTTAAGGGGAGGTGCTGCAAGAGGGGTATGTTTAAGGAGACCACTGATAATATGCATAGATCATACCTCTGTTGGTGCTGTTTTGATAACGTTCTATCTTCATATAACTAACTCTCAGAGATGGGCGCAGCAGAATCAAGCCATTGATCAGCTAGTTTTTCTATGCGCTTATTGTAGGGCTGTCCTTTTAAATAAAGCTCTTGATCTTCAAAGTTATGCTTAGAATAATCAAGAGTGAGGTAGATGTCTTCGCTTTGAGAAAAAAATTCATCAAAATACATATCCACATAATCAAGCAACAAGTAGTGAGCTTTGCGAAGCGATGTGATGGGTTGAGGTGAACTTTGATCATTTATCACCATAAGAGCATGAATGGGATACATGTAAGATTCATCAAGGGATGATAAAGTGACAATCACTTTAGCTATTTGCTCCCCTGTGGTGTTGTGATTGTGAGTCAATGGATGAGGGGTAATATTGGTTGAACTGAGTAACTCAACAGTAAAGTATCTGTTTTTTAAATAAGCAGCATATTTTTGATTCATCATATGAGCTAGTCGTGCTGCTGTATATGAATCCATGGATTGATAGTTTTGATCATTATCACGAGACCCATGACCGGCTTGTTTTGTACAATTATGTTGTGGGGGTTGCATGTTAGTCCTCAGTCCAGCTAGGTGATGATATGTTACCCAAAACATCAAAAGAATCCATCAAATAATCCACTTGATGATGTGGGGGTTCTTGGGCTGTACGGTCCAGTAAAGTTTGCAAAGAAGAAATGTAATGATGCAATGGTGTTTTTATATCTATATCTGCAATAGGAATCTTGTTTTCTTCCATAACAGTCCTGTGCGTGGATGAAAGCTCAGAGTCCAATGATGGGTGATGAATAAACTCTAAGATAGCCTTAATAGGAGAGTCTGTTTCCATATGAGGCATATCTGCTGATAGCTCTTTTTGAAAAGCCTCTAAACGCTTTTTTCTAAGTGTAACAGGAGTAGCTAGAAGTTTTTTGAAAACATCTTTGTCAAAGACACGACTGATAAATCCTTTCCCTAAACACACATTCACCAATGCTTTCATCCATACATCATCCACTGGCTGTGAAGTCTGTGGATGATGTACTTGTGCCTTAAGAGCCATCTCTATACGCCAAATCAATGAAACCACATGATGAGCTAGTTCCACTAAATGATGGAAAGAATAGATGGAAATATGGAAAAAAGAGGGAGAAGGTGTATTGTGATCAGTTTGTGTTCTACGACTAGATGTTTTAGGAGGGCTTACCTGCATAGTAAGAGGGAAGCGATTAAAAAGCCCCTTAAGACGCATAAAATCTTTGGGAGCTAAAATGGGTGCTAGATGCTGATCCAATGCATCCATAACCAAACCATATTTTTTTTGAGACACGAGAGAAGAAAATGCTGAAGGGAGTAATCTCATCTTTTTTAAAGCATCTGTGAGTTGATCTCTGAGGCACGTTGTAAGAGCTTCTCCATACTGCAGCAATACCTTGCTGGGTTGTTCTTCAAGTATAGATGCAGCTATGGCTACACGACCTGCAGAAAGAACATCCAGTGACAAACTTATGGAAGCAAGGATATGCTCCATAATGGTCTCTCTTTCTTTGATGTGATGAGGCTCTAAACCTAAAGCAGCTATATAGTGGTTGGTACACATTTGCCACTGATTTTGAAGATCTTCTAAATAGAGAAGGGTAGCAGCTTTGGTGTTCTGTTGAGATGGAGAAGATGAGCCTCTATCCATCTGAAAATTCACATAAGCCAATACCCTTCTTAACATACTGAGTTTATTGAGTTGGCTGAGTTTGTGTTGATCAAGTTGATGAGATCCTCCCTTTAAGGAGGTGTTTTCTTGGTTTATGAAGTGATGATCCATATAAGTGGTTTCAAGTTGTCTGATCATCGCTGCACTCAAAGAAAACAAGCTTTTCTGTGCAGCATCAAAAGGTAAGAAGCCATCTTCTTCATTACGAGACGTACGAAAACGAAAAGCAAGAGATTCCGATTCCCTCGGAGGCATCCAAGTAATATGCCATAAGAGAGATAAAGCATATTCCATATTTGATGCTTGAAGGGCATTGAAACATCCTATCACAAAATCTCGTATCCTTGGGTTATGAGATAACACGTGATAGTAACAAGAACCACCAGGAAAAGGGATAAGATGATCTTGTATCTGAGGTGCTAAGTCTTCAAACTCTTCAGCTGTATAACCTCTAAGCCATGGTTGGAGAATAGCTATTTGGTACTCTTCTTCTAATAAAGAAAAGCGATTATAAAAGACCTGATCACCCATTTCTTGATACATAGATAGCCAGTGCATAGCTTTGTGAATATCCACCTCAGAACCATTCCATACATGGAAATCTAAAATGCGAGTGAATTGCTGTTGACTTAACCCATCCATTACTTCAAGAGAAATGTGATCAGGATCTCTTTGAATAAGAGCCTGATATAAAGCAAAGACGGGCGTTCTTTGGATGGCCTCTCGTTTATATTTGAAAGTAAGCTCTTGTTGTTGTTGAGGTGATAAATCACACCAAGAAGTGACATACTGACGTAATAGTGGTTCCACATCTACCAACGTTTCTAGATTGATACTCCCCAGTTGCTTGCCTAGAGCATGCAATGATTCTTGATCGTTAGCACCTGATTGCCTTCTCTTAGCTATACCTTCATGTGCCCCCTGGCTAGGCTTACGAGGAAACAAGGTTAAGCCTTGATCATAAGCCTTTAAAATCTTGTTGGGCAGCTTGCTTGTATATGTCAAGCTAGGTGCTAAAGTGGCTAAAGCCTCAGTTCTTTGTGTTGGCTGTTGTGTTGGCTGTTGTTCTGGCTGTGCTGATGCACTTATTGCTGCAGGCTCTTTTATGGATGATGGCGAGGAAAATGTGGATGATGTAGAAAGGTCTGGCATAGTAAAGACCAATGATG
This sequence comes from Proteobacteria bacterium bin106, assembly GCA_002238945.1. Classification (GTDB taxonomy): domain Bacteria; phylum Bdellovibrionota_B; class Oligoflexia; order Oligoflexales; family Bin106; genus Bin106. Next base: position 63,469 of record MPNI01000011.1, on the reverse strand, counting down.
ATGAAAGTAGTGATGAGTGTGTGATTGTTGTGTGTCAGTTGAATATGCTATTTTAGGACGTCTTTGAGGAATATTTTTTATGTTTGCTTATGTTTTCTATGTTGTGTCTTTATAGTCTGCTCTATACATATTTTTCTGATTTTCAGGCACTTTATTATAAACTATTTTTTTTAAGATGCTATGCATATTTTTTGGAACCAAAGTAAGTGGATAAGACAATGAGCACTGGTAGTCCTATGAACAAAGATAGCTCACCAGTTGTACTGCCGGAATGGGGTTTTAAACTGAGGCCCTGGCTTGCCCAAGATCTACACCAAGTGGTGGCTGGTTTATCAGAGTACTTAGATATGCCTGATTTTTCCGTACTTTCTTTGCTTGACTCTGAGTTTATGAGTCAAGCGAAACATGTGCGTCCTTTACTTTTTTTATTATGCACGAAGCTGTTGAATTATTCAGGAGATGAGCGTATCAAAGTAGCGGTGATTTGTGAGTATATTCATGTGGCTTCTCTTCTTCATGATGATGTGGTGGATGAAAGCAAGATACGCCGTGGTAAGCCTGCTTGCCACGTTGTTTGGGATAAAGCCACATCCGTACTCGTTGGTGATTATATCTATGCTCGAGCTTGTGAGTTGATCAGTGAAGTCGAATCGCACTCTAAGATTAATGGTTTTTTGCAAGTATTTGCACAGGCTATTCGTATGATGAGTGAAGGAGAGCTGATGCAACTTGAGTATAAAGGGGGCTTTCCTACGGTAGAACAATACCTGGCTATCCTTGAAAGAAAAACCGGAGCTTTGTTAGGAGCTGCCACACAAGCTGCGTGGTTACTGGGGCAAGGTTCAAAAGCTGCAGAGGATTCGAAAGCATCTTTGCAAGGTATGTGGGACTTGGGTATTCTTCTTGGTACAGCTTATCAGTTGCTCGATGATGTTTTTGATTATTCAGCACATCAAGAAACTCTAGGGAAGCCAATATTACAAGATCTTAAAGAAGGTAAGGCTTCTTTGCCACTGATTCTTTTGATGCCACTGGTAACACACTCTCAAAAAACCCACCTTCACAACATACTTTCTTCAGGTGCGGTTGAAAAAGAGCAGCAAAGATATATTTTATCTCTGCTTCAGCAGCACGGCACAGTGGAGAGCACACGGCAATTAGCTGGTAAGTACATCGGTGACGCACTAGCTATGGTGGAACAGCTTTTTGTTCCAAGTGATGATCGTTTGTATTTAGAAAGTCTGGTGAGAGCTTTGCTTAAAAGAGAGTCTTAAGGCAATCCTAATGTGGATGTATCCATATAAGCACCTGAAAAATCAGCTTTGTCTTTATTAACAGCCCCCCGAAAATCAGCTCCCTGTATATGACTGTTTCTAAAAATGCTGCTACTCAGATCAGCTCCTTGAAAATTGGCTCCTTGCAGCCACGCACCCGTGAAATCAGCGTTGGTTAAATTAGCATAACTGAAGTCAGCATTTATAGCATGAGCCTGTCTTAGGTTGGCAAATGGAAAAGAGCTTGATGAAAATAACGCTCCATAAAGGACAGCCCCATAGAGTTCGGCATTAGAGAAATCATGATGGGAAAACTGAGCTTCTGACAGATTAGCAAGCCGCAGGCGAGCATGGCGAAAATTGTTTTTTAAACCATCTGATTTTCCACCTAATACAAAGTTAAGTCCTTTGGTGGTGTGATCTATGGTGGCTCCTTCAAAGTATGCAACGCCTTTAGCATCTAAAAAATTTGCGCCACGTAAGTTAGCCCATGAAAAGTTCGTATCCATAATGTAGGCTTTTTGAAAATCAGCATCCACTAAATAAGCATGACTAAAGTCAGCTTTTGTAAGTAATGCACTTACAAAACGAGTTGCTTTAGCATAGCTAGATCGAAATGAAGCTCTATGAAGCAAAGCTTCATTAAACGAACTATTGTTCACACCAGCATAACTCAGGTCCACTCCTTTAATCCTCAAATGATCGAAGTTGCCATGAGAGAGATTTCCTCTTTGTTTGGCTAAGTAGGTGAGTCTTTCTGTATTAGCGCTATCTTGAGCATATAAAACACCTTCAAAACATATCGCACTGATAAAAATAAGGACATGTATGTGACACTTCAAAATATTCATAAGGATTCTCTCATATTGTTTAAAAAGCAAAGGCATATCAACAATCTAGGGCGATGCTAGTCATAAAACCCTAAAATGTAAAGCCCTTTATAGCACGATGGCCAGATATAAGAAAAAGATTAAAGAAAATCCTACGTAAACAGATAAGGCGTCTGAGTTATCCCACTATGAAAGTTATGGCCAAGGAAGGGATAGGGCATCACTAAAGAATAGAACAATAGGGGGATAAGAGTGTATTTAGAAGCTCTAGCTATTAGGCGTTTTTGGTGTATATTTTGGATATTCTTAGGTCTTTTTCTTTCATTAAGTGTTATCTCATGTTCCCATGAATATGAAGATATTACACCCAGAGAAAGTCCTGGAGAAGAGGCAAAAGATCCTGAAGTTGAAAAATCTCGTAAAAAAAATCCATCTCAATTCAGAACGGTCCAAGATGCCGGCTTATTGAGTTGTTCTGTGATGCAGAGGTATATTGAGGCTGCTTTCAAAACTCATTATTCATACACACGTCTTGAAGATGATTTCCATGAATTGATGGCTCTTGATGTGGCACGAAAGTTTATAGATTCCTTGGATCCTTCTTCGACGATTTTTTCCAAAGAGAAAGCCCACAATCTTGTTTTAAGTATAGCTGAGCAATCAAAACCATCTCTTTATTTCGGTTCGTGTAAATTTCTAGAAGAATTTAAATATACCTATCAAAATTATGGCAAGTCTTATGTTAAGCGATCTAGAAGTGCCATAAAATCCACTCATAATTTTTCCACAGAAGAAAGTATGTGGATTTCTAAAGGAAATGTCTTACCTTTTCAGTATCTAAACGTCAATGAAAGTCTAGAAGAAAGAGCTCGTAAAGAGGCGAAGTTATGGATTCTTGATATGCGTTTGCATTCTCCTTACCTTGAAGATGATGAGATACAGGACTTTTTATTAATGCGTCAAAGACGTCTTAAGTATTTTTTTGATAATTTGAGTAATCAGCATATTTTTGCAGCTTTCTTGCGAGCTGTTGGGCAGTCTTTAGATCCTCACTCCACGTTTTTTGCTAATTTTAAATTTCTTCCTTATAGCACAAATCGCAGTCTTGGAGGAGGCGAGTTAGGCCATTATTCTTTGGGAGTCGATTTTGATTTTCGTTATGGCTATGCACATGTACGAAAATTGAGTGATGAAGCTTTGTCTGTGAAGGATGGTTTACAGGTAGATGATGAAATCATTGGAGTTTACAGTGCTAAAGATAACAAAACTCTTTTATCTTTAGAGTATATGACTAAAGATGAATTTTATTCTATCATCACATCATATCACAGTGATCCTATATCTCTTGAAGTGTTACGTCCTGTAGCAGGTAGTGCTGTGAGCTTTACAAGATTCAAACTTACTGTTGATCGATTACCCATGACCCAACCACTTCATAGAAGGGACCTGATTCGTAGTTCTCTCATGGAATCAGAAAATGGTACCAAAGTGGGTGTATTGAAGATCAATCATTTCTATGACAGTGCTGCCCATGGCAGCACTGGTGATTTGGCTAGCGATAGTGTTAGTGAGTTATTTGATTTATTTATGCAAGGCATGGAAAGTCTTGTTATTGATTTACGTCATAATAATGGTGGTAGCACCAAAGCAGCTTTGAAGTTCCTTTATTTGTTTATGGATCCTAAAGTAGCCTTTCAAGTATCTGGGTTGAAAAAATCCAAAGAACAAGAAGAGTTTATTCTTCCTGTTCGAGGCAAACGTGGTAAATTTTTCCAAAAAGATATTCCTCTAGTGGTCCTTGTAAGTAAGGCTTCAGCATCTGCCAGTGAGTTATTTGCTCAAGCCATAAAGGTGCATGGGCGAGGTATTGTGGTGGGTGATTCGCGCACTTTTGGTAAAGCCACATTGCAAAGATGGTTAAATGGTATGTTCTCTGATGTCACTCAAGAGGCACTGGCAATGAGTGTCAGTGTGGGTAAGTATTATGGTGCTGATGGGTTGTCTGTTCAAGGAACAGGAGTGAGCTCTGATGTTGTTATTCCTAGCTTGTCAGGCCGTTATTTAAAAGGAGAGGACGAGTTTGGTAATGCTTTAGATCGTAGCGTAGTCACTTCTAAAGCTTCTTCTCTACCTTCACTTTCCCGTTCTGTATCGCTGTTAAAGATGCTTAAAGAAAAATCTCAAGCAAGAACCACAGATAGTGAGTATTTTCAAGCAATTCGTTCTCTTTCCTATCCTAATAAACGATCAGCAAAACAGTTTTTTTCATTAGAAGATAAAACAGATGTTTTATCTAAGGTACAAAGACTTATGTATATGTATTCTCTCTATCAAAAACCTTTTAGCGAAGTCTTTGATGAGCATATGCATAAAGCCGTGTTTGGCACTGAAGACACGAACCCTTACTTCGATGATTTGGTACTCCAAGAAGCCGTAAACATCACTGCTGACTACTCAAATCATCTTAATGTCAATATAGATACAGTAACGGCAGAAGAAGACACAGAAGAAGACACAGAAGAAGACACAGAAGAAGATATAGGCACAGAAGACATAGTTGAAGCTGAAGTCACAAACGGTGATGAAAGTAAAGAAGAGAGTGGAGAAACTCACAGTAAAGAAGAAGGTGATGATTTCAGTAAAGAAAGAGTTAGCAATGAAAGTGATGATGCAAGTGGTGAGTTAGTTGAGTTAACGGAATAAGTTGAAACTATTTCGAGATAAGACTCTTGAGATATATGCTAACATTTGGCGGTGATTATGCGATTACATCATAAGTAGTTGGCAGATATGCAGGGAAAGTTACGTGTGATGACAAAGTCTTACGGTATGTGTCAGTCTTAGGAAAACAGAGGAAAACAGATTTGTCCTGGCATGGTTCTTAATTTCTCATGAGCAGGAATATTCTGTTATGCCCAAGGGTATGAAAACATCTGCGCATTATGTTTTCTACTTATTATGAGTTGTAAGCCAACTGGATCATTCCAATTAATGCCTATGGTGGCAGGTGATGAGTACAAATCATGTACCAATCTCTTTTTTTGCTTTATATCTGCTTTATATCGAATGGGTTAGCACTCTGTCACAGACTCTATATAAGAGCAATTATTGCTAATAGTATATCTTCAGTCCCGGTTGGAGAAGAAGGAACTATAAATCAATGGCTTATTGTGATCACATCAGGGATGATCAAGGTAGGGCACTTAAAGCGTCTAAAGGAGATTTTGGTGGACCTTTGGTCAAATCAGTTAACAAGCTCTATTTATGCGGCTGTCGCTGTACGGATGTTGCATTACCTGATACTGAAAGCAAATTGCTCGGTCATCAATACACTAACTATGGCTCATATTTGAATTTAGTTAATACCGTTGCTTACTTAGACTGGGTTGTTATCACTAAATCTTCAATGGTTGTAGGCAGTCATTCTTACCAAGATTGTTCTCAAAAACTGGTAAAAAATGGTAATATTCTAACGCTCCCTTGATCCTCTTCCTGAGGGGCTTAATAGCATTAATTAACTAAGCATCTCATCTTGCTAGAACCTATCATCAATATTCATCCATGAATTATTATTTCTATTATAAACTAGGTCATCATAAATAGGTTCCTGAATGTAACATTTTAGAGTCAATTTTGCTCAAAATTGATATTTAAACAATGAAAACGAAAATTAGAAGTTATTCTGTGGTTTTAATTTTTGCAAAAATTTGTAGTGTTCTATGAAGTTATAATAGCCTTGAATCACGGCAGTGATGTCATGTAGATAATAGGGGGATCAGAAATCACAATATCATCCTATTCTCTAGCCGTGATGGCAGCTTGTATTAATTACAGATTCACAAAAAATCTTATCTATGGAGGTTGGGAATATGATCAAGAAGATTTAGAAAACAGGTTGAGAAAACAAAGAAGGCCTCGTTTGTAAAAACTCACTTGTAAAAAGAAGCATTCAAACAACTCATAATGAAATGTAACCAGAAATCCTAGACAGCAAGTTGCTATCTCAATGTTTCTTAATACTTCAAACGCTTTGTATTATCAGTGCGTTATGTATACTTGTTACAAGTTTCGCGAAGTTTTAGAGCTTAAAGTAGCATCCTTAGCTATATACACCTGCTTTTCATACTTGCCCACACTATTTGTCCTTACTCATTGTCCTTACTTATTGTCCTTACTCGTTGTCCTTACTCAATTTCTTCTTGAAGAGAGTCACATCTGTCTAGATCACACTCTTCATTATTGAATGTAGAGAAATAATCTTCGATTCTCGGTTCTATTTCACCGATTAACTCGTCACTAGTTGTATCTAAGTTCTTATTAATTTCATCTACTAATTGATTAAGTTCCTCTTTAGTCATGTCTTCAGTCACCATTGTTGCTTCTTCTGACGGACCTGCTTCCGTACTATCTGTACTATGCACAACCTTGTTAGACGCTGTAGTCTTGCTCCTTGATAAAGCTATTACAGCAACTGCTACCACCGCGACAACAAGCGCCAATTTTACTCTGCCCGCATCTTTTTTGACCTTCTCCTTGTGCTTGTTAGATAGAGCTAAAGCCATGAAATCAACCTCTGCATACAGAGACTTTTTTAGTGGGTTAAACGCCACTTCAAGCGCACCTACTTTACTTAAAACATCCAAGTCCAAATAACCATTAGAACCCGATAGAAGCACTTCTATTGTTTCTTCTACCTCTTCTTTGGAAACAACCTTAAACTCTTCGGCATAAGCCTCGTAAATCACCTCTTTAATGCCTTTTATGTCCGATAGAGAAACATTAAGACTCTCAATGTCATAATTCTCTGTTGCATCATCTAAAGAGGCAGAGTAAGCAGGGGATGAGTAAAAGAAAAGCACAGAAAGGAGGAAGAAGCTTGAAGTTAATACTCTAGAAACATAAGCTTTGTCAAAGAGCAATCGCGCACATAAAAAGATAGCATGAACGGATGATACCATCATAAACTCCCTTATCAATGGAATTGGTACGAAAAACTGAATAATAACACAGACACACTTCGTTTAAATGAAGCGCAAACTCACCGTTGAGTGTAATTCAGTAGAGAACCAAAAACAACTGTTTTTTTTGAAGCAAAACCAGACTAAAGAACATACAAGCAGCTTTGTATGGCCTCTTGTGGAGAGCCATATTATTCAATGTAAAAGCAAAATAGCTGTTGTCTAAAAAAATGGCACCATTATAGTTTGACTGGTAGTAGCTTTTCAAATCAAAAAAGACACCAGCATAGCTTTTCTTTGATCGGCCTTTCCTTGTAAAAAACTGACTGTGAAACGCTGAAATGTTGGCATAAGTCATTCAAATGAATGATTTATTGTTTTTGCCATTTTACTTACTTCATATCTTCGGGATGGTTTTGTGATAAGATGGCTGTTGTGTCTCTTATTACCTCATTCACATTGCTGACTAAACGAATTCTTTTCTTAAGAAATGTAATCTCTTTAAGAAGATCATCATAGCTGCGATTTTCTTCATCCTTTGGGGTTTTGGCTTTTAAATAAGTACGTCTCCATCTATACAAACCGGACACAGAAACCCCTAGCTTTTTTGCAGCAACTTTGACTCCATGTTTCTTACTTAAGCGGACAGCATCACGTTTAAACTTTTCATTGTAAGAATGCTTACTTGTCTTACTTGTCTTGCTTGGCTTACTTGGCATATGTGTACCTCCATGATAAACAGATACTATCTTAGCTGATTCTTGTTCAAGTTGCTTCTACTATTTTTGGGGATATTCAAATGTCTCGTCTCTTTGCTGAGATTTACAGATTTTTTTTGCGAAACTGCAGAAACAAACGTTAGTGTGTATAACATATCATGGTTCTATGTCAAGGAGATAAAATAAGGCTGAGGTTTATGAAAGTTTTGTGTCTAGTCCCAACGTTCTCGAGACTTAGGAGTGATTTCACTGATCAAAGTGCTTTGTCCTGCTTTTAAGCGCTCCCAAGAATCCCAGCCAATTAAACGTAACCAGGTAGGATGAATAGGATGTTGAGCTACTAACTTTGCATAATCAAGAGCATAGTTTTGAAAACTATCACCATGGCTTCCTGGATTACCAACATAGATTCGGGCAGCTTTTTCATATAGAGAAATAAGAGTAACAAGTCCATAACCAGACATTGGAGAATTTTCTTCTTGAGCCATGACTACAAAATCTTGCCATTTTTTGATATTTCTTTCAAGGTTACCCACAACTTTGAGAGAAAACCAAGTTTTTTGTAAGGTATTTCCTTTGCCAAATTTTGGTGAAGAGTACTCGCGACGAAGAAGATGGCTGTTTCCATTACCTTCTAGTCGTTGAGTAACGGCACGAAATTTATCTCCTTTCGAAATGGTCACACGGATGCGATAGAGGTTGTTTGGATGAAATAATTCCTTTGGAGATAGTGGTTTAGAGATATAAGGAACCAAATATACATACAACTTATCGTTTTCAGCTCCAGCTAATGCAGCCACATAAGGGGTGAGGCGCCAGCGTTGTTTGTGATCAATTTCTACGCCACTATCAAATTTGATGCGACGTAATTCATCATGGTCCACATCATAGATATGCAAAGGTCCTTTGGGGCTGTATTCCGGATGAGATGTAAAAGCAAGTAGTCGACTACCAGGAAACCAAATGAATTCTTCAGGTTGATAAGCATCATGCAACCAGATAGGATCCTTTCTTGTGCCATTATGCTTGACCACAACAATCGTACGTTTTTTTGTTTGGTCATTGATAAATAATCGTGCAGAATACTGTTTGTCAAAAGAAGTAGATGATATGAGTTGAGCTGGTTGGTAAAGGGAAGGAGGTTTTGGATAGCTATGTATCACTTTAGGAAATAGAGCATTCCATCCTTTTGATGCCACAAATAGACCCGTGCCTTGGGGGCTATTTGTATTAGAGAAATTCACACCTCCCCATGACTTAATTAACGTTTGCGAAGCATCCAGGTGGCGCATATCCATTTTATAGCCGTAATGATCATATATATTGACTTTGTTTCCATTTGAACGTGCATACTCACTGAGTTCACGAAGAGAAGGCCACATGACTTGATGACGTTCGCGATAGTTCTTTAATGTATGAGATATTTTTTTCATATCCCTCATTGTTTGCCGCTTAGCACCAAGATGATACTCAGGTGTTTTAGCTAGGTAGTAAAGTCCAAAAGGTATACTACATGCTAAAATGATTTTGAAAATAAGCTTCTTGCTTATCTTATGAATCATCACCACCCCAGTTTTTATCTCAAAAATTCATCTCTTGTGCTTCGCGTTATAATCAGTTTAACCTAAAATCTTGTTAAACTTTTCATCGTAAGTATCACTTCACCTCTTGCCACATATTTCTTGCAAAATATCCATGGTTATGTTAGTAGCAGCTATCCAGCTATTATGAACTTCATGTTTTATATGAAGACATCAAGTACAAACAACTCTAGGCAAGAAAAACGCACTGTCTGTGTAGTAGGGTGTTGTACTAAGAATTACCATGGAAATATAAGGTCTTTTCGGCCTAGCTGTAATAACCTCTTACTAAGAGAACATGCATTATGTCTCTGTTGAAGATATGCCCTCATAAACACGTTCTCATATCACGAGCATACACTATCTTATGGCACCACATTTTAGCGGTGGGTACACTTTTGATGGCTACTTCTGTAAGTTACGCATTGGAGAATTCTTCGGTGCATTCCCCCAACACGAGCTCAAGTGATGGTCAAGTGATGGACAATTCAGATAATGCTTTACCCATCAAATGGCCTCAGAGCTCCACTCCAAAAGATTCACTTGACGATACTGCTACGGATACTGCTACGGATACTGCTACAAAAGAAGATCGCGATCATTTTTATAGTCACAATGCTGCTTCTGTACGTATTGGGCTAAGACTTTCCAGGTTTGAGAGAACAAAAAATCAACCCTCATGGATGGAGCGTACCATTCTTGAACGCACCCTTAAAGCACGTATCGATAAACCCAATCACTTCCTCCTTGGTGCCTATCATATTGAAACAATCCCACTACAATGGATCCGTAAGAGCCAATCTTACACCATGCGTCTTTCTCTTTCAGAACGTTACAACAATGAAGCGCATAAAGGTGTCATGGAAAAATACATCGGTTATATCGATGTACGTGGAACTCTAAAAAAACAGTATCACCCCAAACTTTTTTTGCTCATGGGTGCAGCCTCTAAAACTTTCCTTGACGAGTATCGGCAACCGACAATAAAAATAGTAGCTGGCTATGGACGCACACGTCCTCAACCCCAACCTTTAGCTCTCAGACAGTCCCGTCAGAACTCCAGTAATCATGTAAGTCAGAATGCAAATCAGCCTGCACGTACCACTTTTTCTCCAAGAAAATCTCTGACCACTTCCTATAATCCTGCTCGTGTGCAACAACAGAACCCTATGCAGTCTCAACCAAGATCAGCTCAGTTACCGCCCCAACCACAACAGCGACAACAGTATGGCACTGCTCGTGCAAGCAGGCCAGGTAACCAAAAACAGTCCTATCAGTCATCAAACCATGCTCACCTTAACTCTGTGGAGCAACCAGTATATGATAACTCGTCTATGAGTTATCAAAACAGCCTCAACCCTAGCGCTAATCGTGGCAATACAGCCTATAGACCTCAACAGAACGCATACCCACAAAACCGTAATAGATCACAAGGTAAAATGAAAATTCCTGATGCCTTTTTAGTGAAAAGAAATAAACAGCCAGTTTCTGGTCAGCAGCAGATGATTCTTAAACAGCAGCCTTCTGGGCAACGGCTTTCCGGGCAACGGCCTTCAAACAATTCTCAGAGATCAAATACAGAACAGTAGTTTTTCCACACCAAAGTAGCTGCTGCCTCAAAGCTTATTTCGCGTATGGTAGCAAGATGAGAAATCACATGCATCACTTGACGTGGATCACTTCGTTCTCCTTTTGTAAAAGATAAATAAGGAGAATCGGTTTCTGTTAAAATACACATCTCTGGGAGCTGAGCTAACATCTTAGCAAAGCCATGATGTCTTTGAGAGATGGCAGGAATAGAAAAACACCAGCCATGATCAGTGGCAGCTTGTAGAGCAGCTTTAACATTACCCATATAACAATGCATGATCACACGCTTTGCTTTAAGCTCACTTAACATTTCAAGCACACGCTTTTCGCGCTTACGTGAATGGATTATCACCGGTATGTCATAGTGAGTAGCAATAGATACCAATTCAGAAAAAACCTTCTCCTGAGGAGCCAAAAGTTCTTCTCTGTCTTTAAACCAATAGCCATCTAAACCACATTCCCCCACAGCCACAATATGTCCTGAAGCAGCACCATCTTCAATTGCTCCTATGGCCTTTTGTAAATCAAAATCTTCAATACGCAAAGGATCAGTGTGGTTAAGAAGATGATTTACTGCATGCACCGGATATATGCCCATAGCTGGTCTGATCATATCAGGATACTTAGTTGCTAACTCTAATGTCACCCGATTACTACGCGGCTCTAAACCATTCACTACAACGTGACGAATCGATGACTGCAGCATCTTGTCCATCAAGTCGTCCATATCTGAGATAAAATCTTCATGACACAAATGAGCATGAACATCCACAAGACGGACATTCTCAGGATAAACATCTGCCACTTGTTGTGCTATCTTTTTAACCATAGAACCTTCTTTTATTTTTAACTCAATTACTTTTTACACATATCCACTTAAGCATCATGATGAATCATACTCTTTATGCCATCGATGGAAATAGCCAAAAACTCGATGGAGGAGCTATGTTTGGACACTGTCCAAAATCTCTCTGGAAGAAATGGGTGACATGTGATGAAGACAATCGGATCCCACTAGCTTGTCGCTCTTTACTGATACAAGATCATCAAAAACTTATTTTGTGCGAAGCCGGGATTGGTAATTTTTTTTCGCCAAAACTGATGGATCGCTACGGTATTTCTTCCCCTCATATACATCAACTGCAAAAACGACTGCAAACACTATCTGTTTTTCCATCAGACGTCGATGTTATTATCCTCTCTCATCTTCATTTCGATCATGCAGGAGGGATATTAAAGCCTTATGGCCAAATCTCTACAACAGAACAACACAATCCTTTACAACGTCTGATGTTTCCTAATAGCCATTATATTATCTCACAAGGAGCCCTCCAAAGAGCCCTCAATCCCCATCCTCGTGATAGAGCTTCTTATCCAATAGAGCTCATCACCACCATCAGAGCCCTTATAGAACAAAAACCTAAAAAAGTAGAGATACTCCATCAACAAAGTCATTCACAAATACTGGGAAAAAATTTTCAATTCATCGAAACCCATGGCCATACTCCACACCAACTCCATACCCTCTATGGAGGGGCTAGTCATCCCATTTTTATGTGCTCTGATCTTATCCCCGGTACTCCTTGGCTTCATCTTCCCATCACAGCTGGGTATGATCGATACCCAGAACAACTTATTGATGAAAAAAGTCATATTCTCAAAAGAGCCTTACACGAAAATTGGCAACTCTTCTACACCCATGATCCTTCAACAGTGGTATCAAAGGTGATAGAAGACCATAATAAACGCTACGTTTCATCAGATGTCATAACAATGGCTCATGACGGTGTTACGCCGATCGGTGAGTGATGAAGGTTTCTGATGCACTCAGAGTTCATCAGAAAGGTCGAAAAACCACCATGGCCACAATGATAATCAGAAGAACAGTGGGAATCTCGTTTATCCAACGTAAAGCCTTACTGGATGGAATCTGCTCTACACCCTTTTGAGCCGTATCATGTTGCCACAAACGTCTTCCATAACCTGCAGCACGCTCTGTTATAAAACTCATAATAATCACACATACCAACTTGATCATAAACCACGAAGAGCTGGCAACTTGGTGGTTGGTACTCACCATTCCTAATCCGGTAAGCCAAGTAAGAAGCATGGAAGGACGCATAATATAACGTGCTAAACGTCTTTCCATCAAAGATAGCAACGCATGATTGTTTTTATTTTGGCCATGCTCTCCAGCATGATACACCAACAAGCGAATCAAGTAGAGCAGTCCTGCCATCCAACTGATCAAGGCAATAATGTGCCACCACTTCAATATCAAATAGCCCACTAACCATCTCCTGGGTAGTATTTATGATTGCAATCTTTCATTGTTTTTTGCACTGCTGTCTTTATAGCTATCTTCACAGCTATCTTCCTTCACAGCTAGGATAAGCACTTCTGTTATCTAGCATAGTATACAAGATGAGACAAAATATCTACTTGAGATGGATCTCATTGTGAGTGCCAATGATGTCAGAGTTGATATGTCTTTGTTTTATAGAAATGAAAGTTTTTGGTTGTTGTTATAGGAGGAGAAAAATCACATAGCTCATGATAATAGCTAGTAACATATGGTTGTTATGACTCATAATCATATCACTTACCTAGGTGGTGCTATAATCGATTTTGTCATGGATCAGGTCAACAAAGTTTTGTTTGTCTTTGCTAAACATTATGGCTAACAAGTAAATAGATTTTTTGAGCTCCTTATACTTATCAATATAGCCGTGATTTTTGTTTTGCTGAATAGATCTTTGCAAAGTAGTTTCTTTGGATGATCCTGGCTGGGCAACTTTTAAGTCAATAATCAAAACTTTGTCTTTGCAAATCAGGGTAATATTACTTGCTTCCAAACTAGAGTGTCTCATAGAATTGTAGTTGGGGTGCATAAAATAGAATATTGTAAAAATTATGCTGTGATAATATGATTCCACAGCGGCGTATTCCTCATCTTTGCGGTAAACATTAGCTAAAAAATAGTTTATTGATTTTTTGAATTGTGTAAATTCATTGTTTTTAAAAAAACAAAAAAGTTTGTCTATACTGTTTTTTAGTCTGACTTCTTTACTTAAGTAACTAATGAGGCCATGCTTTACAGCATTGCTAGCGTCAATATTGGGATATTTTAAAAGATATTTTGTTGTTTTGCCATCATCTACTTTTTTGGCAATTGTGAGATGTCCAGATTGGAATAACATAGCCTTTGGTTCAGTGCGATCTATATTAAAGGTCTCCAGATCTTTGTGTTCGATCCAACAATTTTCAAGATCTTCGAGGTCTAGACGTTTTGTTGCAGTAATGTATTCATAGAGGTGCGAGGATGTACAGTGCCTAAAAACCCAATTGTTAAATTCTCGAGATTGAAGGAAATATAGTATACAACAAGGGTTGTATACTTTTTCTTTGCCTAGCCAATTATATCCGTTATACCATTTTTTTATCTTTTCTCGGTCTAATCCTTTTATTTCTTCTGCAAATACAGTGTCTAATTCATGGTCGGTAAAGCCACATATGGATCCATATTCTTCATCGATACTAATATCTTTAAGTTTTTTTAGACCTGAAAATATACCATCTTTAGAAAACATGGTAATGCCTGTAAGAAACATAAAGCGAATGTGATCATCACATTCGTGGATTCCTCGAAAAAAATTGTTAAGATAATTACGATTGTTCTTGATCATATCATTTGCTTCCGTTATAACATCACGGATAGGAGTGTCGTATTCATCAATAAGTATCACCACTTTCTGACCTGTTTTTTCATGTAAATGTCTGATGAGTTTTTTGAAGCGATCTATAGCAGTGGCTTTACCTATATTATTTGTATCATTTTTATTGTTGATATCATGTTTTTTTTCAAGGCAGTATATCTTAGCAATCATACTTTCTTCAATGCCATTTGGTGTTCTACATTCTCCTATAAAAGAGAACTTTATGACAGGATATTTTTGAGACCAGTCCCACTTGTCTTCGATGTATAATCCTTTAAATAAGTCTTTTTTCCCTTTAAATAAGGCATTCATTGTGCTTACGAGAAGGCCTTTACCAAAACGTCTTGGACGAGAAAGGAAGTAATAACGTCCATTTTGGATCATTTTATAAATAAGATCTGTTTTATCAGCATAATGACATTGATCGTTTCTTATGTTTTCAAAGTCCCCAATTGATGAGATCTTCATAAAGATATATCCTTAAAATCTAAATTTTTTGCCAAAGTTGCTACTATCTATTTATTATAATACCTGAATACGCTTCATTACCCAAGCCGTTGTTCTGCTTGGGATGAAGGTTACCAACAAAATATGTATTAAGTATAAGATAAAATCGGCTAAGATAGACATCACTTACTAAGCAACACTTAACGACAGACATAAGCGTGCTTTTATGTATTGTAGCTACCGTCATATAATGTTTGATTTTTGGATAGAGCTATTGTGCTTTTTTTGTCATATGATGCTTGTTTGGATGAGTGATTGTTGATGGATGGGTGGTGAGGTCTTTGTTAGGATATGTTACTTGCAAGAATGAGAGTATAGAGACGCCATAAAAAGTAAGGTTTTGCTATCTCACAAAACCTCGCTTAAACCATCTAAAAAAGGTCAGAGCTGTCTGCGATATCACAAGAGACGCTCACGCTCAAACAATAGGGATATCAGCGCTTACTTATTGCATCCTCTTATTGCATCCTGAAGGGCATCCTGAAAGTCTTTTAATTTTAAGCAGCTTTCTGCTTCGTGCATGAGAGGGTTGTTATAGATACTCGCAGTAAAGAGAGTATCTTTGGGGTGGTTTTTGAGATACTGTGCAGGGTTGCTCATCAAACTTTCTAGTATGCGTGTTCGACTCACTCTACTGAGTGGATCATCACTGGAGAGCTTAAAAAAGTCCCATATCAAATTGTTGTGATATGTACTGATCATGGATAGGAGTTTTTTGACCTTGGAGATATAGGCTTTTTGAAGTTTTTCTGTCTTGGAGGTGATATTATGGTACATAGAGTCTTTTATCCAGGATGGTGATGGAATAGAGTAGTCTGAGATCATTTCGAGACTGTATTTGCTATCTAGGAATTGTCCTTGTTCTACCATAGAGCTTCTATCGTAGCGACCAAAATCTTCAAGTATAGCGTGGCTGTAAATCTCTAAGAAGCCTTCAATCCCGATCCTTTTAAAGTCCGAAGAGCTATAATAGATCTTTTGTAGAATCCTTGGCATTTGTATGGCAACTTCGAGAAGTAATGGTTGTGTATAGAGAGCATATCCGTCTTTGACAAGGTTGAGGTTTTGAAATGAACGAAGTGTTCCGTTGTTGATGAGCTTAAAGACATCAGCGAGGAGAAAATAGGCAGCATCGAGAATATATCGCTTTTCATATGTATCCATGCGTTGATCCTCTGATAGATCTGAACTCTTTTCTTGAAGATGTTCATAGAAGATATTGCTTCTTTTATCACCTTGCATAGTACCGGAAACATGAAGACGTCTTTTGGCATATGAGACAACATCGGCTTCAAATTGTTCATATTCCTCAAGATCGATATTGTGATCATTCAGTAAAGTGTTAAAGGCTTTATCATCCATGCTTTCCCATAGTGGTGTTGTATCGCTTTCTGACAAAGTAGTTTCTGTTTCTGTATCTGCATCCTTACTTACCACAGGAGGTGGTAAGGGTTTTGGCTCAGGTGATGTTGAGCTGAGTTGTTCTTCTCCTTGGGATGAAGTCAGACTGTCGCCTTCCTTTCTACCAGTTGGCCCTGATGAAAGAAACACTTCTTTGGTGTCAGAGGTAGCAGCAAATTTTTCTGTTAGATAGCCCACAACTACAGCTCCTCCAGCTAGAAAAAGAGCCCATTTTGTTAGCGCAGTTTGGGGTAGCCAATACAGATGTTTGCTCCATGATCCAGCAGAGGCAAGAAGAGCCGCTCCTGTGACAGGTACAACAGCTACAGAACCATGAACTTCTGTGAAGTTTGGAGCTAAAAGGTGCTCGTTTTCAGGAAGGAATGTTTCTGTAAAACAGGCCTGATTTCCAGCTGGTTGGTTGTTAGATGTAGCACAAGAGCTTAAAGCAAATGCTCCATCGGTGTCTTTGAGAAGATAGGAGTTTTCAGTTATGCTGTTTTCGCTAGCAAATGCTTTTGAAGAGATGATACATAACTGCAGTAGAAATAATAGAGACAGTGCTGCGGTGATGTGTTTTGGGTAGTACATAAAAAATACGTTCCTTTCATTATTTCATGATTCTTACGGATGATGGCAGTTTAAAAAAATCAAAGCAAACGCTTGCTCGATGAATAGCACATAACACAGGTAAGTTCAAGGTTTTGTTTGTGTCATGATGATCCTTGTCCTGTGGTAAAGATCAGTTTATCTAAAAAATAAAATGACATATAAAATAGAAAGATGTTTGTCATTTGTGATGATGTGAGCAGGTTTTTTGGCAATGCTTTCGTTATAGTTTATTGTTGCAGTGTATGTTTTATAGACTAGCTTTATAAGATAGGGGAGGGCATATAGGATTTTATGGTGACATTATTATAAGGTCATTACATATGGATATAACTGATAACAAAGTCGGTGATCAGGATGGCTAAAATTGAAGTGACCACTGCAGAGGTGGTGGCTATGGCTACTCCTCGTGCGCTTTTTATAGCATAATAGCCTTTATAACAGCCCACAGTGGCTAAGATAGTGCCAAAAACGGCTGCTTTAAGCAAACCTCTAAACACATCGATGGGTTCTGTAAGCCATGGGATTTGTGCAAGAAAGATGCCGCTATCCACATGGAAAAACAACAGTCCTACTATGTAAGCAGCACCAAAGCCCACAATAAGAAATATTAAAAACAATAAAGGTACCATTAAAGTGGCAGCAAGTATTCTTGGAGAAACCAAATAAGCTATTGGATCGACGTTCATGACTTGCATCGCTTCAATCTCTTGATTGACTCGCATATTGGCAATTTCTGCAGCCATGGATGAGCCTGAGCGTCCTACCACGATAAAAGCACCAAGCACTGGGGCTATCTCTTTAGATAAAGCCACCATGGTTGCAGCACCGAGGAAGGATTCAGCTCTGTATAATCGTAGCAATTCTCCAAATTGAATGCCAAACATAATACCGGTGGAAAGGGATGCTAAAATAATCACCAAAGCAGAACGAAATCCTATATTTTCCATTTGCTCTAGGAATTGTCTTTTTGATAAAGATAGCGAAATAATACCTTGCAAAGAATCCAAACAAAATAAGGTCCAGCGTCCAGTGGAATGAACGTAACCTATACTTTTTTTGCCAAAATAAATAACAAGACGTCTTATGGGAAGTATCATCGATATCACTTCACCTTTTCCATATACTTATTAGAACGTGTATCAATACGAATGACATCTCCTTCTATAACATGAAAAGGCACTACCACAGTTAAGCCTGTGGAAAGGGTAGCTGGTTTACCTCCACCAGATGAGGTATCACCTTTGATATTTGGCTGGGTTTCTTGAACAGGAAGTTCCACAAAGTTATCCACATCCACGCTGACAGCTTTACCTTTATAGAAAACCACCTTCACCACAGAATTTTCTTGAAGGTAATAGTGAGCATCTTGGATCTCTTCTTTAGATAATTTTATTTGATCATAGGTTTTTTCATTCATAAAATGGTAGCTATCACCATCATGGTATAAATATTGCATAGAATGAGTTTCCACATCAGGGACATCAAGTTTATCCACTCCAGCCTTAAAATTAAGCTCTAAAACCCGACCACTTTGCAAACTCTTTAATTTGGTTTTGACAAATGCAGACCCTTTACCAGGACTTACATGTTGACACTCTACGATGGTCCATACTTCATCGCGATATTCCACTTTCAAACCTTTTGTAAAATCCGTTGTCTGATACATATTGTCTCCCTAAGTTTTCCTTATTTGTCATCACCATAGCCAATAAATCAATGATACACTTACCTACAAACAACTCATAACTACAGGTTCACATAATCACTATGCAAGAGCCCGTCTCTACTCCTATCCATCCTTACAATTATCGTCGCCAAATCCTTGTGGTATCTGCTGTCCTTTTCAGCATGATCGTGGTGGCTGGCATATTCACCTCTATGATCTGGTATTCTCTTTGTCATAGCAAACTTCTTACCTGTTTTAGCGAGCCTGAGCGTATCTCACTAGCTACCTATGCTTTACTCGCTACTATACGTTCTTTTACCTTATTGCCCCAAAGTTTCTTTTGGGTGATGACAGCTGAGGCTTTTTTCTTTGATCATTCTATCATCACCTCCATTCAAGGGGTGATGATGCTCTGTTTAAGTTCCATCACGTCTTTTGCTATCGCCTATTTTCTAGGCAAATTCATCCACACCCATGTTGTCTCTCCTTGGCTTCTTACACACGCACCGCGTAATGTGAAAAAAGCTCAAAGAAAAGCCTATCATCTCACTTTGCTGAGCAGAAGTTTTGTGTTTTTGCACTTTGATGGCTTAAGTTTCTTCTATGGCTTACTCGGGCTCAAGTTTCAACCCACGATGAAGGGCACATTTATCATAGAAGTTATCAAGGTTTTCGTCTTTGTCATACTACTGGCTATTGGACAAGATCCCATTCAAGCTATGATACTTACCATCATCACCACCACCACCACTACCGTGGGTTATCTTATCTTAGGGCAAACGATCTCATATTTTTTAGGATGCTCTTGGCTAAAACGTTGTTTGAGTGTGTATCATGATACGTTCTGTGAGATTCAAACCAATAACGATGTGCAAACCAAAGATAGTTTTCAAGGTGAAAAACCTCCTGTGCTTCTGTTGTACGGTTTTTTTGCCTCAAGACGTACTCTCACCATGATGGAAAAACTGCTCCAACAAAAAGGCTATGAAGTCTTTTCTCTCAACCTGGGAGGCTTATTCGGTGTTTTCTTTACCAATAATATTATCGATACAGCTCGCTTTGTGGATCATCGTCTCAAAGCTATGTTGGCAAACAAAAATCACAAAAAAATCCATATTGTGGCTCACTCTAAAGGAGGGTTAGTGGCAACATGGCTTGCTTTAAGACTAGGAGGACATCGTTATTGTCATAAAATCATCACCATGGGCACCCCTTTTGGAGGTACCTATTATTCATGGCTAGCTCTTATCACACCCCTAGGGTTGTTATGGCAAGATGTTTGGCAAATGAGACCCCGTTCTCAACTCTTAACAGCACTTGAAAATGCAGTTATTCCACCATCTTTAAAGATTTACTGCTTTTATTCTAAAAAAGATCGTATTGCACCCAATGTTTGCGGTATTCTCCAATCCAAATACGGGGATACCGATAATGTGGTACCCATAGCCATGAATCACTATTCACATTTTGAATATCTCTACAAAAAAGCTGTCATTGAAAAAATCCATCATATCTTAAGCAAGCCTGAGTGATTTGGTCATTTATCTTAATCACATGTACCTTAATCATCGTGAAGCTAGCTAGTCAAGAAGGCTTGGAGCGGGGATTTGGATGGACAGCTTCAAAATGAGGAAATGTGCGGTCTTTGATCTCTTTTGATAACAGCTCCATAAACTCTTTTACTAACAGAGTTGTGCTATCACGGCTTCCTAGACGGCGATAGGTAACAGAGGCGTTCTCCATTTCTTGAGACCCTATGATCAATGTTAAAGGTACCTTATTTACCATAAAAGAGCGGATCTTTTTGCTAAAACTACCACTTCCTAGTAACACATCCACCCGAATGCCATCTTTTTTCATCTGCTCAGCAAGATCCTTGCAATAATCATAGACACTTTCATGAACAGGGACTATGCCCACCTGAAGAGGAGAACACCATGTGGGAAAAGCACCTCCGTAGTGTTCGATTAAAAAAGCAATGAAACGTTCATGGGTAGCTAGAGGAGCACGGTGAATGACAACAGGTGTTTCTTCTTGCCCCTGATCATTGATAAATTTTAAAGAAAAATTTTTTGCTGCTAAAAAATCCAGTTGAATTGTAGAAACGGTCTCTTCACGGCCTAAAAGACTACGAAATTGCACATCAATTTTAGGCCCGTAAAACGCGGCTTCACCTTCGCCTTCGCTGTAGGTGATATCCAATTCTTTAAGCACTGTCTTTAAAATATCTTGAGCTTCTAACCACATCTCTTGACTGCCTTGATACTTTGAATGGTTATCTTTTAATTCCTCTGTGGCAGCACACATGGATAATCGGAAAGAATACATATCCTCAGAGATACAAAAGGTTTTATAAAAGCTTTGATACATCTTCAGCACCGACCGTATCTCTTCAGCAACCTGATCTTTGCGACAATATATATGACCATCATTAACGGTCATGCCTCTTACACGCATCAAACCCGATAACTCTCCTGATTGCTCGAAGCGAAAGCAATCCCCATATTCTGCTATCCTCATGGGAAGATCACGATAGCTGCGGGTTTTTCTGCCAAAGATCAAATGATGATGGGGGCAGTTCATGGGGCGTAAATAATAATGTTCTGTGTAACCACTGGGATGCTTAGCAACTATTGGTGGAAACATACTGTCTGCATACTTTTGCAAATGTCCACTACAACGATATAAATCCTCTTTGGCAATAGATGGCGTATGCACACGTTGATAGCCATACTGAAACTCAACCTCTTCAGCATAACGCTCAATGGCAGAACGAATAGTGGTACCAGCTGGTAAAAATAACGGCAGTCCTTTGCCCACTCGATCATCAAAATGAAATATCTCAAGCTTGGGACCTATGACATGATGATCATATTTACGAGCAATTTCTCTGCAACGCAGATGCTCTTGGAGCTGTTCTTTTGTTAAAAAACATAAAGCATAAATGCGTGTGAGCATGGCACGAGAATGATCGCCAAGCCAATAAGCACCAGAGATGCGATCTAACTGAAAAGCATTACTGGGAAGATCCTTGGTGGAAGAAACATGAGGGCCATCACAGAGATCCTTAAAGGAGCCATGGCCATAAAAACGAAAGGAACTCTCTCCACGACCTTCTAAGATATCCACATACTCTTTTTTATAAGGTTCAGAAAGTTGTTCACAGATCTTGCGAGCACGCTGAGCATCACAGGATTCTACTTCAAAACTCAAACCTTGAGGTGTGCGTAAAATCTTCTTCATACGCTTTTCAATGCGTTTTAAATCCTCATCTTTAAGCACCTGTGAGGCAAAATCAAAATCATAATAAAATCCATTCTCCACAGCAGGACCAAAGCCCAGCTTGACCTGAGGGAATTCCGTTTTCACCGCTTGAGCAAGAACATGAGCCATAGAATGACGGATACACTCAATGGAATAAGGAGATGTCTTATGTGATGGAGGCTTATTTGACATACAACGACTTCTTTTTTCTTGTTTTAAGGCATCTTTTCAAATCACAATAACCTGTGTGTGGATATATGTAAGTGGTTTAAGTTGTGTTTATTTGTTTATGCTACGTGTTTGTGTTACGTGCTTATGTTATATGTTTATGTTATATGGCAATGCTACGACTACTATGTACCTGTTTATGTGCTGGGTAGTGTCTTGTTTTGTAATTCTTTTAACAAAGAAGCATAAGCTGGCACAGGTACTTTACTTGCCAACTGATGAGTCTTACGAAAGTTATCATAGCTTTGTGAGAGAATAAACCTCTCCATATTTCTGAGATACTCTAAGGGCATAGCCAAGCGTTGGATAGTGGATAGTGCTAGATGATGGTTAGGCAGTACTAACAAGGCAAGAGAGAAAACCAACTTTCCCACTTCACGAGAAAGATCATAAGATGTGGCTTCACGTAATAAACCACAGATATCCAGCCAGGCCATTCTTTCGGTTTCATTTAAAGATCGCAACCATTTCTGAGTGGCTTTCTTTGTGGGGTTATAATAGCTTCCTCCACTCTCTGCTCCAGTGGTCATGGGGATTAAAGGTATAAGTTTTAAGAGATCACCACGTAAAACCATAATGCCTAAATACTCAAAAATATAAGATACACACACCGCATAACGCGTTAAAACTAAAGACGTTGACTCAGGGATAGGTAAGGCACTATAGCCATGTCCTTGTCCTTCAGTTACACGTCTTGGCGGGCGCTTGAGCCAAGAATGATAAGAGAGATCTTCAGCTACGATCTCTTCAAGAGAACCGCTGGGAGGATTGCGCCAACGCATCACCTCTGCTTTATAAGAAGCTAGTGCTATCAATTCAGGTATTTTATGACCACAGGTGATGAGAGCTGTAAGCATCTTAAAGGCTTTCTCTTCAGCTGAGACAGCTAAACATTGTAAGATGCTATGACTGGTCACATCAGTGATGCCATAATTTTGACGATTTTCACCGCTGACTTTCCATACCTCTTTAAGGATCGGATAGGTGATGGTACGGCTCTTTAACACCGTAATTAAACGCCAAGCCATGTCATATTGCTGTCTTTGAATAGCATCCATCAAAGTGAGTTTGAGTTCTCGGTTTCTTAAAAAGCCCTTTTCTAAAAAAGTCTCTAAGACCTTACTGATCAAAGTTGTTTGCCGACGAGATGTGGCAATCTTTAACAAACGCTTTAGGGTGTTATAGGGAGGATTTTTAACATACTCCAGATAATCTTCTATGGAAGATGTTTCAATCATGGCATCTTCAGCACATAGCTCGATGGCTGCCACCATACGCTTGACCATAAACATATCATGATGGCTGCGATTATCTTTGAGATGGATCAGTGCTGCTTTCTTAAGTGCAGCAAAACTTAAGTCCATTACATAATCACCTACTTGCCAGGTGCCGCTAAACAGTTCATAAGACTGGCGGAGGTCTTGGGCAGCTTCAATACCTAACATCATAAAACGATGGAAATGTGCCACAGCACGCCAAGGATCACAAGGAAAGTCGGGAATGTCTTCTCCAAGAAAATGATTCCAAATAGCTCCATCAATAGAGACCGGATGAAACACACAGCTATTGCTTGTTAGAATATGCATGATATTAGGGATGGTTTCATAAAGGTCAAAATATTCAAGACACATGCCCACATAACGAGACAGCATGCCAGGTCTTTCCATGGGAATAATATGCTTTTTTACCAGAAGGTCTCCTAACACGGATATTAAAGCCTGAGAGCCATCATTGCGGCGGACCTTTTCAAAATAATGACGCAACGTGTTTTCACGGCTCTGCCAATCACTCTTAGAGACCACATCTGCGATGATTTTGGCATGCAGATGAGAGTGGGAAGCATTTTTCTTTTCTGTTTGGATGCGCCGGCGTAATTTACAAGCAGCTGCATAGGCTGGATCAGAGGGAAGAATAGGCTTGATGGCATCAAGGGCTGCTTGGAAATGGCCCTGCTCTATGCGTATGATACCCACACTGTAACGAAATTCTCCTTCAGGAAATGAAAAAGGCTCACCTCGTTCTTTGGCACACTTTAGCAATTCGCGAAAATACTGGGTGTGTAAACGAAATAAGAATCCGTATTCCTTTTTGCCCATAGCCCAAATGAAAACCGCAAAGCGCTCATAATCATAAAGATTTTGAGAAAATGCCTCTTTTTTCAAATATGTCATCAAAAGATCCATGGAAGATCTTTTATAAAGATGAAGTATAAGATGCTTGCGAATCATGGGATGTAAAGTCAGCCAAAAAGAGACATCTTCAAAACAAGGCAGCACATCTTCTACTCCACTAGGCCCAGACCATACATATCCCAATTCCACCATTTTACAAGCAAGCTTAGCTGATGGCTTGTAACACCACCATTTTTTGAGAAGCTCTTGTATTTCAGGCCAAGAAGCTTGTTGGTGGATCATTTGTTGTAGGCGTGCTGAGAAGCTTTGTTTGGCTTGTTCTTGAATGAGCTCTGTGGGTTGTTTTTTCTCTTTAATGGGATGGGGCTGTGTTGGCTGAGCGGCTATGTTTTTAGATGCGTAAGCAGCACCTTTTGGGTTATGAGAGCTACTCACG
Source organism: Proteobacteria bacterium bin106 (assembly GCA_002238945.1). Classification (GTDB taxonomy): domain Bacteria; phylum Bdellovibrionota_B; class Oligoflexia; order Oligoflexales; family Bin106; genus Bin106. The sequence continues at coordinate 38,556 of MPNI01000011.1, read as the reverse complement.
TCTATAAGCCGTACCATATTTACAGGAAGCTTGTGTTCCTTGCAGGCGGTGTGTAAAGCCGAAAGGACAAGGCGTTGAGTGTCATAAGACAGATTCCCTGCTGAAAAGCGCAGTAGTCTTACAAGCGATAGTATAGTATTTTGTGAATACATGATGGTGCCTAGCTTTGATCCTCTTACGTTACGTGCTTGCTTCGCGGATATGGGGCTTAACATCCATCATATCTTGTGGATGATTCTTTTCTATATGCTTTATCTATATGCTTCGTATATATAGAATGAATGTGACATGATTCTATCACACTCACCGCCACCCTTTTGCTCTCAGAGGAGGGCAGTGATAAAGTAGTATTGCGCCTGCTAGTTTATGTTTAAGTTTATGTTTAAGTAGCCTTATCAAAGTACACGCCTAAAGCATGACACGCTTAAAACATATAAGTTTTGTCATGTAGATATACACATGCACCAATCCATTGCCTCTATGCTCATTTACTTTTGCATCCATCATTTACCCTTATTTTTATACTGATTTATCTTATGATTCCTTTTATCAATTATATCTTTCAAGCCCTACAAATCATCATCTTTGCTTCGGTTCTCATGAGCTGGTTGAATCTTCCCATGACTCATCCAGTGGTGAAGGGAATATACCAAATCACTGAGCCGGTTTATGACATCATACGACGGGTTACAAAGAACTTTTTTCATCCTTTAGATATAGCTCCCATGGTGTGTTTATTGGTGTTATTCACACTCCAGCGCATCATTATGTCTTTGTTGCAATGAAGCTTCTGACTGCTTGATAAAGAAAAGATGTTAAATATTTTAAAAAATATTTAACATCTTCAGAAAACGAACGAAAAGACTGGCAGGCGATTTATCATGTTGATGTCACTTTGTTGTTTTATGTAGCTCTTTTATGTAGTCATGACATACAGAGAAGACGGACAGAATAGACGAACAAGAAAATAAATTATCATGATGAAAAAGAAACTTCTATCTATCTTAGGTTATGTAGCCACTATGGCGATGTTGCTGGTGGTGTCTATGTATGGGGTGTATCACTTTGCCACAGAAACCATCACAGAAGTGAGAGAAAGAAAAGATTTAGGTGATTATCCTCCGCTCTCAGGCCTTGATCGTCGTATCATCAATATCATGCTGTTAGGGCAATCTGCTCTATATGATGATTTTATCCATCTTTGGACAACCCAATACCTTACCAAACCAGGTATTCTCAAAAAAGATCCTAAAGAGCTCGAACAAATCCTCAGACGTATTGCTCAACTCAAAATACGTTCTCCTTATTTTTATCAAATGGCCTGTTTTCGTTTTATCTTTGACTTCAAAACCCCATGGCTTTGTGAAGATATTGCTAAAATCGGTTTAGAAGCAGCACCGGAAAGCTGGATGATTGGAGCTGTTCTCGGCTATGCTTATATAGAACAAGAATCTTATGTAGAAGCAGCAGCTATGTTTGCACGGGCTAGTCATATCAAAGACTCACCTGAGTATCTTAAAACTGTGGGGTCCACTCTTCTTTATAAAAAAGGAGTGTCTGAAAAAATCCTTGATACGATTCTCAATGATGAGTCATCTAAACATATACTTAAACAACTCAGAGAAGGACTTGAGAGAAAACAAGGAACCAGCAAAGAACTGCCTCACGTCACGGTATCTACGGTGGAGCCTGCTCCAAGTGATAATGATGACGTATCTCAAATACAGTCTTTGAATTCCACACCAGCTAGTTCAAGTGTATCTACGGTGGAAGCTAGCTCTGAAACTAGCTCTGAAACTAGCTCTGAAACTAGCTCTGAAGAAAACCAGCAAGATCAAGAAGATACAGAGGATTAAGAGACATCAGCAGAACCATAACCATAACTCATTAACTAACTAAGTATGACTGAGTATAACGAAGAGAACAGGCTTTCTGGCACATCTAATATCTATCACATAATAGGACGAGCACGGCTATGAATGAATCATCCATCATCTTAGAGGTGAAACATCTTAAAAAGGTTTTTAAAGACGATCTTTTTAAAAAACCTGTGGTTGCAGTATCTGATATCAGTGCACGCTTTGTGGAAGGGACCATTAACACCATTATTGGTCATAATGGAGCTGGTAAAACCACAACCATTCGTATTATTTTGGGACTTTTATCTTCTCAGTCAGGAGAGGTATTGTTTCGTGGTAAACCGATAACCATTAAAGATCGTCAAAAAATTGGTTATATGCCGGAGATCCATCGTCTTTCAGGATTACTCACTCCTTATGAAACCTTGTCGGGTCATTTGCGTTATTACGCAAAAAAGATGGATTCTAAGACTAAAAAAGAACTGATTCAGCATCATCTTAATAAACTCGGTGTTTGGGATCATCGTACTAAAAAACTTCAAGAGCTGTCTAAAGGTTTGCAAAGACGTTTGGCTTATTGCTTAGCTGTGATCCACGAGCCTCAGTTTCTTATCCTCGATGAACCTTTTAGTGGGCTTGATCCATTGGGACATGAGATGATGGAAGGGCTCCTCGGTGAACAACGTGCAAAAAATAATACCATTATCATGTCGTCTCATGATGTGGATGCCATGATCCATCTGTGTGATCACTATCATGTTTTTCAAAAAGGTAAATCGGTATACAGCTCCTTAGATGACAATGATTTCACAACTCATCGCAATCCTTCGCGTTATCGATATGAAATACGTGTTTCAGGTAGTGATAAAAATCAGTTAGAAGGGTTGTTAGCACAGAACGAGGAGTTATCTGCTCCAGATGCATGGTCAGATAAAGAATTGAGTCATCATATGATTTATCCTTCATACAAAAGTGCTCTACAAGTTGTGAAACATTTTATGAATCAAGGGGTGGTTATCAGTTCTTTTCAATCACTGGGTAAAATAGAAAAAGATCATATTCTGAACTATTTTAAAGCGTCTTAAATAGAAGACAGGAGGTATATAAGTTATGGCTGTGTATTATGCATGTATGCGTGAGACCTTTACTATACTGAGACGAGATAAGGTATTTATTCCCATGTTTGTGGGATTGGTGATTCTGTTTTTTTTGGCAACATTTATCTCAGAATGGTCCTTAGATAATCCACGGATTATCTACTTTAATATGACTCAAACCATGATCCGTCTTACCGGTGGTGCTATAGCCATTCTCTTTGGTACCAAGATGTTGCATGATTCTTATATTTCAGGGAGTCTTGAGACCATTCTGTCACGTCCCATTAATCGTTCTGTGTACTTGCTCGGTAGTTATTCAGCTTTGGTGTTGTGTTTTCTGCTCTATAGCATCGGTGCTGGACTGTCATGGTGGGTGATCAATAAGTTTTTCTTTAACTCTGCTGTGACTTTACCCACAGAGTTTATTTTTTGGGGATGCACCTTTGCTTTCATTGAGTGGTGTGTATTAGGAGCTGTTGCTTTCACATTTGCCAGTCTCTGTCGTTTTGGGCTTGCTATCTTATCAACACTGCTCTTATGGGTTGTGGGACTTCTTTCGGGGGTGATGAGTCTTTCCTTAGAGGGTTTGACTGACAGCTATTCCTTACTCTTACCTGTGGTTCATGGAGTGGCTAAATTTTGGAGTTTTGATCGTTTTACGCTAATCAGCTACTCTCGAAATATGCATTTACCTGATACATCCTTTTTGATAAATTGTGTGGGCTACGGGTTGTTGACGGCCTCGGTGTTGTTGGTGTTTTCTCATATCTTTTTTAATACAAGAGATATCATGCGTTAAAGATATCGCATCTAAGGTGTTGCATCTAAGGTGTTGCATCTAAGATAGACCAAACTGGGCAATTGTGTTGAGTGCTTAAAGAATATCTTTAAGCACCTATACATATACAAAGCACGTTAATATACGTTGAACTATAACTATAACTATAACTATAACTATAACTATAACTATAACTATATAAACCAAATAAAAAGGAAACTCTCTTTGCCTTCACGTTTTTACACCAAACAAGAGAGAAAATTTCAGTCACATTCCCATTCTCATAAAAATCTTCACCGAGTATCTATGGTGCAACATCTTGCATCAGGTACGGGGTTTATGGATGAAAAAGAACGTACAGCTCATTACAACAAAGAAAAGAAAAAAGCTCAGCTGATGCGTAAATCCAGCTTTTGGCAAGCTAAGGTCCAAAAGGAAGGTAAGTGTTATTACTGTGGGGTGTCACTCAGTCTTAAAGACGCTACTCTTGACCATATTCTGCCACTGGCTAGGGGAGGTACAACAAAGAAGGGCAATGTGGCAGTGGCTTGTAAGTCCTGTAATTCAGAGAAACGCGATAACACTCCTGTGGAGTGGCTCCATCTTTAGTTTTTTATCACTTGCAAAAAACATATTGGTTGATATGTTGTAGAAGCTTTTTATGTACTTACTTTATCAAAAAGCTTCTATAATGGCTGAATCACCTTCACTTCAAGACAATGATACCCTTAAAGATCAGCTCCTTGCCATTCTTAAGGGGCAAGCTGCTGTTGGTGAGGATTCTATAGAGGAAACAGAATGTGCTATGCAGAGTTCTTGTGTGCGTTGTCAGGGGAAAGGCTACTTGCTATCAGCTGAGGCAGCTTATATCAAAGCGGATATGTGCTCTTGTATCCGTGAGTGTGTTGGTTGTCAGGGCATGTGTTACCGGCAAAGTCCAGGTTCTAAGCGTACTCAACCCTGTGCTTCTCCTCTTCCGAGTCGTGTGGCAGCTTTATACAATGCCAGTACATTGCCAGCGCGTTTTTTAAGTAGTGATTTAACTACATTTCGTAATTTTACCGGTAATGGTGAGATGGTTCTTAAACAACTCACCACCTATCTTTCTTCATTTCCTCCTCTGACAAAGCCTTTTGCGTCCTTATCATCGACAGCTTATAAGGGTTTGGTTTTGAGCGGTGACGTCGGGGTAGGTAAGACATTTTTGTTGATCTCTCTGGCTAAGATCCTTATACAAAGAGGTTACTTGGTTAAGTTTATTGATTTTTTTCAATTGATCTCCGAGATTAAAGCTGGCTTTAATAAAAACACTTCGGAAGATCTTCTCCTTGCTCCTTTGATGGATGTGGATATTCTGCTTATTGATGAACTTGGCAAGGGTAGAAATTCTGAGTTTGAACACACTATTCTCGATCAAATTGTGATGGGGCGGTATAATCAGGGTAAGCCGTTGATTTCTACCACCAATTATGTGACATCGCCAAACTTTCAAGATAGAAAACCTCATATCACCGATCTCAGACAGGCGGCTCCACATAACTTTAGTCTTGATCATTTTGGATCACTTAAGCAACGGGTAGGAAAACGGATCTTTTCTCGTCTTCAAGAAAGCTGTGTCTTTATGGAACTTTCTGGCAAAGACTATCGTGATATTCAACATGCCACATCGCCTTTTTACTCAAACACTGTTTAATGGATGTTATGGAGCCTTTAGCTAGCTGCGTCTCAGACCATCTCTCTTATCCTTTCATGGATAAGGTGTCTTTATGTGGTGAGGCGTTATGTTTTCAAAATATCTTCCCCAGTTTTTCTTTGTGCAAGCATTCACAGCTAAAAAAGCCCTACTTTCCATGTTGCAAAGCAGAGGGCTTTCAGTCATCTGCCTTAGGGCTGCAGCCATGTTCTTTATCGAGCCGTTGGTATATAACCAAACAGGTGCTTTCAGGTTATCTTCGCTCTTTTCCTCACCGGCAGTCCACAAATCCGCCTATTGCTAACAAACAGATGATCTTTCAAACCTTGCAGTGGCTTCAAACCTACTCTCCAGGACAACAGGGATTGATGATGGTAGAAAAAAGTTTAGAAGATATCTGGATTTTATCTTTATTGCTTGCTTGGTATGGCAAGATCACGTCTTATGTGATGATTTTGAGTAAAGAAAAAGATTTGGATATTGCAGCTTTAAAAGATGTTCATTGTGTGCTTATCTCTGGTAGTCACAATTTATGGCAAGAAAGTTGTCGTTATCATTTCGAAAGAGTGATCAATCTTTGCTATAACATGAATAAAAGTCTGTGGATTCTTGAACATCCTCCTTTGAAAAATGCTTTAGTTGCAAGCAAGGCTAAGGGTGTGTCTTGGCAAGCTTATCTCAAACAGCTTAAAAATGCCCCTCTTAGTCAGATGATCTCTCGTGGTAGTTTAGGCAAAGCTAGAGAGATATGTCATATTCCTAGGTGAACATTCACAGGTTTTTTTTGTTTGATATGAGGTGATGCTAAGAAAACCGATTTCATGTGTATAAACATACTCGTTTAATGACTCGTTTAGTGACTCGTTTAGTGAGAAGTGCTCAGTGAGAAATGCTCAGTGATCTTGTGTTTATTGCGAATCCAATGGCTATCGATTTTTACCCATAAAGAAAGCATCACTTTTCGTTTAAAGCGATCTTCGATGATCTTACGGCTATGAGATCCGATCATTTTGAGATGCTCACCATGACGTCCGATGATCATGCCTTTGTGACTCTTTTTATTTACAATAATGGTGGCATCGATATAACACACTTTAGAGGGCGAGTGATTTATACCATCTGGTTTACGGATATGGGCAATAACAGCTGTTTCATAGGGAATTTCATCACCTGTTTTGCGAAAGATTTGCTCACGGATCATCTCTGCAACATACTGTTCATCAGTGGAATCGGTGATGGATGTAGCTGGGTAGTGAAAGGGGCTTTGGGGAATGTATCTGGACATAAACGTCTTAAGTTTTTTGATATCACTAGGAACTTTGGCTGAAAGAGGCAAAGGAGTGATGGATACTAGATGCTTACGGAGAGCAGGATTTTCAGTCATGAGTTTGCATGTAAGCTTTTGAAGTTCTTGACTACGTGCTTGCCACCTTGATGTGATCATCTTGTCACATTTGGAAAGAACAAACTGAAAGCGAGTATCTTCTGGTAGTCTTGCAATGACTCGGTGGATGACAGACTCTTGATCAGGATGAAAAAAGGCTGTGGCATCCACTAAGTACAAAACCAGATCAGCGCCCTCAATAACCCCTAAAGCCTGACGTGTTGTGTATTCGCTGATGGTGTTATGATGAGCAAATCCAGCTCTAGCTCTTCTCTGGGTTCCTCTAACAGACTTTATTCCCGTTTTAGTAGTACGCGGGCTTTTAGCACGTAAGCCCGGGGTATCTAAGAAGATGATCTGAGCATTATCTGTGGTGGATATACCAAGAATGCGTCTTATGGTGGTTTCAGGTTTTTTAGAAACCCCCACAATTTTTGTGCCCACACAGGCATTAAATAAAGTGCTTTTTCCGGCATTCACTCTACCAAGAAAGGCCACATACCCACAGTGTTTGGTGGTATTGGCTGGCTCTTCGGTAAGGCTTGTATGAGTGCTGGATGCTCCTAGCTTTTGAATAGGCTTATGAGCAAGATCATCATTTTGCTGAGAGTATTGGGGGGAGGCATTATCTGCTTGGATCATGTTATCTATCTCTTTATGTACAACCTATGTGCTACTTACCTGTGGTGGCTTTTTTGTGTTTTAGGTGTATAGTTTTTGGCTCTATGTTGTGTTGTCTGCGTTGTGTTGTTTGCATTGTGTTGATTGTCAAGATGTATCTTTGTCTGATCATGGTTGTACTTTATCTTTAAGCTTTTTACTAGCACTGATAGCCTAAGATCATAAGGTAGGAATCACCGGAGGTTTGATCTGTGTTAGGTAGATATTGGTGAATTGCTCATCCTAGGCTACAATAATTCTTTTATACTTAGTATAAGAGAGTCGTATAGTCACATTTTAGTTTCTAGTTCTTGACTGCTAGCTCATAACAGCGGCTAGTTTGACGGCGAATAGATGACAGAAAACATTGCAGCAGTCAGACTTAAGAACTAACTTAAGGATAAGGACTAAGCTTAATGAATGAAACAACGCAAAAAGATTTGATCTTTATTTTTTAAAAACGTGTTTGGTTATGAGACTGACAGAGAATTGTATATTGGGAGATTGTATGTTGGGGGATTGTATGTTGTGGGATTGTATGTTGTGGGATTGTATGTTAATAGCCATAAATACCCATATTCATCACTGACAAGCACTTACATCAAAGCAAGGAAACATCCATGTTTAAAAGTTCTTCCCTGCGAGTCTGGGTTATTGTAGCCCTTGGACTGTGGGCCATTTATACATCGGTTCCAACATTTTACTACTTCTTTCAGCCACGAGAGATTCGTAATGATCAGGAAGCTTTTCAGAAGGCTGTGCCTGGTATTTTTCCCAAATCCCATGTGAAGTTGGGCTTGGATATCCAAGGTGGGGTGCAATTGGTGCTTGGGATTGATAATGCTTCAGCTATTGATAATCATTTAGCAAAAATGGCTGTTGAGGCTAAACGTTGGTCTGATGAAACCCCTATTTCCAGTGTTACACAGGTGGTGAGTTCTGCTTATAATCTTAAAAACCAACAAAGACTTGTGCTGACACTGAATCTGCAGAATTTAGACTTTTCCACCTTTCTTGATGCTTTCAAAGAAGAGTTTCCAGGACTCAATGTGGTGAAGCGAGATGCGGATAAGGTGGAGTTTGCTTATTCAGAAGATAATATTCGCCGGATTCGTGAAAGTTCTTTGGAACAGGCTGAACGGGTGATACGTTCAAGGGTGGATAAATGGGGGGTTGCAGAACCGCTGATCAATCGACGTCAAAACGGTAGTATTTTGGTTCAGCTACCGGGCTTTTCTAACCCTGAAAAAGCTAAAGAACTTCTTGGAAGAACAGCTCAGTTACAATTTAAGATTGTTGATGACAACTTTGATGGTTTTAGTGGCATAACTGCTGAAAGTATTCCTGATGGTATTGTGGATGCTGAAGCTTCTGGATCTCAACGTAGTTTTGTGGGTGAGGATCGTGGTCAGCTCGAAGAATTTCTTGCTTCCTATGTTCCTGAAGATCGCACCTTGCTGTTTGAGCGTGAACAATTGGCGGGAAATAAAAGCCGTTGGAGCAGTATTGTGGTCCAAGCAGCCACTGAAATGACAGGTAGCGATATCATCGATGCCCTGGTGGTGATGGGAGGAGAAATGACAGCTCAGCCTCAGGTGAGCTTAAGATTTTCAGCGCTTGGCGGCAGGCGTTTTGCTGAAATCACTGAGGTAAACATTGGTAAGCGGATGGCCATTGTCCTTGATGATGTGGTGGAGAGTGCTCCGGTTATTCAAACCAAGATTTCAGGAGGGGAAGCCTCTATTACTCTTGGTGCGGGGCGTAGTTATGATGAGATATATGATGAGGCTAATGAGCTGGCATTGATTCTTAAATCAGGATCTGTTCCAGCTACCATCAGTATACTTGAAGAAAGACAGGTGGGATCAACCTTAGGCCCAGAACTAGCTAGTCGTGGTATAAAGGGAATATTGCTGGGTTTGGTGTGTGTACTCTTTTTTATGTTCCTTTACTATAGGCGTCCTGGCTTTTTGGCCTGTGTTGTCCTTACCCTTAACGGTATTTTATTGTTAGCAAGTATGGGTTTGTTTGGTTTTGCTTTAACTCTTCCTGGTATTGCTGGCTTTATCCTCACCTTAGGGATGGCTGTGGATGCTAATGTATTGATTAATGAGCGGATTCGTCAAGAATTAGCTCATTCAAAGAATGCTCGTAAGTCTATTGATGTGGCTTTTAAAAAGGTTTTTTGGACCATTATTGATGCCAATATCACCACTTTGATTGCTTGCATGATTCTTTTGGAGACCAATTCATCAGGTCCTATACGTGGTTTTGCTATCACTTTGATGATGGGATTGATTATCTCACTGTTTACCTCACTGTATGTTACCCGAGTGTTCTTTACGATCATCACAGCTAAACAAAATGATGCCACCATTCGCAAGTGGTTTAATGCTAAAAAAGCTCGCACTCCTTGGAATCTTTCCTTTCTTTCCTTAGCTAAGCCTTACAGTGTTGTGGCAGCTTTGGTCTGTGTGGTGGCTTTGGGTATGTCATCGGTGAAAGGTTTGAATTGGGGGGTGGATTTTGCTGGTGGAACGGAGATGGTTGTGGGCTTTTCATCAGCTGTTAAAGCTGGTGATATTCGCGAAGTCACTGACGATGCTCAGTTGAGCAATGTGACCATTCAGGGGATGGGAACAGACAGCAAGCAGTATCTGATTCGTTATGAAAATCCTCAAGAAGAAACCTCTGGCGAGGTGACTTCTAGTGGCCAATTTATATCTTTTAAAAGCGGATTGATGGAGCGTTTAGCCTCTTATAATCCTGAGATTTTACAGATTGATTTTGTGGGACCTCAAGTAGGACAAGAATTACGTACTCAAGGGCTGCTTTCGGTGATATATGCTATTATCGGTATTCTTCTCTATATTGCTTTGAGATTTGATATTCGTTTTGGTTCAGGGGCCATCATTAAGATGTTGGTGGATGTGTTGTTAGTACTGGGTTTTTATGCCTTTTTTCAGCGCACCTTTGATTTGACTTCAGTGGCAGCTTTTCTGACGGTTCTTGGTTATTCGGTCAATGATACCATTGTTATTTATGATCGTATTCGAGAAAATATTTTGAATTTTCCCAAAAAACCTTTGGCTGAGATTATTCACGTTTCACTCAACGAAACCTTTACACGAACACTGAACACCTCCATTACCACCTTGATTGCTCTAGCTGGGATTTTAATACTTAGCTCAGGACAACTTTGGACTTTTGCTATGGCGATTGCCATTGGAGTGGTTGTAGCAACGGCTTCTTCAACACTTATCGCTAGCTCGTTTTTGTTGGCCTATGATCATATTAAGGAATGGAGACAGAGCAAAGAGAAACGTCCGCTTAAAGTTTCTTCGTAAGTGCTTTTGTTGTTTTGTAATAAGCTACTGGAGGTGTAACTAGTTAGTTATAAGTAGCTATTACAGGTAAGAAGCAAGTTGATCGATAAAATCAAAGCTTTGTTCAAAGTTCAGGCGGGGATCACAGTAGCTGGTGTAGGGTTTTAAAATGCTGCTATTTTGTAATTCATGGTGATCTTTGAGGCATTCTTGTACCTGTTGATGTGTGATTTCCAGATGGATACCACTTAATGTGCTTTTCATTTTTTGGTGAATGAGGAAGCTTTCTTCAAACTCTTCAAGCATTTCTGTGATCAAACGGGTTTTTTGTCCTTGTGTTGTACGGTGAGTGGAGCCATGCATGGGATCACAACTCCATAGAACAGGCACACGCGCCTGTTTGACCATATCAATCATCCAGGGGAGTGTTGAAGCAACGTGTTTCTTGCCTAAACGGGTGATAATAGTTAGTGGATAAGGTTTGTTGCCAAGTACTTTCAGATATTCTTTGAGTTCATTTTTCTGTGTTTGAGCGCTTAACTTAATGGCAACAGGATTATGGATACCACGAAAGTACTCCAAATGTCCTTCTTTTAGAGAGCGAGTACGTTCTCCTAACCATAAAAGATGGGTGCTGTAGTTGTAGTGTCGTGGTGGTGTTGAGTGCGCGAGTCTGGTTAGGCATTGTTCATAAGATAAAAGTAAGCCTTCATGGGAGCAAAATAGTTGGGATGGACGTTTTTGTTCTAAATCGTAACGAGACCAAGAAGCTCTATCTTTTCCAAATATTTTGACACATGTTTGCTCTCTTTGAGGTGTTTGTTCATCATTCCACTCACAGAGGGCAGCCGTTACGTCAGTCATCATAAGTTGAGACAGATAATAACCTAATAACAAACGATCGGGATCGGGCTGTCTTGCTTGGTAAGAAGAGCTTACTTCGTGAATATTATCTCCTCTAAATGTAGGGAGTTGTAAGCCATCTTCTAAGCTGTAAAGTTGTGAGCGTGGTTTGGCAAATTGACCAGCTAGCCTGCCAATACATAATACCTCTTTTGTGCTGCGATGGGATAAAAGGGATGCCAAACAGAGAATATGCCAAACCTTTGCTTGACTGTACTCATAGGTGGCATCTTGAAAACGTTCGGCACAATCTCCTGCATGTAAAATCAAGCCGCCATGCTTATGAATTTTACAGAGACGCTCTCCTAAGCTAGAAATAGCTTCCTCATGTACACATCCTCTGACTGCCTCAAGATGCTTTAAAACCTCAGCTAAATGCTGAGGATCAGTGTATTCAGGTTGTTGCTTAACAGGGAAGCGTTGCCAACTATCCACGCTCCATTGCTTTAGGGTATTGTGATGAGAAGCTTTTTGTCTCAAAACCTAATATATCCTCTGTTGATCATATCTATTCAAAACAAGACGTCTTACTGCGCATGCTTTGATGGTGGGGTTGTTATTTAGAAATGTCATAGACAACAGCCTCTCTAACACGTTACTCTAAGAGAGGTCTGGGTGGAATACTATAGTCTATTTATAAATTGTTGTTATTTTCCAATTACCTTCCACATATCACAAAACCATACATGTGAACCCTTACTCTTACTTTGTTGCAACCAGTTTATGTTTTCTTATTTTTGCTGTTTTGCTCTCTTTGCACAAACAAAGTAGCCATCAACTGAGTCGTCACGCTAACTCTCAAAAGAAGAAAAAACCCACACAGCAGCATCGTATCTTAGCAGGGGTACTGCAACCTTTCTATTCGGCTTACTCATCTCATGTGTATCATTTGGCTAGTTGGAGACGTGTTGCGGCACTGATCTGTATAGCTATTGCTGGGTTGAGTTTGCTCGGATTATGCCTTTATAAGTTATACAGCCAAAACACATTGCCTTCATGGGCACTGGTGGTGAGTTGTATTCTTTCCCTATTCACTCTTATTAGCTATGGAAAACTCCGTCTATACGCCACCATTTTACTCCTTCCTCCCATATGCATATTGCTGATCTGCTGGGATATCATTACATACTACAGCGCAGTTTTTATGCCTGCCTCACCATTGAATATATTAGGCAATGTTCATATATTTTCAGCTGCATTTGGCCAGGCCCTTTCGATTTTATCATGTGTGATATCAGCGTTGATTTTATGGAAGCAACATCACCTTAAGCACAAACATTTCATCAGTGCTTTAACTTCAGCGGTTCCTTCCCTTCAAAAACTCCATCATATGCTTTCCACAAGTCTTTATGTGGGACTGGTTAGCTTTTCTGTAGCTTTGATTTCAGGATTGTATTATGCCACCACTTTACCTTCTCCTCTTTTGCCTTTTTTAAAAGCCAAAGTTTTATGGTCCGTGGGCGTGTGGTGCTATTATGTGTATGTGATTATTCTTAAAAACAGACAACAGGTTAGTCAACAGCGGTTAGCTAAGTTGTGTGTATGGGGATTTTTATGGTTTACTGTGGTGTTTTTTGGTATTCTCATAGCGTTTTGATGAGCCATGGTATAGCTTATAATAGAGATGTTATCCGTAGCTGATGTGAGCTGATGTGAGCTGATGTGAGCTGATGTGTTTGTAACCCATAGCTTTTTTCTGACATGACATCATGTGTGTTGTACATGAATGGGTGAGTGTGATTGTGAGTGAGTGAGTGAGTATGGAATATAAATGGAATATAAATGGAATATAAATAAAATATAAAATCAGCAGACGCAGCAGAGTATGACGTAGTAGAGAGTATGACGCAGTAGCATAAATCAATCGTTTGTCATGATTCACATAACCTGTTGTTATGTCTGTAGTATCCCTAACAGATACAATATCCTCATTTCTATGTATATATCAAACATTCCATGAACACACATCATTCAACACAACCAGTGATTTTTCATGGGGGAGTGAATTTTCAGTCCTCTCCTATAGCTTTTCGCGAAAAGCTCTATATTGAGACCTTTTCCATGGAAGCACGTCTGAAAGAGGTGGCAAAGCAATGGGATCTCAAAGAACTGTTGATTCTTCAAACTTGTCACCGTGTAGAAATGTTTGCTGTTATGTATCAACCGATGATCTCTCATGGAGCTGCATCAAGTACTGCTGCTTTGGATGATCATGATTATAGGCGTTTAGCACTGAAAGTGTTTAGCAGTTGTTTTTGTCTTCAAAATAAGGGAATAGATCTTTCCACATGGCATAAATACTCCTACAGCTACTCTCATATCAATGCTGCACGTCATATGATGAATATTGTTGCTAGTCTGGCTTCATGTGTTGTTGGAGAAACACAGATTATTGCACAATTTAAACAAAGCCTTCAGCATGCCCGTAAAGCTGGAACGTTACATGCAGTACTTGGTAGGTTAGCTGAGGTATCGTTAGCTACTTCTAAGAAAATCCGCACATTCACGCATATTGGTTCTAAAACGGTATCACTTGCTCATACGGCTCTTGATCTAGCAAAAACCATCTACTGTGATCTTAATGAAACCCATATGGTGATTGTGGGAGCAGGGCATATGGCTCGTCTGTGTTGTCATTATGCTTCCACATACCGTCCGCGTTCCATAACCGTGGTTAATCGTAACGAAAGCAAAGCTCAAGAACTTATCACCCCCTATCCTCAAGGTAAAACAGCACCTCTTTTGGCACTACCTGATGTCTTAAAAGAAGCTGACATTGTGATTTGTGCTACCAATGCACATCATTACCTCATTCATTCCCACACCCTCCAGCATTGTCATCAAGAGAGGGCTCATTTAGGTAAAACCTCCCTTTATTTATGTGATCTATCTATGCCGCGTAATATCGATCCTGCATGTTCTTCTCTTAACGATGTGTATCTTTTTCATGTGGATGATCTTGAACAAGTGGTAGCTATGAATCACCAAGAACGTAAAGAAGCCTGTAAACAAGCTGCTCCCTATATTGAAGCAGCAACTCAGTCATTTGCTCGCTGGCTATCACAGTGGCCATACAGATCCATACTTAAAGCTTTTGATCAAACGGTGTGTGGTATTGTTCAAGAAGAGGTCCAAAAAACCGCCCAAAAGCATGTTTTTGAGCCATCACATTATCCTCATCTCAAAAGACTTGCTGTATCCATTCAACGTAAATTGACCGCCTCTTTAGCAAAAAGTCTCAAAGAACAAGACCCTCATCAAGACCTTTCACACCTTTCTGCTCAAACAGTGCTTGCCAAACACGCAGCTCAACAAGCAACGTCTCGTCATGTTCATAAGCTTTCAGATCATCGCAAAACACAGCGTCCTACGCTACGCTCTGTCCCATAAGACAGATCCATATCTTTTAATATTATTTTAAAAAGCTATGACAAAACCAAAGCCGCTTATTCTTGCTACTCGTGGTTCTCCTTTAGCTCTATGGCAAGCACAGTACGTACAAAGACAGCTAGCCATATTAGGCTACAGCTCACGTCTTAAGATCATCAAAGCCGCATCAGATCTACATCCTGATATGCAACTCGCTGATTTAGCTCGTCTTTCATCAGCTAGCAAACATGTGCAAGCTAACTCGGGAGTTCATTTTGGAGCTAGTTTCGGAGCTAGTTTCGGAGCTAGTTTCGGAGCTAAGGGCGCCTTTGTTGCTGCTATCTCACAAGCTGTAGAAAATGGCGAAGCTGATATAGGGATTCATAGTCTTAAAGATCTTCCATTGCAGAGTTCAGGTTTGCATCTTGATATTATGGCTGTTCTTGGGCGTAATATGGCAGCAGATGTTCTGCTTATTAAAAAATCCCAGGTTGCCAAAAACACACCTCTTTTAGCTCGTAACCTGCCTCATCACTTACTCTATGCCCGTGATCTTTGCTCTCTTGCTAACACAACCATTGCCACATCTTCTTTAAGAAGACAGGGACTTCTTAAAGAAGCCTCCCAAGCTGTAGAATGTGTAGCCATTCGAGGGAATGTGGATACACGATTACAAAAAGTTATGGATCATACACATCGTGATGGACTTATTCTGTCAGCTGCATCACTGGTAAGATTAGGCTTTTGTTCATCATCATTGCGTCATCAACTTCGTAATTTTTATATGTTTGCTTTAGATAAAAATTGGTTTGTTCCCTCACCTGGACAGGCAGTTATGGCTCTTGAGGCAAAAAAAGATTTTAGCCATTTTTTCACTCTACGCTCTCAACTCACTTGCCAAAACACCTGGTTATGTGTGTTTCTTGAAAGAATGATTGTAAAAGCTCTTGGAGGACATTGTATGTTACCCTTTGGCTGTTATGCCTCTATGGGTAAAAAAGATCAGTTAAAGGTACAGGCGGTCATATGTAATCTTCAAGGTCAAACACTACGCTATCAGTCAGTGGAAAATGCGAACTGTTTGCAGGTATGGAACCAAATTCAATCTCAGCCCCGTATATGGCCCTCTTTGTTTTTTTCAAGCCCCCCACAATACAATCCATTTGAAGAACTCCAAAAAAAGGTACTTAGAGAACTTCAAAAAAAAGATAGCCAAAATATTTATAACACCCTTTCTCTTCCATCACCGTGGTAGATATCCACACATATATAACATGATAACTCATTACCCCGCCATTATCTGGACACGCAGTAAACAATACCGTAAAGAAGATGAACGCTTGTTTTCATCAGCAAATGTCATTTATTTACCCACCACTTATGTGTATACACATAAGCAACAATGCCAACAATTTTATGAAGATATTTACAATCTTAACGCATCTGATATTGTCTTTGTAAGTTCTCCTTTTGTGGTAGCAGATATGTGCAAGCATATCTTAGCAAATCAAGCAAAAAACATAAAAGTTGCATGCTTTGGAACCACCAGCACTACTTTGCTCTCTGATCATGGTTTCCAAGTACTTTCTGTTAACAACCCAGAAATTCATACCAGCTATAAACTAGCACTGTATATATCTGATAAGCTCAGAGAACAAAAAAAGACTCATGCAACGGTGTATTATCCTAAAGCACTTATCACTGCACATGATATCGAAGGTGTTTTTTGCAAAAAGGGTATTGCTGTAAAAATCTATACTCTTTATGAAAATCGCTTCTTAACACATCACAATATATGCCAAAAAGGCTATAAAAAAATCATATCACTTAATGATCATAATATCATCACCACTTTTGCTAGCCCTTCAGCTTTTTTGGCATATAAAAAACTTGGTCTGAGTCTAGGATACAAACAAGTGGTTATTGGAAAAACCACAGAAGCCTGTCTTATACAACACGGCCTTCAACCTCGATGTAGCCCCGAAGCTAGCTGTGCATCACTAGCACAAACAGCTATGCTTATGGCACAAGGAAAATGATAACCATAGATGCTATAGGGTATCATGTATGTAAAAACTTTTATGTTTTTGGGTAAAGGTCATTACACCTAAAGATCAAAAGTTATATGACGATTGCTACAAAGTATGGGAGGCACGTTCATTTTATGTAAGTAGGTGATAATGTAGAGGTAAAAAATATATAACATAATCGATTATTTCTTTAAAGTAAAAAGCTGATTTTGACAGAAGGCTTTTTTTATTACTCTCCTCTAGAGTTTAGAGAATGCTATGTAAGTACCTTTTTCTACATTCTTTGATATGCTACGATGAAGTTTAGAACGGTTAGCGCAAGATAGAAGTTAATATTGACAGCATCAGCACGTTCTTATTTATCATAGTTATTAACAATGCGATCCGAGCGCGCAACTATAACTGATCACACTTATCACATACGAGAGTAAAAAGGGAAAAATATATTGTCCAATAAAACTTTACCTACTCCTTTTGTCTTAGGTATCATTTACGCATTTGCGTCATGGATGGTTCCTCTAGTGAAAATACCTTTAGTAGGTGATATTAATCTTTTTAGAGCTGGTTTCAATTATTCTCACTCTTTATCCATACTATTTATTGTTCTTTTTTCATATTTATCATTTTTACTTTTTAAGCAAAGAACAAAAGATTCGTGTATTTTAAGTAGCTATATATTCATATCAACGGCTGGTGTTTTCGGTCACTATCAGTATTCACTTTTGGAGCTTGAATCCTCTTTTAACGGCATCGGTAGCTCGTCTGAATCCGCTTTGCTATCAGGAATTATACAAGGTTTATCTCATAAAGTATCATCCTTGTTTTCTCTAACATGGGGGGCTGCTTTTTTGCCTATTGGTGCTTTATTCTTGGCAATAGTTCTTTATAAGAATTTTCAAAAAGATGATGGCGTCTATAAAATTACTTATCTGATTTTATCTGTAGCTGCAATTTTTACACTTTATTTTTACTATAATCAATACGGTGATACATTTGGCTTAAGCAATAAAAATTCCGGTGATATATCTTCTCTTAAGTCTAGCAATACCATAGGTAAATTTCAAAAGAAAAAGTCTGACAATCTGGCATTAAAAGATGCATTTAGTAAATCTTATAAAAAAAATATCAAAATTTATAGTGTTGAAGCAAAATATACAGAAAGCTTATTGAAAGGCAAAGTACCAGGGCTGTCTTTTAAAATTAAAAATATTGGCAATAAAACTGTGGATAGTCTTAAAGTCACTGTGAAGTTTTTAGACGCAGCAAGCCAGGCTATTTCTGAAGAGGCATTTTATCCTCTTTCAAGTAGCAGTCCTTTAAAGTCTGGCTTTATTTGGCGACAGAAACGTGGTAGATTTTTTGCTGCAGAAAGTGTTCCCAGTGAGTGGGCTGTAGGCAAGGTTAAACTTGAGATATCTAATATTGAGGTCTCTGATGATAAAGAAGAGTATTTTGACAATAAGACCCACAAAGAGCATCTGAATTATATTAAAAATTATATTAAGATCTATGATGTTTCAGCTCGTTATCGTAACAGCCTTTTAGATGGTAAGGTTCCTGGAATTATGTTTAAAGTTAAAAATAAGGGCACTCGCAACATTTCAGATTTATCAGTGAGATTTCAGTTTCTTGATAGTAAGGGAAAGGCTATACATGAAGCAGTTGTTGCTCCTGTTCGTAGTAAATCACTGTTTAATAACAGTCCTCCACTGAAAGCCAATTATATTTGGCAAAACGATAAAAATAAATTTTTTTCTGCTCCAAGCGTTCCAGAAGAATGGCAAGAAGGCTCTGTAAAAATTAAAGTTGTTGACTTAGAGTTTCAAGAAATACAACAATAAGGTATCAGAATGCACTTATGATCTTTACGACAGTTATCTTCACAACAGGACAAGGATCATCATTACACTAATGTATGGGCAACCTTTCTTCAAGCTTAAATTCACTGCCTCAATATGATATATTACTTACTTCAAAGGGCTGGGCCAGCTCTTTGGCGTCCTTAGCTCCTTGTTCCACCCGATTATCAAGAGGGTGAGGTTTTTGACCACTAACTTTCTCCGAAGGGTTATAAGACTTTCGATATTGAAACGGAGTTTGATAGCCAAGATTGAAGTCTCTGGCGGTTGTACCACACTTCGATATACTTCAATAAGTGGGCTTGCATCTCCTCTTGATTGTCCTTTTTATGCCTTTTTGAAGTGATGGTATAGATTTTGCAGATCAGTTAACAACATGATAGAGCTGTCATAAGCTCAAGTGGATCTGAGCTCTTGTGAAGATGGTAGAAAATATGAAAAAATCAAAAATATAACTCTTCTTTTCTTGTCATTGTAGGTCTGGTAATATCTATCTTAGTATAGGTTATAATGGGTATTATGACAATATTGGGTTGGTTGCAAAAATAAAAGTTTTGTAGTTGAATTTTGTAATATGGATCCATAAAAGTGTTATTTTATATGATTGTATTTATTTACTTATTTTGTGTATTGTATCTGTGTTTTCTATGCTTTGCAAAGAATATTTTTTATAATAGATGTTATTGTAGTTATAAATATATAAGCAATGATACGTTTGATTTTTGGATATAAAATGTGTGAAAAGTGGATTGTATGGATTGCAGTTTTTGCTATAACCATCACTGGTTGTGGTAAGCCTGTTATCATGCCTGTGAGTCAAGACACATCTCATCTTAGCTCTGTGTACAATGATTCGAATCACTTTGTGATAGCAGATGCTCAAGACGATCAGTCATCTATATCCTTTTATTCGTGTTTTACAAAAGGTGCCAAATCAAAAGAATTTATAAATCCTTCAGCTTATCCTGATGTCTGTGTTAATGCTTTTATGAAAAAAGATAACAAGCCGTTTTCGATTAGAAAAAAATTGCTACAAAGTACAAAAATTGAAGATTTTGTACAACAACAATGGAAACCATTTATTGATTTGGATAAAGTAAATATCAAAGACTTAGAGTCTGATGCTAAAAATAGACGCACTTTTACTATTGTGACGTCATTAGTAGCTATGGGTTCTACACTAGCCATGTTTATAAGTCATCAGAAACCATTTGCTCATATGATATCTTGGTCTATGACGATTTTTTCATCATTACTTGCAGGCTATGGTGTTGTTGATATCTTGAGAACATCTAAAGACAATGAGAGATATAAAGCTATATTAGATAGTCAAACAGGTGGAGATTCATCAGAGACTTACCAGAGTTATTTTTCTAAGCGTAAAAATATTGATTTTAAAAGATTAACAAAATTAGTTAATCAAGAAGATACCGCTGAGTATTATTATCTTCAAGATATTCTTGAAGATCTTGGTAGTTATCAAAATGAATTTCAAGATAATATACCAATAGATGATATATTTTATATATCATTTGCAGGACTTCTTCAAAGTTTGAATTTGACAAAATTCAATAATATTGTTGCATTTTGTCAAATGAATCCTGAAAAAAACTGTCAGTCTATGCCTTGATGTGTTTTTATTTTAAATAACTGTTTAATGATAACTGATGATAGATCAGTTATGGTTTTGTGGTTGTTTTGACAGAGATATCGATAAGATCTTTGAGGAATTGTTCTTCTTTTTCTGTGAGATGCCTTGGTGTTTCTTGTGTGGCGGTTGTGGTTTGCTGTTTGGGGGTGGGTGTATTGAGTTTGAGGAGCTGTGTATGCAGTTGATTTTTAAGATCCTCTATTCCCTCTCCTGAGTGAGCGGAAACGAGAATATATTCATAAGGGCAGCAAGCAAGTGCGTTAGTGATGTGATGAAGTTGAGAGCGATAGCTGAGTTTATCCATGTGTGTAATAATAAGCATTTTAGGGATGTTTTTTAAAATATCACCATAAGCATAAATTTCTTTGCGGAGTGCTTTAAGAGTTTTTTCAATATGATTTTGCTGATTGGAAGCACTGAGAGCCTTGTTTGTATAGGCATCATCAAGTGCTATAACCAAAGCAATAAGACTGGTGCGTTCAAGATGTCGTAGGAACTCATGACCGAGTCCTTTGCCTTGTGAAGAATCTTTGATAAGTCCTGGAATATCTGCAATGATCCAGTGTGTTTGGGTGTGTTCGTCGGGATGGATATGATCCATCACTCCCAATTGAGGGGTGAGGGTGGTGAAAGGATAGTTTCCCACCTCAGGCTTTGCACGTGATAAAGCTCGAAGAAGAGTGGATTTTCCTGCATTAGCAAATCCAGCTAAAGCCACATGAGCGATAAGCTTTAAAGTGATACGTAAGCGTTTCTGAGTTCCTGGCTTACCTTGTGTTGCGTTTCGAGGACGTTGATTCGTTGCAGATAGAAAAGCCACGTTGCCCAATCCACCATGGCCTCCTTTGTGAATAAGAAGCTCTTTGTTAGGATGGTTCAAAGTTGCAAGCAATGTTTGGGTGGTTTCATCAAAAATATCACAGCCAAGTGGTAAAGCAATTTTAAGGTCTTTGCCTTGAGCTCCTTTTTTCTTTTGGCTGGATCCATGTTTACCATCTTCAGCTTTATAGATCTGGCCATTAACCAAAGAAGATAAGCTGTGGAGGTTTTCTTTAGCCACTAGCCATACATCACCACCACGTCCTCCATGACCACCATCAGCACCGAGCTTAGCTCCACCTCGGGTGGTGGCAAAACTCACACAGCCATGACCACCATCACCAGCTTTGATGATGATGGTGATATGGTCTATAAATGATTGGGCATGCTTATAAGCCATGATGGTCAAAAAATATCATGGATGTAAAAAAAACAGCCGTACTTTGATTAGATTAGGCTTGTTTTGCTGTTGGGTTTGTTTGCGTGTTTGTCTGAGCCGTATTGTTTTGGAGCACATGAACCAGTTGCTTTCTTCGGTTGCTACGTCCTTTGCTTTTAAAGACCACTCGGCCTTCTGTTAAAGCAAATAAAGTGAAGTCTTTACCTTGTCCCACATTCACTCCAGGGTGAAAGGTGTTACCCACCTGACGCAACAAGATACGGCCACTTTGAACAATAGTACCCCCATATACCTTCAGGCCACGATATTGAGGATTGGAATTACGGCCGTTTTTGGTACTTCCACCGGCCTTTTTACGAGACATTTGAGATCCTTTATCCTTTAGTTTATGTCATAAATGTATGGGATTATGCGAGTTGAATCTTTGTAATGGTAATACGTGATAAGGTTTGGCGATGGCCTTTCATGCGTTTGTAATTCTTGCGACGTTTTTTCTTAAAGACAAGAATTTTTGGAGCTCTTAATGCAGGTACGTCTACTTGAGCTTCCACATAAGCACCTTCAAGGTAAGGTTGGCCCACCAAGATATTGGTTTGTCCATCAGCTGCCTTTACTTGAGCCATGCCCACTTTAGAAAACGTCAGGGCGTTTGGGCTATCTTTGGAAAGATCTCCTAGATAATCCACCTCCAATGAGTCACCCTCTTTGACTGTATATTGATGTCCACCTATGGTGACGGTTGCTTGTTTCATGTTTTCTTTCTCTCTCTTTCTCTCTTTGCTTACTTTCTTATTACGTTTCTCATCTTGTTTATGTTTTCACTATGAGATGTTTACAATGTTTTGAACTATTTACAAGCAGCAAAACGCTTACAAAACATAGCCATGAGGCGATTATGTGTTGTTTTGCTGATTTTGCAAGAAGATTTTTTGGTTTAGGAGTAGGAGATGATCCTTGTGCTTGAGTGTTCTTTGGTTATTGGTTATTTTCATAGTGTTCATTCATAGTGTTCATTCATAGTGTTCATTCATAGTGTTCATAGCTGAGTTATGTGGCACTTTTTAAGATAGAATGGCTCAGTATATCACACATCTGTTTAAGATCAGAGGGGAGAATATTCAGAGCTGGGGCAAGATAGATGGTCTGTTGGAGAGGACGAATAAAGAGGCCTGCTTTGAAGGCTTGTTCTGTGCATCTTTGGGCTAAAGTGTATCCATCTATGAGTGGGTGGTTGAGTTCAAAAGCTAGTACAGATCCCATCGTCCTGCCTGAAACCAAAGAGACATCACTGGATAGTTGATTGTGGTGATTGAGGAATGTGTGAAAGGTTTGTTCGAGGGTTTGAGCACGAAAGAATAATTCTTCAGCTTCGATGATATCGAGAACACAATTAGCTACACGACAACCTAGAGGATTAGCTGTGAAGGTATGGCCATGGGCTAGTGCATCATCTTTTTTTGCACTGTAAAATGAAGTAAAGAATTTCTTATGAGCTAAGGTGACAGCAAGGGGTAGAGTACCTGCAGTGAGGCCTTTTGAAGTGCAAAGAATATCAGGATGAAAGCCAAGGGTTTGCCAAGCAAAAGGTGTACCTAATCGTCCGTAGCCAGTAAATACTTCATCAAAGATCACAGGAATATCATAGTTTCTACATAACTGAGTAAGCTCATAAGCCCACTCTCTGTTTTGCATCAGCATCCCTCCTGCTCCTTGGAGTAAAGGCTCACAGATCATGGCATAAATCTTTTTATGGTGTTTTTCTATGGTATTTGCCAAAACAGCTAAGCTTTCTTGCAGAGACGTTTCTGTGTTGGTATGAGCACTGGCATGACAAAGATGGGGAGTGATTTGCAGGCTGCCAGTGAGCATGGCTGTGAAAAGATGATGAAAACCCGAGGCAGCACTGACATTCATGGCACCTAAGGTGTCGCCATGATAGCCACGCTTTAAAGAAAGAGGTAACCATGTGGCACTATTATCCATATCTCGATGTTTCTTTGAATAGATATAAGCCATTTTTAGGGCTACTTCTGTGGAAGTGGAGCCATTATCTGAAAAAAACACTTTATCAAAAGGTTTGTAGCCGTTCTTTGGAGCTTTATTGATTTCTATCAACCTGTAAGCAAGCAAAGATGCTTCTTTGTGGGATGTGCCACCATAGAGGACATGATCGAGACGTTGTTGTTGGTTGGCAAGAACGCGGGCTATTTCTTCTCTACCATGGCCTAATATACTCACCCACCATGAGCTAATACCATCCATGACTTTCTTGCCATGAGCTAACTGCCACCATATCCCTTTTGCTGATCTCACACAGTGAGGCTTTACGCTGTTGTGATGCTGTGTATAAGGATGCCAACAGTAAGAGTGGTCCCATTTACAGGTAAGGTTGTCTGCGTGTTGTTCTTTATGGCTGTGTTGATCGTGTTCTTTGGTAACCATTTCACTTATGGTGTGAGCCTGTTTAACAAAAGAAGCGTCTTGTCGTCCTGCTAGTTTTAAGAAAGGCAAGGAAAGAATCAGGGTTGATGGATGCATGCGCTTGAGTGATTGGTGATTGGCGGGGTGATCTTTACCACTTAAGATCACACAAAGCTCTTTTAAGCCATGGGCTTCTAGTGCTCTAAGGGTGAGGGTGGTGTGGTTTAAGGTTCCCAGTTGTGAAGATGCTACTACAATAATACGTGTGTCTATAGCTGTGAGAATATCTAGCCAAGTATGATTAGCTTGGTTAAGTGGTACATAGAGCCCTCCTGCTCCTTCACAAATAACGCTACTGTGACGGTGATGGAGTTGGCTAAGATGTTCGATAATGACATCTATATTGATTTCATCTTTTTGGCTTTCTTTTTGAGCTTGATCAGGAGAGGCCGCTAGAGGAAAATGATAAAGAGAGGGGATGTGCTTGACGGTAGCAAAGTTTTGGACAAAAGTAGCATCTTCGTTTTCTGCCCCGGTTTGTATGGGCTTAAAGTAAATGGTTTCTGTGGGTGCTTTGTCACTAGATGTATGGCTTATTTCTGTGAGTCCACGTGCTAGTACGGCACTCACCACAGTTTTTCCAACACCGGTTCCTGTGCCTGTTATAAAATAGATCATTTTTTTGTTCTCAGTTTCTTTCTTTATATTTAGCACGGATACTCTACTCAAAAGAGTAGAGTATCCGTGCTTTGTTTCTTTGTACGATCATTATCACAAGTTGTTCGTTCATCCTAAGGTAACTTACCATCACTACAGAGAACATGGGATATGTATTTACAAGTACAAACATAAAAGTGTAAGGAAGTGTAAGCAAAAAAGCTAAGAGAGTATATATGATAGTTGCCGTATACACAGAGTGTAGAAGGCGATAAACTTTATGTGATTTTTGTGAAAAAATAGAATCAGGATAATATGTAGAAGAAACAGTAGATAGTGATAATGGTTGTTATCATGGTGTTTGGTATTGTGATTGGTATGACTTTATGGCTCGTTATATTATTGAAGGCCAGAGGCAAGTGAGTGGTGAGGTAACGCCTTCTGGGAATAAGAATGAAGCACTTCCTGTGTTGGTGAGTTGTTTACTCACTGATCAGCCGGTGGTGTTGCGTTCTGTACCTCTTATTCGTGATGTCTTGACCATGTGTGATCTTCTTAGAGACCTTAAGGTTTCTGTGGAGTGGCAAGACCTTAAGGCAGTTCCATCTTCTGGTGGTCAAAAAACAGCATTAGGTAGTACTTTGATATTGGATGCTTCCAAGGCTCAGCCTTATGGTTTGATTGCCAGTAAGTGTCAGCATGTTCGAGCTGCTATTTTGTTTTTAGGTCCTTTGCTCGCTCGTTTTGGCCAAGTTAAGTTACCGCTTCCTGGTGGTGATGTTATTGGAGCTCGTAAGATCGATACGCATTTTGATGGGTTTCGCTCTTTGGGTGTGCAAATGGACTTTGGTTCTGTGATTGAAGGACGGCTGTCAGGTCAGGCTGTGGGGAGTCATATATTTTTTGATGAACCTTCTGTAACAGCCACAGAAAATATCTTATTTCTTGCTGTACTTGCCAAAGGCAATACAGAGATTGAAAATGCGGCATGTGAACCTCATGTGGTGGGGTTATGTCATTTGCTTAATCAGATGGGTGCAAAGATCCGTGGTGTGGGCAGTAATCGGTTGATAATTGAAGGTGTTAGTGGGCTCGGTGGTGCTGATCATACGATTAGCAGTGATTTTATGGAGGTAGCCAGTTATACCGCTCTTGGGGCAAGTTGTGGCGGTAAACTCAGAATCAATAATGTGCGTCTGAGTGATTATCATGGTATTATGCGGCACTGGAAAAAGCTGGGTATTGTTCCACGTTGTGGTGATGATTATTTTGAGGTGGATGGTAGTCAAAGTCGTCAGATGGAAAGAGATATTTCTGGACGAATCAGTACGATTTATTCAGCTCCTTGGCCCGGATTTCCTACAGATTTGATGAGTGTTGCCATTGTGGCTGCTAGTCAAGCATCGGGGCAAATCATCTTTTTTGAAAAGATGTTTGAAGGCCGGATGTTTTTTACAGATAAACTTTTGAATATGGGTGCACAAATTGTATTATGTGATCCTCATCGAGTTGTGGTTTCAGGAAAGTCGCCTTTAGTGGCAGCTCGTATGAGTTCTCCTGATGTTCGAGCTGGAATGGCCCTTGTGATTGCTGCATGTATTGCAAGTGGTAAGAGTGTGATAGACAATATCTATCAAGTGGAGCGAGGCTATGATCGTGTTGTAGAAAAGTTAACTCGTATCGGTGTAGCTATTAAGATGGTAGATTGATCACAGTCAATGGATGACAGCAAGCAATATCACACAGCAGACACACAGTAGAGATAACTCGGTAGTTATATGACTTTTCAAGATTATTCTTTAAAATCTCCTTCCAGTGACATCCCTACCACATCTCGTGATAATTATAAGTCAGATGTGAAGTCTTTGCTTAGAAAGCAGAGTCGTGTTGCGGGCCCTCATTTGGGTAGGGTTTTTGTGGAAGCTTTAGATAGTATTGATGTGGCTTTTTGGCATAAGCATCGTCCTGTGGGCCAGAGTTATATTGTGGACTGTGAGTTAGCTGGCACACTAGATGAACAGGGTTTTGTGATGGATTTTTCTTCTTTGAAAACACATCTTAAAGCTTTGCTTAAAAAACACATTGATCATCGTCTACTATTGCCTCTTGGTGATCCTTGCTATGAATTGAGCCAAGAAGATCCTTCCTCTATTGTGTGGAAAGCCACCAAGTATAGTGATAATGATAGTGCCGTTCATGGCTTGCAAACTCATTTACATACAAACAATGAGGAAGCTTTTTATTACAGAGGTCCTGCTGAGAGTGTGATTGCTTGTGAGTGTATGGAAGTGGATGCGGTGTTTTTTAGTGATTGGCTGCAAAAATTCTTGCAACGTAAGCTTTCTGAAGATGAATTATTTTCACGTATTTCAGATGTTCGCCTAAGATTGCGTAAAGAGGTTACCTCAGAATACACTTTCCATTACACTCATGGTTTGCCGCAACATAAAGGGCTATGTCATCGCTTGTTCCATGGTCATCGCTCAAAGTTAAGAGTGTATGTGGATGGAAAGGTGCGTATTGACATGGCAAAATATCTTGTTAAAGATTATTTAAAAGGTGAACCATTTCATCTTGCTGAGCCTTCTCAGATCGTTTCTTCTCGTTTTATGGAAGTGGGATCTTTTGGATGTAAGGGAGAGGTGTATACATTGAGTTATAGCTCGATGTATGGACGCTTTTATGCAACTATCCCTGCTAACCATGTTTTGGTTATCGCTAGGGCCACAAGTATTGAAAGTTTAGCGTTTAGCTTATGTCAACATCTGAGGCAAGTTGATCCACGACACTCTTATAGAGTGGAGGTGTATGAAGGGGTTAACAAGGGAGCTATTGCGACGTTGTAGGGCATCTTTCTTTTTTAACGGATCGTCAATGGTCCGTAGATTTTAAAGAAAAGCATTTTATAATTCTATCACAAACTCTATAGAGCTTGACCTAGTGTAAATATTGAAGTCCAAAAGACATTTCATCTTTAAAAAACTGCTTTGCTTTGAGGTAAAGTGAGAATATCTTAAGAGTTCATTTATTCAACCGACAGTATGATTGATGCTATGAGTGTTGGCGTGTCTACTCCAAGTATGGATGCGAATGTTATTAGATTGAAGTTAAGAATATAGTAGAGGTGTAGTAAAAACATGATCATAATTAGTTAATTAATAAAAAATAGTTATAATAAATGAGGAATAAGATCTTGTCATATGTCAGTAATAAGCGTTATATTGTCCTTAGTAAGGAATAAATATGGATTTGAGACTGTTTTTAAAAAAAGATCAATTAATTTTCAGAAAAAGAAACATCCATTTCTTTTTTATCTCTTTGTCAATGTTTTCTTTTTTAATTATTATTGGCTGTAGTGATGATGCATTACAAATTAGGCAAGGTTCATCCATTGACGTCTCACAGGACAGTCCAGATTTACAAGAGACTCCAGAATCAAGTGATTTATTTTGTCCCACATGTTTAGAAGTTGATGATAATACATTTTCAACTCCTAAGTATTCATCAGGTTCTACTTCTTCAACTGGTCCTACCTAAAAAAAGTACTTAAAAAAAGCTTCAGTGTATCGGCAACCTTTCTTCAAACTTAGATTCACTACCTCAATATGATATATTACTTACTTCAAAGCGCTGGGATGAGCTGTTTAGCGTCCTTAACACCCTGTTCCACTCGACTATCAAAGGGTTGGGATTTCTTACCACCAACTTTCTCCGAAGGGTTATAAGATTCTCGGCATTGAACCGGAGTTTGGTAGCCAAGGGAAGAATGGAGTCTCTGACGATTATACCATACTTCAATATACTCAAATAATTGCAATTGCATCTTCCATTGACAATCTGTTTTATACCTGTGTATATTCTCTTTTTTTAGTGTGCTAAAAAAGGCTTCCACATAAGAGTTATCATAGCAATTTCCTCGACGACTCATACTCGGAAGAATTTCATGTACATCTAAAAGATCTTTGAACGCTTTGCTTGCATATTGACTACCTCGGTCTGAATGAAAGGTTATCATGGCATTTTCAGGGGTTTTCTTTAGAGCATCGGTCATAGCATTGAGCACCAAAGAACTCTCTAGGCTAGCACCTAGAGACCACCCTAAAATCTCTCGGGTAAATATATCTAACACGACAGCAAGATAGATATGCTTACCATTGGACAGCTTTAAATACGTGATATCACCGGCTAAAACCTCTCCTGGCGCCTGAGGGTAAGTTTTTGGATTTTCTACCTCAAATATTCTCTCAGCAACAGACAAGTTATGATCTGAGTCAGTAGTAACAACGCGCTTTCTTTTTTTCTTATGATTTGCATTTAACCCCATTTCTTTCATATATTTAGCCACAGTGTTTTTATTGACTGACCTCCCAGAAGCTTTAAGAGCATTACAAATTCGAGGGGCTCCATAAGTACCCTTTGATTCATCAAACAGATGTTTAATATCTACTTTGATCTTATCTTTACGTTTACGGCTTGGCACATCTTTATCTTGCCGGATCTTCCACTTGTAAAAGCCTGACATTGAAACATTAAACTCTTTACATAACTCCTCAAATGAATGACTATTGTCATTGTTTATTGTCATTTTAATCATTTCAAACCTCCGAGATGGTCTTGTGATAAGATCGCTGCAGTTTTTTTTAGCGTAGAATTCACACTGGTGACCAAATTCAGTCTTTTCTTAAGAGCTTTGATTTCTTTAAGAAGATCATCATAGCTGCGATTTTCTCCATTTGTTGGGGCTTTGGCGTTTAAATAAGTACGTCTCCATCTATACAAACCGGACACAGAAACCCCTAACTTTTTTGCAGCAGCTTTAACTCCATGCTTCTCACTTAGACGGACAGAATCACGTTTAGACTCTTCACTGTAACCATTCTTACTTGTCATATCGACCTCCATGATAAACGAACACTATCTTAGCCGATTTTCCAGACCATTCCCAGTACCTTCTCTAGTTAACCTCAAACAAACAACGAATCATCCTGTATTCAATTTAATAATACAGAAACATATTCTGTATATTTTCGTCATTACGGTGATAAAAAATATGCTTATTTTTATTTTCATAGTTTTGATGATCGTTCAGGATGCGCTAACCATTATGAGTATGTAAAGTTGGCTGTTATTACTAAAAACAAAGAAGAAGTTATTGAAACAGATACTGTTACTGGCGATGGAGTGATGGATATTAATATACGTAAAGCTTTGGAATATTCAAAAAGTAGTATAGAAAATAATGCTAATATGGGTACACTTCTTCTTTACGATGATTCTTTTAGCAATTTTTTATCGACTGGTTCTTTAGGGTCTATATTACGTAGACACTATTATAAATATTCTAATAATGAAGACTACAAAGTACATCTAGAGTTTAGATTGCATAAGAAAGAAGAAGAAAGGCCTAGCTCTCATTATAGAAGCTTAGTTTTTACGCCTGAGCAAACTAAGACTTTAACGCTTCTGTCTGGATATTATAGTTTTTCTGATGAATTTGATGACTTAAATATAAAGCGACTTCAAGGCTTTCGTGTTATTAGTTCTACGGATGGATTTTACGCAAAAACTAAAAATAATCCTGAAAGAATAGAATTAGTAGGTTTTATGAAAGATTTTATTTCAAGTCTTTTTAAAGCTCTTGATAGTGACATATAATTGTTTTCTATGATGTCTTAATCATTGATGTGATTAAAAAGTTGTGTGTCAGTTTACACTTTACTCCTTCTCCCTGCCTAGCTTATCAAAACCTCTAAGCCTTTTGATAGCTGGCTGAATATCCTTAATAAAGATAATGTTCGTTTTTTATGAATTGATATATAATAATACATGATGAATGCTTCATCATGTATTATTTGGGGAGTACCAGTTTGAATGGCTGGATTATTCTAGCGCTATCATGTTTATTGTTTATGTTGTAATTATTTTAGGTGAAATCTAGCTATTTTTATTTGTTTTTGTCTGATTCTTCAATAACTTTAACGTGAGTTGCAAGAGCATTTATTTTTTACAAAGCATTTTCTATGATCGCATTTATGGTGGCATAATTTTCACAATGTGCAGAAGAGTTACTATTACAGACAAAGAAAAATGAGTTGAAAGTTTAGCCAATATTTGAAGCTAGTTGATTTACCGCTTTTTATAGAGTTGCAAAGGTATAAAAGTGCTAATAAAGGATCTTTTATGATGTTTTAGGTGGTGTTTCTTCAATGCGTATAATCATCAACGTGAGATCATCATGTTGATGTTTGGTGCGTCGTTTTTCTCGTAATTGATGAGCCATAAAATAGGCAGGAGATTTTTTGGCCTGTTGGCTTTTTTCGTTGATGTTTTTTAGCCATGAAGAGATATCGCTATCTTTTGGAACAAGAGAGTGAGTAAAGAGGAGAAGGTAATGACTTTCGGGGCCTAAGGTAGTGGTGTGAGTTTGCCAACCCTGTGAAGAGGCTTTTTCTTTGACATGGCTGTCCAAAAGTGTGTGATGACAGCTTACAGCTATGCCTTGGCTGATAACAATACGTCTATCATTGTTACTGTCATGATGATCACTTACACAAAGATAGGTGAGATGGCGTTTTTGAGGTTCATAGATAAATCCTGATAGGGAGCAGGTGAGATGATGGCGTACGCCTCTGAGAGCTTTATCAAACTTTAAGGCTACGGCATTTAATGTGTTGTGGTGGTATTTAGAGGTGCTTATATCCTGACTGTGGTGTTTGAATTCTTCACACCAAAGTCCCCAGTGTGAGGCAAGATTGGTGGTCATCATTGAGGCAGCAATGCCTTCACCACTGACATCAGTCATACATCCTACTAAATAGGTGTATTCCTGGCCGTCTTGTTGGCTGGTGATATGTCTTAGATCAAACCAATGACCGGTGAGTTTTTTGGCTGGAAACGTGTAGGTGTGCCAGCGATATAAGTGAGTTGTATGAGTGTTTGTGGGCAAAATAGTGGATTGAAGTTCTTTACCAATGGCAATATCGCGATCAATTTTAGCTTTTGCTTTCACTAACTTAGAAATGTTGGTGATGGCAGCGGTAATGGATCCTACATGGAGAAGAGAAAGCATAAAGATAGTGGCAAAAAATATCAGATCTATCCAGCTATATAATTTTGCAAAAAGGCCTGATGTGGATAACCATTCTATGGTTTTGCTGATCCCATAAGCAAAAAATACCGCTGTTGTAATAGCTGTTCTGATAGTGGAGTGGTTGATGGTGGTGTTGGGTTGAGGTGTTTTTTTGAAAGTATAAAAAAGTATACAGCCAGCAGCTAATAAGGCTCCTGTGGCATCGTTCCAAAGAGGGCCATGGGATATGGTTACTTGCTGGGGGAGAATATAATAGAGAATGTAATGGGTGAGTAAACTGATTCCTCCCAAAGATAATATGGTTTGTGTGCGTAGAGGAAGATGGCAGAGTTGTTTGGCTAAGCCTACATAGAGCATAGTCATCAGGCTATGGATGATGATGAGTAGGTGGTTGAAATAGAGATGAGAGGTGTTTTCACCGTAATCTCCATAAAAAGTGTTGATGAGAGCACGGCTAGCAGCTAGACAGATAAAATAGGCAAAGAATCGCATTATCATCACATGATCGAGGATGATGACTAGAATGCTAGCAATCAGTGCTAGCAGGATCAGTGAGAAATGATTATAGATTTTTGATGAATGGATAAGCCTATCTAATTCGGTGTATTGAGTGATAGCTGTGCTACGGATCAATGCTGGAGGGAAGGGATGGTGGATCTCTTCGCTTTGAGTATAAATGGGAATATTCATCTCCATAGTTAACAAAGGCGTAGGTTCTTTAATGTGAGGCAGTACAATCCACATATCTCCACCATGAGGTTTGATCCATTCGCTCTTAAGTGGTGCTGTAAGACGGATCTGTGGTGTGGAAAGTGATGGCAGTACTAAAGTAACGGCTTCTTCTTGTTGGAGCCATCGCTGTGTGTTGTCTTCAAGATGGGTGGAGTATGTGATTTTAAGATGCTCAGAGCTTAAGAGTCCCTGGAGGTTTTTGATACTGTCTTTTGTAATACTGCTAGCATTACGTTGATGTTCGGTGGGGATGTTGGTGTATTTGAAATGATCGTTAAAAGAAAAAGGGATATCTTGAGCTACAGAAAGGGTGCGACATTCCACATCTAAGACTCCATGACAATGCTCAACTTTCATATTCCAAGTAGGTAGTAGAATCATGGTTTTTGATGCTTGCAGTTGATCTATACGTCTTGATGGATCAAGACTTTCATACTGCAGCCAAGAAGCTGTCAAAAACACCCCAATAGCAAGGACTAATAACGCCAGTGCATGGCGCTTGCCGTAACGTCGTATGGTTATGTCTTTGAGGCGTTTTTGTGACATATGGGTGGTGTTATGGGGTGGTCATGAAGACATGGTATAGGGAGTATATTTTTTTAAAATACGATGATGAGATGGTTTGATGTTTATGTTCTATCTATTTATTCTATATTGTTTCTCTTGAAATAGTGTGTTTTTGGAAGGTGCTTTGAAATCCGTAGTCAAGGGTTGTTTTGAGTTCTTCGATGGAAAACCCTAAAACGGTGTGGGCAATGGAGAGCTCTTGATGGAGTGATGTCGTAAAGAGTCCGGGATCATCGGATGCAAAAGAGATGGGAATACCCATTTCAAAGAAGGTACGTGCTGGATGCGTTTGGATGTTTTTCCAGATCCCGGTGTGTTGATTGCTGGTGGGACATACCTCAACGGTAATGGATTGGTCTTTGAGTATCTCAAGAGTTTTTTGTGAATGGATAGCTTGAACACCATGACCAATACGTTTTGCTCCAAGGATGTGAACAGCTTGTTCCACAGAAGTATGATCAGCAAATTCTCCTGCATGACAGCTTAGTGAAAGACCAGCATGTGCTGCTATATCAAAAAGTTTTTTAAAATCACCTGTTTCATGGATGGTTTCATCTCCTCCTAATGTGATAGCTACAAAATGATCGATGTTATGTTCTAGAAGCATTTCAAGACGCTTTATGGACACATCAATGGGAAAGTTTCGAACAAGATCAAAAATATAATATACCTGGCTTCCCACAGCTTGGACCTGATTGTGTATGTAGGCTAGTAAAATCTTGATTTCATCTATACTCATGCCCATATCCAGATACTCTCCAACAGAAAAAATCAGTTCTGCATAGACAATGTTTTGTTTCTTAAGATAGCTAGCAAAGTGATCGGCTAAAGGAAAGTAATGTTTTGCTTGCTTACCCAGTGCACCTGTTAAAAGATAGGTGCTAAAAAAATCACGAGGCTTATTATAGTGCCAAAGATTACGGCACAGTTGTTGAAGGTATTTTCTGTCTTCTTGCTTCAGTTCTTCAAGAGAGGATACGTGATAGGGAATCTTAGCTAGTGCAGCAAGAAATGCCTGACACCTATGACAGGAGAGAATGTACTCTCGTATCTGTTGGCTTAGATGGGAAAGAAGATCTTGATCATGATCTTCTTTCCGACGTTGCAGCAGCATATTACAAAAGAGATTTGCATTAAGACAGCCACGGAAATGGATATGCAATTCCGGTTTTTTTACAGTATCTAAAAAGGTGGACAACTCTGTGGTCATAGAAGGGATCCTTGTTATAGGTTATAGGTTATAGGCTATAGGTGTGCATGATAGATGCAAGTTTTGGAAACAGTAGAGTAGAATATTTTACATACAGACTGTCTTTGCCCAGGGCAAAGGGGGTAGTACATGGTGATATGCTACCATAAGCATTGCCTCAATGAGTAAGAATAGCAAGCTGTTAGCCAAGAGTTAGGCTGTTATGTGCTTGATTAAATGAGAATAATTCCGATGCCGTGGCATTGGTGTGTGGGATGTCATCAAAAACATCAAAAATGTGCCTTAGAAGTGATGTTATCCATAGCGAGTTGAATCTGCATTATAAGTGAAGCAAGAGTAAGGATGAAAGATAAGGATAAGGATAAGTAAGAAAAAGCACTGCAAGGGTGAGTGATCACATCAAGTAGGTGAAAGTAACCACGTAGCAACATAACAATAGCAGTAGTAAGTGAGGGCTATTAACGTATGGAGTTGAAGTATGGATCAGTTTAAAAAACTATTAAAATTAGCTATTGAGAAGCAAGCCACACGTATTCAATTACGCTCTGATATGTATCCTCATTTATTTACACAACAAAGTGAGAAGTTTTCTTGTAGTGTCTTTTCTGAAGTGAAGCATGAGTGGATCAAAGAGATTTTACAGCAGATTTTCTCAGATCCTTCTTTGATCAAGCAAGCCCTAAGTGGTAGTGATACTGAAGGGACATTTAGCATCCGAGGTGTGGGTGAAGTTTATACTGTCAGTTATGGCAATGCGAATTTTTTTGAACTCAATCTTTTTTTAGGTACCAATGCTTTAGAATCTTCAAAAGCATTTTGGAGTTATCTGCGTGGTGCTAATTCGGATAAGAACTTAGAAAGTCATGTTTCTGAGCCAAGTCCTGCGCATGTATCTAAACCTCAAATACCACCTCTGCCTTCTGTGTATGCTCAACAGCTCAATCAAGAAACACACAGTCAAAAGAGTCAGAATAGTCAGCAAAATACCGATTCCTCACTGGATCATTTCCCTACATCTGAACAAGAGAGCAAACCAGAGAGGGCGCGTCAAAATAATGATGATATGGGTTATTCTTTGAGTAGCTCTTTTAATGCAGCAGCTTCTCAGCAGTTCTCTAAAATGAATTCAGAATATGAATCTGGCAAAGTAGAAGAAGTCTCAGATGTTCAAGACCGTAGAACAAGCGAACGTAGCGGAGAAGATGATGTTTCTTTATCTGCCATTGCTTATAAGGGTGAGGATGTGAGTCAGGACTCAAATGCTCTGGTGGATGATGATGTTGCATCTGAGCAAGCTGTGAGTTTCTCAGAGCTTCCATCAACTCATCCTGTCTCTGCAGCTGCACAGCAAATAAGCTGGTCTGAAGTTGAATCCGAAAAGGAACCCTCAGCTGTGTCCGAGAATGCTGCAGGTGGTCGTGAATCTTCAGAAAATGCATGGGCTGAAAAGAGCTGGTCTCAAGAAATTTCTTTGAATCACTTTGAAGGCAGTGCTGCCTCTTCTAAATCAAGAGAGAGTGCCGTGGAACACTTTCAAGGCACATCTCATCCTCAAGAGCATCAACCGGCAGCTTCTCATCAGCAAGCTCAGCAGCAGCAAGATGATTGGTTTTCTAAAGCTTCTAGCAAGGCAGCTGTAGATGAAGGACATGTTAATGAAGGAGGGGATTATAGTTCGGAGATGGAGTTTTCTGCCACTCCTGAATCTTCAGATCTTTTAGAGATGGAAGAGCAGTCCATATATCCTTCTAAGTTTGATGCAACGGCCTTGTCTAAAGGTAAAGAGTTAGCTTTTGAAGAAGAAAAAAATGAATTATCTGACTTATCTAAGTTTGATAGTTATAAAGATGATAGTGAGTCTTCTCTTCTTAAAGAAAAAGAGAGTCCTGATGCCAGTGGTAAGGATTTAGAGTTTTTTGCAGATAAAGATAAGTTCTATGAAGATTCAAGTAAGGATCATGCTTCTCCTCGAGGTTCTTTGTCTAGTGAGTTGGTTAAAGAATTGACATCATCACACTATGAGTCAGCAACTGTACCAGGTGAGCCAGAGCTTACTGAGAAGAGTGAACAGGTAGATCTTGATGCTTCATTTTCATCTAAGCCAGCAAGAAAGAATCTAGGAGATCTTGAAGAAATGCTGGAGCAATTTGTAAAAAATGAGATTAAGATAGCGTATTTTTCTTCTCAAAAACGCATGTTTTACAAAAAAGATGCTAGCTTTAGTCATTTTAGTGGAGCAAGTTTTGAAACAGAAGAGTTGTTGGAGTTATTTGCATCAGGAGCTCCAGAGACCTTTCAAGACACCATTATTTCTCAAGGAAGTAGTGAGTATATTGTTCGTCATGGAGGTGTGAGCAGGTTCTATGTGCATATTTCTTCATTGAATGATGAAATGCATGTATTGATGAAAGACTTGATGGCTTTTTCATGGAATGGTTTAGCCTCAGGGTTAAGTAAGAGAGCTCTTTCAAGTTTAAGTTGGCTAGCAAAGGATCTGGTGGGAGAAAAGAAAAGTGGGGGTATATATCTTCTGAGTTCTTTTGGCTCTGAGCTTTCAGAAACTCTGGGATATACTTTGTGTGAACAAGCTTTAAACACTCGTTCTTATCGTCTTATGGTTTTATCCGGAGCAGCTTTTTATCCTCTTAAGACATTGCGTGGTGGATCTGTTTATCAGAAACATATTGCATCAAAATCAGCATGGTTTGAAACCTTAGATCTAGCTAAAGAAGATCAAGGTTTGGATATTCTTTTTCTATCTCGTCTCTCACCCCGTCATTTGGGGGTGTTTTTGGCAGCTTATCTTATTCCTTTGAGTCGGCGTGGTGTTAAGGTGATTATCAATCTTTCTGCTCCTTCGAGTTATTATGCTTTTAGACAGTTAGCAACAGATCCATATTTAACAGATAAACCTTATATCTTCTCTTTCCTTGCTGCAGAGCTAAGGTATGTCTTGGCAGCATGTGATGTACGTTTAGACTCAGGTGCTAAGAATACTCTCATAGAGGCAGCCTCATTGTCTACGGAATTATCAAGGATGATTTCTAAGACCTCTCAAGGTTGGGATGATTTGACGTATTATCAAAAATGGCTTGATCATAAGCATCTTACTCTCGATGAACAGATTTTTGGTTTGGCTGTGGAAGGGAGGTTATCTCCGCAAAAAGCTACCTTGCTAGCTCTTCATGAGGCTTTTTATAATAGTCTTGTTAGAAAAAAGCAGTTCGAAAAAAAGCACAGTGAGGCAGAGCGTATGAGTACAGCAGAAGACTTTGCCCCTGTCTCTAGTGCTTCGTAAAATTATAAAGTCTGTAATAGAGTTGCTGGCTGCTTGAGAAGCTTTGAGTAGTCTACTATGACGATGAGTTTTGTTGATTATCTTGGGTTTATTTTTTTTATCTTTGGATGTCTTGCTGATTTTTCCATGAACCTTCTAGTTTGCAGTTAACCTCAACACTTATATAACCCTATGATCAATAAGGCCTTCAGGGAGTACTCTGAATATATGGTTGTCACAACCATGCCTTAGAGAAGTAGGAGATAAGTAAGCCTCAAGATAACGGCAACGCCCAAAGACAGATTGGCGTTATACAGAAGCAATTCTATTCTCGTAAGAGAATAGAAGTTAACAGCTAAGTGGACTTGAATGGGATTTTTGTTGAGGTCTTACTACTAACTTGGCGTTGTAGTTGAAGCACAAGAATTTCATTTTTGATAAAAAGCTTTGAGAAGGCTTAGATGATGGTTAAGCGGTGATAGCATAAAGATGAAATGGTAGATTTTGCGGTTCCATTTAGGTAATAATTTGGCTCTACTCTGGATACTTTTGATAGTCTACTTTGGAGGTAATGGCATAAAGTGCAAACAGACACAGTAACGTATCATTTGAACTTCTCATGACGTATTCCAACAACATTACGCTCCTCTTTGTTAAACACTATGCCTAAAAGATTGACGGATCCTTCATGATCCTTATATTTATCAGCATAGCGACGATCTTTAATTTGCTGAATAGCATTTTGTAAAGCTTTATCGATTGTTTGAGATGATT
>MPNI01000054.1 GCA_002238945.1 Proteobacteria bacterium bin106 | reverse complement strand
AGAAAGATTCTCCACCACAGGAGGACTCGTACCATCAGGATCAGCATCAGGGTCAGAGGGACCACCAGAACCCTGAGATGTCTCCGTAAAACGAGAACCACTAGGACTGTCACTACTACAGCCATGCTTAGTGATATCGAAGAATTAAAGATCATTCCAGATTTTGTAAATATTTAATATGGGTATTAAATATTTGACATGCGACATTGACCAGTATCATAGGTCCTCTGCCAATCCCTTGTTCATATATCTTAAAAAACTTGGCAATGTTCAGATAGTCTTATTCCTTAAAAATATAACTCTTGACTTCTCGTCTAGGACTTTGATTGACCTTGATTATTATAGAGTCTCAACCCTTTTCTGGTATTCTAAAGAGTGAATCAGGTTCAAGCTCTGAATGATTTACATAGCCACCACTGTGAGCAATAATGTTCCTAATGGCGTAGGAAATCAATACTCGCCATCTGATAAAGTCATGTTGCAACGACTCGTATAAAATACCTGCTAATATTTTTTTCCTCTTTTTAGATATGAAATGCGGAACGAGTTTAGCAGGGCTTTGTTCATTGCCTCTTAGCTGTTGACTACAAAATACACGACCCACCATAGCCGTAATAGAATCTGTAAGAGCCCATTGACTTGTAATATGTCTGTTTTCAAATTACGCCACCACCAAAACTAGGACCGCAAAATCCACCACTTCACTTTTATGCTATCACCTCAACCTTTCAAAGCTTCTCATCAAAAACGAAATTCTTGTGTTTTAAATACAACGCCAAGTTAACCTCAGTCATGGCAAAACCCTGTTTGATTGTGTCTTTATGCTCCACAAGACAATCTATATCAGTTAAGCTATCATAATAAAAAAAACCATAAATATTTGATATTCTACTGTAGATGTGATAGAGATGTGCTCACGACTATGCGGTATCATATACCGCAGTTGAAGGGCAGCCTCTCAAGTCGTAGATGCTAGTACTATTAAACCCTTAATCAAGAAAGAAGAGGATGGACAACAAATCCAGACAATGTTATCTTCTAAGAGTTTAGATGAATGTATCCAAAGAAATGACATACTATCTTAAAATTTATTTTCAGTTTTTTTCGGAGAAATCCATGAATTTACATACATCTAGTAAGCTTACTTATAGCTTAGTGACTATCATAACTATTTTTCTTGTATCTATCGCTGGATGTCGAATTGATTTAGAGAGCACTCAGGAAAACAGTTCGGAATTGTCTACATCCCATGATAACAACCTGTTTCTTGTTATGGACAG
The DNA here is from genome assembly GCA_002238945.1 of Proteobacteria bacterium bin106. Taxonomy (GTDB): domain Bacteria; phylum Bdellovibrionota_B; class Oligoflexia; order Oligoflexales; family Bin106; genus Bin106. The sequence goes on along the minus strand of MPNI01000054.1, from coordinate 7,953 downwards.
GATGCAAATCGAAGATAAACAATTCTATACCTATCTTGTCTGTAATAGCTCAAAAGACTGTACACCCGCTTTTAAAGATGAATCTGAACGCCGAATTATATTTCATATTTCATATATGAATGCTGACTCAATACAGCTTAGTAGCCTTGATTCAGCACTCATAAAAGGTCCTTCAATAGGCGATCCGCTGGCCTTAGCATATTACAAGTTGCAGCATTATCTTCCCCTAGTACAGAAATCTTTTAAGGTGATGAGTGGTCATGAAGTTAATAATGCGACCATTTTATTTGCATCTGTTCCCGGATCAATATTTGTGAAAGCTGCATTAATGTGGGATGGTATAGACGAAGCGGTGTACAAAGAAATAACTGATGCTTTGCGTCAAGAATCTCCTGATGGTAGCATTAATGAGTCTGTGCTAACACTCTCATCTGATCAGCCAGTATCTCATTTGAGATCCCCAGGTGAAGCATTTAACGGATGTTGGAACTTGGAGAAAAAAAATTTTCAGTGTTATATTGATTTTGTCCATATTTCATTGCATGGTACTGGTGTCGCCTTGAATGACTATATCAAGCTCAAAACTGACGGCATCTATCTTCTTAGTTCTGTAACAGATTTAACAGATTTTGCTAAGCTTCTGAATATACGCAAGAAGGCTGTGAACTTCTCAGGGAATTATTATTCTCTTTATACAAGCGATGCCAGCAATATATGGACAGCTAACCCTAAGCCTCATGATAGGGCTAGTATCGCTTATTATTGTCTCCCTAAGGATGCTAGCCAGGAGTGTTACGAAATCAACGAATCTCTTAACGAGTAGGATTTGTCAGATCTCGATTACTAGCATAAGAGCAGAATTACCCAAAAAATCAGATAAAATCGAGTATAGATGAGCTACGATCATTTCATACTTAGCCATGTGAAGGCGTTAAAGATCACTCCAAACTCTGCAAAAATTCAATATGGGTATTAAGCGTTTGGCATGCGACTGCAACTAGTATCATAAGTGCTTTGTCGATCCCTTTTTCACATATCTCAAAAAGCTTGACGATGTTCAGGTAGTCTTGCCCCCTAAAAAAGTCACTCTTGACTTCTTGGCTGTCATTTTGATTGACTTTGCTTGTTATAGACTTCCAACCTTTTTCTGATATTCTAAAGAGTGAGTCAGGCTCAAGCAAATCTGAATGATTTACATAGCCACCACTATGAATGATTATGTTCCTAATGGCGTAGGAAATCAATACTCGCTCTCTGATAAAGTCATGTTGCAACGACTCGTATAAAACACCTGCTAATGTTTTTTCCCTCGTTTTAGATATGAAATGCGGAACGAGTTTGGCTGGGCTTTGATCATTGCCTCCCACATTTTGGATACAAAATACACGACCCACCATAGCTGTAATAGAATCTGCTAGGGCCCATTGAGTAGTAATATAATTTTCGATATACATAGCAGATTTAAGTTGGAGCTGGATCTGAACATCATCACGTTGTTTAGAATCAACACTGTCAGACTTTGATATTAGATCATGCAATTTTTTCAAAGCCTCAGACCTTACTGCGATCAGAAATTTCCAGCGTTTGATGTTAAAATGATGTGTGGTCATTCCTTGAAAATGTTTTTTAGCTTTATTATGAAGAAAAAATTATTGAGTTGTGTTCAATTCTTCTTTAAGTCTATTATCAACTTTTTTTAGAGTGTCTTCTGCCGATTCTAACGTTTCTTTTAAACTTTGATTCATGCACTTTGCTCCTCTTTGGCTTCTTCCTCTTGTTCCTCAAGTTCATTCTGAGCTAAGTGAAGTCGCCACTCCCAAAAAGGAATAAATACAGCGTCTGGTTCATTGTTTAAAAAATCTTTAGCAGATTGCACAGCATCAACAAAAACCTTAGGAACCTCTCCAGGAGTAACAGGCCAAGAGCTAATTCTATCATCATTTATAGCCCTATAAAGCTCCTTCATATCACCAATAGTAACGTGGAGTGCATATGAGAGTACCGGTCTAGCAATGGTGCGCCATGCTTCTGAACCTACGGAGTAAACAGTTTCAGATGTTTTTGAAAAATATCTCCATAATTCTCGATCTTCTGTGAGGCCGCCACAAATATTGGCAAGGATAAACTTTTTTTGCTTATTACTTTCGTTAGTAAAGCGTTTTGCTACTTCATCCGGTACCACTCGACCATATGGATCTATTTCTCGTAACACATTGTCAAGGTAAGAACTAACACTGCCACGTGATATTAAATCCAGTATATTGTTCACGACCCCCACTAGATCACATGTAATCTTCTGCTTTTCGGTAATAGGGGCAACAAATTTGCTTAAGTGGATATGATGGCTAAATGCATACATTTTTTTATAACCTTGCTTTTTTTCTTTTTCTATGCGAGTCTTGAGGGCTTTCGCAAGCCAACTAAGAGGCATAAGTCCAGCAATATTGAGTACTTCTTTAATGTGCCATTGAAACTTTTCGCAATCATCAAGATTTGGAATTCGTATGAGTTGATCCATCATCCACACATTGAGTTTATCTGGTATGTCTATTTTCTGTTTTTGAGATTCTCGACATTTAAATGAGTATAACAAATTTGTTATCAACTTTTCTAAAGCAATGGACATTTGGTCGTGGGGAACAGCATCAAGTACTCTTTCTAAAATAGTAGTAAGATTATCCCATTCAAAATCAAAACCCCATGTTATACATGCGATAAAATCTGCATAACGCTTCTCAATCACAAAAAGGCTTTCTTGTAAACGGATGAAGTGGTATTCACCATCTGATACTTTATTGATGAATTGATTATATATTGGAAAATCTCCGTACACTCTCATCAAGAGATACATTTTTTGTTCATTGCTGCCACAGCCAACTAGGAGTTCATCAAGACATGTATGTGTGATTGCTGAATGGTTTTCTCTTAGGTTGGAAACCCATCCATTAGCTGCAAATGCAGCGAATTGAGTTCGAGGAGTGACAGCTTCTTCTTTGAGTGATTCTCTGATAAACTTTTGAACCTCATGATAGCTTTCTGCCTGTAAGCCAAGTTGCGTAGCTACATTAAAAACCTGACAAATTCCTTGATCACTATTAAAAAATATGTTAGCTCGCTTTAAAAAAGTCTCAATCTCGGCCTGATCTTTATTAGCAAGAGAAATCGCTTTTTCTTTAACCGAATTTTGGTTTTTTTTACTCATATCTTGAGACGACAGATCCTCAAACTCTTTTACGATTGGGTTGGTTTTGTATAGATTGTTCAATGATTTTAATTCATTGTATAAATCAGTGTCTTCTTTATAAATATCATACCGATGCCAAAGAACTTTCGCAGCAGAGATCTCAATAAAATCATTATCATCTCTGCGACGTTTGATAATCGTTCCAACCCATTCGAAATCTTCTATAATTTCATCACGCACTTGGCTTGAATCATCTTGAGTTTCTTGTCCCCAACCATACTGGGCCATGCTGCGAAGAGCATGTACAAAGAATGGCCATAACACTACCCGATTAGTACGAGGTGTTGCATCGTTTTCTAAAAGACTCTTGATTTTTGTTTTTAAAGTCACGAGCGTCTTCCAAGCTGGATGACTAGGATCAATTGCGAGCTTTGTTACCTGCATATGAGGTTGGATATACAATCTATGCACACGCTCTCTAGATAATGAAGGGGTCAGTATACTATCAAGTACTTCTTCTTCCGCAGAGCTCAGGATAGTCTTATCAACCTTACCTAGAAGTCTTTGGCCTACAATAGACGTGGCCTCTTCAAATTGAGAATAAAATTGTGGCCCACCTGAAATAATATGACTTATATAGTCCTTAGCACGATTACCATCGTTAGGCAGTTTGTGTTTTTCTTGCTGAGCTATCTTTGCTTCCTCTTCAGCAATATTGCAAAGCTCAGTTAAAATTTCCACTTGTTCATCGGAGCCTTGAGCACCTTTTGCAGCACAGAATAGGGGTCTGGCTAATGCAAACAGGACACCGTTAGACTCATCTTTATAGTTACTCCGAGAAGTTCGTAAAGTTTGACTCATTTTCAAGGTGTCTTTTGGACGCAGTGATGCAAATTCTATAAATATTTCCGCAATATGTATGTGCTGATTAGGGCTTTTATCTCCAATGTCCGCTAATAGCTCATTAATCAGGTTTCTCAGAAGATCTACGGGTTTTCCAGAAAGCTTAAGATGTAACTCAGTTCGAACAAGAGAACTTAGAATAGATCTATTAATATTGTCTAAATGATCGTTTTGAATAGTTTGTAGTAGATCATGAGTCAGTGATAGTGCGTATTCTGAGGGTTCAATTGGCTTCTCCCCATATCCATTATTTGTTGATAACCACTCAATGAGAAGATGATCACGTAAAACATCAGGTTTGATTTCAATCAGTCGATTGAATCTTCCTCTTTGCACAAGGACCTTTTGTGTTGCTAGCTGGAATAATGCTCCTTTAACAAACTCGGGACTACTAAGCTCTGTCTTGTCGGTTAACATCTGGATAACCATGCCATCGTCTCTATCGATTGAACCCAGCAGTGCGACCCAGCGCAGTAGATCACGTACCTGCTTTTGAGTAAGATTGTCTTGATTGTTCTCAATATCTAAAAGATAAGGTTCAGCGAGAGCCTTTACGGAGTTAAGTACCTGTTTAAGGTCGCCTTTTGACTCCAGATGATGCACAGCGAGCATTATCCAAATGGGTTGATATGCATACCTTTTTGCGATCTTCTCGCTCGCAGAGCTCTTCCAATGATCATCTTTGTGAGCAAGTGGACCAGTGGAGATCAATTTCATGCATAATAACTCTCCATCTTCTTTAGCAAGGGCGTTGATAGCCAGATAGTCCACACTTGACTTCATCTTTAAGAATTTAAGTGCAGGATGTTCCTTAGAGCAAACAGTGATAAGGATCTTCCATTTGGAAGTACGATAGTTTCCTAGCTGCTCTTCAAGAATTCTAAGAACTTTATCATTATTTGGTGCATTAACAACAATAAGAGTGGAGTGTTCACGATTGATACCCTCAAACCACTTGTTGTGGACTTCCATTGTGGCAATATTGGCCCATAAGATTTGCCATCCTTTCTTATGCTTAACGAAACATTGACAAGCTTCAACAGCCACTCGAGTTTTACCTACACCTACTGCTCCATGAATGATGAGAAACTGCTGAGATGGAGAGTTCAAAAATGACTCTATTTGCTCTATTTCTTTTTTGCGACCAACAAATGGAGTGAGTTCGTCTTTTTTTATAAAAGCCTCATGTTGCAAAAGCTTATCCTTAATCCTATGACCCAAAATAAAAGCTTGAGTTGTGTTACCAAAGTAGTTATGCAATATATGAAAATATTTCTTAAGAAATACTCCAAGCTCTGCTTGACACCAGTAGTCAGCTTTAAGTTTGAGCTTTTCAAAAAGTGGCACAATATCTTCTTGCCATTTTTGATGGTCTGTGAGATTAAAGGCTGCATTCGTCACAAGTCGCCAGTGTGTTACTCTACACCATTGCGGTTCACGAGGATGACCTGCAGTTCTATACTTCTTGATTTTTTTTGCTTCTTCTTTTGCAGCAGCGATAGCCTGAGAAGCGCTGTTATTCCGGCGATACTTCGCCTGATAGACGAGGGTTTTATCAGATGATAGGATGTCTTGTCCGCCATCTTTTCCTTTGCGTGCGAAAAATGGATGAGCATCAGGATCTTCATTAACGACCAAATCTGCCACGAGTCTTTCAAAGATTTCGCCATTTATGATGAAATGCCAATTAATATCATTCATAACAGAACTCCTTTCACGGTTTTCATTCGTCAACTTGCTTGGTACATCGAACACGTACTACCGTTACCAATAGATACAGGGTAGATAGTGCTCACACGTTCCCTTTTGAGGTAGGTACCTAACAGGCAAATCGAAAAAAATAGCCTGCATAAGTATATCTTACTTGCCAAATCAATACAACTTTCAGCTATTGGGGTTTACTTGAGAAGTAACCATTTGAATATCCAAGACTGGTGACTTTCAAGAAAGTCTTGCAAAAAAGCAGTTTCAGAGTGTTTGTAATGCCTCAATTCATGAGTCATCGAAGATAAGAACATCCAACTTTCATTAGCTTAATAAAAGAAGCTATGCTGCGCTAATCCTTTCAAAGTGGATTGGGTTCTATCCTCTGTTAAAACGACTACTCCAATCATTCACACGAGAGCGAAATTTAGCACGACCTAGAAGGGTAGTAGCTTTACGGTTTTTACGACAGAGCTCTTTGAGCTCGCGAACCAACACATTCATAGGAGTAGCTTGGTATATCTCATGCTCACTTTCATCCCAATCAAACACATCAAAGTCTTTGTTTCGATAACTCTCCTGGGTAAAATAGCCAACCCCTGGTCTTGTTGTTCAAACACCTTCCGAACCGTCTTGTGGCACACCCTTAAGTGACTCGCATTATCCGCAGGGAGTATTCTTTTTCATTTGTAAAATATCTGCTAAGTAGTGACGTGTTCTTCCTAATCCCATAGCTTGACCTTATCTTAGGTTCTAAAAAAGAACAGATATAGAGGATAAAAAGACGCTGTAATCACGTACTCAAGAACTACCTTTTTTTGGCAGAAACTCTTACATTACAGGCGGGGGCGTAGGATGAAGTCGGACAGACAGTGACATTCTTTGTGACATTGGTGTTTATATAAAGACTTGAACTCATAGCTCCTCGGATGCTTGTTGACTATATAGAAATTTTCTTTACTGTAAGTATACTATAGCCGAATAAGGTTATACGACTAGCTTTGTACCGTTCTTGTTGCTCCTCCTATACTGAGAATCTAAATAACTAGTATGGTTGAGCACATTCAGGTATAATGGCAGGTACAATCGCAAGTGTAGTGGTGGCTGATTGCCCAAAGGTTTAATGTCTTAAATGCCAGGAGCATGTATTATGATATTCCCTATAGGTTGTGCAGATTTTGAAGATATTAGAGAGGATCAATATTATTATGTAGACAAAACAGATCTTATTTATAAGTTGATAAAAACTGGTAAAAATTATTTTCTTTCTCGCCCTAGACGTTTTGGCAAAAGCCTTCTCGTGAGCACGCTTAAACATTTATTTGAAGGGAGAAAGGACTTATTTAAAGGACTGTACATCGAAGATAAATGGGATTGGTCCAAGAAATATCCTGTAGTAAGACTCAGCATGACTGGTCAAAACCATAACCCAGAAAAGATTTCAGAAAATATTATTGATCAAATTACAATTATTGCTGAAAGTGCAGAGTTAGATGTGTCTGAAATCGTGCATGAATCTGCTTTATTAGCATTAAGCAATCTTTTGTTTTCTTTGAAGGAAAAAACCGGCAAAAAAGCTGTGGTCCTTGTGGATGAGTACGACGCTCCTATAACTGATGTTTTAACGGATACAGAATTAGCCAAGAAAAATAGCGATTTTCTCCGAAAATTTTACCGACAAATCAAAGATTCTGAAGAATATACTCACTTTGTCTTTGTCACAGGCATTACAATGTTTTCTAAAGATAGTGTTTTTGCAAGCTTCAATAATCTTAAAGATATAAGTTTAGTTCCAAGATATGGCGCCATTTGTGGTTATACTGACCATGATATAGGTACAGTATTTGCTGAAGAAATAAAAAAACTAGATCGAAACAAAATCAAACGCTGGTATAACGGGTATAACTGGCTAGGCGAAGAAAAGGTTTACAATCCTTTTTGCATCTTAAACTTACTTTATGAACAAGACTTTAAAGGTTGGTGGTTTAAAACAGCCACACCTAAATACATTTATGAATATCTTAATACAATAGGGGATCTCAGCATTGAAAAAATAGAAAAATTTTGGATAGACTCTAAAGATATTTCCACATTTGAAATAGATCATTTTATACCACAGGCTTTATTGTTTCAGTCTGGATATCTTACTATTGCAAAAGAAA
>MPNI01000053.1 GCA_002238945.1 Proteobacteria bacterium bin106 | reverse complement strand
CTGTCTACAAAATGGGCGGTAACATCAGGTTCTTCGTTGTTCTCTCCTTGGTAGGCTAGACATGAGTACCATCATCACTAACAAATCCCTTTCCAAAGATACGCCCTATACTCATCTGGTTAGGTCTCTCTACACTCATGAGGTTAAAGAGATACAGATAAGATAAGACTGTCTACATGAGGGAGATGGGGTGGGGGGGATAAGGTATAGGTCTTATTTGAATTTTACCTATTAATATATTTTTCTCAGAGATGGGTAGGGTAGATGGGTATATATGGGATAGGAGTATTTATGGATAGCTACCGTATATGTTCTTAGAATTCCATATGCATAGCTATTTGAGGATCTTATGGGGTTGGTATATGTTGACTAACCTCAATGCTTTATCTGCCTGATATAAGCTCATATGGCTATCCTAATGTGATGTGATTGCATAGGTGCTGCTATAAGGAGATGTGTATTGTATTGGCATGTATTAGCTTATGGGAGTATCTGAGGTCCTTATCGCTATCCTTAGGTGTGATGAAATAGATGGGCATAAGAGAAGAAGGTCACACTCAACACACAGCTTTGGCAGCTGTGCTTATTCGTGTCTTTTGTGGGTAGCTGGCAAGCCAGCGTTCGCATCAGAATAAGAAGTAGGGGATGGGGCTGTGGGGTATACGTCTGAATAGGTATGTCTTTAACATACCACCTGCATATATGTGTTGCTTTAGTTCAATCTATGTTATAGGATTAGAAGTTAACCTATTTCTTAAAGGAGAGAACTTATGAATGATGGACACTACCCGATACAAAGCAGATCATCGATATGTACAGAGAAGGCTCGGTTGATTAATGAGGTCAAGCGAATAGCTAATCCCTATCTGCACAAGAACAGCAAGGTTATCGATAGAATCTCACATCTAAACAACAAGCTAGATAAGATCCTAGATGAGCTAGGATTCAATCAAAGCCTGTATCATCAAGCACTCTATGAGCAGATCCTATACAAGGAGAACTACGCTCGCAGAGTTAATAAGACCGACCTACTGGACACACTCTATGATATCGAGGATAGCTTTAGGAAGCAAATCATGAATGCTTTGCTGCTATCTAGGAAGTTCTCTAAGGATGTTGCTACCGCAACCTTACCTAAGAAGCCTTACTCCCTAGATCTTATGGGAGGTGATAAATATGGACCGTACTAAGAAGTTAAAATATCTAGCTGACTCTTACCTGAGACGAGCAAACAAGCACGTCTATGAGATGCATAAGCATCCTTATGATCTAACGCTTATCCTCAATGAATATCGAGACTGGAATAAAGAGATGGCTCAATACATGCTGCTGCTCAATGGGGCTGTGCTATCAGATAAGACATGGAAGGCTATCGACGACATCAATGATAGCTTCGCTGCAGTTATCAAGAATGCTCAGTTATCAAGTTATGTAGCTAGTAAGGTAAACGCTAGGAAGTAAGAGAAAACACAGCCTTACGGGCTGCTGTTTTATCTTACGCTTTCTTAGCGTCTGAAGACGCTGGTCCACCATAAACGCTGGAGTGAGTTTTCTTGCCGCTTGCAGGCAAGGAAACGAACGCTATGTAGCTTTGTCCTGTCCGTTAGAGACAGGATCAAAGCTGCTCTCTCTACCTCTTTGAGAGGCAAGGCACTTGAGGTTACATCCTACATAAGCGCGAGGCACAAAAACACAGCCTTACGGGCTGCTGTTTTTTGCTCGCTTCATAGTGTTAGGCTGGCTTCGCCAGCTACAAGGAAACGGCCTAATGGCCGTGTTCTTTATATAAGGTATTCTAAGCTGCCTTGAGGTCTCTAACCTAAGTTAAAAAAAATTATAATTTATTTGCATTTTGTTGTTGACTTATGCAAATGGAGTTGATATAGTAGTTTCAGAGTCGGCGATGGACGCCGGCGAAACTATCACACAACGGAGTTTAAAATGACTAACCACTTCCAAGGCAAACTTAAGATCACCAGCCTCAACGACGCACTAGCGGTTACCCAAATGATCCACGATAAGGCTGCCAAGTACAAATTCTCTCCTTCAATGAGACGACTTACTAAAGAGTTAGAAGATGAAGTGATCGAGCTTTACTTCGAAGGACTGAACGACAGATGAGATGCGAAGCGGGCTAACGCCCGCGGCTGCAGCTACCCCCCCAACGCGCGCGCAAGCGCGCAAGACAGGCCGCAAAGCGGCTAGAAACGGAGACTCCCATGACACTTGCTATATCAATCCTAGTAGTACTATCACTGTCCTATGTAATGAACGAACTATCTAAAATTTAATTGCATTTATTTGTTGACAAGGTTGAATTTATATTATATAATGTTGCATCGGCGGTCGAGTTGACCGCCACTAACTATCACAAAGGAGTCCTAAATGAACAACGAAGAATGTATCTTTGACAAACTAGATAAGCTAATCGCTAAGAAGAACCCATATGACTTTGATGCACCATTCGATGCTGAGAAGTTTACTGCCTACTTAGATCGCAACACAGCATTTGAGATGGAACATGGAAGACCTTATGGCTTCTCTGAGAAGGACTGGGATGACTACCTAGCCGAGCATCATCGCTATGTTACAACGCCCAAATACACCCTAGATTACGTACCATCTTATTCACATAACTAATCCTATTAACGAGGGTGCTTCGCACCCTCACATAAGGCAGGCTTTAGCCTGCAACAACGCAGCTTTAATCTATCACTTAGGAGTTACTACAATGAAGAAACTACACGAATTAGCATCTGAGCTCATAGAGAACATCGATTCCTTTAGGGAATGGACCCAAGAAGAACTAGATATAGTGAAGCAAGACATGGATAAGTGGGATGAATTCATCGACAACTACTCAATAGAGTCAGAATTACTCCATAAGAAGACCGTAGAAATCGAATGTCGATTAGAAGTAGATACACCAGGACATGAACTAGTGAAGAGAATACAGGATCATCTAGCAACCATAGTCGAAGCGGATAACAAGAGGTTCATCCTCGTAAGAGAAGTAAGGACAGGGTGCTAAAGCACCTTTCCTTGCAGCTTAATCTATCACTAACAACAACGGAGTTAACAATGAACGGACCTATCAAAGTAAACGATCTAATCGATACCTTCCTCATGACTAACAGCAGGTTTCTCTGCGATTATGACATCATTAACTACATCAACGAACACAGGCTATATGAAATATATGGCAAGCAAGAACTAGAGACGATTGCAGAATGTATCATCTCGATACATGAGGGCTTCCGAGCTTTTAACCACTGTCTGCATCACGCTACCATTACCATCCCAGATAATGAGTTCTTTGAAGATCAGATAGATAAGCTCATCGACCGAGAACTTAAAGAGATCGATAACGTCAATCTTGAGCTGGTATCTAAGCAGATGGCTTCCTGCCTATTGGAACACTATAAAGACACTCTTAGATACATGGCTGGTATTGTCCTCACGGAAGACGAGTCTTTCGCTTTATATGAGGGGCAATCATGAGCAAGATATCAGCTGGTTCATTCTTTATCATCATGATCCTATTCGTAGTAGTCTCGGCATGCTCAGTCAAAGCATGCCTGAATCCTTTCTTCGAGCACGTAGGAAGTCCTGATACCTGTCCAACACATAAGGATTATCATTACGATCTTAACCATCACTTAGATGAGGTTGCTGATAAGAATGACCAAGGTGGCTTTAAGGATTGGGATCCTCACAAGATGCCTGATGAGGATAAGGGTACCAAGCGAGCTTTAAGAAGGAAGGATTAATCATGTTTACCGTAGAGTATGAGATGCTTGATCCTGACCATCCTATGAGCATTACCTTTAACTTCGCATGGATGATCATAGAGTTCATGCTATCGGGATGGTTCTGGTTTGTAGTGTTCTTCGTAGTATTCTTTGTCTTCCTTTGGGTACTAGAACTGCAGGATAAGATGGCAAGAATGATTGATAACTTATCCAAAGAAGAGTAAGATGTAGCCATTCTTTGGTTGGATGGGACCGCTAGTTTTATGCAGGCTAGCGGTTTCTTCTTGCTTATAAAGAATACGACCTACGGTCGTTTCCTTGTAGTTGTCTTCGACAACCTAACACTATGAAGTAAGATAAAATACAGGTCTCTGACCTGCTATTTTCTCTTACCTTTTTGTGGGATATATACATCAATAGCTGTGCATAGAGAAGGATAGAGAGAACAGCGTTGACCTTGTCTGCGAAGCGACAAGGCAACGCAACATAGCGTTCGTTCACCTGCCTACAAGTGGCAGGAGAACTCACTTGAGGAGACGAGATGCTACTTGATCCAGGCTTCAGCCTCACCCTCAGACCTATGCAGTATCCTCAGTTCTATGAGATGTATCGTAACGCTATCAAAAACACCTGGACGGTTGAGGAGATCAATCTGTCCTATGACATGCCAGATCTTAACGCAATGTCTGACGCTGAGCGTCACCTTGTACGAAGGCTTGTGGCCTTCTTTGCTACAGGCGACAGTATCGTAGCCAACAACCTAGTGCTGAACTTGTACGAGCATATCAATGCGCCTGAGGCTCGCATGTATCTATCGAGGCAGCTGTATGAGGAAGCTCTGCATGTGCAGTTCTACCTCACCTTGCTTGATACCTATCTTCCTGACGAGAAGGATCGAGCTGAAGCCTTCGCTGCTGTGGATAAGGTACCTTCTATTAAGCTCAAGGCAGACTTCTGCTATAAGTATCTTGATTCGATGCAGGATCTGGGCACGCTCACAAGCAAAGAAGATCGCCAGACTTTCTTGATGAATCTTATCTGCTTTGCTGCATGCATTGAGGGACTGTTCTTCTTTGCTGCTTTCGCGTATGTCTATTTCTTGAGATCGAAGGGATTGTTGAACGGGCTAGCAAGTGGTACCAACTGGGTGTTTAGAGATGAGAGTTGCCATATGGAGTTTGCCTTCGAAGTAGTACATCAGATCAGACGAGACGAACCTGAGCTATTCGATGAAGCCTTGGAAGACCATGTTGTAGCCATGTTAAACGAGGCTGTGGATGTTGAGATGGCCTTTGCTAAGGACGTGTTGCAGCTTGGAGTTGTGGGCTTAAGTGAGTCTGCCATGAGGCAGTACCTTGAGTTCTGTGCTGACCAGAGACTATCATCCTTGGGCATGTCGCCTATCTATAAGGTGGATAATCCTTTCGGATTCATGGAGTTACAAGACATGCAAGAGTTGTCCAACTTCTTTGAGCGTAGAGTGACAGCCTATCAAGTTGGAATAGAAGGAGACGTTAGCTTAGACGAATCTTTTTAGTTGACTAGGTTGAATGTTTTATACTAGTATTCTTATCAGTCGCTGGACGGCATCTCATACTGGTCAGTGGCTCAATTGAAACAAGGGAGTTAGGTGTCCTTGGATGTATGTCGGGTTTAGCAGTGGATGCTTGTAGGTTCCCCGACGTTGCTCACCAGCCATCCTTAGATGCTGTTGCCAAGAGACCAGGTATAAGTCGCCTGGATAGACTTATCTCAGAGGCCAGAGTGCTTCCTCTTGCTTGTAAACCAAGAGGGTACTGAAAACGGCTTTGGCGCCTGACTCCTAGGTTTCTTACCTCGTGACTCACCCATATACATAACACATTGATATCATTGGTGTTCCACCACCAAATCCGCCGGAACAGTCCGTCCTGGAACTCATCCCGTGAAAAGCTGCGCACTATTGTAATGTTCTCTAAAATCTCAAAAAAAAATAAAAAAAAATTTTTGCAAAAATTTCTAAAAAAGTTGCGCAAAAAATTTCTAAATTTTCTAAAAAGTTTTTCTTTGTGGGAAGGGAAAGGATTGGGGGAATGTTGGGGGGTTGAAAGCTCAGGAAAAGCTGCGGGCTAGAAAAGCTGGAGGAAAGCTGCGAGAAAAGTTGGAAAGCTAGCGGCCCGAAAGCTAGTGGGGAAAAGAACCAAGGTGAGAAAAGCCCCTTCCTATCACAAAAGGAACCCTCTCAACTTGTTTGGAGACTGATATGAACCACAGAAAAGCCAACGAAGAAAACCTTTCTAAAGCCATACATGTCATAACCATTATATAAAAGCTAGCCAAAGAATGCAAGTACTTTCTTAATAGAAAAGTTATAATGAGAAAAGCTGTTGCATTTGTTTAAAAGATCTGTTAATATGTTTCGTCAGATTAATTCAACCGAGGAGGAAAAGCTGGTGCCATTTGAAAGAAGATACGACAAGCAAGACCGAGAGACATGTGAGGCGCACATGATACTCAACTTAGCTGAGATCAATAGTTATATCTATCAACCTTACAAGCTGGTTTACAGAGGTAGGTACAGGGGGAGGGATATGGTGGAGGTAGTGGATCTTACAAAAGCTGTAACGAAAGCCAAAAGTGATCCTCAGCACGCACTGACTAAAGCTGAAAAGCCAGTGAATGCTGAAGATCTGTCTTAAAGACCAAGGAGTTAAGAGCCTAAAAGACATATAAATTATATCACTAAAGGAAAAGCTATGACCATACGTACGATTGCTGAGCAACTTGAGGACATGCGAGAAGAAAGAGATGAATACTTGTCTCGTGTTGCTAATAAGAAAGCTGACATCTTAGAAAAGATTGAATACATAGGAAAGCCATGTGTTGCCAGTGCCAATGTGCATTCTATGCATGGCTATCGAAAGGGAACGCTATGTCCCAAGGAACAGAATCTACTTCCTGTTATCAGCATGATCTTCATCGATCACCAGAAATGGATGATGGATCTGTTTGAGTATCTTGTGGTAAGTGATGAGCACAAAGGCTTTACTTCTTATGATGATCTGTTGGTAGCTATCGATCAGGTACAACAAAAGTTCCAAGCAGCATTCCTTAAGGCTGTTAGAAACGCCTACGAGTTTGAAGAAGCTCGCGAGAAAGGAGAGTTCACAAAGGACTATGCAGAAAAGGAAGAGCAGATGAGACAGTTAAGGGAATCGAAGAAATTTGAAGGAGAAGTCTGATGTCTGATGATTATGATGAAGTAGAGCAAGAGTTTAACGAACTTAGAAAAGGTTTAAATTATACCGACCGATTCATAAGAAAGCTGAACCTATTTATGGTTGAGCATGTCAATGAACTTATCGTCGCTGGAGAGTTCTCCCACAGAATACAGCTGGAATACCACGAAAGCCCAGACAGCCTTAGAGATCAAAAGGTTGTACAAAGAAGATGGGTTAGTGTTATGGACACAGAGAAGAGATTGCTCGTAAAGAAAGGAGAAGGTGAGCTTCCTTGGGACTATGACCATTACTTAATAAAACACTAAATACATTTAAAGGAGCCCCAATGAGAATATCAATGACAATGCTACTAATCATATGTGCCTTGGCTTTAGTGCCTAGCACTGAAACTAGAGCTGCAAGTACCCCTGAACCAACCCACCAAGAAGTCATAGAGGCATTAGAGCTACTGCTGTCTAAAGCAGTGGAAGCTAGAGTAGGTGACCCTGAGGGTGCAGGTGGTGGATCTGGTGCTGGCAATCCTCCCCCAAGTGATCGAAAGGGAGACGTACGTAGGGCAATCAGGAATGGAGTCAATAAAGTTAAAGCACGTGTCAAGAAGGTTAGAGCAGGTAGTGGTGCCCTCCCTCCACGATGGTCGTTCCCTGAAGACTATGCTGTACCTGAACCACCTGAAGAGATAGATCCTAACATGTCAGATGCTAGCGAAGCTATCCGTGCTCTCTACTGTGAGGCATTCCCTGAGCTAGAAGAGCTAGGTGACTTCTGTCCTGGTGACTTAGCCACAGTTTAAAAAGCTGCTATAATAAGAATACCCTTCCCCTGATCTACCCTGACCAAGGCAAGGCAAAGCACGAAAAGACAGGTACCCTCCCACGCCAGAAGTACCTGTCTTTTTTATTATTCTGCTTCTGCTTCAACACCTACGTCATCTTCCTTGAGACGAACAAAGCTCTCATACATCAGCTTAAATGATAAGAAGTAATGCTGTACTAACTCCATAGCCTCATCAGCTGACAGGTCATTGATCTCTAAGAGACAGTCATCCCAACGATCAGCTAAAGCACCTGCTTCTCTAACCACATCAAAGCCATGTTCCCATACATCAGGGTCAAGAAGATCAGACCAGGTCACCTTGTTATCGTCTTGCTTAGCTGCAGCAAAGGTTTGGCACAATGACTGTACTAAGTCCGTACACTTCTTTAAGTTCTCTACTCCTACCTTTTCCATAATGTCTCCTGTTATTAAGGGCCACGTAAAAACTCATTGATAGCCATACCCATGGCTACACCAGCACGATTACTCCATGAAGCATGGTCATCAACAGTCTTGCCTGTGATGAAGTAAGGCTCCACTAGGCATACGGCCTGTGTATCCTTCCATCTGTTGTTTATAGCACCAGCTAATACCGAAAGCCCCCGTGTCTTAACGCCACGGTCAGGGATCTTAAGCTCTCTAGCAAAAGCTGCACTACATAGTTTAGCTAGCTTAAGGTCATTGTCGTTAGCTAAGGTGTCATGTACCAATGCCTCAGCACCCTGTGCCTTATCAGAAGAGAAAGCATTGTGGTGTACAGATATAAAGACATCACTCTTGTGGTTGTTCCATCCTACCTTGGATAGGTAGTTGTTCTCATCTGTAACAAGTACGTCCTCATAGCCTACAGTGTCTAGGTACTGTTTACAGGCCAGAGCACACACATGGTTAACCTTCCACTCCTCTGTCTTAGTCCGCGCATCCACAGCACCAGGCTCAAAGCCAGCAGGGTGAGGCCCATGTCCCACCTCTAAGGTGATCACACTCTTTAAGCGTGCATCTCTATCCATGGTGTTATCCTTCTGTATAGATCGTAACAACTGTGTCGACATCTCACGCGCACCCTTGAGCTGAAACAACAAAGTGTTCACATACTCAGAGAACTGCTCATCCTTAACGTTCTCCTTCATACCAAGAACATCCTGATGCATCTCTAGAAGAATGTTACGCAGTCTATGTAACGAAACCTTATTTTCCATCAAGTCTCCTTCTTCCTAGATATGTCATACTTCTCTTTAAGCCATTCTATGTCTTTCCTCAGTGACTTTGACCAACTCTGCGCCTCCGCTAAATGATCATCCACTCTTTTTAAACGTCCGAATAGACTATCTAAAAATTGCGGCTTGTTAACTTTAGCATCAGCTTTCCCTTCCAAACGAATTTGAAGGTTTTTTACAGCCATCTTCAAATGTTTTATCTCAGATGCCAGACAACTAACATCACCAGGTACATACCCTCTATCACCCATCAGGACTCCTTCTTCTCTGGTGGTTTTAAATCCTCTGGTTTTAAATCTTTCACTACGCTTAACAAGCAATCTAGCTCCGTCATCAAACGAGCTAAATCCCTCTTTATACGTCTTATCTCATGCATCACGCCTTTAACATCACGAAGAGAAGGTATATATCCTCTATTATCCATCAGTAACTCCTTGTTCAATGTCAAATTGATATAACTCCTCACACGTACACGACACTAAGAAGTAGAGAAAGTTCTCTGTCCTGCGGTCTCTTACAGAAACAATGGCTACGTCACAGGTGTGAGTCTCAGCTTCTGTCAGAT
>MPNI01000052.1 GCA_002238945.1 Proteobacteria bacterium bin106 | reverse complement strand
AAGGACGCCAAAGAGCTGGCCCATCCCGAAGTAAGTAATATATCATATTGAAGTAGTGAATTTAAGCTTGAAGAAAGGTTGCCGATACATTAGTGTAATGATGATCCTTGTCCTGTGGTAAAGATCAGTTAGCCTTATGTATCCATTAAGTATCTTATAAAAAGAAATGACTTATGAAATGTTCTACCTTCATATTCATATTCATATGGAATATGACAACACAAGTAACAAACAAGCAACACGTAGCTGACTCTAAGGGAAGCTAAAAGCCAACTGGTAACATAGATCTAGGTTTGTTATACAATGTCAATGTGGCAATGCAAAGGTAAAAGTATCAAACGCCGTAAAAGATATCTTCATGTTGGGCAAAGAGTTGAAAAACAGGTGCTGATCATGTGGGTTATGGATAGAAGAAATATGAGTTTCTATGAAGATAGGAATATCTAATATGGATGTATACAAGCGGACAGATTTTTTCTATGGACTGGTTTGTGGGCTCAGTTTGTGTGTTTTTCTATGGCTTCCAGCTTGTGAAAATGACAGTGCAGAAATCAAGGGCACTATCACAGGAGCTCCTACTGTACCACGTGTGATCAAAGTACGGAGTTATAAAGATTCCTTGGAAATAAACTGGCAGCCTCCTGAAACTCCCGGTGAATCAGAGATCATTCGTTATGAATACGACCTCAACGGTCTGAATGATTGGAAGAACATGGGAACTCGCCCTCCTTATCTGGTAGAAAATGTGAGCCGTGATCATGTCTATATGATCAGAGTACGTGCTATCAACAGCAATGGTGAGGGTTTAGTGAGTAGGGGAGTATTTGCTAAGCCATCGAATACGGATGCCTATTCAAATACTTATATTTCAAGAAGATGCTCAAGACGTGGTCGTAGAACTGGAAAACGTTCAAGCCCTTTTGTGGTATGTACTTATGAAGATCTAAAGGCTATCCATGATTATTTCCGCAAAGATGGCGAAACCTTAAAAGATGTCTATATCGACATTAATGATCATATTGATGCCACTCCTTCCTATCAAGAAGGAGAAGAAAACTGTGTGCCCTTTGATGGCACCAATGCCGCCTCATTGAGTACTTGTCGAGGCTGGAAGCCTCTTCCTACTCTTACCAATGTTCATATTAACGGCTCAAACCATATCATCTTAGGCTTGTATTCTTCATATCAAGATTTAGAAGATATGGGTTTTATATCCTATATGACTAAAGGATCAACTATTGACAATCTGCATTTACGTCAAGTGTTTATCACCGGATCTGATGTTTCTTCTCATGTGGGAGGGATAGCTGGAAGACTCAGTAATAACTCCATGATCAGCAACAGTTCTGTGGCGGGAGGTTGGATTGTCTCTGAAGGAGGAGTGGTGGGAGGGATAGCTGGAAAGCTCAATAACTCTTTTTTATTCAATGTCTACGCCACTGAAAATCATAACACCACATTTGATATTGAAGGAAGAATGGTGGGAGGGATTGTGGGAAGTATGGAACAATCTTCTGTCTTAAGTGCCGTTAGCCAAGCTCGTATCACTGCAATCACAGACTCATCATCAGCGGTGTATGGTGGTGGGATTGTGGGAAGAATTGCTGATGAATCTTCACTCAGGTACTCACTTGCTCTTTCCACTGTTAAAAGTGATGAATTTAGCGGGTCAGTATTGGGCTTTGCTAAAGAAAGCAGCACCATTAAACAAAACATTGGTACAGGTAAGGTAACAGGTGCTAAGGCAGGAGGATTTAGTGGTGGAATGGATGGCTCAACGAAGAACAGTAACAACTTTTGGGACCGTCAAACCACCAACTACACAATAGATAGCTACTTAGCATCGACTCAAGGTCTAACAACTGCACAGCTAAAGACATCTTGTCAAGATAATGAATCTGACACTGAAACAAATGATGATACTGTTTCAACAACACATACTGACACTGAAACCGATGAGGATACCACTTCTAGCTCTAGTACTGTAGGTAGTAACAGCCCCATGTGTAATGATTCAAGCGGTATAAACCAGGATGCCTTTCAATTAACCAGCAACACCTATCCACAACCCACTTTTTGTATAAAATTTTGCACCATAGGCTTCAAATCAAAAGATCCTACATTCAAAAACAACAGAAAGATTTTAGACATCCAACCGATTCTCAGGAGCTTTGTGAGATAATGAGCCTCTCAAATCATTATAAGCCAAATAATCGCATCATATATGAGTTATATCTAGTTATATATAAACCATATCATCACTCATCTTCCACTGATGGGATAGGCTTTTGGATGAGATATCTTCATGGAGGTTTTAAAAAAATATCACATCACACATTGCCTATCTTTTCAAAAACACATAATCTCACCAACAGAGGTCAGACATGTGATCAAAGAGATCTAGAAAACAAAAAAAATCACCCACTAGTTACTCCTTATCACAATCAACTCTAGGTTTGACCTCAAAGAATCGATAAGTGAGGTTAACTGAAAAAAGCTGATAAAGAAACATCTGAGCAAAGAAGATCTTATCTGTAACAATGTAACAATAGGTGTTTAACTATACAAAAAGGAAACTTAACCAAAAGATCTAGGTAGCAAATTGTTAGTCAAACATTTTAAAACTCTTTTATTATCAAGAGGTTATGTTAGGATTTTGTTATGAATTTTGCAAAACTTCTATTTTAAAAGGCAAAATGATCCGCAAGTCTATCTTTTTTTAAGCTACTTTCTGCTATAATACAATGCATTATTATGGGCGGACCGCTATAGGTAAAAGACAATAGAGATAGCGATGCCGGAGCCATTAGGAGTTGTGCAACACACAGAAATTACACAGATGAGGTAAAGGTGGTATCACTGATTTTAATAATAGGTCCACCAGGGGCTGGTAAAGGAACTCAGGCCCTGAAGATTCAAGAAAAATATGGTTGGCCTTGGCTTAGCATGGGAGATCTACTGCGTGCTCACGTAAAAGATCAATCAGCACTTGGTCATATAGCTCAAGGCTACATGAGTGAAGGCCGTCTTGTTCCAAATGCTCTTCTTGGAGATATGCTCTTAGAAAAGCTTAAAGAATATTCCAATACCACCATTATTCTCGATGGCTATCCACGTACTATGTCTCAATCCAAAGCTTTAGAAGATTCGGCATTTTCAGTGAATTTGGTAGTGCACTTACTTGTGGATGAAAAAGAGCTCTCTGATAGAATTGTTCATCGTTCTAAGACAGAAAACCGCGATGATGACACCCCTGAAAAGCTTAAGCTTCGATTACAGATCTTTCACAAAGAGATGAGTGAAGTCATTGCACTGTACAGAGATCAACATCCATCTATTTATCGCACCATCGATGCTATGGGGGATAGCAAAGACGTCTTTGAACGCATTGATAAAACACTTTCTCTTTATCCTTCTCTTTTCAACAAAGGCTCTTAGCCTCACATACATGCTATCAACAATGCTCTATCAATAATGCTATCAATAATGAGAACTAAGGCATGAAGGCTAAAGCATGAAAGAGGTGGTGTTATCATCTTGAGTTTCTAAAAAAGCGTCGTTCTAGCTCTTGGATAAATGATGTGGGATTAACAAGATCTGCTCGACGATGATAAGGATGGTTAGAGGAAACAGTGAGCTGTCCTACTTTAGAGCCGCTGTATTGTTCAAAATGTAACATAGATGCTCCACTGTACAACACTCCCACATAACCGATAACATCCCCAGCTTTTACGACTTTGTTACGTACCTTTGAAAGTCGTACAGGGGCCACTTCTCCATAACGCACCACGAAACGGTCATGATCCACAACGATAGCGTAGGTTCCTTGATAAAAAGGATAAGCATCGAGGATGGTTCCTGATGTTACAGCCCGTACTGGTGCTTTCCATCTTGTAAGTAAATCCACAGCAGCATGCCTTCTCCCACCAGCAACACGCACAGCACCGAATTGGCGACCTCCAGTAGTATAGGGAGCAATGGGCTTTGCTTTAAGTGGAAAGAAATATCTTTGTCCCGTCGTTGTGGGTCTATCTTGCGATATAATCGAAGGAAACGATTTATCACCCACTATATATGGAAAATTGCCAACATCATCTTGATCAGAATTTTTGGAAAGAATCTGAACATCTTTGGCTGCTATAAAAAAATATTTATCAAAGTCACATCCTTCAATAGGTTCTGTGATAGAAAACTCCACAGTATCGATATTTTCATCCATATATGTCTTGAAATTAAACTCAGTTCCTTCAGCTAGATCACAGCTCCTTCCTGTGTAATCCATAGCTGTAGACTCACGTAGAACCTTAGCTTGAAATATGTCCTTATGCTCATCCAACATAGGATTTACATCATCGCTAGGCGGAGGGTCAGCACTTGGCGGCACAGAAGGACCATATCTTGGTGTTTGGGGAGCTTTATTTTTACAGCTCGCAAAGATCATCACAAGAAAGAACGTGCCTAAAATAGGCACCATTAACTGCCGTAAGGATAAAGGCCACTGTTTACAATGTATAAGCATGTAACTATATATAAATACAACACAAGCATACTCCAAGAAACCACACTTGCAGTCTCCGTTATAAGAGTACCTCTATCGGGTGTTTTAAAGAAAGTTCAATAGAGAACAAACTGAAAACATCTCAGGTAAGTATATAAGCCATAAAAGAGTAGAGACTATGACCTTTTCTTATATCCTCTTACATCCTCATTATATCCTCTAATAAATAGCACTATCCTGTGGAAGGATAAGATCCCACTAAAGCATGAATAAATTGGGTGGGATTGACTAAGTCTTTTCTTCGCAAGAAGGGAGTATAATACTGAGTAAGAGGACCAGAGAGTTTTCCTGAGTATTTTTCTAAGTGTAGCATAGCTGAACCAGATCGATGTAGATAGCCAATAAAGGCAATCTTCTGGCCTGCCTTCACTTTCTGTCCAATACGCAGACTTTCATGCATATGACTTATTTCTCCATAACGGATAACATAATCTTCATGGTCTACAACCACAGCATAGGTACCATCATAGAAATAATGAAAATCAACAATTTTGCCATCAGTTATAGCATAAACCGCTTGGCCTGCATGTTGTACTAAATCAACTCCAGCATGAAAGCGCCTTCCCCAATCACGAGAAGCTCCAAACTCACGGCCTCCTGTGGTGAATGAGTAGATAGGGGCTTGAGATAAGGGAAAATACACAGCTTTTGCTACTGAATTAGCCGCAGCAGCCGGTTGAGCTGCATAGGACTTGCGTTTCTTCATAGCTTCATGATGACTCAAAGCTGGGATGCTCATCAGTATTTTCTCATCTTGTGATTGAGCAGATTTACTATCGTGATTATGGCTGTGATTATGGTTATTGCTATGATCTTGGGATTCAGGTTTTGCTGGAGAGTTAGCTGCAAAGATCACACAACACAAGCAGATAACCACACAACATGCCCATAATCGCAAGGAGTAAGATCTATGCCAAAGATCACCATCAAATTTTGAATAAACTCTCGCTTCATGTCTCATAAAACTGCTCACATAGCACCTCAAGTAGAAATGGTTTTCTTATACTTCTTATACATTATACACATATACATAATGTGGGGACGATGATATTTCATCAACACACAATAGAATTCTCTTAGTCTCTATAGGAATATATGGTGTGTGTGATGTGTGTTGTTATAAGTTATACCAGGTGATGATACTCTGTTACTTATTTTTTTAACGTTATCATAACGTTAGCAGAACAACTAACTCTTAAACAACGCTTTTTCTTTTCTTCTAGTTTCTTCTAACTTCTTTCTTTGAATGCTTCACTAGAACAGTTCTTTGTTATAGGCAGTTATAGGCAGTTATAGGCAGTTATAGGCAGTTATAGGCTGCTATAAGTTTCTATGGGCTGTATATATTTTATACAACTTTCTATACACGTGATATATGACAACTATAGCATAACTGTAACAAGATCACATCATCCTAAGATAGCCCCATCTGTATAAGATGTATCTTATACAGATGGGATGTGATCTCTGAGTAAGTATCTATCTAGGATTGAGGTTACTCAAAAAACTAGAGATTTTATATGTAGGGTATATAACAAGGGGTGTTATTCAGTGGGATAAAGTTCGCGTTTTTCAAGGTTATGAAGAAAGCGGGTAGGATCCACTAAGTCTTTACGTCTTTGAAAGGGATAGTTTTTACGGACAGTTAGGAGTCCTGATAGTTCTCCTGTGTATTGCTCAAAGTGCAACATAGAGTTGCCACTCCCTAGCATACCCACAAAACCAATTTTTTGACCCGATCTAACCACAGTTCCTACACGCAAAGGATAAGCCATCTTACTGACTTCGCCGTAACGTACCACAAAATCATAATGATCCACCACAATGGCATTGGTACCATCATAGAAGTAATAGAAATCTATGATCTTACCATCTGCTACCGCATACACCGGATAACCACTATACTCTAACAAATCTGTTGCTGCATGCTTCCTGCCATAGGCCCGAGAAGCTCCAAAACCTCTTCCATCAACGGTGTAATCATCTAATGGTCTGGCAAATAGAGGGAAGAAAAAATTCATCTTTTTTAAAGATTTGGAGGTTTGAGGATTGGAATAACTGAGAGGAGAAGAATATTCAATTTTCAAATCTCGATAAAATTTTTCAGTGTTATGATGAACAGCGTTAAAGCCTTGTGTATCATGTGGGGTTAAAGCCTGAAATTCGGGAGTGCTTAGAGCAATATCCTGTGTATCAAACATAAATATACTCTGAGAATCACAACGCTTAAGAGCTCTAGGGGTTTGTACTTCTACCACACCATATTCATCGATCACAGAAACCACGCGTAAACGTATACCTTTGGCAAAATAACAGAATTTTCCATTAACCGTGCGAGCTAGAGCATTCTGGTTTATGGTGACATACTTTCTCGACAATCCTCTAGCATTACGTTCGCGAGCCATTTGTGAAGAAGCGGTAGGAGTTATATAAACGTCTTGTTCATATGAAGTCATCGTTTCTGGCCCACTACTACATGCCACAAAAACGTACATCTTTATGTTTAATAATATAAACAAAGAATAGATGCTTATATGCTGCCGACTATGGAATAAGGGATTAAGCATGTTTATATCACCATCCATTAAAATACAAGGACGCTTACCGGATACATTTCGACTCGTTTTCATCAAACTAGACACAAAACCGGCTGATTCATCGGCGCACATACAAGAATGCTTAGATTTTTTTATGAGCTATTCTTAACAAGGTAGCTATCACATGTGACTTATAAGAGAAGAACCCAATCATCGTAACTGCCAAGCAGCAGATAGCTTACTGCCAACAATTATAAGTACCAGCCATGTCTTTCAAATGATGCCTCAAGCAATTTGTGTGTTTGCAAGTTAAGCCACCACCCAAAATGAAACCGTAAAATCCACCACTTCACTTTTATGACATCATCTAAACCCTTTCTCATCAAAAATGAAATTCCTTGTGCTTCAACTACAACGCCAAGTTAGTAGTAAGACCTTAACAAAAATCCCATTCAAGTCTTTCTAACACTTGGCTGTTAACTTCTTTTCTCTTATGAGGATAGAACTGTCTCTGTATGACGCTAGTCTGTCTTTGGGTGTTGCCTTTATCTTGAATCTTGAGTCTTACTTTCTCTAAGGAATAGTTCTGAAAGCCGTATGCTCAGAGTACTCTCTGAAGGCCTTGTTGATCATAGGGTCATATAAGTGTGCTTTTGTAACTCCAGCTTTAAGGTCGTCAGAAACTACATAGCGAGCAACTCCACCAAAGAAGCGAAAAGCTTTTTTGTGGGCTGCAATGAAGTCAGCAATCTTCTGAGTGAAGATAGACTCTGCATACACATAAGAGCTGAAAGGTAAGGACATCGCAAAGAGATGAATTCTTCTCTTGTTCTTGAAGTTTTTATCATAGCTCTGAGATCGTGAACCAACGTATTCATAGAAGTAGCTTGGCATATCTCATGCTCAATTTCATCCCATCAAACATATCAAAGTCTTTGTTTTAATAACTCTCCTGGGCTACAGCCACCTCCTGGCATTGTTGTTCAAACACCATACGAACCGCCTTGCGGCATACTCTTAAGTGCCTCGCAAATTATCCGCATCCTTATCTCATTTGTAAAATATCTGCTACGTAGTAACTTGTTCTTATCTCATCTTGTAGCTTGCTCTTATCTTAAGTGATAAAAAAGAACACATATAGAGTATAGAGGATAAAGATGAGCTGGAGTCACGCATTCAGAAACTCTTACATTACAGGCAGGGGTGTAGGATAAAGTCGGACAGTGATATCCTTTATGTCATTGGTGTTTATATAAAAACCTGAGCTTATAGGTCCTCGGATGTTTATTGAATATATAGAAATTTTCTCTACTGTAAGTATACTAAGCCGAATAAGGTTATACGACTAGCTTTGTACCATTCTTGTTGCTCCTCCTATACTGAGGATCTAAATAACTAGTATGGTTGAGCACATTCAGGTATAATGGCAGGTACAATGGCAAGTGTAGTGGTGGCTGATTGCCCAAAATTTTAATGTCTTAAATGCCAGGAGCATGTATTATGATATTCCCAATAGGTTGTGCAGATTTTGAAGAAATTAGGAAAAATCAATATTATTATGTAGACAAAACTGATATTCTTTATGAGTTGACAACAACTGGTCGAAGATATTTTCTTTCTCGTCCTAGGCGTTTTGGCAAAAGCCTTCTCGTTAGCACGCTTAAACATTTATTTGAAGGGAGAAAGGACTTATTTAAAGGACTGTACATCGAAGATAAATGGGATTGGTCTCAAAAGTATCCTGTAGTAAGACTCAGTATGACTGGTGAGAATTACGATCCTGAAAGTATTTCAAGAAGAATTATTGAGCAAATTACAATTATTGCTGAAAGTGCAGATTTAGATGTGACTAAAGTCTTGAAAGTATCTGCTTTGGGGTCATTAAATAGTCTTTTGTTTCGTTTGTATAAAAAAACCGGTAAAAAATCTGTAGTACTTGTGGATGAGTACGACGCTCCTATAACGGATGTCTTAACGGATACAGAATTAGCCAAGAAAAATAGCGATTTTCTCCGAAAATTTTACCGACAAATCAAAGATTCTGAAGAATATACTCACTTTGTCTTTGTCACAGGTATTACCATGTTTTCTAAAGATAGTGTTTTTACAGGCCTTAATAATCTTGAAGATATAAGTTTAGTTCCAAGATATGGCACCATTTGTGGCTATACAGACCATGATATAGACACAGTGTTTGCTGAAGAAGTAAAAAAACTAGATCGAAAAAAAATTAAACGCTGGTATAACGGGTATAACTGGCTAGGTGAAGAAAAGGTTTACAATCCTTTTTGTATTTTGTTACTTCTCAAGCACCAAGACTTTAAGAATTGGTGGTTTAAAACAGCCACACCTAAATACATTTATGAATATCTTAATACAATAGGCGATCTCAGCATTGAAAAAATAGAAAAATTTTGGATAGACTCTAAAGATATTTCCACATTTGAAATAGATCATTTTATACCACAGGCTTTATTGTTTCAGTCTGGATATCTTACTATTGCAAAAGAAA
>MPNI01000051.1 GCA_002238945.1 Proteobacteria bacterium bin106 | reverse complement strand
TGTTATTTAAAGAATATTGTTTAGTTCATTATTTTCCAACTAATCCTAGTGATGTATTAAGTGATGGCAAAGTGAAAGTTGATAAAACCTGGATACAAGGCATTAAAGATTCTGATAATAGATGGAGATTCATCTTTTTGGTTAAAGGTGGGTAAGTTCAGTATGAGTGGTAGTGTTGCTTTATAGAGTCTGTGATAAATTTCTAAATTTTTATTCTTAAAATCATAGAAAAAACAAATTATAAAAACCTATTTTGATGAAAATATTATTTTTGTAACTAGATATTTTAAATTTATTAAGAAAAAGTTTATAGTTAGAAATAAAAAACATATTTATATAAAAAAGAGGTATTCTATAGTTTTTTTGCTATTTATCGCTTCGTAAAGACATGAAGACGCCATAAGTTCTGTGTTAAACACACCAGATTCCATTCGCCTTTGACATATCCAAGACCTCGAATGCAAAATTGTCTAAATCTACGTCCTCGTTTTATCCAGGCTATTGGAGTCTCCGCAATCCATGCACGATTTCGATATTCATTTCTACATTTGGGTGTAGAAAGTCGTTCCGACATCCTACGTGTGGCTTCATTCTCTACTTTTATTTTTTTGTTTTTTCCCTTATTCTTTTTATGTTTAAACTTCCTAGTTGCTACATAACCTTCTATATTTCTACGTTCTAACTCTTTTAAATCTTTTTCGTTGGCGTATCCAGCATCATCTAAAACAACCTTTGGCTCCTTGGCAACGTTAATTTGAACTTGCCAATAAAATTTGGAGTCAATATAAGATATAATCGGTTAAGATAGTGTTTGCTTATCATGGAAGTCGATATGACAAGAAGAGATTCTTACAATGAAGAGTTTAAACGTAATGCTGTCTGGTCCAACTTAAGTGAAGAGCATGGAGTCAAAACTGCTGCAAAGAAACTGGGTGTTTCTACGTCTTGTTTATGTAGCTGGATACATATCGATTGTATGTTTTTAGTATAAAATTATGTATCATTGATGCAGCATAAGTTTGTGTTTTTTCATTAAAGAGGATTAACAATGATGGTGCCTTGGTTGTGGAGAGTTCTCATAGTGTTATGTGTAATACTTGGTGTAGCATGTTCTGCTGATGCCCCTATTCGCAGTGATGCTGCTGAAGTCAATGATCAAGGTAGGAACCCTTCCATAGATAACAAAGCTGTTTTACAACAAAAAGACTCTGATGTGGTTGTAAATACAGAAGATAAACCAGTAGATAAGCAAGAGCTTTCTGTATCGTTTGAAAAGCAAGATCGGGATCCATCCACAGATGAAAAAAAATCAGATCAAATACATCAAGACTCTAAAGAATCCGAAAAAGAGACTTTAGCGATGGATACTGTCACAGATCAAGACATACTCGATGATATGTCTGATATTCCACCCAAGGAAAGTGGAGAAAATGAAGTCGAAGTTGTAGAGAGTCCATCTCCTGTTGAAGATAATGACTTAGAGGTTGTAGAAGTTACTGAAGAAGATGCTTTGGAGGATTCTGTATTGGATTTTCCACATATGGAGGTTTTGGATAGAGAGGCGGCTCAGTTTTTTGTACGTCCTCTTAGTGATGGTTTTCGAGTGCGTTGGCAGGTTCCTGAAGGGGACGAAGGACAGAAAGTGGTTATGGTGCAGTATCGTTTACTTAGGGGTGATGTATTTGAGGATTGGCAGGATATGTCATCAACGGCTAATGGGGAGTATACGATTCGTTATTTGCAATACTCTACAACTTATAAGTTAGATTTTCGGGTAGTGTATCAAGATGTGATTTCACTTCCCTCACAAAACACTTTGATGACTTTATCGCGATTTTTACATGAGCGTCATCCGGTGTTTCTTTTGGTGCAGATAGGTAGTGAAAACATACAATTGTCTTTTGAAAATCCGTGGTGGCTTAATGCTGATCAGGTGGTAGATCATGAATATCGTTTGGTGGAGCAGGGTCAAGAAGAGGGCCTTGATTGGCTTCCCATGAGTGCAGATCAAACAGTTATGATCTCTTCTTTGAAAGAAAATACCGCTTATACGTTGCATTGGCGTACGGTATTTGTGGATGGAGTTGGAAAAGAAGAGAATATGTCTTTTTACACGGCTACTCCTTTAAAACGTGATCAGTTAGCTTCTTCTAAGTACTCTGTGGCTTTTGTGGATTCAAAGAGGGTGGATGTGATGATTGAATCACCCATGACATCTTTATCTTTAGAGTCTAAAGCAGATGATGTTGTCTCTATGACACAACCTCAAAAGATTGTTGGCTATCGTTATTACTTTTTACCTTCAAAAGATCCTGTATCTTCTTTTGACTGGCAAGATATTGTGATAGGAGGTGAGGAGTCTTCATCTTCTTTTACCTTTAGCTTTGCTTCTCTTTTGCCATCTAAGAGCTATATCGTTGCTTTTCAGAGTATTTACACAGATGGAGTGAGTGATGTTAGTTATCTTTACTTTAAAACATCTGCGCTGTAAATCATGATGTGTTGTGATGGCTTTTCACTTTAAACTTTAAAAGGGTAAGCTTAGCTGATGTTTGAACGTGATGTATCAAACAGGGGCAGGCCATATATAACAGAGCATAACAAAGCATAATAGAGTATAAAAAGAACTGTTTGAGGAGAGTGAGTGGTGAGTGAGCAGGTTAAAGGATTTCAAAATATTTCTCATTATAGCGACTATCAGCCTCTTTTATCGTCATCGCGTATTTGTGAGAGATGGGATGAGCAATTTTTATTGTCTGGTTTGGCAGATGTATTATCTTTTTTGTGTGAAGAATCTTCTGATGCTAACTTCTTTTCTATGACAAAAAAGCTAGCTGCTGATTATTTTGCTGTAGCCACGAAAGAATACTTTATGGCTATGGCTTTGATACTCGCTCATCGTAATATTCAAGGATCTTCGCCCAATCCTTGTGTGGGATGTGTGTATGTGAAAGAGGGCAAGGTTGTGGGGATGGGCTATACACAAAGCTATGGTGGTCTTCATGCCGAGCGTCATGCCTATGAAAACGTATCTTCTGCTCAGTCTTTGTGCGGAGCAGAGGCTTATGTGTCTTTGGAGCCTTGTTGTCATCATTATTCATGGAAATCGGGCCAAAAAATCACTCGTGAGCCATGTGCTGTCTTTCTTCACCGTCTGGGAATATCCAAAGTGAATGTGGCTATTTTGGATCCTGATCAACAGGTAAGTGGTGGAGGTGTGCAGCATTTATTGGATTGTGGCATAGCGGTACAAGTGGGTTTGCTTAAGCAATCCGCTCAAAGGCTCTTATGGCGTTATATTTTACATCGTAAGCGGGTTAAACAAGGGACAAAGCGTAACATCACTATCGGTTTGAAGTGGGCACAATCTCTTGATGGTCGTTTAGCTGCACCATCGGGTCAGTCACAGTGGATATCTTCTCCTTCCTCTCTGATATACAGTCAGTGGTTACGTTATGTATATGATGGCGTGATGGTGGGAGCTGGTACATTTATCAATGATCGGCCGGCTTTATCTTTGCGTCATCCTTTTTGTGTGCGTAAATCTGTGGCTAAAGTGAAAAAAATCATCTTTGATCCCCAATTTCGTACGTTACGCTTTGATAAGTTTCAAGACCACTACCGTCATATGAAAGATAACGCGGAGGTGTATTGGATTGGGCGTAAGGATATGAGCGAGGAAGCTACAAAGCTTGCTCGCATGCAATTTCCTTCTGAAGAACGTCATTGTGTGATGTCTATTTGGGATCCTGATCAACCATTGCAACACCTCTTTGAAAATGACAGATTTCTTCAGATAACTTCGAAATCTATGTCTTTATTGGTGGAGGGAGGCCCACGCTTGCACAATATGCTTATTGGTGCTGATGTGGTGGATTTTCTTCATATTGTTACAGCACCTCTTTGGCTTGGTGGTAAGCATGAAGTTTGTCCTTCAGGTCCTGTGCTTCCTCATGATCTTGATCATCCTCCCTATTATTCCTTGATTCATCACCAACGTTTTGGCCAGGATCTGCTCTCTGAGTACGCCCATACTCATCATAAGACATTTCTATGAGTTTCTTCTTAGCATTCATATGAGTGATCTTATGGCAAAAGAGTGAAGATATCCCAGATCCGTTTATGATCTGATGGATCGAGCCGATATTTGCCAGGCAACACGGGAGGAGGGTTGTGATGTTTTTTTATTTCATTATCTAGATGATCTATCATGAAAAAAATCTACGGAAGTCGTTATGAATGCCTTGAATGCATCGGGCAAGGTGGCATGGCTTCTGTGTATCTGGCATTTGATAAAAACCTTCAACGTCAGGTAGCTATTAAGGTGATGCATGAGCACATGCAGGCACGAGAGCAATTACGTAAGCGTTTTTTGCAAGAAGCTTATTCGGTATCTAAGTTAAATCATCCTAACATTCTTGAGATCTATGACTTTTCTGGTGAAGAGACCGATGATCTGTGGATTGTGATGGAGCATATCGAAGGCTATGATCTCAATGATTATACGGCCTGTTTTCCGAATTTTCAGATTCATCCTCTTGTGGCCACATGCATTATCAGAGAAGTGGCAAAGGCTCTCACTGAAGCTCATAAGCATGGCATTATTCATCGTGATATCAAACCGTCTAACATTATGGTTTCCTATGTTGGACAAATCAAATTGATGGACTTCGGCATAGCCAAAAATTTGGTGGTAGATAACGATCTTACTCAAACCGGAAGTTTTATTGGCTCTCCCACCTATATGTCTCCTGAGCAAGTGCGTGGAGAGTTGATTGATGCTTGTGCAGATATTTATGCGTTATCTGTGTTGTTTTTCAAGCTCCTTAGCGGTGAGCTTCCCTATGATGGCAGTAATACTCATAAGATCATCGAAAAAGTTCTTTCAGCGCCTGTTCCAAAGGTAACGGATATTAAAAGCAATACACCTGCTTTTCTTTCTCATTTCATTGCCAAAGGCATGTCCAAAAATCCTAAGCAAAGACATCAAGCTGTCCATATCATGGTGGATGCGTTAGATGATTTCTTGAAGCAACATCAATTGGGTGATTCGGGTATAGAACTTGAAGTATTCTTTTCAAATCCTAAAGAATTTGCCCAAAAAGTGGAACGTCATATGCGCTCCGTTAAGGGTGCTGGTTTGGTTAGAGGAGAAGATGATCAGCTGCCATGGATGAATATCCGTCATAAGTCAGCTCAGCCCCAGCCCCAGCCTAAACTTAAACCTAAACTTAAACTTAAACCTAAACCCAAGCCTAAACAAGACTCCAAAAGTGTGGCAAGTCCTAAAGTACTTCTAAAAAAATCACCACCTAAAGCTAAGCCGGCAAGTGGCAAGAAAAAACCTGTAAAAAAGCCATCACCAGCAAAAGAAGGCCAAGGTTCTGTTAAAAAAAGACCTCAACTCAATACGCCTCATAAATATTCATCCCATGCCAAAAAACCTAACGAGGTACATCAAAAGGTCCTTCAAAAGAAAGCTCAAAAAAAAATACAGAAGAAACCCGCTTCAGTGGTTCAAGCATCTTCTAAAAAAGTGGCACATAGAGCATCTGCCCAAAGGGCTCCTTTTAAAGAGTTAATGGCTCAGGTGAGAAAACAAGTGCTAAAAACAGCCACTCAATCATCACCCAAACAACGCTTTTCTACAGCTAGCGGACGTATTCGCAAGGATACAGCACAAGCTCCTAGGGGTGCTACAGTTATCATCGGTCGTCAGAAGTATTATAACGCTCAAGGTAATACCCCTCAAAGAACCTATAGAAAACCTCCTTTGAGCTATGCAGAAGCTCAAAGAAGTCCTTTAGCTAGACATGCAAGGCGTATGTCTAGCGGTGATAAATTTTCTCCAGGTATCAATTCTGAAAATTATCTTTTTTGGGTACTGATTGTCGGTGTTGCATCTATGGCTTTATTGTGGTTTGGAGCTTATCAATTAGATCTAAGTGGATCAGATATCAGAGCTAAGGTTTCAGAGTTTATCTTTGATACAAAAGCCAAGGTGGCTTATGAACCTTACCATGACGTAGCAGGAGTGGTTTACGAAGATGATAATGATAGTGATCATGATAACAACACATCATCAGTTGAACGTCCCGATAGCTCGCAAAGATCTGTCAAAACTTCAAAGCCAGAGATACGTAGTAAGAAAAGTCAGTCATCTTCTGAAAGCTCTTTGCAAGCAAGTAGAACAACTAGAAGTCGTGCAAAGAGTCGTGTTGCCACTTCTCAGCCTTCTTCGAGGGCTCAAGTAGATCGTTCTGTGCGTGCTTTACGGCCTTCGCGTGTTTCCAGTAAGCCTCGGAGTGTAACACCTCCTTCTACTGTGGGGGCTGTACAAGCTTTTATTACCCCACCAGGTCAGGTGTATTTGGGAAAAAGCCATCTTGGTTCTTCGGTGAAGGTGTTTAAAAAGCCGTTCACTTTGAGACCTGGATCTTACAGATTATCCATTTCCAAACCTGGCTATTACTCTCACACTCAGAATGTGGTGGTTAAGAAAGGACAGCTCCTTAAGTTAGGCAGGATTGTTCTTAAAAAGATTGCCTACCACTCTTTAGCCATACAAGGGCCTAAAGGGATGCGTTTTTCCGTGAAGTCTTTAGATAATCGTTTTTCGCGGTCACTGGTGTTGCATGCACGGCAGTATAATTTGCGTCTCCAAAAGGGTAAGTACCAAATTGTAGCGTATAATAACAAGGGAAAGATGATCCGTCGTAATGTACGGTTGCCTAGTAGCTTTGGTGATATTGTGGTTAGTTTAGATTTTTAATAGTCCACTATTTTTTTATTTTGATGCTTATGATGTCTTGGTTTTCTATATTTTGGCAGGTGAGATATCGTGGCATCATGATAGGTTTGCTTGTAGGTGTATTGGCTCATGTTTTTACAACAAAACTCCTGTTAGCTCAGGGGCAAAGATCGCATACAGTATTGATAGTGAACTCACCAATGCGTCAAGCTCAGGTATTGGTGAATGGGATTTTAGCGGGAAATGTCAACCAGACCATCACTATTAGACCTGGTGTGCATATGATTCGCATTCATCATAAGGATTATTATCCTTATACACAAAAATTGCGTGCTGTACCTGGTCGTACTCATCGTATGCAGGTAAATTTGAAGCGTAAACCTAGTCAAAGAGAGATACAAGCTCAGCAGAAAAGAATGCAGCCATCTGCTCGAGGCGCAGCCGCTCAGGGAGCAGCTGTACAAGCCGCACCGGGTATGCTTGCTCCATCTCCATCGGATCGATCGATTCCTCCTCCTCAAACCTATTCTAGGGGAGGTTATTATTCTGCATCTCCGCAAGCTCCTCAAGCTCCGCAAGCTCCTCCGCCTGCTTATCCTGTGCGATCTTATTATCCTGCTCCTCCAGTTCCACCGCCGCCAGCTACGTATTCTGGTTATGGGCAATCTTCTGTGAGAGGTACTAGGAGTAAAAGTAGAGCGCGTCGAAAAGCTCGCTCTCGTAAGAAAAAGGTCGTAGAGGAGAAGAAAAAGTTACCTCTTGTTGCTGAGCCTGAGCCACGTGATGCTACTGACTATATGTTATCTCTTTTACCTCTTGGCTTACCGCAGATGCGTCATGGTAAGCCTCTGTTTGGTGGGTTGCTGCTTTTGGCCCAAGCGGGAGGTGTTGGTGGCTATTTTTGGTTTAAATATCAGGCTGATTCGGCTACAGAATTTAATAAAACTGATCAAACAAATCGTCAAAATAAGATTAATCGAGAGACTAATTCTCAAAGAAAACAACAGCTCACAACAGCTAAAAAGCAGAAAAAAGTTCAATGGGAAGACTATGCTGCTCAACAGCAGCTGTTTGCTTGGATAAGCTTGGGAGTGGGGGGTGCTGGCTATGCATTTAGTGTGCTTGAGGCTTTGGCTGTGGGACCTAAAAAACCCAAGACTCCAGCGGAGATGTTTTCCAGTCAAGCTCCTGGTGCTTGGGATCATCATGCTATGGCTTATAATCCAACCACTCTAAGGCAATGGCATAATAACTCGTCACAGTTTATGATTTTAAGTGATGATATCGCAGATCCTCTCTGTGATAAGGATGATCCACTGTATTGTATGGTGATGCTTGGTGGTGATGATATTCCTGTTAACATAATGAGCAGCAGTTTCTCTGATTCATCATCACTGTCACCATTTTCTGTAGCCTTAGATCTTGTTCCAGGAGCTCGTAGCACTTCTATTGTTTTCTCGCTGCATCATGTGTTGTAATGAGTTCATGGTAAGAAAAGATAGCCAACAAAACAATATAGCTCGCTATATCAAACAGTATGGCTACGCTATCACGGGATCTATTGCCACAGGAAAATCCACGGTTTGTAAGCTGCTTTCAGAGTTGCACTATCAAACCTTTGATGCTGATGGGTTTGCTCACTCTCTTAGACAAAAAGATGCCGCAGGATGGCGAGCTATCCGTGCACAGCCATTATTTCAGCATTGCTTTGATGCTTGCGGCCATTTGCAGTCTCATCCATTAAGACAGTTGATCATGAGTGATCCTAAGGCTAAGGAGCTCCTTGAGTCTTTGCTTCATCCGCTCATTCATAGCGCTTTTTTGTGCGCTGTAGAACAGTGGTTACACTCTCAAAAAGTATCCTCACAGCATTCTTCTCCTTTGTCTTCTCCTTGGTTTTTTTATGAAGCTTCTTTGATTTATGAGACGCAAGCAGAGCATCTTTTTAAGGGAGTGATTGTTATCCATTGTGATCTTCAAGATCAGTATGCTCGTCTTTACAAAAGAGATTCTTTGAGCCTTGAACAAGCTAAACAAGCCATTGCAGCTCAGATGCCTCTGAGTGAAAAAATCCAGCGTGCTGATGAGGTTATCTATACATCTCAGCGGTTATGTGATGTAAAAGCAGCGTTATTGGAAGTGTTAAAGAGGTTATCGTGTCAATCTTAATCTTTCAAGAATGCGGCTAGCAAGCAAGATGTGTTCTTGTATTACTTATGATGGTGGGTATACTCGTTTTCCGTCACTTGTGGCGTTATGTGATTGATGTGAGATTTTCTTGATATAATCAGTGTAGATAAGCTTTTAGGTGAAGGTTGTGTAGGTAGATAGATAGTTAATAGAGATAACTTAACTATTGATTGGAGGAATGTTTTGCCATTGATCTGTTCAAAACCTCATAAGGTTGCAAGTGGTGTGCGGTGTGTGATGCATATAGGCATATCTTTGATGGTGTATGGTTGTGTTTGCCTGCCGCTGAGTTGGGGTGATGATGTTTATTTGCTGACAAAACAGGATGAAAAGGTTTTTTCTTTATCTAAGGATGATCATTCTTCATTACCATTTAGCAGTGAAAATCCTCATCTATCAGCTATGGCTGTGGGTACTGTAACACCGGTACTTTTAGGTAGTGCCGTAAGGAATGCTGTGTTGAGATATTCTGGTCTGTCTGTGTTAAAGCCTCTTTTTTTTCCTACGAGCAAGACAGTGATTCTTTCGGCTGCTTCGTTGGTAACGGTGATGGGTTATATTTTTTTACAGCATTCATCTGACAAACAGGTATTTAGCCAAGAGTCGTTTTTAAAAGACATGTGGTTAACAGATATGGATAACCCGATGAACAAAGACATGATGTCTGCAGAGATCATGAAAGATGGTGTTCATCATGAGCTCGATGTGCAAGGAGGTGATCCTGAACCACCACATCAGGGTGATTCTGTGATAACAGCAGCTGGTAGTTTAGCTGTTTTAACCTCTCAGACTGGCAAGCAGGATGGCATTCATATCACCACACATGAATATGTTGCTTTAGAATCATTTCGTGATGATACGGACTCACATATTGAGCATAAAGATGAGCGTTTTAGAAGACGTCTTCTTGAAGTAGGGGCCTTGGAAGAGGATTATGTTATCTCAGCTGTAAAAGGTGGTTATGAGTTGGTGGGGGGTAACATGGAGTATGTTGGAAACATCCATGGCATCTTAGTGAGTTGGGATGAGAGCAAGGTGGAAGATCATCATCATTATGAGACATTATCTTATGATATGGATCATCCTATGTCGGATTTTGAGCGCAGCGATCCGTTGTTTGTACTGATTAATACCCTTGATATGGTTAAGGATTTGAAGATCACTGGTTTTAGCGATGTTTTTTTTGATATGGCGCAAAATTCTTATTGGTGGATGCGAGATAGTGTAATGGTGGGTTTGCAGGAAGCTTTAAGTTTAGAAATGATAGATCACGCTGTGCCGCAGTTAGATCAGTATCATGATGGAGAAAAAATAGTTCTTAGGGTGATTAAACGTTTTTATCATCAAGAGATCATTGCAAAACAACATATGCCACATAGTGCTTTGATATGGGAGCTGTTTTTAAATGGCTTTTTAGCTGGATCTGTCTATCAAAGTTATATGGAAGTGGATGATCACGCCCTTTCTTTGAAATACGGGGTAAGTCAAGATGTGGTAAGAGAGGAATTTTTAAAGATAGGAAGTTGGCTGCAGAAAAGCTTATGGGATGATATATCTGCTAAAGGCTATTCAAGTCTTTAGCAGATTTGTGTGTATTCATTAAAATAAGCTACTTACTTTGAGGATAATGGTAGCAGGTGATCTATGAACCGTATCTCTTCGATATGCACACATACAAAAAAGAGATGTTTTATCTTTTTGAAAGTTTTCCGTTGTTACGGGTTGTAAAAAAGTTACGGGTTGTAAAGAATCTATATGGTTAAAGCTGAGGTATTCCACTTTGGTAGGGATATTTGCGGTTGTGATGTGGTGGTTATATATATGGAGCAGTTGGTGGTGTCTTTGGTCCTTGGTTCTGAAGTTTCGCAAGAAAATCACCGATCCAACCTCTCAATCACTGGCTACGTAAGGGATTGAGAGATTTTTTCTGCTTTTTTTTGCCAAAAAAACAGCTCATGTAATTTATAGGTAAAAATGCATAGTCAATTTTATTTTTTCATGCTGTAATCATAGACATGTATCAGCCCTACTTAACACCGTCATAAACCAAAAAGATCACATGTGTATGTTGATATAGTTC
>MPNI01000050.1 GCA_002238945.1 Proteobacteria bacterium bin106 | reverse complement strand
GTGCAGTTTTTAGTCTCAAAAGAGATAAGCTGGTTCCAGGCCCTTATGAAAGTTATACATTTGACCTCAGTGATATTGCTCCATTTATTGTCTCTGAGGGAGTTGTTTACCGAACTAAGAGAACTACTGTAAATGGCGTCCGTGTGCCAGATGCTCCACTAAGGATTGAACCTGGATATATACCCGAACTTCCTGAGGATAAAGAATTCACTGACAAAGTCATGTTTCTTAACGGATTAGCAGCAAAACATAACTATAGAGCAGGGTATCGTCTATGGCTTCCAGAGGAAAGTACGTTTACAAATTGGAGATATTCTAAAATTCCAATAGATTCCGCTTTTATACTTGTTAATCAGGTTTGCTTAGTTCATTACTATCCTGTTGATCCAAGCCAAATACGAAGTGATGGTCGAGTCTTACTCGACAAACGTTGGGTACAAGGACATAAAGATTCTAATAATAGATGGAGATTAATATTCGTGGTGGCAGAGCCAGAAGGACCAAAAAGAAAGTTTGATTTCTATCGATAAAATTAATAAAAATGCGATAGTATCATATTTTCAAGAGAAAAAGTGTTTAAGTTAAAGATGCTTTTTCTCTTTATTTTTAATCCATATTTTATGAGTATATCCCATGCCAAAAAGTACTTATTTCTCACAAACAAGATTGCTGAAAGTCACCACAATACCTTTAAGTTCCTCGCGATTTCAAGCTTACCGATGGGTTTTGTTTGATAGCAGCATAGGCTGGTAAAATGCCTGCACCACTTGCTACCACCATGCTTACAGCAGTGATGAGCAAATAAACCGAAGGGTTATATTCCACAGGAAGTGATGCAAGCATGTACACATCTGGTAAAGTGATAATTTGATATTTCTCAAGACCTTTAGCCACAAAAAAAGCTAAAACGGATCCTATACAACTACCAAGTAATCCGATAAAAAATCCTTTTTGAACGATAATCTTCATAATACCCAATTGACTACATCCCATGCTGCGCAAAAGAGAGATGTCTCGTTCTTTTTGAAAAACAGAAATAAACAACGTGGTAAGGATATTAAAACATCCAACCAGTACCACTAGAGCCACTAGCAGTCCCACCAAAACACGTTCTGTACTGAGATTTTCAAAAATGGCTGGATTAAATTCCTGCCATTTCTTAATTACAAAATGAGGAAAATGTTTGTGAAGCTTGTTTTTTATCTCAGTACTATCCCAAGGCTCATCTAAACCAATTTCAACCCCCGTAACACGTGATCCCATACTGAGAAGTTTTTGAGCAGCTGGAACTGTAAGAATAACGAGTTTATTGTCGTAGTGTGATAATCCACTATCATAGATACCAATAATTTTATGGTCATGAAACAGACCAAAAATGTTTTCTTTGCCGGGTGCTATAAGAGAGATATTTTCACCTATATCTGCTTCCAGAAGCCTTGATAATCCAGAACCAATAATAACTGAAGGAATAGAGGGAGTTTTTTTTGCATTCATCTCTTTTTGCAGCTTAATAAGTGCATTTTTGGGATGAATAATGCCTCTGATAGATTGCACATCCTCTCGTTTAATAGGATCAATACCTTTGATCATCACATTCACTAACCCACTACCATGTTCAGCCATGGTTTCAGCATAGACAAAAGGCGCTGTGCCTGATAGCCGGTCTTGCATTAAAAGTTTGTTCGTAGCTTTTTCGATATGATGATGGTCTTTGATACCTTGGTTTTGATACATGATGACATGAGCGTTAGCAGCAAGGAAATTGTTACGAAGCTGTGTCTCAAAACCATTAAAGATCGATAGCACCACAATCATAGCTGCTGTACCAATCACCACCCCGGTGATTGTAAGCACAGAAATAATGGCAAAAAAATGATGACTTTTTTTAGAGAAGATATAGCGTTGAGCAATAAAAGAAGTGAATTTCAACGTGTATACCCTTTACTGAGTAACTAAGTGATAGTATCTGTTTGTCTTCATAAAGATCATGTATTATCGCCTATCCATGCTGCTAGATGCAATGCATAATACGTGACAATAGCAGAGCACCCAGAACGTTTTAGTGAGAGCATGCACTCAAGTACAGCTTGTTTTTCATCTATCCAACCGTTTTTTGCGGCTGCTTTGATCATGCTATATTCTCCACTCACATGATAGCCAAAAATAGGGATAGGAAGAGAACCATGTCCCAAGCAAGAGTGTTTGAGCATATGAATGATATCGGTGTAATATCCTGCTGGTTTCACCATCAAAATATCTGCTCCTTCATCAATATCCTGTAGGGCCTCTCTCATGGCTTGTTCTTTACTGGCAACACTGAGCTGATACGTATGTTTATGGGAAGGGCCCTTTTTGGGATGACTTCCCAAACCATCACGAAACGGGCTGTACAAAGAAGAAGCATATTTTGCAGAGTAGGCAAGAATTTTCGTATGAACAAAACCGCGGCTTTCAAGGGCACATCGAATACTTCCTATACGGCCATCCATCATATCTGATGGAGCTACTATATCAGCACCTGAGGCAGCATGACACAGGGCTTGCTCCTTAAGGACTCTTACTGTGGCATCATTACTGATAGTACCATCTTCACTAAGCAAGCCATCATGACCATGTGATGTATAGGGATCTAAAGCAACATCTGTAATCACACCAAGATGTGGAAAATCCTTTTTTATAGCTTTCACCATACGACACACCAAAGCATCTTCTCGCAAGGCTTCTCTAGCATCAAGGCTACGACGTTCATCACTGATCACAGGAAACACCACCACCGCTGGAATAGCCATTTGACTTGCTCTGTGGCAATATTGAAGCACCTCTTTGAATCCCAATCGATACACCTCAGGCATAGAAGGGATCTCTTGTTTGTGTTGTGGTTTATCCATAACAAAAAGCGGTAAAATGAAATCATTATGCGTGAGTTGATGTTCTGCAACGAGATTGCGTATAAAACTCTGATCTCTTAGACGTCTCAATCGAGAGTGTGGATAGGATCCTTGGATCATAATGTGTTACCTTTTGTAAAATACATACATAACATATATAGAAAGCGTATATAAATACTTAGAGCGGATGATGATCAATAATAAATGGAGCTATAGTGTTACTTAAACAAGGGATGCATATTCTTGGTATTGATCCAGGATCACACATAACAGGTTATGCTTCCATCGAAGTGATGAAGTCAGATCCACGTTCCGTAACAGACTTTCGTGCACGTCATTTAGGTGTCTTTCAAGCTCCACGAGACATGTCTTTTTTAACACGTCTTGGCTATATGCATCAAAAATTATATGAACTAGCTGAACGTATTCAACCACAGCATTGTGTCATTGAAGATGCTTACGTCCGTGATCATCCTCGATCAGCTTTAAAACTAGGCCAAGCAAAAGGAGCTCTTGTGGCTGCAGCTTTACGTGTATCTTCTCACATTCATGATATGACAGCTCCTCATGCTAAAAAAACCATAACAGGTAAAGGGGCTGCTAGCAAAAAAGAAGTAGCCGATTTTTTACAGATTTTTCTACGCTTTACCAATCATCAATCACATAACCACAAAGATCATGACAGCAAAGAAACCAAACACGTTTATTCAGAGGATGCTAGCGACGCTCTGGCTTTAGCTCTCGCCTGGGGACTTGAGTCTCATATACTCACCCAAACACGCACCACTAAGGCTGCTCACTTGCCTAACCATTCGCAAAAACCTCAACAAAAAAGAGACTCTTCACTTATGCTACCTCGTTTTAAAAAAGTAAAGAGATACCGCTAGTATACACAACATCTATAAAAGCTCTGCAGAGAGCTGAGCCAATTCACTGCGTTCGCCTTTTTGTAAGGTGATATGGGTTGCTATGGGGTGATGTTTGAACTTTTCAATGGCATGGACCAAACCATTACTGAGTGAATCGATATAAGGAAGATCGATTTGTTGAGGATCTCCGGTAAGAACGATCTTTGTTCCTTCTCCCACACGTGTCAGGATGGATTTGATCTCATGAGGGGTGAGGTTTTGGGCTTCATCTACAATAAAATAATGGTGAGCCAGTGATCGTCCTCTAATATAAGTCAGAGGTTCCACAGAAATCATATCTTGATGAAACAGTTCACGCCAGTGAGGTCCTGTATGGCGTGATTGTGTCATATGCCCACTCACACCACCATTAAGAAGAAAATCAAGACTATCAAAAATAGGTTGCATCCAGGGATTAAGTTTTTGCTCAATATCACCAGGTAAGTAGCCAATATCTTTCCCTATGGGAAAGATAGGTCGTGAGACAAGAAGTTTTTGATAGGCATCATGATCTGTGGTTTTATAGAGTCCTGCAGCCATAGCAAGAAGGGTTTTTCCTGTACCTGCCATACCACTCAAGGTAACAAGGCGAATACGTTCATCAAGAAGGGCTGAAAGGGCACAACGTTGTTCAAGGTTTCGAGCGCCAATACCCCAAATTTCAGCTGGTAGTGGTGGAAGGAGATGGAGAGTGTGAGTATCGTGTGCCACTGTTACAATCACTTGACACGATGCATCATGACTGAGGATACAGATGTATTCATTGGGATAGAAGGTAGCTGATAAGATACTAAGAGTACCATCATCACGCAAAGATGTGTAATCCTCCGCAGACACATGAATGGTACGTATTCCCGTATAGGCTTCATCGTCATGGATAACCTTTGTAGCATAAAAATCTTGACTCTCCACACCAAAGATCTGTCCTTTGATACGAAGATTGGTGTCTTTTGTGATAAAAATCACTTGTTTATCTGTGCATCTTTTTTGCACAGATAAAGCCACAGCAAGAATATCATGATCTGCGCTCTCTTTAAGAACAGCAGGCTTTTCTCCAGGATCAAGATAGATAAAAAGCTTACCCAACGGATTACGTTTTTGTGCAGCTCTCTGATTCTCACTCACTCCCGTTTGTAGAGGAATACCTTGGGTAAAATCTCCTTTAAGACGCATATAATCGAGTATGCGCGAGACTTCTCTGGCGTTACGTCCGCGCAATGAAAGATCTTTTTTAAAGTTATCTAATTCCTCAATCACAGAAATAGGAATCACCACATCATGTGCATTAAACATAAACAAGCTTTGTGGATCAGCGAGCAACACATTGGTATCAAGAACAAAAACTTTTTCCATATGACACTCCTCATCCTTGA
Source organism: Proteobacteria bacterium bin106 (assembly GCA_002238945.1). Lineage (GTDB taxonomy): Bacteria > Bdellovibrionota_B > Oligoflexia > Oligoflexales > Bin106 > Bin106. Next base: position 6,726 of record MPNI01000050.1, on the reverse strand, counting down.
AAGTAAGTTGGTATTAAAGCACAACATGCAAGGATAACCTAGGAGCAATTGAGGCTATATCTGAATCGGTGTCATAAGTCAGTTCTTATCTCACCTGCGTATCTCACCTATGAGCACTTACTAAAATGATGGAAAAGATAACGAGCCGCCTCACTCTGTCATCATCACGGGTTATGATAGAATAATGTTCATATATGCCACTATGTTGGCAAGAGAAATAGAGATATATATACAAAAAACACAAAAAAGCCTTCAGATTCTCATCATGATCAGGCGATGATGAGTAATGGTTAGCCCTTAAACACGCCCTCTAAAACAAGAAACAAGCAAACAGCATTCTATGTCGCAATCATCAGAGATATTATCGAAAATTTCCGCACAACAGATGCACAGCTACGAAAAGCAAGGGATGATTCTTTCTTTTGCAGAGTATCTTGATCTTGTTTGCAAACATCCTCAGCGTTACTTGCGACATTCTTCAGCGTACTTAGTGGATATGTTTGCCTATTATGGCACCTCTTCGTCTTCCAATCCAAAACTTGCTCCTCAACGTTATCGTTTATTTGATTTAGGTCAAGAGCGTTATGAGTCAGTGATTGGTGGAGAGGCGGGTCAGGATTCTATTGTGGGTGCTTTAAAATCATCTGTCAGGCTTGGTGGCTCTCCTAAGTTGATTGTGTTGCATGGCCCCAATGGCTCATCAAAGTCTTCCACAATGGAGTGTATAACCAAAGCGATGCAAGAGTATTCGCGGACAGATGAAGGGGCCGTTTACCGTTTTAGCTGGATATTTCCTCGCGATAAGGAACTCCCTGCAGTGATCAGTGGAGAATCCAGAGAGATTGGTTTTGCTGGCAGCAAAGATCCCTCAAATAATGATTATCCATCCTATAGTGGTTTGAGTGAATCTAAGATAGCCTCAAAGATCGATTCCGAATTTAAAGAAAATCCTATTTATCTCTTACCTGAAGCACAGCGCATCTCTTTAGTGGAATCATTATTGAGTGATATGGATGATGTGACGTTACGTTGGGGACATGTGTTTAAAGAAGGATTATCGAAGCGTAATCAAGAGATTTTTGATCGTCTACTAAGTGCCTATGGTGGTGATATCAAACGGGTGTTTCAGCATGTGCAGGTGGAAAGATTTTATTTCTCTGCTCATTACCGAGTGGGCATTGCCACAGTAGAACCACAAATGAGTTTAGATGCTCGTGAGAGACAACTCACCATGGATCGTTACCTCAAAGAACTACCTGCCGTACTACAGACTTTGAGTTTCTATGAGTGCTCTGGCGAGTTAGTGGATGGTCATCGTGGTGTAGTGGAGTTTTCAGATTTTTTAAAACGTCCCATAGAAGCTTTTAAGTATCTTCTCTCCACTATTGAAAAAAGTACCATACATCTGCCTTCGGCCACAGCTTTTATCGATACCGTGTTTTTTGCCACCACTAATGATAAGCATTGGGATGCTTTCCAAGAAATTCCCGACTTCAATTCTTTTCTCGGTCGTATGCACATTCTCACCGTTCCTTATCTTCTTAAAGTAAGCGATGAAATGAAGATCTACAGAAAAGATTGCCAGCTTCTCTCAGCGGAAATAAAGATCGCTCCTCATACGCTTTATATGTTGTGTTTGTGGGGAGTTATGAGTCGCCTTAAAGCTCCACAAACAGAAGGATTTTCTTCTGATCAACAGAAGGTTTTAAAGTCACTCAATGCTTTGGTCAAAGCAAAGCTTTACAATGATGATACATTACGTGCACCACTATCCAGAGAAGATCGTCGATTTCTTCAACAAAACAGAGACAAAATCATGGCGCAGTATCGTGGCGGTAGTGATTATGAAGGCAAGAGAGGAGCTTCACCACGTCATATTCGTGACATTCTCCACCGTAGTGCAGCACTGTGTTCAAGCAGATCAAAGGATCCAAATATCTTAGGACCTTTGGATATCTTCGAGCATATCCAAAATTTGATAAAAGTCAAAAAACTTTATGAGTTTTTACGTCTTCCAGTAACGAATATGTTGTATCATCCAGATAAATTTGTTGACTGGTTAAAAGAAGAATATGCCTATATTTTTGAACAAGAACTTCTAGATTCTATGTCTATGGTAGAAGGAGACCAATATAAGAAACTTCTTTCTAAATACTTAGATCAAGTAGTGGCTATTGTGAGAGGAGAGAAGGTCTTTGATCCTTCAAGTGCCAGTTATGTGGAACCTAACATGTCTTTGCTCAAAGAAGTTGAACAGATATTAGGTGTCACAAAAAATACCACACCATTTCGCAAATCACTATTATCTCGTATCGCAGCATGGAAGATTGATCATCCCCATACAAGTTATGAGGTCTCTTTGGTATTCGAAGACCTACTCAAAAGGATTAAACATCATATTTTATCTGATAAGAAAAAACAGGTGATGGAAATATGTATTAATATGATAAAACTATCAGAAAAAACCACTCAAGGCTTATCCCAATCGGTGATAGATGCAGCTCAGCTGACATTTGATAATTTGAAGAACAAGTACAGTTATGACCAGGTTTCAGTGGTCAGATCTTTACGCTTTTTACTACATTATAAAAAACATGTTTAACTTGAATAAAATATATATACTTATATACACTACACCTTGTTAGAGTGATAATAGCAGTTACTAAGTGTGTTATGGTGCGGTGTCCCGAATGGTTAGGGAGCTGATTGCAAATCAGTTTTATGTCGGTTCGATTCCGATCCGCACCTCATTTTTTCTTTTGTATCATACACTTAATAAAGCATGATCTTATGGCGTATCTGTTAAATAGCAAACCTCGCCCTCTTCGAGTGTGTTATATCAACTATGACAGCAGGTTGGTGGATGAGTCTCTTGAGAGCATTGAAAATGAGCTCGAGAAGGTTCATGCTTTTGAAATGGTGGAAATAGAGAGTGTAGAATCCAAGGATTTTCAACCTTGTGATATGTTGATCTTGCTTGCTCATAGTGCTACCAGAGATCAGCTCGTTCCATGGGTGAAGGGACTTGCCAAACGTTTAGAGACTCATATTTGGACTCCTGCTTTGATTATCGGCGATTTAGGTATGCTCGGTGCTAAGAATCTTGTCAGCTTTGCTGTGGAATCCAACTGGTATTTTGATGTTATAAACACATCTGATTTATCTTCACTGTCTTTAAGGGTAGCTAATCTGATTCGTATACACGATCATTTGCATGAGCTTTTTCGTTACGAAGAAACCATCTTAGATTTAGAAAAAAAACTTACTGCTCTGGAATCTAAGGTCAAGTTTTATATTCAACGTAAAAACTCTTCTTCGTAGATATGTTTATCAAACATATCTACTCTCTATTTTTCTATCCTATACATCACTACTTTCACATATTTTTTAGGCAAGATTAACATAAAATTATGGCGGCACATAAGATGCCACCACAAATGCTACTTCCATACTTTTTGGAAAACATACTGATTCTAGAAAAAAAGATTTTAGCACCACTCTCTAAAAATATCAGCAAAAACTTAGCCAAATAATTACCATAGAGCTTACATATTATGCGTTTTTATTGCTTGCTATTGTAAACTATTTTTTATTCTTTATTAATTATAAAAGTTTCTTGCTTCCCCAAAAAGGGGAAGCAAGAAAACAGAAGCATAGAGCCTTATTCCTCTTTACGGAAAAAAGATCTTAACAGCTACAAAAGCAAAGAAAAATCCAATACACCAAATACCTACAGAGAAAAAATAGATGTACACATTGATTTTTCTGAGTCTAGTACAGGCTAAAGCCTGAGCACGATCACTAGGACATGGTGCCTTACGAGCATGCCAAAGTGAGACACCAGAGAGAGCAATGAGCACACCAGAAATCGCGAAGGTGTAGAACTTATACCTTGACAGAACCCCAAGCCAGGGCGCTACTCCAAGAATGGAGGCTAGCGAAGCGCCAGCACCAAGAGTGACAAATAAAGCTGGAAGAGCACAGCACACCAACGTTCCTGCAGATGTAAACAAGCTTAGCGTAGGCAAGAAAGTGTGCTTTAAACTGTAGTTAGAAGCGGTTTCATGCTCCATCACACCCCCCTTTAGTTAACGTCTTAAGATCATACCCAGCATCAGCAAACAACGTCTTTATAGTGGTATCATCAAGAGTCTTTCCTTCTTTCATCGAGATATCTACCACTCCAGCCTTAAGATCCACTTTGATCTGTGACACCTCAGACTTTTTAAGAAAGACCTTCTCTAAAGAGCGAGCACAAAAATCACAGACAAGTCCATTGACTTTTGCTTGCACTTTACTTTTACAAGTCTCTTTGGTGCTCGTTACCTCGCTCTGAGAAGCACTCGCTTTCTGCTCGCCTGTACCAGCAAGTCCTAAAGATGATTGAAGAAAGAGCATAAAAAAAACAGTTAGAAAAAATGTCTTACCAAGTAAATAATTCATAATAAATCCTCACGTTCTTACAATAAAGTTAAACAAAACACCACCATGATGAGAAATGCCAAATTCAAATAGGTAGGTGTGGTAAAAAAAACGAACCAAAGGCGTCACAACTATGGAATGACTATCGGCAGTTGCAGTAATATAATCCAGTTGCCCCATAAACCAGGTATGAAGTTCGCCATAATCTCCCAGATAGGGAGCGATCCCTAAACGGAAAGACTGACGCAACATGTGGTTTATAGAAGCATCCAAGATCAATCGTCCTTCGTATCTCACAAAATACCGACGTGTCTCCCAGTCAGCTGCTAACCCAGCAAAGCCAGCCGGCTCTAACTCTTTGGTTATATCGCTGTGAGAGAGGGCATATTGCATACCAGCTGCTCCTTTGAAGTACACATTGGCTTGTGAAGCTTCTCCATTGAGTCTTATGAGTAATATGTTTAGCTGCGCTCCTTGAAACATAGAACTCCACTGACGGTAAGACTCAGCACGATAACCTAAGGAGTACTTCACAGACGGTGAGTAATGCACATGCAAAGACTGGCCAGTGCTGCTCATGCTTCCCATAGCGGTGTAACCACCGGCGTGAGAAACAGGACGGGCTTGTAACAGTTGAGCATCTCCTAACAATAAGAGAACACTCATAAGGGCACTAAACACCCAAAAAAGAGGTCGCATCTTTTCTCCTAATGATCGTTAGAAATAACTAGCGCATAGCCATAGTGGTACTATACGCCCATTAGGAGATAGAAATGGGTGGTCGGAAAAAAGGCTCAGCCAGGACGATTATTCGCGGCTGAGTGTCATAGAAATAAAGCGATAGAAAAAAAGTAGTAGAAAGTAATCGAGGATACTCATAAAAATTTACCACTGAGCAATGAGTACAGTGTCCTAGAGCACATGGTGAAGCAGAGAAGTCCTGGTTTTCTGTGGATTCCGATTCTTGGTCGTTATGATGGCAAGGGGCGAACGCCACTTCTGATTGAGTTCGCTGAAAGTTTTGCTCGGTATGAGCGCAATGAAGGGTGGCTGCTTGTAAAGAGTTAGAAAACCCAAAACTCACAAGAGTGATGATAAGCATACTCTTTTTAAAAAAACAGCTGCCTATGGTTTTTTTTCTCTTAGATTCCACATATGACATGGCTTTTAGGTTCCTTTTTAACAAGCACAGACGACGATCCATACATATAGTAACATGATATGATATACAGACCCTGTAGACACTATCGACATGATAATGAAAAAACTAAAAAAAGTACAACGTTCCTTTTAGCGTAACAGTGGTCACAGTAAAAGTCTATGATCCTAGCTTTACCCTTTTGTCAGATCACACTTTATACTCCCCTTTATATATTAAGAGAGATTACTACTCCATTCTTCATCATTTGTCAAGCCCGTCCGTGAAAGTAAGATCTCATCAAGGAGTGATCGAAGTCTTTGATCATAAGTATCATTCTCCGCCCACTCATAGACTCATAAAGAAGGAAAGTGATCAGCAGAATACACACAGGCATCATTATGCCCAGAAGGCCATAGCTCTTCAAAGCTATACGGCGCAGAAGTTGAGACTTTCAAGCTTACCCTGTTCTTATATTCTCTCTACTTCTGTTGAGTAACCTCAAAGAAGTATTGTATATGCCTATAAAATACAGAAAATCAGTAACTCTTACGTCGTGTCACCATTCAACTCCTCATGGAGAATCCCGACAATATTACGATCTTTCTTGTTAAAAACCATCGCTAAGAGATGAATAGGTTGTTTGAGCTGCTTATACTCATCAGCATAGTGACGATCTTTGATTTGTTGAATAGCATCTTTTAACGCTGTATCTGCCTTCTGGCGTGGACGCTGCATTTTAAACTCCAGCACAAATACCTGATTTTTATGAAATATAACCAGATCACACTTGCCTAATGCTGAAGATTTCTCAGCATTATATTTAATACCAGAAGCGTGCAACATACCTTGAATAATACTGCTGTAATAACCTTCTACATCTGCTTTTTTATTATTCTCATAAGGAATACTTGCTAAAAAAGCATGAAATGTTTTTTTGAATTCATCAAAATGATTATTCGCAAGAAAATCTACAAGAGTATCACCCTGTTCTTTAGCTTTATCAAAATCACCAGTTAAGTACTGTAACAACCCATAATATGCACCATTGCGTACTTCAAGGTTTGGATATTCTAATAAATACTTTGTTCTTCGATTCTCACGCTTTTTATTGACAATTGTGAGATATCCTGATTGAAAAAATATAGCCTGAGGCGCAGCACGAT
>MPNI01000049.1 GCA_002238945.1 Proteobacteria bacterium bin106 | reverse complement strand
ATAACCCATAACACTTAAAGGATTATAAACCTTCTCTCCTAACCAATTATAGCCGTTATACCAATGTCTAATTTTATCTCGATCAAGTCCTGTCATCTCTTTGGCAAAAACCTCCTCAATCTCCTTATCTGTATAACCACAGATAGCACCGTATTTTGGACGAAAACTAATGTCTTTGAGATTATTTAACCCTGAAAACATGGTGATGCCAGTAACAAAAACAAATCTTAGATTACGACAATCTTCAATGATGCTGTAAAAATCTCGAAGACATTCTTCATTAGCCGCCGCAGCTTTTTTGTCATCAAGAACATCTAAGATGGGTTTGTCGTATTCATCAATTAAAAGCACTGCTTCCTGACCTGTTTTGAGATGCCAATCAGCCAGCAAACTGTATAAAAAATTAGAAGGTGCTAATCCTTTATAATTTGACGTCTTTAAGCCGGCTTGATTTGCAGCTGCTTGCAATTGAGTCGTAATTGTTTCTTCAATGAATTCAGGAGTTCTGCATTTACCACCAAAACTTATATTTATCACAAAATATTTTTGACTCCACTCCCAATGATCATAGATATATAGGCCTTTGAATAACTCCTTTTCTCCTTCAAATAAGTTATGCAGAGTGCTCAGAAGAAGACTTTTGCCAAATCTACGTGGACGAGACAAGAAATAGTACTTTCCTTCCTTAATAAGAGTTCTTAAATATTCCGTCTTATCAACATAGTAGAAATCCCCTTTGCGGATACTGTCAAAATACGGATCACCCATAGGAAATTCCATAATACTCTCTCATCAAAAATCAAAGGTGCTACCTGCGCCAGTGGCTTTACCATATCTTGCTATCCAGAGATCATTATAACAAGAAGACCTGACAATCACAATCATAGAAATCTGTTTTGCATCTTATCGGAGACACCGACCCTAGCGGTAATATCTATAAATTTAACTGGTAAGTACAACCTCTCTCTGAAAGACTTACCTGTCTATCACTCCATATCCATGAGGTTCAAAGCAGCGTTATTACATATCGCTTAGATAGCAAAGAATTTTTCGTCTCATCAGATAAAAAGATGAGACTTATTTTAAGCTAAGATAAAGCTTGTTTTAAAGTGCATCAATCCTTTTTCAAGCCATACCAAGCTCGTATCACTGAATGTACAACGGTTGTTGACCATCCTTTATTTATTATATCTGTTGCTTGAGATTAACCAAAAACTCTCGGGGGGTGCCGCTTGGCAGAAGAAATGAACAATATAGCTCCCAAACCCAACAAAAAATGATCGAAACATTCATTTTTCCGTGAGCTCACGGCATCTTTGCACACGTCATCTACTCTAAAAATTTTATTTACTTGTGCCTTGACTTTATGAAATGGAATAAATAGGCTGCTGATCAAGTCAGCATATTGCGCAATGATGATGAGTGTGTTTTGCAAAAGCGAATATTCGCTATGGGTATTGTATTATTCATTACATGAAGGAGTTAGCTATGATGGAATATGACTTAACAGGTGGAAAAAGTGGTATGGGATATCACAGTCCACATGCCAAAACTTGTGAGCTAGATCAATATCTCACAACTCAAGAAAAGGACTTTATGAATTCACTACTCTCATTAGGTCTTATACTTGATTGATCAAGCATCAACTTCTTTAGCCGAACGTTCCTGTGATCACCACTGTGCCAATCGTATCATATATCAGTGGCTTGATCGCGAAGGAATCAAGGCTAAAGTTGTTTTTAACAACCCAGAGTATCAAGTGGGCTATATCAACCTATATGATCATAAAGACAGGCTGATCATCGGCGGTGGTGGTAAAGGAGATACGTATTTATTATCAGCATTAGCAGAAGCCATGGAGCATTATCATCTTCTAAAACACTCACTACAAGATAAAACAAAAACAGGACACAACTTTCAATACATTTCCACACAAGATATTTACAAACAAGAGTCTCTAAAAAAATGTGGCATTATGAGAAGTCTAAAAGACTATCCGAGTCAAAAGCTTGCAGCTTATGACTACTATGAATTTGCAAAGCATACCAGCTACACGGCGTTTATTCCCGCTCTGTTTACCAATCCGTTATTTTTAACTCACTCAAAAGACAATGCTTCGCAGAGCTTATACAACGAGTCATCTCAGTCAAACTTCAATGAAGCTGAGTCTTTTCTGTGTAGATACGCTTACAGCACAGGAACCTCTTTTGGCATCACCCTTGAAGATGCTCTACTTCATTGTCTCAATGAAAATATCGAACGTCATTATCTTTCATGTTATTATCTTCATCTGATCAACCAAAAAACCTCTATCCGCTTTCAGGAAATTCCGCTCAATAATCTTAAATCTCAACTGCATCATAAAGCTAACTTTGTCGACTTTATGGATAATAATTACCGCTGGAAAGTTATTGTGGCTTCAAATCCTGCCATGGCTGATCTCAAGTTTTGCCTCGTTGTAGGATCTCCATTAAAACAGGAAGCCTCAACAGCATCTCTATCTTTTTCAAACATCGGTGTTGGTCTATCTCTCTATGGTGATATAGCACTGCATCGTGCCATAGGAGAGTTTTGCCAAAGTCATTTTCTCAAAAATGCTCAGCAAACAAAGAAAGACCTGGACATTGCACAGTTTCTGAGCAAATCCGCCTTGCATCCTCTCATCGATCTCAGCAGAAAACAACTCCCTCAAACACCCCTTGCCGATTTCATCAAACCATCTAAACAAGCCATAAAACCTCTGTTCAATAACCAAAGCTACTTAAGGCCTCACCAGCAACTCAGTCTCATATCAGAACTCTTGTATCAATCTGGATACAAAGTGTTGTATCATCTTCTATCAAAACCATATGATCCTTTTATTGTAGCCAGTCTTATCGTCCCTGGACTTGAAAGATTCCATCTGATTCGCGAAGGCATTATTGTAGCACCTCAAGCATCACTTAATACATGATCAACCACTTTTTGACACTCACAAAAGAGATGAGCTACAAGCGTCGCAAGGTATTTGCGCTGAGTGTATGCATCATGATGATCATTCACACCACTTGCCTGTTTCATCCAATTCTATTGGCTAAAATTCTCGATGATTTCTTGAACAAAGAGTATGAAAATCTACAAAATATTTTGGGGCTGTATATAGCCCTATCCATCGGTGTAGCGATGATTTTTCCTCTCAAAGAATACCTCATCACAAACCTCATTGAAAACTCAAGAAAACGTCTATCACTGAAATGGAATCAACGCATTTTTAACAAAGATTACTATCATATAAAGCAAAAAAACACTTCTGAAATAGTAGAGATATTTGATCGCACATCTGAGCAATTAAGCTATTTTATGAGACAAATATGGGATATCTATCTACCAGAAATATGCAAAATATTTGCAGTGTCTGTTTATATTATCTATATTGGCATGATCGAGATCATACCTTATTTGCTTTTTTTTAGTTGCCTCACTACATGGATATCCAAACGCTTTATGCGAAAACTTCGCCCGTTAATGGATGAAGTTAACAGCCTCGATCATAAATCGTATTCTTATTTTTCTGATCTTATCCATTGTGCTCCAACCATCAAAATGATGCAGGCATACGGATCGGCAACTAAAGGATTTGCAACACTTTTTAAGACATTTCATCGCAAGCAAACCCAAGCTGCTTTCTGGGAGTTTATCGCCTATGGTAGTTGTCAAGGTGTGGTATTAATCGCTCAAGCTGCCATACTGTTGTATGCTGTATGGCTCATAGGCTACAGCTCAGAGAGGGACTATACTGTGGGAAGTCTCATTGCGGTATATGTGTATGCCTCCATACTGCTTCACTCCTTAGAAAAATTGGTCTACATCATCTACGACAATGAATTATGGGCTTCTGAAAAATCCTTTATCGATACCATTCTCCACTTACCTGCCAGAGCAAGCACTCACACAAACCTTGCAAAGCCTCTAAGAAAAAATAGCCTCACCATTGCAAAACTATCTGCTAACAATAGCCATAGATTGCGTATTTCATCGCAACAAGACATCCACATTCCTTTTAACAGCAAAGTGCTAATCACAGGAGAATCAGGGCAAGGAAAAACCTTTGTAGCAGAACTTATTAGTGGCATGCAACGCATACCACTAACCATATATTGGGCAGATCAAGATACAGCACAATGGAGCCTTGAAGATATCCAAGATATATTTTATCTAGCCGAAACACACACCCCTTTTATCGATGGCACTTTTAAAGAATCAATCTTGTATGGCAAAAACCACCCCCATTCCACTGCCACTATAAACAATCATCTCAAACATCTGTTTATGGATATGTGTATTCCTTATCTGCATCAAACACAGCCATTTCCTCACCAACAACTATCACTAGGAGAGAGAAAACGCTTAGCTATTCTACGCGCAATACTGCTACAACGCCCCGTAACCATTCTTGATAATCCTCTTGATGGCATTGATAGCAAAATCAAAAACCACGTATGGAACTATCTCCTTGAAAATCTCCAGGGCTCAACTCTTATCTGTGTAGGATATGACGACCATCCTTGCACAAACCCAGTTAGTTCGTTTGATTTGCACTTACATCTCAGCAATCACACACTCACTGTTATGCCTTGAACTATATACAGAGAAGCTATTTATAAAGAAGCGACCCATGACAAAACCATCTATAAAAAAACTATTTGTAAAGAAGAGAGAATCACCAGGCAGTGTTATCTCTAAAAATGTACATTTTTTATGGAAGAAACATCCTTTCAAGATTTTTGTGCTGATAGCATTTATAATCACCATTCAATCTCTACAGCTAGCTCCCACCATTTTGTTGGGTCTCATTATCGATACGATCACTCAGCTGCAAGTCGATACATCGCTGCGCTATATTATGATCTTTATAGCAACGATTTTAGCTATCTCGTGTTTATCTCCCTTTCAGCTGAGATATCGAGACCAACTATTCCAATCTACCTCATACTTACTTGGCTTGAAATGGTGTGAAAGTTTATTACAGAAAGATTTTTCGTTTTTTTACAACTTCAAGGCGACTTCTTTGATGAGAGCTTATCAAAGAGCCCTAAGTCAAACATACCGCATGTATGTATTCCTCTTTGAGACAGTTTTAGGACATATCTGCAAGAATATCCTCATTATCAGCTATCTTATCTATTTAGGAGGCACTTGGGTACTACTACCGTTGTCTGTTGGTGCTACCATCCTTGTTGCTATCACACTACACGTGCTCAAAACACTGCAACCTCTATTTGACAGAGTCAACCAAGCTCATGATCAACTCAGCCAAAATCATATCCAATTGTTTCGCTCTTTTAAATCTATTCAATCCATAGGAGCTTACAGCACAGCATCTCAAAATCTCCAAAACAGCTACAACAACCTTTGTTCCAGCAAGCTTAAAGAAGCCACATGGCAATCCATTATCAAAGCTTTAGAACTACTCTTTCCAGGTATAGTCTCTGCTGCAGTGATACTGATTGCTTTACAGTTAAACACCACAGAAACGTCTCGCTGGCAAGGCGGAGACTTTGCTGTCGTATTTTTACTACTCGGCGAAATGAGTGCTTCCTGGACTCACATACTCGCTTGGATACCCTTCCGTCGCTATTACTTAGAAAGTCAAAGACACCTACAAGATGCCTTAGCTTTTAGACCTAAGAATAGCACACAAAACACACAACAACTCACTTCCATAACAACGCTAAATCATTTCAACATCAACATTTTGCCTTTTAACTTTCATCTATCAAAGACATATTCTCTCTACAACAAACATCCTATCTCCATTCCCTTTCCAGCTCATGTAGCTATTATGGGAAAAAGTGGTGGTGGAAAAACCACCCTCGCAAAAATAATTTGTAACATCCTACCCACTCAGAACACCATACTTATCGATAAAAAGGATATCTCATCTATACCCAGCAACACCCTCTGGCGCTATCTTTACTATGCAGCCGATCAACCTTCATTCTTAGAACTTGAAAACTGTTTTCATCAAGCAGTTATGTTTGGCAAAACGGGACTCAAGGATCTTCCACTCACACATGATATAACCCATCTGAAATTACAACATCTCAAAGAGATACTCATTCATGGTCCGTGGAATCAACATAAGCTATCAAAAGGAGAGCGTAAACGTATCGGTTTGCTCAGAGCAACTCGGCTCAATTACCCCATCACAGTGATAGATGAGCCCACTGAGTCTTTGGATAAAGAACTTAGCAAACACACCTGGAACTATTTATTCAAGAGCTTCCATAACCGCACCCTTATCTGTGTAACTCACGATGCAGATATTTTGCACCGCTTCGATATCATCCTCGAAGTCAAGGACCAACACGTACGTATCATTGGCAATAACAAGCTATGTTAATAGAGTCTCTACACACTCTCAAATAAGGGTTGAGTATTGAGTTATATAATTTTTTATTATATCATTATCAACATTTAAGTATCACCCATAATAGTAGAAGCAAAAAACATCTACTTAAAATACTTACTGGACTGTCCATCAAAATAGTTACCAAAATTCATAAAAAAAAACACAACAAATACGGACTATCTGCAGCAAATTCACGCTGTTACGATGTTAAAGTATCAAACAGACTCTATAGCTTATGATGTGTGGGTATTATCCTGTATTAGCCTGTGTCTTCTTCTGTGATAGATGTGTCATAGCCTCCAAAACATATCTTATTTGATCAGCAATCTTAGATCTTAGGGTAAAATACTCATTTTTTGATTGCCCATAAACATCTCTAATATCTCGCTCTTGAGCATCATCGAGCTCCATTATCCGACTCAAATAAATATGCCAGCTAGCAGGATGATGTCTCAATTTATGATGAATTCGAGCCAGTATGTCAAGAGCTCTCTCATCAATGTTTAACTTATCCATATCATCTGCTATTTTATCGTTGTCACCTTTATGTACAAACGTAACCAGTTTTTCTATAATATCTTTGTAAAAAAGTTCATGAAAATATATATCTCTCAACTCCACATAAGATAGTAAACGTTTTTGAGGTTTTTTGCCATCACCCATAACCTCATCATCGAGAGGTCCATCATCCACTAAGATCTCTGTGTTTTCACGACGATCACTGCTCTTGATGATCTCTGAAATCTTAGATTCTAACTGAGACTTTCTGTACTCTATAATATCTCTATACTCACCAGCTACAGATGTTGCACTCCCTTGAGGATCCATCACTTTTTTCAACTCATCTGAAGAAGGATTATAATAAGGAAATATCATGCTAAAAAACACATGCCAATCAATATCTTCATGAAGACATTGATCCACTATCCTGTCCAAAACTGTCACATGAACGCTTTCATCATTGTTCTCTTTACCATTATCACTGCGAGCATTATAATGTGATAGCACATATGATAAATCCTTATCATTGAGATGATAAAGGCGGTACTTGAGAATATCTAAATCCAAAACCCTAGAGCTTTGCAAATAGCCTAGAGAATAATAATGATATAAGTTAGGAATCGTTTTAGCATTTTGTCTTTTTTTATGCAGTTTCACAACCCAAGATTCCATAGCACTGCCTTTGATCGTCTCTCTAACATCTGCGCTCTGATCATACATAATTGTGATTAAAGATTTTTTCATATCGTGATTCAAGGCATTAATAGAGCCCACATTGGTGAAACGATAGCCATTTGTAAAACTCTGTAAACTCACACTAGATAAATCCATCATATTACGAAAAAATAAATGCCACGATTTTTGACTACTTTTTTCTGTTCTTTTTGAATTCAACACTTCATGTATAAACATATTAACCACATCAACAGTCAGATAGTCATGAAGCTCGGGGTAGTCTTTAAGAGCATGCGAACCTTTTATTCTATCCATAACCTCAGAATCAGATAACTGCTCATAGGCTTTTTTAGATTTTTCTAAATCAGCTTTAATAGGCTGAGTAGCTTCTAAGTCATGCGACACATCAGCTGCCAAGTTCTCTCTTATAAGACTCGCTAGCATAATTCGCATTGTCATGGCGGCATTGAACACTTGAACACGTGGACGACCTTGATATTCTTTAACAATAGCCCCATAAGGAGAATTGTCTAGACGCAAAATAACGCTCAAAAAGACCCTTTGTTTAAGAGGAGTATTTATCTTTTTTTCTACAAAGAATTTTAAAGAATCCGGATTGATAAGATCTAACTTTGCACTACCTTCAACCTGCGCAATACCCTCTTTAATTCTCTGCGCAATAACATTATGGCTTAAGCCTGCATAAACCTGCCACAACTCTTCGAGTGCAGCTGAATGATTCAAGTAAGACCCTGATCCTTCTGCAGCATTTTGAGGATTTTCTTCGATAATATGCAAGAGCTTATCGATAAGCCCATTCCTTGTTGCATAAAATCTTGTGGGAGATATATGAAAATTTTCTATAACAGAATTTAAAGAATTTTTCTCCAAACCCATCAATTCAGCTAAAAAAACATACCACTTCAAACGGCTCTGTTGAAGTTCTTTTTTAACAAAATAGCGCAGATGATGCACATTCATTTTTTTAAGTGAGGCCGCCTGTGATCTTTGATATTGACTATCATAACGAAATGACTTACGTAGTTTAGCAATATGTGCTTTTAACCTCAAAAAAACATCTCTTTTATGAACCGACGCATACATACGCTGTAACTTTTCCACATCAGCACTAATAATGACATTTTCAAAATCAGGATCAGGAATCCTAGCTGTCCCAGCTTCTTCTTGCGCCATAGCTTCTTCTATCTTAACAACCAGCAAATGATTCACCCTTTCTACAACCTCCGCTGATAAAGAGTATGATCTAGCAATCGTTGCCGCTTGAGATTGATCAAGAGCCAAGATCAAAGAAAAAAACACGTGCTTTTCCAGTTGTGATGACAACTGTGATTCAAAATAAGAAATAAAAGACATATCCATAGCTTCAAGACTATTTTTGCTATGTCCTCTACTTTCCATAAAATAGATCTTGCTTTGATTAACAAGATATTTAGGAGCTACTTTTTTTAAACGATCATATATCTTTGCTAATTTTTCATAAGGTAGTGGCCACAACACATGGGCTATGGACTTATGATTTTCTGATACAAAATCACCATAAGTAAATACATAAATGATTTCAGATTCCAAATTCACTTTGGCATCAATCACTTCATTTATACTCAACGAATAAAGTTGAGATATATACGATTCATCTGTTTCATCTAATGATAAAATAAGACTTAAAAATATATGTTTTTGATAGGGTTCTTTGAGGTATCTTAAGGAGAATAGAATCAATGATTCTTTATTAAAAAACGACATTTTATCAAAGTTAACATCTGCCATAAAACGCGATGATTGAATTAATTTAGCGAGCTTTGGCCAAGCCATCTGATTAAATATATCACGCAGTTCATTTAAACTTAAGTGTTCTAAATCACCATTTATTCTTTTGAGTTTTCTTTGAATAAAACTCTCAAAATCAGAACTCAGCTGTATTTTTTGATCTGTTACATCTGTTTTGCTCATGCCATGAGTAGAAGCATATTCCTGAATGGTTGTGGGACGCACTTTTAAAACCAGTCCTAAGAAAACACCCATCAAATCTTTATCTCCATGGTACTGATCCATAAACTCTCGGATATCACTTTTAGTGATATTTACAGCATCTTTTTCAAATGCATTTTCTTCAGTGTAATTTAAGGCCTCAACCAACAATTTATGGAAATCATCTTTAGATAATTTTTCCAAAGCTTGCAAATATGTTTCACTTTCAGTGCTCATTTTTTTTCGATGTTTTTTCACCCTACCTACTTGCGATTGATTTTTCACATCATTTGCATATCTTTTTAATTGAAGCAAAAGAATTTCCAACTGATACAATTGATTATCGCTTAAAGGTATAGGTGGACTATCCACAACCTTTAAAATATGCTCAGCAAACATCGCTTTTTGACTCACAGTAGACAGATGGTTATAAAAATCTGTCACATGTGCTTGAGTCAAATATTTAGCCAAAGCTAGAGAAATAAAGGATTGATTCAATCGCAACCAGCTAATCCGTTTATGCAGATCTTCCTTACTCATATCATGAATCATCTTTATTACCTGCTGAACATTGGTGATTTTGGCCACCATAGGAGCAATAACCTGAGGACTCGTCAGTGTGAATCTCTCTAAACGTTGCACTATATCTGCACTTCTCAGCTCAAGATGATGGCTAGGCTCATTGTAGTACTTTGCTAACTCAGCCATCGTCACCACCACCCGCGAAGGCAAAAGGGATCTCAGGAGTAAGTGAAGCTCTTTGTGACTCACTAGCCCTGTGTGGATAAATTGATAAAGCAATCGTACATGCAAACGCACGACACCAGGAGTTTCTTCTGTGGCTTTAGATATCACACTAAAAAGAATGTGCCCCTTGTTATCAGTTAATAACCGGTCCATAAAAGCCATAAGTCTTTTAAGTTCAGGATGTTTCCTAACCTTATGAATATCATAATAAGACATCTCTGATTCTGATAACGCACCCAGTGGTATAAGTTTAGGATCTTGAGGTTCTCCACCTAAAGGGCTCTCATTGTACTGTCTAAGTTGAGCTTTGTTATGATGACTCGCTTCAAAAGAAGGCGACATGAAAAAAACATCATCATGGGCAAAAATCGAAGAGTTTTGTGATAAAAAACGATCCCTAAAATAAGCAGGTATAGCAAGAACTGCAGCAGCAGACAAAACAGCCCTCCTACTCACTGTTTTCATGATTCCTGCACTTATGCCTGCTGGAAAAAATCTTTGAAGCACATGACCCACACCTAATACATATCGCGAAGAAACCCCCATAAAAGCGACAGGAATAGCCATTGCTGCACCGTAGCGCATATCACGCACACCCGAAGAATCCAACGACTCAACAGCACGCAAAGATACAGAACTCTCTCTAACATCATCTTGAGCCATGGCCTGCGACATCAGCAGAAAGCTAAACACCACAAAACTTACCAAAAAAATCCAGAAAAAAGAGGAATGCTTCATATCTAATCGAGCCATAACTATCTATTTTCCTCTCTATGTATATTTATTCTATCTATCCATGCCAATCCATCCACATCTGAGCACACTTGATGCATCATATTGAACCACCCCCTTATCATCAGCATCATCCATAACAGAAACCACAAAGCATGATCGTTATACTGTCAGCTATAATGCCATAAATATGTATTTTATGGACTCGCTATCAACACATTTAAGAGCCAAGATAAGAAATGATCCACATACATAAAGCCACAAATATGAAGCCACAAAAAGCCCCTAGAAAACAAAGGTAATGGATACATGATAGTGCGGACGAGGGACAACGGCTGTAATAACCATGAAAAAGATACACCCTTTAAAAGTTTAAACAACAAGACAAAAAGAATGAAGCAGAGTAACTATCACTCACTTGCTCTTATGACTTGTTTGTATAACGAGTTTGTATAACGAGTTTGTATAACGAGTTTTTAGAAGCTATTTTGTAAAACTAGCTTCTAAAAAGAATACTTATAAAAAAAAAGTGAACTGATTATCCATAATGACTAGCATCCACAACTGAGATATCTTCACCACTCACTGTGCTTAATATGGCATTTTTGTGACAATTATACAAGCATTATCACTTTACACCCTGATCACCAAACAACCACTAACGTGCTGTCCGTTCATTCAAGATATAAAACATCTATTCGCAAGCTCACCAGCTTGTCTTCAACATAGCACTGCATGAGTTACACTAGATACAACTCACACTACATGCCGGCTTTATATGAAGACAGATGAGAGAAGAATATTATGTATTTTTGTTTTCCTGATGCTCTAAAGAAAATGCACTATTCATCAGTATCCATAGGAAACTCAAAATCCTCCAAGCCATCCAATTCTGAACCTTTAAATTCCCTGGCAAATTTGTCAGACTCTTTGTGCAACTCCTCTAAATCCTCAGGAGTCAATTCATCGAAGCGATCTCTAAATGTACTCTCCCCAGGAGAGGATGCAGGAACATCAGTGTCAGAATAACCAAGGGACTTCAAACCATCAGCCTCTGTATTTTTAAAGTCTTCAGAAAATTCTTTGGCATCTTCATTCATCTCCTTCCAATCCTTAGGAGTCATACTTCCAAACATTTTATCTGCAGGTGCACTCTCATCAGAAGAGGGAGGCGCAAAAGGAACCAGCTTTTCATTCCCTGGACCAGGATCCAATGGAGGTTCTTCTGAACTATTTTGATGCACTTGTGATCCTTCAGAAGAAGAACCAGCATCTGCCTTAGAAAAAAACACACCTGCATGATGCTCTTGTTTTTTACTCATCAAATAACCAGCAAGAACACCAAAAGAGCCAAGTGTTAATACCGCTGGCTGAAATCTTTGCAACACACCTAACTGAGCCCACCATTTACCTAATCTACCTAATGTTTCTACTCCAAACAGCCCCTTA
>MPNI01000048.1 GCA_002238945.1 Proteobacteria bacterium bin106 | reverse complement strand
TTTTTTTTGTTATAGATTGGCTCTGTTTTTTCGTTCAGTTTTTCAAGATGGTAACGGCAAATAATGATGTTCATTAAACTATTGTCTAGTGAACAGATAAGACCCAGATCTCATGCTAGATCTGGGTTAAAGGAGAGGATAAGATGAGCAATATCAAGGGTTTCTCACTCGTAGAGCTGATGGTTGCTGTAGGAATAGTTGGTGTGATGTCATCTGTGGCTGTGCCTAAGTACCAAAAATATAAAGTAAATGCATCACGTGCTGAAGCACAGTCGAGTTTATCATCAATGTATACATTACAGCAGTTATATTATACAGAGAATGACAAATATGGGGCTGTTAATCAGGCTGGTACTATTAACGATGTAAAATTTCCAATTAGCAAATCTCAAAAATATTACTATAATGCTTTTATTGGAACGGATTTAGGGACTGTTGCTATCACAAAAGATGATGGAGCTGGAAATACTGATGGGTCGGTGTTTTTCAAAGGTACAGCAGAAAGTAAACAAGTACTTGGAAGCTGTTCAGGTAATGGTACTCCCGTAAAAGATAAATGGTGTGTGAACCACGATAGAGTATTAGCCAACATTCCCACTGAAGCAAAACCGCCATGTAACGTCACTCCTGGCACTGGTGATGCAGTAAATGGTGGTTGCTCATAGAGTATGCTAATATTAAGCTAAGCACTATATACTTGAAATATAAATTTGTATCTCATATTCTTGATATCAGTTTGCACTTTACGCCGCCGCCTTATCATCATCATAACAATGATTTAACTATCAGATTGATCAATCAAGCCAATTTCTTGAGATCTTTTCTTTCCATCCTAATTTTTATGAATATTTTCACATATAAAATATCATTAAAGTAGAGCCTATAGTCATTGATCAATGATAACAGTAAGAAATATTTTTTGCAGTATTAATGAACAAGTTGACATCATCATTCTATGCTCTATCATACAGCTATAAATCGTTCATTTATAGCTATAATTCAGTTTTCTGAAATTTTTCTATTCTTCTCAAATTCGCTTGTTCACTAGACAATTGTCTAATGAACAAGGAAAACCCAGATCTCATGTTAGATATGGCTTAAAGGAGAGGATAAGATGAACAATATCAAGGGTTTCTCACTCGTAGAGCTAATGGTTGCTGTGGGAATAGTTGGTGTGATGTCATCTGTGGCTGTGCCTAAGTACCAAAAATACAAAGTAAATGCATCACGCGCTGAAGCTCAATCGAGTTTATCATCAATGTATACATTACAGCAGTTGTATTATACAGAGAATGATCAATATGGGGTGTTTGATGGTACTACACTTGCGCAAGGTACTGGTAATCAGATAGGTTTTCCTATTAATCCTGGTAGTAAGTATGGCTATAAAGCAATACCTACAGATACGAAGACTGGTACAGCTACAAGTACTAATAAAGCTAACATATTTTTCAGAGCTACAGCTATAAGCAAGAAAAAGCTTGGCAGTTGTGCAAATGCTGATAAAGATAAGTGGTGCATTAATCAAAACAAAAGATTAGCCAATGATCATGGAGATGTAGAAGCGCCATGTATTGGCAATAGCACAATAGCTTCGAGTGATGCATTTAATGGTGGTTGTTGAAAAAGTGTAATTTTAAGATAGCTCATAGTCTAGTAAAAAAGCAAAATCCAG
The DNA here is from genome assembly GCA_002238945.1 of Proteobacteria bacterium bin106. GTDB lineage: Bacteria > Bdellovibrionota_B > Oligoflexia > Oligoflexales > Bin106 > Bin106. The sequence continues at coordinate 10,811 of MPNI01000048.1, read as the reverse complement.
ATTGTTCGTGATGTCTGGCTTAAAGGAGAGGATAAGATGAATAATACCACAGGTTTCTCACTCGTAGAGCTAATGGTTGCTGTAGGAATAGTTGGTGTGATGTCATCTGTAGCTGTGCCTAAATACCAGAAATACAAAGTAAATGCGACACGTGCAGAGGCACAATCGAGTTTATCATCAATGTATACACTACAACAGCTATATTATACAGAAAAGGATCAATATGGAAAGGTTACGCCCGATACCAGCGATCTCTCCAAATTTACTGACAATGATATACAATTTCCTGGGAACGCTGATTACAAATATAAGTATACAGCAGTGCCTAGTGGTACTGATCTTACAGAATTCCATGGTACGGCAGAAAGTAAACAGGTACTTGGAAGCTGTGCTAAAGGAGGCAAGGTGGATAAGTGGTGTATTAATCATAACAAAGTTTTGTCTAATAGGAAAATAGCAGGTAATACGCCTCCAGGTGTGGTAGAATCACCATGTACAGATAATATGGTACAATTTGCTGGTTGTTAGTTAAATATCCAATTACATGCAACACCTCATCCATTTTACTGATTACGCCACCACCTGTAATATGAAAGTTTCTGTCAAAAAATGTAGTTCTTGAGTATGTGACTACAGTTCCTCTTTATTCTCTATATGCGTTCTTTTTGACAACTTAAGATAAGGGCAAGTGATGGGATTAGAAAGAACGAGTGTAATCATGCAAAAAAAGATTTTACAGATGAGGAAAGAAGGTCACTCTATGCGGATAATCGCAAGGCACTTAAGAGCGTGTCGCAAAGCGGTTCGTAGGGTATTTAAACAACAAAGCCAGGGGTTGGCTGTAACCCAAGAGAGTTATTAAAACAAGGACTTTGATGTGTTTGATTGGCATGAAATTGAGCGTGAATACACCAAAAACTACTCTTATGAATGTGTTAGTTTACGAGCTTAGAGAGCAACACCATCTCTATGATAAAGGCTTCAAGAACAAGAGAAAAACCCATCTCTTTGTGATATCCTTATCTTTCAACTCCTATGCTGTTCGATAACATTTTACGCCACCGCTTTTTTGCAGGTTATGCTGCGATGTTTGTTTACAAATTACGCCCCCATTCAAACTAGGATATCAAAAGTCTCAACATTGGGATTAAATTTCTACAAAAATGGGATCGCAAAATCCACCACTTCACCTTTATGCTATCACCTCAACAACCACCATCCACTGCATTTGCTGCAACACATGGTGCAGCAGGAGGCGGCGTAGCGGTGAAAGATGCTTCATCCTTACCACCTGTTTTACCGTCATTAGTCAACACTTTATCTTGATTGATACACCATTTATCTGCGTCCTCACTCGAACAACTTCCCAATTTGCTCTTGCTTACTGCTGTACCTATGAACAACACAGCATTAGATGTACCACTTGCATAGCTAATTGTACCTCCTACCTTGTCTGTAACACCGGCCTCATATGTGTACTTTTGACCGCTGGGTGGTGGAAAACCTATTTCATTGTCACCACCCACTTTAACTACACCATAAACATCATTTTCTGTATAATGTAGCTGCTGTAATGTATACATTGCTGATAAAGTTGCTTGAGCCTCAGCACGTGTCGCATTTACTTTATATTTTTGGTACTTAGGTACAGCCACAGATGACATCACACCAACTATTCCTACAGCAACCATTAGCTCTACGAGTGAGAAACCCTTGATATTGTTCATCTTATCCTCTCCTTTAACCCAGATCTAGCATGAGATCTGGGTCTTACTTGTTCACTAGACAATTGTCTAGTGAACAAGGAAATTTGAGAAGAATAGAAAAATTTCAAAAAACTGAATTATAGCTATAAATGAACCTATTTTATCTCTTTATTAGAGTATGAAATGAGGTGTAAGGTAGGTCCATTAGTTGTGCAAAAAAGATTTTTGCTGTCACAATCGAGTGAACCTTATGAGCCTGTCCTTTCAAGTGTTTTCATTTGAAATGATTCATCTTATCTGATATTAAGATGAGATCTTCTTGATTTTAATTTTAGGCAATTGTCTTGACTGATCTACTTGATTGTTGAATCATTGTTATACTCTTTAGACCTTCCTTTAGTGTTAGTGCTCCACTGTTCACTTGCTTGACACTGCGAGAGCACAGCACAACATGTGTATGTCACATTTAAACTGCTATTAACAAGTGATAGAGGATAGCCGATATCGATATCTTCTTGTTTGGAATGATAGATTTTTGTAGATAAAAGTATGGAGTATGGCTCTCAATGCTTAATGATCTTAAGAGACAACTACTTAGCTGAAAGACATCTCTCATATGATATCACCTTCAAGGAGATATCTTGTATTTGTGGTATACATAGTTCTATGAGGTAAATACTATATGTGATATGCAGTGTGATGGCGCGTGTATGTTGAGTTTTTTGAGATTATAACTTGTTAAACTTAAAGCGTGAGAAAATTTCATTTAGATGATAGAGTCTTTTTTTGGCAATATCTTCACATGTTTGGGCCTACATCTTTTCATAACATCTACTCTTAATCATAAAGGAGTGCCTTGTGCCAGGTCGTGCATTGGTGTCTGTGAGTGATAAAACCAACTTAGTGGAGCTGTGCAGCTGCCTTCATCGTCTTGGCTATGAAATCCTGTCTACATCAGGAACAGCAGCTTATCTCAAAGAGGTATGTCCTATAACAGATGTATCTACCTATACAGCCTTCCCTGAGATTCTTTCTGGACGTGTTAAGTCTTTACATCCCAAAATATATGCAGGTATTCTTGGGAGACCTCATCACCATCAAGATAAGCAAGAGCTGGATACTCACAGTATCCAGCAAATAGATCTTGTGGTTGTTAACTTCTATAACTTTGCCTCCTATAAAAACACCCAACAACATCCTCACTCAGAAGAAGACTTTCTTGATTCTGCTGATCATATGGATATAGGAGGCCCTTGTATGCTAAGAGCAGCAGCAAAGAACTGGCAATATGTCACAGCTTTATGTGATCCAGATGATTACAGGTGGTTTATGGATATCCTCAATCACAGAGTGTTATCTCTTAATGAAAGACGTAGCTTAGCTGCAAAAGCTTTTGATCATTGTTATCACTATGACAAACTTATTGCAGAGTATCTGCACTTAACACCCACTCAGAATCTCTCTCAAACAGCTCTGCTATCAACCTATCTCAATTCATTGCAAAGTTCTGGACTGAAGCCTTCTCAGTACACCCCTCTACGTTATGGAGAAAATCATCATCAACAAGGCTATTTTTATCCTCATCTGATAGATAAGCATGCCAAATTAGTCAAGCTGCAAGGAAAAGAACTTTCTTATAACAACTTTCTTGATATGGATAGTGCTATCCATATCTTACGAGAGTACCCTAGCGAAAGTGCCTGTGTGATTATCAAGCATATGGTAGCTTGCGGTTTAAGTACTGGCAAAGAAAGATGCGCAAAAGATCTCTTTGAATGTGCTTTACAAGCAGACTCTCGTTCAGCTTTTGGTGGTACTATTGGATTTTCTTGTACAGTGGATAAAGCATCAGCTGAGCAGATGATTCAAGGTTTTTTTGAAATTATTCTAGCTCCTGACTTTGATCAAGATGCTTTAGAGGTACTTTCTACAAAGCCTCAACTCAGTTTAATCAAAGTTGCTCTCAAACATCCCATGGCTAACACAGCAAAAGATCCTAGCTTTGAGGTTCGTTCTCTTTGGTCTGGATTACTGGTACAAAACGTAGCCAAGCCTATCTCTGGTGATAATAAAATGGGCCAAGTTGTCTCAAAAAGAGAACCCAGTGCAGCACAATGGCAAGATCTTCTCTTTGCTTTTAAGCTTGTTAAGCATCAAAGATCCAACTCTATTGTCATTGCCCAAGAGGGTTGCTTGTTAAGCCATGGAAGCGGACATACGAGTCGTATAGATGCCTGTGAGTTTGCACTCAATAGATTGCAACCTCCCCTTAACCGTGCTGTATTAGCTTCTGATGGCTTTTTCCCTTTTAGTGATGTGGTAGAACAAGCCGCTCAATACGGTATCAGAGCTATCATTGCTCCTAGAGGTTCTAAAAACGATCAAGCTAGTATTGATGCAGCCAATAACCATGATTTAGCTCTTGTATTTACCGATAATCGTTATTTCAAGCATTGATATTAAAAGAGGGTATATCTCGTGGTTACCATCCACCATAGATAGATAGCCACTAGCTGTGATTATTAGGGATGATAAAGACATGGTACAATGATATTTGCTACAACCGAGTAGGTAGTGTAAAAGGCATGTCTTTTAAGATATAGTAGTGGTGTATAAGTGTAGTATAGGTGTATATATATGCATGATAGAAGATATATTCAGAGATAATCAATACTTAAACAAAATTATGAGCAAATGAGGGTACATGATTTTATGACTGAATTAGACAATCAGGAACAGAATAGCAATGACAATAATGTCAGTACTGAAAGTCCTGAGAACAATAAAAACGAAAGTGCTGCAAGTGCTCAAAGTACTGAAAGTGCTCATAATAAAAACAACCGTACATCCCCTCAGGGCGGTATACAATCAAGAGACTCTGATCGTCATCGTACTTACATTCTGGCTGAGTTAAAAAAATACCGTTGGGTTCCACTTTTATCTACATATTCTGGTGTAGTACTCGACATCAGTGAAGCTGGAGTGAAAGTTGCCTTCTCAGGTAATGTTGATGTCAAACCTTATAGTCATTACTTTGTGCGTATTCCATTATCTCCCTTGGGGATTTCTAAACCACGTTTCTTTGAGTGTAAGCTAGAAGTAAAGTGGTTTGATCAGAGAAATTTCCGTTTAGGGGGGTTGTTTATTAACATATCTGATGTTCAAAAATCGCTCTTAGCCAAGATGGTTGAATCGGTGGATAGATCTACTCTTGCTGCATCAAAGCAGGAGGAGGCTCAATCTGCTTGATAGCAGCGTATCTCTTTTATAAGCTATACTTCTTAGCTGTATATGTTTAGCTTATGAGCGTCTATCTATAGATATGGGTAGTTAGGGTTTTTATTTTAGCATTTTAGCAAATAACCATGATAGTAAACTATGGCAACACATAAAAAAGCAACCTTTCGTTTGGGATCCTTGAGTCAAGGCAGTGGTAAGCCGGTGATTGTGGATGGGGCTAGAAGTCCTTTTGTACGATCCTTTGGTGTATTTGCTGACACAGATAGTCTTGAATTGTTCTCCCGTACAGTATCTGGATGTTTACGTCGTGTGGATATGGATGTTTCTGAAATTGATGAGATTATTGCTGGGTCGGTGATTCCTCAGATAAAAAATCCTAATGTGGCACGAGATACCATCTTAGAGTTAGGCTTGCCATCTCATATCCATGGTTTTACGTTGAATCAGGCTTGTGCCAGTTCGCTACAAAGTATAATGTTAGCAGCTAAAACCATCGCCTATGGTCATCCTCATATTGTCTTAGCTGGAGGGGTGGAAAGTCTATCACAGGTGCCTATTAGTTACTCTGCTGGGGCTCGTAAAACACTTGTGGCTCTATCACGGGCTAAAAACATAGCTATGAAATGGCGAGCTCTAAGAGCTGTTAAGCTTCATCATTGGATTCCTTCTCCTCCGCCTTTAGCTGAGCCTCTTACGGGCTTAACCATGGGACAGCATGGTGAGATTATGGCTCAAAAAAATGATATTTCTCGAAAAGACCAAGATAGCTTTGCTTTAGCTTCTCACAACAAGGCTTATGAGGCACAAAAGAATGGGATATTTGATCGAGAGATCATCCCTATTTGGCCTTCTCCTAGATACAGTGACGCGCTTAAAAAAGATAATATTATTCGTGCTGATAGTAGCTTAGAGAAGCTTGCTAGGCTGCCTTCGGCATTTTCGCGTCCTTTCGGAACGCTCACTGCCGGCAACTCTTCTCCTCTTACAGATGGTGCATCTGTAACCCTTGTGGCTGATGAGAAGAGAGCAAAGGCTTTAGGTTTAAAGCCTTTGGCTGAGATTGTGGATATGGAATGTGTGGGTTGTGATCCTCATGATCAATTATTAATTGGTCCGGCACTTGCCATTCCACGATTACTTAAACGTCATCGTTTGAAAGTGAGTGATATTCAACGTTTTGAGATTCATGAAGCATTTGCTGCTCAGGTGTTGAGTTGTTTACGGGCCATGGATTCTCCAAAGTTTTTTGAAAAATACTTTGGAGAATCAAAAGCTTTAGGACGTATTGATGATGATCGTATTAACGTCAATGGTGGTGCTATTGCCATAGGACATCCTTTTGGTGCTTCGGGATCACGTTTAGTGAATTCTTTAGTCTTTGAGATGCAACGTCATCAACTGGAGTATGGCATGGTAGCCATGTGTGCTGCTGGTGGTATGGCTGGGTGTTTATTACTGAAAAATATATCTTGATATTATCTGGATTTTGCCATGTCTTATAAGCATTTTTCATTGGATGCAAAAGAAAACAAGATAGCTTATCTTGGTTTTGTTAATGCCAATCAATCTTTGAATGTTCTTGAAGAAGAAGCTCTTTTAGAACTCAACGATATTTTATCTCACTTAGGAAGCCAAAAAGCTTTTAAGGGGTTAGTGTTTTATTCGTTGAAGGATGATCAGTTTATTGCTGGAGCAGATATTGCTGATATCCAAAAGCTTGTGGGTGATGGAGACAACGCTCACCGGCGTGTCAAAGAAGGTGCTTCTCGAATGCAGGCTGTATTTCAAAAGCTCTCTGAGCTTAGCTTTCCTACGGTATGTGCCATTGATGGCAGCTGTTTAGGAGGAGGATTGGAATTAGCTTTAGCTTGTGATTATCGTGTTCTCAGCTCTGCTGAGAACACAAAGCTGGGCTTTCCTGAAGTACAGCTAGGGCTTCTTCCTGGTGCAGGAGGCACTCAACGTTGTCCAAGGCTAGTAGGGATTATGACAGCATTGGATCTCATGACTACAGGTAAGCGTATCCCAGCTAAAAAAGCTTTATCTATGGGGTTAGCGGATGCTGTTGTGGGTAGGAAGCAATTGCTATCTATAGCAGAGAGTTTTTTGTTTCCTAAGAAGCGTATTTCTAAAAAACACTCCACCCCGATACTCAAACGTGTGATGTTACTTCTTCTTGAAGGTAATCCTTTGGGAAGAAAGATTATTTATAAAAAAGCTAAACAGAAGATTGAGAAGCAAACTAAGGGATTCTACCCAGCTCCTATTTATGTATTGAAAGCGGTGATGGAGGGTTATAGATTACCTCTCAATCTTGGCTTAAAAAAAGAGGCAGAGTATTTTGCTCGCCTTGCTCTCACTCATGAGAGCAAGGCGTTGATTCATCTTTTTTATGCTACCACTCACATCAAAAAAACACCTTACGCGTCTTTAAAACAAGATCATAGTGATCTCAAAGAAGACAGTGATCAAGATCATGAAATAGCACATGATCTTAAAGACAACCATGAGACTCATGCTGTCACTTTGATTGGTGGTGGCTTTATGGGTGCTGGCATAGCTACTCTATGTGCTTCACGTCGTATCACCTCTATTCTCTCAGATCCTTCTTCAAAGGCTTTAGGGAAGGCTATGAGGTATGCCTATGAATACTTCCGCAAGCGTACGAAACGTCGTCGTATGAAGCCATATGAGGCCTCTCAGAGCCTTTCACGCATATCTCCCTCTCTAGACTCCACTGGCTTTGAAAAGACAGATGTGGTGATAGAAGCAGTTTATGAGGATGTGGAGTTAAAGCGTCGTATTCTTCAGGATCTTGAAAAGAGAGCTCCAAAGGATTGGGTGTTTGCAAGTAATACCTCTGCTATTCCTATTGCTGATATTGCAAAGGTATCTCAGAGAAAAGAGAGAATAGTGGGGATGCATTTTTTCTCACCAGCAGAAAAAATGCCACTCTGTGAGGTTATTCGCACCGCTGAATCATCTCATGAAGCTATTCATAGGGTAGTAAGGCTTGGTCAGAAGCTTGGTAAGCAAGTGATTGTGGTTAAAGACGGACCAGGATTTTATACCACTAGAGCCTTAGCTTTTTATCTTGCAGAGGCTATCTCTTTATTAGAAGAGGGAGCTAAGGTTGAGCAAGTGGATGCCTTGATGACAGGTTTTGGTTTCCCTGTAGGACCTTTTACTTTATTAGATGAGGTGGGAATAGATGTAGGATCTCACGTACTGGATACGATGATAGAGGCTTTTCCTGGTCGGCTCAAAAAGTCTGTTCATATTCAAAAGCTTCTTGATGAAAAGCGTTTAGGTCGTAAGACAGCTAAGGGGATATACCTTTATGAAAAGAAAGGTAAGAATAAGAACAAAGAAGCTTCTTCAACTGATGGATTAAAGTTAAAAAAGGCTGGAGTAGATCCTCGAATCTATGAAATATTTGGCGGTCCTAAATCTCTTAAAACACCATCATCTACTCAGATTCGAGAAAGACTTTCTTTGATCTTTGTTAATGAGTCAGCTAGATGTTTAGATAGTGGTGTCTTAGATCATCCTTATGATGGTGATGTAGGTGCAGTATTTGGTTTAGGCTTTCCTCCATTCCTAGGTGGTCCTTTTCACTTCATTGACACCTCAGGAGCTAAGCGTGTGCTTGATAATCTCAAACAGTTACAAAAAAATTATGGGATACGATTCGATCCTGCTGAATCTATAGAGAAACACGCCCAGGATAATACCAAATACTACTCTCCTTAGTTGCTTGGTTTATAAGCACTGCTGCTTTTAAATCTTATATGTACCTTTATTAGCATGCTTAACTACAGCCACCATTTTGTACATCAGCTGGTTTGCATGGTTTTTGTGGTTCTTTCTTTTTATTAGCCAACACTTTATCATGATTAATACACCACATATCTTTTTTGGGCTTTTTAGCACAACTTCCCAGCACTTTCTTGCTCACAGCTGTGGCTTTGAAATATATTGCTCCAGATCCAGGAGTTGGATATTGACCGCTTAGATCGCTGGACACTGTAGATTTATATTTGTACCTTTGATCTTTACTAATGGGAAAACCCAGGTCATTTCCTCCTCTTCCTCTTCCTCTTCCTCTTCCTCCTCTTCTTCTTCCTCCCTGGTTCAATACCCCATAATAACCTTTATCTGTATAATGAAGTTGCTGCAGTGTATACAATGTTGTAAGGCTTGTTTGAGCCTCAGCACGTGATGCATCAACTTTGTATTTCTGATATTTTGGTACTGCCATAAGCGACATCACACCAACTATACCCACAGCAACCATTAGCTCTACGAGTGAGAATCCTTTGATATTATTCATCTTTTATCTCATTGAGCTCAGGCCTTACTGAAGAGCTGGGTATTGAAAAAATGGATATTAACGATACCTAATTTGTGAAAAAAGTGACTTACTGCGCTTATACCTTTATGCTTGTCGGCACAGCAATCAAAAATCTATAACATTTTACAAATAGATAGAATGATCTAACACAGATAGCATGATACTTGAAGACTTTGAAAGCTTAATTCTGCTCTCTGAATGTTCTCGTTTGTCCTCTTGCTATCTCGGAGGATCCTTATGATTGTTGTGCTACGAATGTGTCCTTATCGCTTATTGCACCCATCATTGGCTGATTCAGCAAATTTACATGGAAGATCCCCATCTACTCCATCGTTGCTCAAGATAAAGTCTTGAGCAACGCCACCACTGATTGTTTTCGCCACTGGGTGAACAACACCCAGTGGCTTTCTTGCTTGTTGCATTAGCTTTAGATTTGAATACTGCGAAGCTAACACCAGTAGTAGTATCAAAAAGTGTCACTGGTCACCAAAAGCGTCAAAATTGGGTTTCGATATCTATCACATCATTTAATCTTTATGTCTTTAGCTCACTAAAAACCATCGCTGCTCACCAGATATTTTGTGGGTAGGTCCAATCTGCATAAATTTCTTTACACTAAAGTCATATTTGAATAAATCGATGAACGAATACAAGACCGAGATCTTAAAAACTTAAACATAACCCTCGAATACATTAAATACTTCATGCAAAAGAGAGTAAAGTGCTCACTATTGCATGATAAGGAAACAATATGATCAACCTCTATCTATATCATCGTTGCTTTAATATTTTTATATCAAAAACTCTGATTATATTTTTTATAAGCATCCTCCTAGGAAGCAGTAGTACCGATGCTATGGCAGACTGTAGCCACGAAGTCATTCCAGGAGATTGTAAAGCTGGAGAGCGATGGGACATACGAACAAATCTTTGTAAAGCCCGTATTAAATCAACCAAAAAATCCACAGTCAACAGCTACAAACAGCCCACAAGCAGCAGCTACAAAAGTAGTTCCACTACCAAATCATCAGGAAGATGCCGCTATCCTTCTGATAGAGCAAAAGATGGCAGCCGATGTGGAAAAAGGAGTGCTGCATCTCGTCCTGGTGGTAAGTAAAAAAGCTCGGTTTGCTCTAGATTTTAAAAAGCATATAGAAGAGATAGGTAATAATAAAAAAAAACTTTGGGTGTGAAATTACCCAAAAAATAAAAGAGAAAACCAGATACAATTACCTGAGATAATGCTTATTTTTTGCGTTACTAATGGACCTATGTTTCACATTATTCTCTACTCTAAGAGTGAGATAAAGTAGGTTCATTTATAGCTATAATTCAGTTTTTTGAAATTTTTCTATTATTCTCAAATTTGCTTGTTCATTAGACAATTGTCTAGTGAACAAAGAAAACCCAGATCTCATGCTAGATCTGGGTTAAAGGAGAGGATAAGATGAGTAATATCAAGGGTTTCTCACTCGTAGAGCTTATGGTTGCTGTGGGAATAGTTGGTGTGA
>MPNI01000047.1 GCA_002238945.1 Proteobacteria bacterium bin106 | reverse complement strand
TAAGTGTCTCGCAATGATCCGCATGGAGTGCCCTTCCTTCCTCATCTGTAAAATCTCTTTTTGCATAATCACACTCGTTCTTTCTAATCCCATAACGTGCCCTTATCTTAAGTGGTTAAAAAGAACACATATAAAGGATAAAGAGGCGCTGTAATCACATACTCAAGAACTACATTTCTTGATAGAAATTCTCACATTACAGATGGTGGCATAACCTGTAAGAGGGTGGGAGCGTAAAATGTAATCAGTGGTGGCGTATCTTGTAAGAGGGTGGTGTCGTAGGATGTAATCGGACAGATGATATTTTATGTATGAAAATATTCATAAAAATCAGAATGGAAAGATCTCAAGAGGTAGACTTGATTGATCAACCTGATAGTTGAATCATCGCTATGATGATGATGTAGGAGCATAACTTGAAAATAGACACTCACTCTACGAACATCCACCATTCACTGCATTACCAGAGCATGGAGCTTCTTCCTCATTGGAATCATTGGCTAGTATTCTGTCGTGATTCACACACCATTTATCGGTTACCGGAGTACCACTAACTGTGTTTGCACAGCTTCCAAGTACTTGTTTACTTACTGCTGTACCTTTAAAAAACACCGACCCATCAGTAGCCGCTGCACTTGCAGTTTGATCAGCAACAGACCCTATAGATTTTCCAATAAAAGCATCATATTCATACTTTTGAGAGCTATTTATTGGAAATTTTATATCGTTAACACTATCATCTTTTTTAACAGCCCCATATTTATCATTTTCTGTATAATATAGCTGTTGTAGTGTATACATTGATGATAAACTTGACTGTGCCTCAGCTCGTGATGCATTCACTTTATATTTTTGGTACTTAGGCACAGCTACAGATGACATCACACCAACTATTCCTACAGCAACCATGAGCTCTACGAGCGAGAAACCTTTGATATTGTTCATCTTATCCTCTCCTTTAACTCAGATCTAGCATGAGATCTGGGTCTTACTTGTTCACTAGACAATTGTCTAATGAACAAGGAAATTTGAGGATAATAGAAAAATTTTAGAAAATTGAATTACAGCTATAAATGAACGATTTAAAACTGTATGATAGGCATAAGTTTATTATATCAGCAAGTTCATTAGTAATACAAAAAATATTTCTTACTGTTGCTATTGATCAATGACTATAAGCTCTACCTTGATGATATTTATGTGTGAAAATATTCATCAAAAATTAGAATGAAGAGATCTCAAGGACTTTGGTCTTTCAACGTTTAGGATCTACTTGAGAAATAACCATTTGAACACCTGTATACTGGCGACTGTTAAGCAAAATTTGCATAAAAGTAGATTACGCCTTGCTCCTTCCATGTACACCAAAGTGAGATTATAAAGAACAAAAGCTTCTTTGCTAAGATGTTTTTTGTTAGCTGCTTTTTCTATGTATCATCTTTTTTTTCAAAAAATCAGTCCATCCTTTATTCGGATCATCTTTTTTCAATTTTGTTAGACCAACTTCAGGACCTAGGTGTTGGTATTGGATCCCATCCACACCAAAAACACTTGTGGCAATATCAACTACGCGTTGATGGTGTGTAAACATAAGAATCTGGGTTTTAGAAGATAGCTCACCTAGTATCTCAAGACATACCTTGGTACGATCATCATCAAAGCCCATTAAAACATCATCTACAATAAATGGTACTGGCTGGGACTGCTCTACAAAATCTTCAATTATAGCTAATCGTAAAGCAAGATAGAGCTGATCACGACTTCCTGTGCTCATTTTATCTATCATCATCTTTTCATCATTTTTTAATCCCACTAAAATAGGTTTGTTACCTTTAAGCTCATCACTTAAACCAACAAAAGAACCTAGAGTAAGACGTGAAAAAAGTTCGCCTGCACGCTTTAGTATTGGATTTTGATGAATATGGCGAAAACGCTGCATCTGATGTTGTAACATTAAAGAAGCGGTCTGCAGGCTAATATACTTGTCGATATAACTCTCGATTGTCGCACGACAATACGCCGCTTCCTCTAATAGCCGCGCTGCTTCTGAGCCTTTTCCTATCTGTTCTAGATCCCTTTCATAATGACCTATCTGAACTGAAATCTTGACACGATCTTGCCGCAAAGACTGCAAGTCGTGCTCTAATGACTCCAACTTATGAGCGAGATCTTCCACATCAAAACTCTTGTATTCCGCCTCAATCTGCTCCAAGGACTGACCACCTCCAAGCCGATCTAGCTCTCGAGAGGTACTATGGAGATCTTCTTCTAATTTTCGCTTCTCTTGTGAACGCTCTCCTGCTAATCGAAGCTCCTCATCTGAGCTAACTTTCGCTTGCTCTTTCCATACTGCCACCTGATTTAAAAGCTCTTCTTGACGTCTTTGACTTTCTTCTATTTTTTGTTCCTGCTCTTCCAAAAGCTCCTGATTGTGGAGCCATTGTTGATACTCTTTTTTAGCCTCATCCCATTTGTGATGTAAATGACGCGCAAACTCTACTGTGTTTACCGAAGACTCTCTTGAGATCCCTAAGGTTTGTCCTAATCCATCTACCTTGGCAGCAAAGTTTTGAAGATCTCTTTTACAAGCATCAGCGCGTTGCTTTTTATCATCTCTTTGCTGCAAAAGAGTAAATACTTCATCTGCAGCATCTAGCTTTGCTAGAGCTATCTTAGGATGATGAGCATCTCGTACTAAAGATCCTGTGAGTTGTTGCCACCTTTGCTGCAACTCCTCAAGCTGAGCGCACGTGAGCTTCAATGCCTGATTAGCTTCTTCTAAGTTTTGTTGCTGTTTTGTGATGTCTTTTTGCAACTCAGCACGCTGACGCACGTGTGCTTGCTTGTGACTAAGGAGCTCTTCAAATAAACTTATACATGCATTCAGATCCAAAGAATCTACCTCTACATCTGCATCAAGGAGGCGAATCTTGGCAACCACAACACTTTTATGCTCGGCAGCTTCAACTAAAAGATGCTCCATATTACAAAAAAGCTGCGTTACTTTTTCTACTCGCTCAGATAGGGCATTGACCTCTGCCAGCCAGCGGATCATCTCCTGAGGCAAGGCATCCTTTACCTCTACTTTTACTTCCTGCCAACTTTTTTGCCAGGAATCAACGAGTAGAGCGTACTGGTGATTCAAATCTTCTAGAGAGGCTCTTTTCTCCTTTGTCACATGATCAAACTCAAAAAGAGACAATTGCAAGGCGTTTCTTGCATTCACTTTTTCTGCTAGTAATAAGGAGTGTTGAAAAAAATCATCCACCGCTTTTACTGTCTTTTCATAACTATGTACTTTTGTGCGAGCTTGTTCTACTGTGAGCACGTGCTTTTTTAATAATGGCTCTTTTAATTCTTCCCAGATTTCAGATCTTTTTTGCTGGAGACGTTCTAAATCATCTTCTTGTGGTAACTCTTTATCACTTTCAATTCTCTGTAGCTCTCTTCTTGACCGGCGAGCATCTTCTTCTAACTTTGTGAGTTCTTTTTTCAAATGAAGACGATCTTGCTTTAGAGCTTGAAATTTTTTTTGATATTTTTGGATACTCTCATGACTTAAGAAACGCTGCCTGGGAAGACTTTTAAGATCACCTTGATACTTGCCAAGCCTCCTTAAAATGTTGTCACACGCGGTGATCTCTTTTTCATACTGCCGCTTTTCTTCTCCGTACCGTGCTTCTATATCTCCTGCTTTTTGTGCTGTAAGTACAGACGCCTTCATGAGCGCAAAATTGAAAGAGCCGGGCTCATCCTTTGCAAGTGACTTCTGTAATTGATCACAGATGCTTTGTATCTTTACTAGCTGATTTTGCTGCAAGATACAAAGCATCTGTGATCAATAACAGAAGCTTTGTATCTTTACTAGCTGATTTTGCTGCTCTTTCTTTTTTTCTTCCAACACGCAGTACTCATTACTCAGATCTGTAAGGATAGATTTTTGATCCCGTAGCAAAAACCAAGCATCTATGCCATCTAAAGTTGTATGGAGTTTGTTATGACAAATCCGCTCTGCCTTAAAAGTCTTATCTTCATAGTCACTTTCAAGCTTTGGCAGATCATGTTGTGCCTTTTGAATCGCACCCACCTCTTCACGAAGAGGAATGATTTGCTCTTCGTGACTCAAAATCAAGCGAATAGTATCTAAGTTTTTAACACTTTGGGCTTTGAGGTGTAGTTTCTCACGCTTATGTTTATCGTGCAAAAGGTTGCTTCCTACATTACGCAAGTCAGTGCTGGTGATAGTAAACTCACGGCTGAAATTCTTAGGAAGGGAAACCACCGCATCTAACTCTTTAAGATCACTTTGCAAACGATGATAACGAAGCAAAGGTTCTTGTAGTCGCACTACACGCTGATAGCAGCGCAGCTTTTTTTCGTTAGCAGTTATTTTCTCTTCTATCTCACGAAGCTTGCTCTGTGACTCCTCATACCCTTGCTGCAGCTGCTGCCAATCATCATCATTGAGTGATGATTTTTTGATGTTTTTTGCTATATCTTTGTAAAGTTCCAAAGCCTTATTGAGCTTTGGAACTTTACCTCTTGGCAGATAGATGTCTTCTATCTTTTCTTCTAATTCTTTTACCAGGTTTTGAATCCCTGCAAGCCCCATAGCAGCACTAAAAAGAGCACGGCCTATATCACCAGAATCTGATAAAAGCTCCTCTCCACCCTCTACCAATTCTTCATGCTTTATGCCCCATAGTCGAGAAAAAATATCTTCGTTGATATGAGAAGGAATAAAAGCAGTTAGAGCGTGTTCTGATATGGGTGAGTTGGTGTGATAATCTATAAGAGATTTGCTTCTAGACTTTTTGCGGATAAATTCTATGGCCTTACCATCTTGAAGAGATAACTTTCCTCCTAAACGTAGATCTTTGCTTTCATGTAAAAAGTTATCTTGGCATCTTGTTGGAATGCCAAAAAGCCAGGCTGTCAAGGCTCTTAAGGAAGTACTTTTGCCAGCCTCGTTATCACCATAAATAAGATGAAAGTCTCTAGGAGCTGCTTTAAACTCTAGAGATTTGGCAGTAAAATGACCATAAGCCATGATGTCAAAACGATCAATCCTCAAGAGAGTTTTCCTTTTCTAATAAAACGGCTTTTAGCATTTTTTTTCCTTTGATAACCATATCAGCTATGTGAGATTCATCATCAATACTCATACTTTCCATATTACTTGCATTAGGGATATAAAAGGAACGAGGAAGCTTTTTTCTTAGCTTTCCTCTTAGCTCTGTGATCTTTTCTTGAAGTCCTGGAATAGCATCCACATTGTATTCTGGACTTTGTACCGCTTTTAAAAGATGACTTAAGGCATCATCATAAGCTGCTGAAGTTATCTGCTGTTGTGGCATGCTGGTTTCGTTTTTTATTTTTTCTACCCATATGCTTAAGCCCAAATGAGACGACATCTCCTCTAGTCGGCTTCTAATCTCTGCTTCCCAGCGTTCTGCATGAGAGAGAAGCTGTGCTGCAAGAGTACTTTCACCTACAAGCTCAATACGCACCATAACAGGGCGTCCATCTGCCTTTTCAGTGAGGGAAATGCCATGATCCAGACGTTCAAAGAGATCCTCTGGACTCACTGATCCTGAAAGATCAATACGACATAAAAACCATCGCAATACATCAAAATGCTTTGGTTCTAGTGCCATAATGTTTTCATCTTCTACTGTAACAAGTGTTGCGCCTTTAGCACCTTCTTCTCTAATATGACGCCCTTGTAAGCATCCGCTAAACACCACTGCTGGATCTGATGGACGTACCACCTCACGGGTGTGGACATGCCCCAAAGCCCAGTAGTCATAGCCTTTTGTGCAAAGATCATCTAAGGAACAAGGAGCGTAATTCGCATGTCCTTCACGTCCATCTAAACTGGTATGCAATAGTCCAATATTGAAATAGTCTCTTTTGGCTGCAGGATACTTTAAAGCAAGATTATCTGTTACTGAGCGCTCCGGATAACTCTGACCATGCAAGGCGACTTTATGCTCTTCTAGTAAGAAAGTTTGGGGCTTTTTATGCGAAAAGAGCTTCATGTTTTGCGGTGGTGTAAGTTTTTTGGTCATTTTGTTTGCAGCATCATGATTTCCTGCCACCACATAAACCATGATTTTGCCAAGACGCGCTATCTGTTTATGAAAGAATAAGCCCGTACTATAATCTTTCCAGTCACCATCGTATAAATCTCCAGCCAAAACAACAAAATCGACTTTTTCTTCTAGTGCAAAGTCAATAAGATTAACAAAGGCTTTTCGCGTTGCACCGCGAAACTGGTCACCTAAGTCATCTTCTAGATTCAAAGATGACAAACCACGAAGAGGACTATCCAAGTGGATATCAGCGGCATGGATAAATCGAAATCTCATATGGTCTTTCTATGTAAAAAGCATCTTGCGTTCTTTTTACTGTCGCCATGATAGCTTGCAGACTAAAGCATATATTAAAGCTTTTGTTGGATTTTGTTACATGTGTTCTGAAGAGCTATAGCTCTTCAGAACACTCTTGATACTTTATGATACAAAACCATCGACACCTTGCTTTTTTTTATAACAACTTTTTATAATCACAATAAAAGAAGATCCCATGCCACAACACGCTAAGTTGCAAGCATGCTTCTGTCTTGTGTGCCATATCCCATCTTGATAGAGAGCAAGGGCTTTTTTTGCCATTGATCATCCACTGCTGTTGCATGACCCCTAGTATGGCTTTAAGCAGCATGGCTAGCAAGCATGATCATTCTTTTCTGATAGAGAGATAGATCTTATCCATCTGAGTTTATGGCTCGAGGGTAGGTCTGCTTTGGCATTATAACGTCTTATCTTTTCAAAAATAACAGATATTCACATGAGATACATCACTTCTAGATGCAGATAGAGTCTTGTGTGATTATCCTTAATTTTTTTATGGGAAACCCGAGACATTCGCGATAGTTATAAAGATTTTGAACGTGGCATCTCTAGGAGTTTGATGTTGTCTCAGAAATTGTCTCAAAAAAGCATTGCAGGTGATACGAGCAGGAGATTAGAGCAAAAACCGCGTAATTATGATGTATTTGAAAAGATGTCTCTTATTTTCAAAAAACCATCACGTCAGATCTATAACTTTTTGGAAAAAGGCTCTCCTTTGAAGATCAAAAAGGCTTTTCAAAAAGAGAAGACGAAAAAAAAAGAAGCCTCAGAGAAAAGTACTCAGTTACAGCTACAGAAGATACTTGCTGGTGTTCATCCTCAGGAAGAAACGCTAGAAGAGGAAGCAAGAATAAGTGGGCTATCTAAGAGTCTTGGTCATATCATCACTCAACTGATGAAATGTCAGCAGTTATCTCAGCAAGAGTTTTGTGCCGTGGTGCGCCAATTGATGGAACAGGGAGTAGTAGAAGAGATTAATGAATGGAATCATGAATATTTAGACTTAGACGATGATTTTTTACGTTTTGATAACACCCAGAAAATCTATCAAGTGCATCCAAAATCCATGGAGGCTCTGCAAGAGAAAAAAGATTTAAGGCATCTCATATCGGATGCTGCCACCCAAAGAAACAAAAGGCTCTTATGGGGGCTCTTATGGTCATTAAGAAAACTTATGAAGAAAAAAGATGATCACGATACAAAAACACAGAAGGAGAGGGTTGTAGCTAATGATAGGGCCATATCAAACGTATTGAGATATATCTCAATACGTTTGTCTATCTTGATGTTGGCCTGATGCTCTAACTATCAAGAGGATCTTTTGGGCTGTATAGAAGAGATGATAACCAAAGCTTTAGCACATAAGAGCAGTATAAGGTGAGTGACACAATACAGTAAGGGCAGTGGAAGTGATTATAGATTTTAAAAGCAAGCGAGAAAACAAGGTAGATGAGTCAGGTTTAAACGCACAGGAAGTAGCGCTTAAAAGCATGGTAGAAAAGATCATGCTTTTGCAAAAGGATCATGAGCCTCTGTCTTCTTTAAGTGCTGATCAAAGGATAGCACAACAAAAGGCAGGGGAGGTTTTAACTCATATCAGGACGCAGGGGGTAGAAAAAACAGATAATGAGCTCCTTTTACTTCTTACAGATGAGTTAGCAACACAAGGCATTCTTATGGCCCCTGATCCTTATCTGGTTCGAAGAATAGTACAGCCATTTGAAGATCTTTTCTTTCTTGCTTCCAGTTCTGATGCTATTGATCTATGGCAGAATCTGCAATCCTTAAAAGAGCAGTACTTTCTTTTTGAAGTAGGCATTGTGGTAGCTAATGCAGATGATCATATCTGTGAATCAGAAAGAGCTTTTTTTTATGATAAAACTCTTCAAAGTGATCTTGATGATAAGGATAGAGCACGCTTGCAGCTTAATGTGTTATGGCACCTTACCTATCCTTCACAGATGAAAAGTATTATTTCTCGTCTTGAGAAGCTTCCAGCACAACACAAAGAAGAAGTAGCACGTTTTATTCTCAGTACCATGATCTCAGATGGTTGGTTTGATCTTGGAGGAGAAAAGCGCACCTTAGAAAAGATTTTTTCTATTCTCAATATGCCATCAAGTGCGATCTATAACTTTTTGGAAAAATACTCTCCATCACAGTCACATCCATCACAGTCACATAAAGATACCCAAGAACAGCAGCTGCAAAACCAAGAAGCATCAGAAAAAACTCAAGTGGATCCTGCCTCTGATAGAACAGTTATACCCATGGTTACGTTAGATTTGGATGATTTTAGCAGTTCAAAAAGCAAGGCAGAAGAAAGTGCTCAGGAGCTACTAGAGAGTATATTTGATGGTGCCCAGGAAGAAATGCTTCAAGATGAGGTAACCATAGGGGGGCTCTCTAAGATCCTTGCTCATATTATCACTCAACTGATGAAACGTCAGCAGTTATCTCATCAAGAGTTTTGTGCCATGGTGCGTCAGTATCAATTGATGGAGCAGGGAGTAGTGGAAGAGATTAATGAATGGAGTTATGAATATTTAGACCTAGACGATGATTTCTTAATTTTTGATGACACGCAAAAGATGTATCAGGTGCATCCAGAATCCATAGAGGCTCTACAAGAGAAAGAAGATTTAAGGCAGCTCATACCAGGTTTTGCCACTTAGAAAAACACAGTGGGCTTATTTTTATGATGAAAACTTACCTAAGGAAGAAAAATGACCAAAATAAAAGTAAGAGAACGTAGAGCGATTGTTCAGTCACTACGTGCTGGTGTTGTGCCTAAGGTTGGGTTGCAGCATATTCAGGTGGGAAGAGATAAGGAACTCACAGAAATTATTCGCGACCTTGATTCGGTAAAAGAAGGAGCTGCAGCCATACGCTATATTGTGGCAAATTACGGCTCTGGAAAAACCTTCTTTCTTACTTTGTCACGGCTTATTGCCCTCAATAAAGGTTTTATCGTGATGCATGGTGACCTTTCTCCAAAGAAAAAAATCTATAGTTCCAGTGGTGAGTCACGCTCCTTATTTTGCGAGTTAACACAACATATCTCTACACGCTCCAAAACATCCGGTGGTGCTTTGGAGTCTATTTTACAGCGTTACATTAATGCTATCTCTAGTAGAGCACAAAGCAACAGTCTTTCGGTGAAAGATGAATTAACCAAATCACTTACTAAGTTTAGAAATTATGCTGGTGGTTATGACTTTGCTGAGGTGATAAAGATCTACTTTGATAGCTATGAAGATGGAGATGAAAAGCGTCAGCAGGCTGTTATGCGATGGCTGAGAGGGGAGTATGCTACCAAAACAGATGCTAGGCGTGACTTAGGCGTACGATGTATTATCCATGATGATAACTGGTATGACTATCTTAAACTGTATGCCCGATTTGTTTCAGAAGCGGGTTACAGCGGGCTTGTGGTTTGTATCGATGAGGCTGTGAACATTATGTTGATTCAGCATGGCTCTTCTCGGGCGAAGAACTATGAATTTTTACTGAGAATTCTTAACGATATTTTACAAGGTGTAGCCGATCATCTGAGCATTATGATTGGTGGTACGGAAGAATTTCTTGAAGATGAGCATCGTGGTGTGGCAAGTCATGAGGCCTTATATACTCGTTTACGGCCTAATGAGTATGCCTCAGAGGTTTTGGTGGATTTAAGCGGACCTGTTATGAAACTGCCACAACTTACCAAAGAAGAATGTTTTGTGTTGATACAAAAGATACGAGAGGTGATGCAATCGGGTGAAAAAAAGAAGCTCGATCTTCCCGATGAGGCATTACAGAAGTTTCTAGATCATTGTTATGACTATATCGGTGAGGCTTATTTTCAAACACCACGTAAAACCATCAAGGCTTTTGTGGACTTCGTGTCATTGTTAAAACAAAATCCTTCACAAAGCTGGAAAGATATTTTGCAAAAGATTCAAGTAGAACCTGATCATGAAGATGACTTTGCTGCCTATGGTTAGTGATCAGACAATGGAATAAAGCTTACTTTGTCACATCATTAGGATATGGATGAATTATAAGAAGACATCAGTTGATCGTTTATCAAAGTCAGTACTAAGATGGATAGACCATAAGCGTTGGCGTTCCCTTAAGCCGATACAGCGTCAGGCCATTCCCATCATCTTGGATTGTGACAATGATGTGCTTATTTGTGCTGCCACAGCTTCAGGAAAAACAGAGGCAGCATTTCTGCCTTTGATCACTCAGCTAACAACTTTGAGTAAAAAGAAGGCTCATTCTGGCTGTCATATTCTTTATGTTGCACCACTGAAAGCATTGATTAATGATCAGTGGCGGCGCATAGAAGATATGTGTCGGTATGCACATATTCCAGCTACAGCTTGGCATGGAGATGTGTCTTCTACGGTTAAAAAGAAGTTTAAAGAAAATCTAGAGGGAGTGCTCTTGATCACACCCGAGTCCTTAGAAGCGATCTTTGGTCAAAGTGAAGAGAACGTGAATCTTTTCTTTGGAGCTATCCAATGTGTTGTTATTGATGAGTGGCATAGTTTTTTAGGAGATGTACGTGGTATACATCTTTCTTCTTTGTTACATCGTTTAGAGCAAACTTTGGGAAGAAAGATACGTCGTATTGGTATTTCAGCAACCTTAGGGCAGCCTAAGCTTGCGCGATGTTATATACGTCCTGATGATCCTGAACAGGTAAAAGTGCTTGAAGATAAAAGCAGTGATCATCAACCTCCCACACTCTCTATGATCACCATATCCTACAATCCCCATGAAGAAGAATTTTATAAGGGTAGTATAGGGGTTCACCATCAACGCTTAACTGAAAAGTTATATGAGCATCTTAGAGGCAAAAAAGCTTTGGTTTTTGCTACATCTCGCTATGACGTAGAGTTATATGCCCATCTTTTGAAACAAGAGTGTGAGCGTAGAAAAGTACCTAACGAATTTTTCCCTCATCATGGCTCTTTGAGTAAAGAGATACGAGAAAAAGTAGAAAAAGAGATTAAAAAATCGGATCTTCCCAAAACCATTATTTGCACTTCTACTCTTGAGTTAGGTATTGATATTGGTGATGTGGAGCAGGTAGTACAGATAGGTTGTGCTCGCTCAGTGGCATCCTTACGTCAGCGTATGGGAAGAAGTGGTCGTGGCGGTGGCGCTGATACTCCCTCTCGTCTCACTTGTTATCATACGGTTTTGGAAGAAAAAAAACGTTACAATATAGAAGATATTTTGTTTATGGACTTTATGATGTCACTAGCCTTAATGGAGCTTTTAATAAAAAAAGAGTACGAGCCTCCTCCACCTAAGAGATCCCTTGAGCTTTCCACATTATTGCATCAAATCCTTTCTGTGATAAGAACACATCGTAAGATCACCAAAACCATGGTCTATCGTTTACTCTGTGCTAAGGAGAGTCCTTTTGCTGGGGTGTCAAAAGATATATTCCACCAGCTCTTTGTGCAAATGGAATCACCTGATATAGCTTTGATTAAAAAGACGGCTACTTCAGAGTACGTGCTCGCAGAAGCAGGAGAAAAGCTAGCAAGTGATTATCGGTTTTATGCAGCCTTTGTAACACCAGTAAGCTATGAGATCAGCTGTAACGGTAAGGTTCTTGGTACTGTAGAATCTCCTGAATCTTTGCGTAATCATCTTATTTTTTCTGGACAAAGCATGAAGCTTGTAAGTATTAAAAACAACACAAAAACAGTGTTTGTCAGCGATGAAGGAGAAGACGAAGGCTTACCACCGAGGTTTAAATCTACTGGAATGTGCTTAGTGGATGATTTGGTGATGAAGGAGGTTCGTTGCCTTTATGATAGTGATCAGCAGCCAGATTATCTTTGTGATGATTCAAAGAAAATCTTAAACCAGGCACGGCAAAAATATAGAGCATGTGATTTACATGAAGATTCATTGAATATTCATCTGCATAGCGAAAGTTGCCTTATTAGTCATTGGTATGGAGATGAGAAGAATACTTCTTTATGGCTTGCTTTGAAAGCAAAAGGATGGTCTGTGAAGCGTCATCATGGTTTGCTTATGGTTGAATTAGATTTTAGTAAGATCTTTTTATCCACAAAAAATAAACGACCTTTGTTCTCCTATTGTTCACCATATGGTTTTTTGCTTGATTCAAGACTAAAAAGAGAAGCCCCTATGAAGATGATAAAGGAATGGGTGCTTGGTGAAGCGAGTACAAAAAACAATCAGCTACATACTTTGATCAAAGATGTTTATAAAATGGCTCTTCTTCCATTGCTTATAGATCTCAATGCTCTTAGCAAAGGCACAGACGATCTGTTAAAGGAAATGCAGAGGTTTATGGGCTCTTTTACTCAAAAAAAATTTCACCATTATCTCACCAAAGAGCTCATTTTTGAAGATATTAAGAGCTCACAGATAGATCTCAATTCAGTGCCAAAGATAGCAGCAGATATACTAGCAAGAAGTGCCAAATCATCTCTGATCAATAGATAGTGCATGAAAAAAACTGTTGCTTAAGAGTACGTTTTTTACTAAACTTTATTTATAAACTTATAAACACATCGCTTGAGTAAAAAGAAGGTACTTATTTTCCTAGAAAAAGGTAGCTATAAAATAAAGTTTAGATTAGTGAGGCCTGAAGAAGAGAGTAAAAAAAAGGTATTATAGGATAGGCATTTAGTTCTTTTTTTTTGGAATCTGAAGTTACCTACTCCTTTGATATCAAAATGAGAAAATTGTGCCTAAATACCATTACTATCAAGTTTTTGGATAGATGATTTTTGTGATGACTCGCTTAACTTCATTTAAGTTGATATGCTAGATCCATGAAAAATACTGCATCCACAAATGAATGATGTAGGTAGTAATGAGATGACTCACAACAACTATTTTGGGGTTTTTGATAATTCGCTTTTTTTAACCAAGAATTTGGTAGAAAATGAGCTCACAGTATATTATAACGAACACAATAAATATAAATCTTTAAGGAATATTCTTTTCAATTACTTCGAGAAAAATATACTCAGAAGAAGCTTATTTAGTAGTTTTGTTTGTGTCAAAAGAGTATACAGAAAACCCTATTCCTAAACACGAAGCAAAATCTGCGCTCAGTAACTCAAAAAATCATATCATTGTCTTTAGGGTTTGATGATTCTCATTTGGATCGCTTTGAAGATGTAATTTATTATGATATTAATACAAAAAGTCCTAAATGTATTGCTAATATCATTTATAAAAAACTATGCGAAAAAGGTTTATTTTTTGAAAAAAATGAGGATAATTTATTTAAAACAGAGCATCGTTCTGCTAGTAATAAGAAAATTATATTTTATTTTTTGACTATAAAAATAATCCAATAGAGTATGAGAAAATTTATACTATTAAATGTAGTTACTGAAGTTTCGCAAAACTTGTAGCAAAATTGAACATAACCCATTGATAATACAATGATTTTTAATTATTAAGGTAGAAATTTACTGGCTAGGTTTTCTGTCCAAGTTTAAAAGTTTTGTTGTTTAAATACTTTTTTTTGATCACATTCCCAATCTTCATGAGCGAAAGTTATTGTATGTGGGCCTGCGATGCGATATACAATCACTGCTAGACAAATAGAATGATGTTTTGATTTCTGATCGCAGGTTTTTTTCAAGATATTGAGCTTATCCATTAAGCTTTTCACAGCTGGCTTATGGACGCGGTGACTTAAGGTTCTTATAACTTTCATGATATCTCCAAGTTTATCTGTTAAGATAGTAGCATTTTTATTTTTTAGAAGACACTCAATTTATAGGATGTGTTTCTCAGGAAGCTTGGTGATGTTAGCTATAGTTTGTTTGTGGTTTTTATCATTATTTGCCATTATATCTCAACGAAAGACAAATCAGTACCGTTTTTTATCTGATCCATGATTTGGAACTATATCAACATACAC
>MPNI01000046.1 GCA_002238945.1 Proteobacteria bacterium bin106 | reverse complement strand
TATTAAGGAGGATCATGTATATCGTAGTGAGTCTGAGACGCACAATATTAGCAAGGTTATATCACACACGCTTTTTGATCTTAATAACAACTGTGCTGATAAGGTATTAACGGGAGACTTTGCTGATGATGTATCTCAGATAGATGCAAATGATCATGTCAAGCCAAAATATAAATATGTGACGATAGAGAGAGATAGTGATGAAGAGCCATATTTACCAGATGAAGATACTAATCATATTGATTACCATGTACAACTTGCCTGGCCAGAGATTAAAGACAAAGTTAAAGTATATGAGGGGCTTGTTGGTACAAAGTCTGATGACGAAATAAAACCAATTGTACCATTTCATGCTGGAAAAAACTCGCTAACACGATATCTAGGCTATTCTCAAAAATATGGTGATGAGTTTTCAGATTCTACCACTAGAAACATATCCCGCACTCCTTATTTAGTAGCAATTAGAGAGTTACAGATAGGATGTGAGGATAAAGCGGCTTATAAAAAAAAGTCTATAAATGCTAACAATGAATACGTGGATGATGATTTTTTTGGTCATAACAATTTTGAGTATAATAATACGGATAATGATAACTCTTGCAATACTGGTATTAGGGTTGTGACAAGGGCATTAAAACCTGTTGAAGATGATGCAGGAGGGGCGGGGGGTGGGAGCGATGATGCATTCGAGCCAGATGGATGTAGGGTTATTACTGGAATTAATTATCAATATAAGAAGGGTAGTCAACGAAAGGAACCAATCCACATTGCTGATGGTGATAGTAAAATTAAAGCAGGAACACTAAAAGATGGAGCCAACTATCAAACTCATGATGCCATTACCTGCTATACAAAAGCCACACAAGAGGAATGTGCAGCAAACAGTTTTAATGTAGCAAATGGTTTTAATTCAAATTTACATTATGATGAGGAGGATAGTTTTAAAAATTCTAATCCTGAAGAGAATACATTATGGGCGAGTTCTTATCAAGAGCTTGCTTTTATTGACGATGGTGAGGCCGATGGGATAGTCGACCATGATGACGTACAAGCCCAAAAAAGAGACCTCTACCGCTTAAGGCATATTAAAGAACGGTTGTTGTATAAAGATAGAAGGAATGCTCCGGTGCCAGATAGCGGTGATTTTAATGGCACACTAGAACCATCACCCCGCCCCTACAGTGTTTACTTTCCTAATGAATCAAATAGTTTTGTAACTGTAGGTGGATTGGTTATGGATATCGATCTACACGAGGAAGCACCCACCACAACACCAAACTCACCCATACCCTGCCCCGGCGTCAGTAACACGTGGCATAGTCTTGCTACTGGTGCTCCTCCTGATTCTCCTCCTGATTCTCTTCTTGCTAACCTCGGCTGTTCAAACAAATCCGACTCTAAAAAACCCGACACTCAGTACTACTGGGACTATCCTAATAGTAAGGTAGTATCTGGGTCTGTATGTGTTTACTTTATGTTTATTAATGTGAAAGAGTCAGCAGCACGAGCAGAGAATGAAAGAGCTATCAAAGATGTCTTTGATTTAACAACAAGTTCATCGCTCGGTGGAACACCTTGTCTGTATAATTCTTCTGCACGTAATTATAATGATGAAGATGATTTTTGTAAGAAGGAGCGTGCAAGTCTACCTAATAAAGAGCTTAGAAAAAGATATGACTTTTTCTGTGACGCGCCTCCTGAATCTAGCTCTGCATCCTGATATAGAAGATTATATCCCAATAATATCAATTTGTGTTATAAGTATATAATGGGGTGAAGCGAATAATATCGATAAAAAAACTGTATAATGAAATCTCATCATCATGTCAGAGACTCCGCTTCATTATTGTTCTTGGAAGACTTATTAATATAAGGTTTTTCATAAGAAAACTTATGAGAGCATTTCATGACGCCAGCCAATTGCATTTCTTTCTTCTTTGCTAAAGGCAAGAGCGATGAGATGAATAGGCTGCTCGCTATCCTTGTAGGACTCACCATAACCTCGTTTTTTAATCTGATCCATCGCTGAGTCAAGTGCCTTCTTAAGCCCCTTTGCACTTTTTGCCATCTTCAGTTCAAAGATAAACACTTGCTTATCATAAAGTACAGTAAGATCACTTCGTCCTGCTTTGGAAGGCTGTTCTGGTATCATTTGCAGGTTTGGAGAATGTAAACTTGCATATAAAAACAAAGAGTAACAACTCTCGTAGTTAAAAAAGAATCTCTCGTTTGGCATCATATTCCAATAACAAGAGACCCCACAAAGCTTATTGTGTAAATATTCACAAAATTTCTTGAAATAATTATGTTTTAAATATTCTGTTAGTTCACTTTTATACTCATCATCGATTTGGCCTTGCGTAATATATGCCATAAGCCCGTGATGGAAACTCTTTCTCGCTTCAAGATTAGGATAATCTAGGCGATAGTATATATCATCCACTTTGTATAATTCCTCTTGGATGGTAAGAAATCCTGATTGAAAATAAAGAGCTTCTATTTTGCCACTATCCATAGAAAACTTAATCAGATCATCATCTAATATAAGACTGTTTTCTAATTGCAGGGGCAGAGCTCTTTTTTTCATAAGATAATAAAAAAGATAGTGAGGTGTGCCATCTTCAGGACACCAGCTTTTAAATTCTTTGTTGAAAAAGAGTTTAAGAATTCCGCGAGGATTATAAACCTTTTCCTCTCCAAGCCAGCTGTAGCCGTTATACCAAGTGCGAATTTTATCACGATCAAAATTCTTGACTTCTTCTTTAAAAACTGTACCTAAGTCTTTATCTGTATATCCACAGATAGTAGAAAATTCAGGTTCTAAGCTAATATCTACAAGATAGAGATAAGTGAATATACTAAACTTAGAAATCATAGTGATGCCAGTAACAAAGATAAAGTGTATATAATCATCAACCTGTTTAAAAATGCCAATCCCCTAAGAGTGGACTCATTTTTTTCGCTCAGCTCTTTGTTTGCTAGGGCATCTAAGAGAGGCTTGTCATACTCATCAATTAAAATAACTACTTTTGTCTTAGAGTTGATAGTATAGATATGCTTAAGGATTTTCTGTAGACGACTAGACGCAGAGGGTTTGAGTTCGTCAGATGCTGGGATACTATACTTATTTTCTAAAGTATCTAAAAAAGCAAAAATATCTTCTTCTAAATCGTTTTCGTTAGCATACTCTTTTCTGCCAAAACTGATTCTTATTACTGGATATTTCTGCGACCAGTCCCACTTATCATAGATATACAAGCCTTTGAATAGCTCCTTTTTACCTTCAAAAAGAGATTGCAAAGTGCTTACAAAAAGGCTTTTGCCAAAATGCCTAGGACAAGACAGAAAATAATCCTACCTATGTAAGGTAAGCTCGTAAATATACCGAGTTTTATCTACGTAATAGCAGTTTTTCTTTCTAAGTGTTTCAAAATTTTGCTCTTCTAAAGGTAACATCATAGTTTTGCTTTCCTGCGAAAGGTTAGTAGGGCGTGATGTCTTGTCATTACTTTGAAATCTCATGATTGCTACTATCCAATCATATCGGCAGCCTCACTTAGTATCATACTGCCTAACTTCATATAGTTGCAAGGCTGTTTCACGAGAAGAGCTAATATCAAGTACCTTCTCATGTTTCTTTTTATTTTCTGCCATTTTCAATTCAAAGATAAACACTTGCTCTGTGTTTTAGATCTTCTTGAGCATATTCCTGTCCTGCATAGATATGAATTTTTGTGTATGGACTGAAAACCTTTAATCACTAACATATGACCGCTATGATTCGAAATTCTGTGATATTTTTAAATTTATCTTATGGTAGCAGCATTTTTTAGATGAGTGATGTTAGCCATAATTCTTTTACTTTTTTGGTAACCTCATAGAAGAATCATCACTTCTTAGGACAAGACGTGCTATCTAGAGAGCATTGACGAAAACGTGGACGCCATTTAGCAAACACCTTATAGCCTAAATCCACAATCTGTTTGATCACAATAGTACCTGTCCAATCCATCCATTTACCAAGGCCTAGCTCTCTATATAAACAACGAATAGAATCCATACCCTTGACGTAGATTTTACCATCAAAAACGTGCAATGATGACATAAAGTCTTCACGGCTTTTACCGTAAATCTTGGCATCAAATCCTTCTTGAGCTATATCTACCCAGTGAATATCCTTTTTTATCTTTCTGCGTTGAGCTTTCTTCTTTAGCCAATGCATCTCTCTACGACACACAGGACAAGCTCCATCATAGAAAACAAAGAACTGACCACTCATATCTTGTTGCACTTTTTCCATAAACCTACCCTCTAGAAGTATCCTTAGCTAATCTGCGCTCACGTATACTCACTAACCACACTGCCAACTCATAGAGAATATACATAGGCACTGCCATACCTACCTGTGAAAGCCAATCAGGGGGGGTTAGCATGGCTGCTATTAAAAAACAACCTAAAAATACATATCGTCTCATCTTTCTTAAATCTGCAGCACAAACTACTCCCATCATGGAAAGCAATACCAACACAAGAGGCAACTCAAAGACCACTCCAAAACCTAAAATCAAAACCGTTAAAAAACTAAAATAACCTTGTAAAGTGACATCAAAGACAGCAAATTTTTGCCCCCACTGCAACAAAAAATCTAAAGCAAAAGGCATAATCACATAAAAACAAAATAGAGCTCCTAGCCAGAAAAGACCTAAAGAACATAGAAAAAACATAACCATGGGCATTTTTTCTTTGCTATACAAAGCTGGTTTTAAAAAAAGAAATATTTGACCAAGCCAAATAGGAGAACACGCTAAGAAAGCACACAAAAAAGCTACTTTCAAGCTCACTAAAAAAGGCTCAGTTACTTCTTTAAAGCCAAGATCTAAGTTAGCTGTGGCCACTTTTTCTAAAGGACCTTTAAAAAAATCTATAAGCCATGGAGCACAATAAAATGCTACAAAAAACACCACCATCACCGGCAGTATACAAACAATAAGACGTTTTCTGACTTCTTTGATATGCTCAAAAAAAGGCATAGCCTCTAAATCGTGACTGTCTTGATGGAACTGAGACATCAAATCACCTGATTGTATAACATCTCTGTGAATGGCTTAATGAGCTTCTAACCAATTGTGACCATAGCCTATAGAAACACGTAAAGGCACAGCCAAGTCCATCCCATCTTCCATCGCTTCTTTGATCAAAGCGAGTGAAGCATCAAGATCTTCTTTCACACATTCAAACACCAACTCATCATGTACTTGTACCATCATTTTTAAACGCAGATCACTCTGCCGAATACGACGATACACATCGATCATAGCAAGCTTCATCAAATCAGCTGCACTGCCTTGAATAGGAGAGTTACGGGCCATATTTTCTGCATTCACCTTCAACATAGGAGAAGATGAATCAATATCCTTAAGAGCACGTCTTCTGCCTGTTATAGTTTGGCTATAACCATAAGTTCTGGCAAACTCCACCATTTTATCATTAAACTCTGCCACCTGAGAAAAGTGCGTAAAATAGCTTGCAATCAACTGTTTGGCTTTACCATATGGAACAGAAATAATTTTGGCCAGTCTGCGAGGTCCCATGCCATAAATAATACCATAATTGATAGCCTTAGACACATGACGATCCTGAGCTGTTACATCTTTAAGATCCTTAGCAAACATCACCGAAGCTGTCCAATTATGCACATCCTCACCACTGCTAAAAGCTTGGATAAGCTGTTTATCATGTGACATATGAGCTAAAATTCTTAACTCAATTTGTGAATAATCAGCACTGATGATCACAGTGTCGTATCCAGAAGCACAAAAAGCTTTACGAATTTCTTTACCCATCTCTGAGCGAATAGGAATATTTTGCAAATTAGGGTCCGAAGAGCTCATTCTCCCTGTCACCGTACCACATTGACGAAAAGTACTATGTAGCCTTTTGCTATCAGGATGAATAAACTTTATCAATCCATCCGTATAAGTTCCTTTCAACTTAGCAACCTTACGATAACGTAATACAGCCGCTACAATAGGTGCTTCACTCATCATCTCTAGTACCGATTCACGAGTGGAATAACCGGTGGATGTCTTATACACACCAGAAGAAAGCTTAAACTCTTTTTGTAAAGCTAGCTTTACAAAAAGTACCTGACTTAACTGTTTAGGAGATTGAATATTAAAACGCTCTCCTGCAAGTCCATAAATCTCCTCACTAAGTTGCTCTTTTTTTTCTAAAAGTTTTTTAGAAAATTCATCTAAAGCCTCACGACGCACATGTATACCACAACGCTCCATGGATAAAAGTACTGGAATCAAAGGTTTTTCAATCTCTTGATACACCTTCTTCATACCATAACGAGCAAGACCTTTTGAAAATTTCACAAACCAACCTGCATACACATCACCTAATAAACACCAAAAAGCATTGATTTTATCCACAAAGCCTAAGCCATCTTGATCATCATCATATCTTACTGGCATATGTAAAACATATTTCTCATAAACCTCTTTCATCCACTTAATGGTGTGATGAGAATAAGGCAAATATTCATAAATAACCTGCTTTAAAGTAGGATGAGGAGGAAAATCCTCACTTAAACAACCCATGACCATCACATCATCTACCAACATCTCTACAGGTGTGATGGTGTTATCTGTAACGGCATAAGGATCAAAACCTATGTTTGCTAAAGCATGAAGCTGCAACTTGGCATCATAAACTACTAGAGTAGCAGGGAACGTGTGAAAGTATTCTTTTAAAAAACTTAAGAAAAATCGCTTTTTATCTCCTAAACGATCATCCATAAAATTCAAATAATAACCAAAGCACTCATTATGATCAGATAACTCTAGATTCTTTGCAAAATACACCGTAAAACCTTCCACAGAGATACCCTCAAAACCTTTATCCTTACCTATACTACCTTTACCGGTGGTTTTGATCATCATAGTAAGCACCATAAAAGATGCTTCCTTTGCTGCATCTATTAAAAAAGCATAAGAACTGAGCGTTGTGATGTTAAAAAACCGCCCAAAAATATCCTCATAAGGTTTGATATCTTGGCTGTCTTTAGCAGATGATACTAAAGATTTCTTTGTTACCACATCTCTATGAGCTGAATCCTCTCCATCAACAATGTGACTACCTAAAGGAGAAAACGGCATAAGATTGTCTTTAAGCTTTGAAGCTGGAAAGTACTTTTTGCGCAAAGTTTTAAATTCACAACAAAGCAAAAACTTATCAAGACGATGATTATCACAACTCCAGTACTGTTTGTCTACCTTACCACTACTCAAATCCCAACCAATGGCCAGATCATCTTTAAGAGTCACAAGCTGTTCTGAAAGAAAAGCGTTTTTACGATCTCGCTCAAGCTTGAGCCTTAAACTCGGTATGGTGATATCATCAAGATGAGCGTATATATCACTCAATGATGTATATGTTTTTAATAGCTTTCCTGCTGTAACCTTGCCTATACCAGCCACTCCTGGAACATTATCAGAGCTATCTCCTATTAAAGCTTGAGCAGCAATAACCTGACTAGGTGGTACACAGAAATACTCTTTAACATCCTCTTGTCCTACAATTCTGACTTTATTGTTATAAGGAAGAGTTTGATACAACCTCACCTTCTCTCCTACGAGCTGCATCATATCTTTATCATTTGAAACAATATAAATATCTGTATCAACTGCAGAAGTTGATGGATCTTGAAGCTTCTTTGCCAAAGTGGCAATAATATCATCAGCTTCCATACCAGCTTGGGTAATGACAGGAATATTTAAAATATGAAATAATTCAAACAGCTTAGGAATTTGTTCTTGTAACTCTTCAGGCATCTCTTGACGATGAGCTTTGTAGTCAGCATATAACTTATGACGAAATGTAGGACCTTCAGAATCACATGCCACCACCATGTAGTCAGGAGATTCTTGTTCAAAAATCCTATAGAGAGCTCTTAACACACCAAAAATAGATGATGTGGGAAAGCCTAAAGATGTAAAAAATGGCTGTTTTTGCATGGCATGATGATAACGAAAGGCCATGGCCATAAAATCCAAGATAAACACCTTAGCATGCCTCTGGCTACCATGATCATCACTCATATCTGTTAGGTTACTCAAAAACCCTTCCTCCACTTTTTACAACCAAAAATAGCAATCTACGCGCTCAGCTTATCTGCTCTGCCAACTTATCACCTAACGAGGTGAGCTAAAAGCTAAGCTACCAAGCCAGAGAGAAAGCGTCTTACTATTCTAATGAGATGACATATTAAGGCAAGCTGCTTGAAGATCTTTCCAAATGAGCACCACCACGAGATAGCTCAAAAACATAGCTAGGCCAAAAAGTATGATGAGAATCATAGAGTGAAGGGCCTTTTTTAAAGAACCCTTCAGAACCAAGAGATGCCTCACGTAAGCGTTCAGCTAAACCTGCCTTACCAAAAGGGAAATATTGTTTAAGCCTAACAGCTTCCAACATGGCACGCCACCCTTGAAGTTGAAAATCCACCGGTGCTGCTAAAGAAGGATCAATAAACATTCCTGGTGAGCTATAAGGAAAAAATCGCCCCTCAGCTGTCATATGACTAGCTGTAGGTAGTGCCACATGTGTGGATTTTATGGGGCTTTCACCACCAACACCTAAAGGATTCAGAGTATGAAACAACCCAGATGGTAAGTCCAAATAACTGCCAATAAAATCCACAAAAAAAGCTCTTTGAAACATATCATCCCATGGTTCTGCTAACTCTTTGGCTCGCCAAAGATGAGTACCTGTCAAAGTGAGGGGCTGTTTAAGACGATAGTAGCGAAACAGCTTAGCAAAATGTCTAGCAATTTTGATATTATCAGGGATCAATACCGCCCCAAAATCTATCTTAGGTTCTAGATAATGATCTTTTAATACAAATTCTTCTCCCAAACCCTCAGCTTTCTGTCTCTCTATACGCAATAATGCTTCCCACTCCTGCTGACGTTGTCCAGCCTTGAGCTCAAAAATATGCCGTACAGCATCCTGCATGGAGTCAAGACTTGAGCCATGATACATAGCCTGTGTAGCAATGTGAATACCATAAGCTTTGGCGTGTTCTTTAACAAAGCTAACAAGTTCTTGCATTTGATCATGAGGTTGCAACAAGGCAACACTCTTGATACCTCTTTTTTGCCAAGCTGCCAGTAAGCTACGAGCTACCAATTCTTGAGAAGGAGATACATAAAAACTGTATGTGGAAACTTTGGTGAGTGGATAAGGTCTGATTAAAAAGGTAGGAGTACGAAACACTTCAGCTATAAAATTCAGATACTCTGTGGTTTTTTCATCAAATCCACCTATCAATATGGCTACTTTTTCTTTCAAAATCAGCTGTGCAAGAACTCTTTCTAAAGCCACGCTATTTCCCACCGGAACATGTTTAAATACAAGATCTTTGGAAGGATCGCAATCCAAGTGTTTGCAAGCTGCCATCAAACCTTGTTTAAAAGAAGCTGAGTAAGGATCGTCCGTACTACTGTCTGGCAAAATAATACCGATCTTGCCAAGATGCTTATTATGAAAACGCCGCTTTATAGAAAGCAACTTCTTAGAAAAACGTCGGCTTGCACACTTACCAGGTTGTGCATAAGCCAACTTCTGTACGCCAGATTTCATCAACTTTTTATAATCTTCAGCGGTAAGATATTCACTCAATATAGCTAAATTTTGTGACAGAGTTGAAACAGTATTTTCACATACAAACCGAAGTGATGGCTTTTTAGGAAGTCTCATGGCTAGTTGTTGCTGATGTTGCTGAGCGAGTTGTTGCTGGGCAAGTCTTTTGATACTTCCTGAACGCTCTATATTTCTACTACCTACAACACCACCTTTTGCTATATCAGCTGCTATACCGGCAAACAAAAAAGCACATAATAAGCTCATAAGCAGGAAGATATCACAGGCTTTCACTCTCACTTTTAGGTAACTATGAGATCTCAAAAAACAGATCCATCTGCAATGATAGTGATATCTCATGGTGCTAATAGTGTCCTGTTAGATGGCGTATCAAAGCCACGTATCATCTTTTTTTTACTATCAATCAATGTAAGCATGGAAGCTTTTTGAGGAGGCTTCGTACCATCTAAAAACCATGCCTCAATGCCTGTTTGAGATATATGACCAAAACGAGGATCAATTCGAAAACGTTTAACCCCCTCTGGCCTACCAAAGGCTTTCGTCTTGGCACTTTCTGATAGCGGAGTGATCACTGAAGACCAAATAGGTAGAGCTAAAGTGGCACCAGCATTTCTACCATTTAGTAAAGGTTGAGGAACGTCTGCTCCCACCCAAACCACCATGACATAATCTTCAGTAAAACCACAAAACCAATTGTCTATAGATTCATTGGTGGTACCGGTCTTACCTGCAGCAATATGAGAGAGATTGTAAGCACCACGAGCTGTACCATGAGAGAGGACCTTACGCAAACCTTGCACCATTAAGTAATTCACTTTCTCTGAAAGCACAGACAGCTCTCTGTCTTCTTTATCAGCAACACGAAACACCTCTTTACCATGAGCATCTTCGATACGTAATATAGCTGCTGGTTGAATTCTCTTGCCTTGATTGGCAAAAGTAGAATACATACGTAACATATCCAACACAGTGACTTCACTTTGACCAATCAAAGAACCATATTCTTTTTTAATGGGTGATAATATCCCCATCTTCTCTGCATGAGTTATCACATTGAAGATACCCAACTTTTTTCCCACTTCAATGGATGTCATGTTGATGGATGAATATAAGGATTTCAGTAAAGTACTCTCTTTGAGATACTGACTACTCATGGAACGTGGTCTATACGTATCACCTATGGTAATAGGTGATAAAAAAAAGACATCTGACCATAAATACCCTTGAGAGAGCGCATAAGAATACACCACTGGCTTAAAAGCACTACCAGGAGACCGTAGTGCTTGATAAGCACGATTAAAGTTGGATACTCCGTAATCTCGTCCTCCTAACATACCTTCAATCAAGCCAGTTTGAACATTCATCACCACCGCTGAAATCTCTAAACGCAGATCTTTATTCATGACACGATTACGTTGTTCCAAAGCCGCTAGCTTACTTTCCATTTTCTCAACAGCTTGACGCATCAAACCAAAAACACGAGGATCAATAGATGTGTAGATGGAATAACCACGATTTTTTAAAGATGACACCCCTAAGATTTTCTTTGCCTCAGATTCCACATAATCTAAAAAATACCCTTCACTTCCCTCTGTAGAGTTATTGGCTAAAGCAGATGAGTTAAACCTCAAAGGCTTTCTTATAGCTCTTATCCATTCCTGCTTGCTGATCTTGCCATGACGATACATGGCCTTTAAGACTTGTCTTTGACGTTGAATGGCATTACGACGATTTCGGTAAGGATTATAGCGAGAAGGTGCTTGAAACAAGCCCACAATAAGGGCCTGTTCATGAAGTTCTAACTCAGAGAGTGGACGAGCAAAGAATCGCAAAGATGCTGAAGCAATGCCATAGGCATTGCTTCCTAAAAACATAGAATTGAGATACAACTCTAATATTTTTTGTTTGGATAATTGTTTTTCTAGAAGTACCGCTAAAATCACCTCACGTAACTTACGCTCATAAGATTTCTCCCTATTCAAAACACTGTCACGTACCAGCTGTTGAGTAATAGTAGAACCTCCTTGGCGGATCTCTCCTGAGCGAAAATTCCTCCAAGCTGCACGCACAATAGCTCTAAAATCCACCCCTCTATGAGAAAAGAAGTTCTGATCTTCAATAGAGATAACAGCATCTATCACACTTTGAGGAATGTCTTTGTATGTCACATACTTACGAAATTCACTATAAGATTCACGTATCACACTACCGTGAGCATCATACAACACACTGTGTTTAGGAGAGCTGTATTGAGATAGCTCTTCAATGTGTTCAAAAAATCCCTGATCTTCAAACCAAGCGTAAGCATAGTAAGCGCTATAGCTAAACACCAAAGCTACAACACATAACACAGATACACATATCCACCACCTTAAGACCATATAAGATCGTTTTTTCTTGCCATGTAACTTGTCATGGCAAGAAACCATTGTTTTGACACTTAAACGATCCATTAAGAAGCTTCTTTCACTATTTCAGTTAACAGGATCACGCTTTAACAGCCTCTCAACTGTCATAACTCTTCTTGCTAGCTCGTTTCCTTAGTCAAGCCATACTCTTCTCTAAACCACAAGATAGGAGATACAAGAGAGGTTTACTGGATGAGTACTCACCAAGACAGCTGCTTGTCGGTGCTTTTTCCTGTAAACATATAGGTAGAATTATCCGCTAAGAGCTTCTAAGCTTTGGCCACATTTCTGAGCTCAAATCTCACCTAAAATGCTTTAAAACAACCAGATGCTCTAGGCTTAATTGGCAAAATTTCAAGGGTATTTCAGTGATAAGCTACACGGGTCTGAACTTATCTATAGAGCTAGCCATAGAGCTAGTCATGACCCAGTTATCAAACTAACTGTTCATACTTAAACGGTTCTCAATGCTATTGCAGCACCATCAACACAGCTTCATGATGATGACGTTTATAATTCCATGTTTGAGAAGGCTTCAAGTCACACATCTGCTCCTTTTTTTAAAAAGGAGCAGATGAAATTTTAGGATAAAAAGCATTCACGCAAAATTTATGATGACTAAGTATATTTGATATATAAATATATATAAGTCACTTTACATACAATGAAAATGATGAGCCAATATTCAAAAAATATTGTGACATTAATGATTGAGTGCTAGTATACGTCCTTGATGTTGGAATATAACAACAACCGCCGCTACACGTATGACTCAGATGATAAGTCATGAAAATGTGCATTGTTTCAGTTCTTACATTAAAAGAAGTATCTCATGACATTACCCAAACCTACATACCATAAGCCACCATACAAGCCCATAATCGCAACACTATTTTTGCTGCCTCTACTGTGGTTGTTTGTCCTTACAGCTCATGCTAGCAATAACACCACTGCTGATAACGATCTCATGCTAGAAAATAACAAAGAAAGCTACTATCTTCTCAAAGACACTGATGGAACATTTGATCTCATAGCTTCTGATTGTTTTGATGTAGCAGAAGAATCACATCCTCAAATAGAGATAGAGGAAATAGCTAACTGTGATCTCATGGCTTTCATGCCTGACGCTTTCATGCCTGACAATGAAGAACTTTTAGATGAAAATTTTTCAGAAGTTGTTCGTAGCTCTGCAGCGGTTGTACCTGTAACTGGCATAGCTCTTCTAAGTACTACAGCTGGATCATGGGGCAGGTATCTGTACGGGGTATCTAAAAGGGCATTCACAAAGTGGGCTCTGTCTTTGGCTGGCGGAGCTGTGGTTGTGGGCTATATAACAGAAAAATTTGCTGCCAGCGAAGGGGTTTTTCTTTCATCAAACACGACGGATGCCAATGAAGGCCAGGTTAGCTCTGGCGGAGAAGTACAGCTCAGTTCAGCATCACCTGATCCCAAACCTCTATCACATCTTTTGGTGAGTACGGATACACATACAGAAGAAGGTACAGAGACAGCATTAACAGCATTAACAAAAGGGAGCGCAACATCACTTTGGAAAAGCGTGGACGATAAAGCTTTTGAAGCTTTACTCCATAAGCGTAACATTGAGGTTGATGAATACAGACACTTAAAGTCTGCTGTTGCCGCACAGGCCGTCAGGTACCTTCATGTTCCGTTGCTGTTATGGAAGAAAACATCACAGGGAATAACGAGACCTAGAAGCAATTACTTTCGCGAGCATCTTCAAAATAAGGGAATGTATCTATCAAAGGATCAGCTCAAAGAGCACTATGAAAATCAATACATCCTTGATGCTTCGTATTTTCTCCTTACTGATGTCTTCAAACTCATAAAAAACAGAACATTTAGACAATTTCAAGAACTTAGCCTTGTTGAAGATGGATATGCTCTTTATACACGACCATTACTAGTAAGTGTTGCAACACAGATGCCAAGAATTCTAAAAGAAACCTGTGCATCTAAAGGGCTTAACCATCTTGAGTTCTCTGATTGTTTAGAAGTATATAGTCATGCTTTACTTGGAGCTATAGACCCCACGGATAATTACTCTGCAGTAGAACCTGGAAAATATCTAGACAGCAAATACGCTCTTAAAACTCTTATAACCGGCAAGATCTATGATCCTGTTTTGATGAAAAACACTTTGTACTCTGTGTTGACATCCAAAGTAAAAGAACTAGAAAAGGTTTACGCCACTGATGTCAAAAGACTCTTGTCTATGGTTAGTACATATCACAATGATAAGATGTGGGACTTTTTCAAAATCTCAAGTGAAGATCACCTCAGTAGAGTAAGTCGAACAAGAATATTAGAGGCATTGGTCACTAAACCTTCACAGTATCTCAACAACTGGCGCCATCGTGAAGAGTCCTTCTTCACTCAAAAGATTTATGCCGATCCTCTCTTTTATGAGAAAAGTAACTGCCTAAAAGATAATCAAATGGCTGTATTTGGGTGCTGATTGTAACACAGACAGAAATTAGGAACAGAGATAACAGAGATAATAGATATATAGAATAGAAGAAATACGTTGTTTATAAATTATTAGTATTTTTTCATCGCCTAGAAGTCATCATTGAAAGACTTTCTTAGTCATGCCATCAAGCCTTTATCTATCCAGTAGTTAGTCGTCTTGAGACATATTTTATAGGTATAAGTCGCTTTACATAAAATGAAAACTATGAACCAATGTTAAAAAAACATTGTGACTTTGCTCATTAAGTGTTAGAGTGCATACTTGATATCTGATATCGAAATATAACAATAACCCCGGCTGCGCATTGGTACTTTCAAATAAAACAGATGATTATTCATAATAGTGTACATTTTTGTTCAATTCTTAAATGAGGAGAAGTATCTCATGATATTACCCAAATCCATAGTCGCAAGGCTGTCTCTATTATCTCTGCTGTGTTTATTTCCCCTTACAGCTCATGCCAGCAATAACATCACTACTGATAACGATCTAAAACGAGAAAACAACGAA
>MPNI01000045.1 GCA_002238945.1 Proteobacteria bacterium bin106 | reverse complement strand
TTCGTTGTTTTCTCGTTTTAGATCGTTATCAGTAGTGATGTTATTGCTGGCATGAGCTGTAAGGGGAAATAAACACAGCAGAGATAATAGAGACAGCCTTGCGACTATGGATTTGGGTAATATCATGGGACATTTCTCCTCATTTAAGAATTGAACAAAAATGTACAATTTTATGAATGATCATCTGTTTTATTTGAGAGGACCAATGCGCAGCCGGGGTTATTGTTATATTTCGATATCAGATATGCACTCTAACACTTAGTGAGCAAAGTCACAATGTTTTTTTAACATTGGTTCATAGTTTTCATTTTATGTAAAGCAACTTATGTATATGGCATATGTCCTAAAACTACTGACTATTGTGAACTACGTGTCTGTTTTTAAGTTGAGCCACCACCCTCTTACAAGATACGCCACCACCAAAAATAGTAGAACCCTGCTAAAGGAAACAGAGATGTTTTTATGCTGCTTTTTGTGAGGTTGAGAGTGATGAATATCTTGGAATGCGTTTAGTTATATGCCGTTATTTTTGTTGAAAAATAACGAGGAGACGAGAGCAAAAAAGAAGTCTTAAATCGTGCAGAAAAGGATCTTTCAAGGGTGTGTCACTCAAAAAAACATGCTCTAAAATGCCGTTAGAAAATTGAACAATATATCCTTCTTTCCTCATCTGTGAAATGTTTTCTGTGTAATCACTCGCTCTTTCTATATTGTGTTATTAAAAATAACACGGTGTAAAGGATAAAGAAGTGCTGTAACTACTTACTTAAGAGCTACATCTTTTTGATGGCATTTCTAACCTTCATGAGTGAGAATTATTGTATGTGGACCTGCGATGCGATATACAATCATGGCTAGACAAATAAATGACATTTTGATTTATGATCACAGGTTCTTGTCAATATATTAAGTTTATC
Source organism: Proteobacteria bacterium bin106 (assembly GCA_002238945.1). Classification (GTDB taxonomy): domain Bacteria; phylum Bdellovibrionota_B; class Oligoflexia; order Oligoflexales; family Bin106; genus Bin106. The sequence continues at coordinate 14,446 of MPNI01000045.1, read as the reverse complement.
CATTGAGTCATTCACAACTGGTCAAAGTTAGCTTATGGTTGCCGCGGTGACTTAAGGTTTTTGTAGCTTTCATGATGTCTTCAAGTTTATCTGTTAAGATAGTATATTTTATTTTTTAAAAGACACTTGATTTATAGCATCTGTTTCTTATTTGATTTATGATGGTGTTAAGTAGGACGGATAGATGTTTGTGATTATAGCATGAAAAAAATAAAATTGACTATGTATTTTATCTATACATCACAAGAGCAATTTATTGGAAAAAAAATCAAAAAATATCTCAATCCCTTATGTAGGCAGGGATTGAGAGATTGGAGGGGGGGGTCTTTTTGCAAATTTTCAGTTACTATATATACATTTATTATATTGCAAAGTGTTTTGGTATTATTCGGACATATCCCATAATCCAACGGCTTCGATAAAATTTTGAGCGAATGTTGCGAGTAGTTTCTGATCTTCGACATTCCTTATTGTAGTGCTTGTGTAGAATCTTTCATGTGGTGTGAACGACTTAAAAGCATTATATTTAGCGTGGTTAGCAAGAAGTCGAGTTGTTTGGTTATCGACGATTAATGTAATGCTAGGCCTAATCCCTGTTATATATATCGAAAAGATCAGTTCTACACTGTCTGGGTCATCTTCCGCAGCCTCTTGTAATGCTTTTTCAAAAAAACCGTCATGTGCGAATGTTGCATGATTTAAACTTATCCAACTTTTTGCTATGGCTACAGAGCCTTTGTCAAGGTTTGTATACTTAGATTGTACTTGATCGTTTACTTTATACTTAATGTCAATTTCTAATCCTCTGATTGAGAAAGCACATTTGCAAGAAACAGCGTCACTGTTAGCAGACCAGCTGATTGTAAATCCAGGCGTACTATAGCCCGAGTGCCATCTCTTGGGTATAAATTTAATAGAAATACGGTTTTCGTCAGTATCGTAACTATAACATGTTTTGTTTGTTTCGCATTTAGGCAGAGACGCCGAAGATGAAGATGAAAAAGATGAAGATGAAGATGAAGATATATCTGAGTTTTGATTTAATAGTGTTGATCTGAAGTTGTAATTATTTGTATTACCTGATGTTTCATTCTTAAGTGCGGCAATCAAAGCACTATGTTCTTGAGTTATATCACTTTCTGTGTTGTCATCAGTATTCTGTGTATTGTTTAAATCTGCTGTGTAATCAGAATTTTCACGAGTTACTGGAGTACCATCATTGCAGCTAATGCTAAAAAGAAACAGATTAAAAGTGAAAAATGAAGCAAAAAATATCTTCAGATAATGAGAATATGTTCTGGGGGGGGGTAACACAGTAATGTTGTTATTGGTTTTTGTGTTCATTAAATACCTCTTTCTTTTCTTTGTTTGGTTCAATGTTGATCTGTCATGATGAGTTAGCTAAGAGTTTAAAATATTAAATTATTAGGGTAATGAAGGGTTTATGGTGTTGAAGTTTTTAATTGATTTTTTCATTGTGGTGCTAGTCTAGTAATAGAAAATATATTATATTATCATCAACTCTCACTCTCTTATCGGCAAGTGAATATCCCCAAAAAAAGTAGAAGCAACTTGGGCAAGAATCGGCTAAGATAGTGTTTGTTTATCATGGAGATCGATATGACAAGTAAGAATGGTTATAGTGAAGAGTTTAAACGTGATTCTGTTTGCCTAAGTGAGAAGTAAGGAGTCAAAGCTGCCGAAAAAAAGTCTATTATTTTAATGGGTTACGGCTTTTGCTAAATTTGAAATGTCAAAGTCAGGATTGAGAGATTGAAGGGTTGGGGTGATCTTTTTGCAAAGTTTCAGTTACTATATATACATTTATTATATTGCAAAGTGTTTTGGTATTATTCGGACATATCCCATAATCCAACGGTTTCGATAAAATTTTGAGCGAATGTTGTGAGTCGTTTCTGATCTTCAACATTATCTACTCTACCGCGGTTGGGTCGGTACGAACTTAATCTTTGAGATGGCGTGAACGTCTCAAAAGCATTATATCTAGCGCGTTTAGCAAGAAGTCGAGTTGTTTGGTTATCGACGATTAATGTAAGTCCAGTCCCAATCCCATTTTTATATATCGTAAAGATCAGTTCTACACTGTCTGGGTCATCTTCCGCAGCATTTTGTAATGCTTTTTCAAATTTACCGTCATGTGCGAATGTTACATGTTTTAAACTTATCCATCTTTTTGCTATGGCTACAAAGCCTTTGTAAATGCTTATATACCTAGATCGTACTTGATCGTTTACTTTATACTTAATGTTAATGGTTAATCCTCTGATTGAGAGATTACATTTGCAAGAAACAGCGTCACTTTTAGAAACCCAATGGATAAAAAATCCAGGACTGACTTTGCTGGTTTGTTTAATAAATTTAATAAAAATAAGGTTTTTGTCAGTATCGTAACTATAACATGTTTTGTTTGTTTCGCATTTAGGCAGAGATGCCGAAGATGATGACGTAGAGGCTGAATCACTTTGATCGTGATGTCCGTTTTGATTTAATGATGCTGATCTGAAGTTGTAATTATTTGTATTACCTGATGTTTCATTCTTAAGTGCGGCAATCAAAGCACTATTTTCTTGAGTTATATCACTTTCTGTGTTGTCATCAGTATTCTGTGTATTGTTTAAATCTGCTGTGTAATCAGAATTTTCACGAGTCACTGGAGTGCCATCGTTGCAGCTAATGCTAAAAAGAAACAGATTAAAAGTGAAAAATGAAGCAAAAAATATCTTCAGATAATGAGAATATGTTCTGGGGGGGGGTAACACAGTAATGTTGTTATTGGTTTTTGTGTTCATTAAATACCTCTTTCTTTTCTTTGTTTGGTTCAATATTGATCTGTCATGATGAGTTAGCTAAGAGTTTAAAATATTAAATTATGAGAGTAATGAAGGATTTATGGTGTTGAAGTTTTTAATTGATTTTTTCATTATGCTGCTAGTCTAGTAATAGAAAATATATTATATTATCATCAACTCTCACTCTCTTATCGGCAAGTCCTTTTATTTATTGATTATTAATTGATATATATGGAAGAGGAGCCATTTTTTAAGATATTTGGACGTCTTTTGCATACAAAGTGTATGGCATGATTAAGTACATGCTCGGTGCATTTCTTTAAAGCATATTTTGTGTAAGGTTATTATTATCCTTAACTAGCTTGTAGCTCGGTGAATGGTTGTTTTTGTAAGGCGATAACATATCCTTAGATATGCTTTAAAGAATTATGAGCAGTATTCTTTAGGGTTTGCTGTTTTTTATTCGGTGATGATCAGATGGTTGCTGGTAGGATTTATAAAAGCATGTGAAGTATGTGTATGTATGTAGAGAATTGTTGCTTTTTAATATGATCTATAAGCTATCAAAGTTGCTTTGATGTGCTATGAGGATATAGGCAGGGCTTGGAGTGTATGGATCATATAATTCATACACTCCATATATAAGCTTATATAAAATAGCAATAGAAAATGTCTATGGATTGAGCTGGTTCATGTGGGATGACTTAATGCCTTGATGAAAGTTGCCAAGAAGCAAGACAGTCTGTGTACATCATAGTGATGTATTTTTGTGTGAATGGTTTTATCTGGTCATGTCTTTGATCCAGCCTAGTAAGGTTTTAAAATGATGGCTGGCACGTGAGAGTGTTGCGGCTTTGGGATTGTTTTCTTCGTTTAGCCAAGCTAGATACAGTAATCCTGCTACAGTGGCGTAAGGGGTACTTGCTGTGATGCGGTCATTGGGTGTGGAGGTACCGTTAGCGAGTTTAGGGAGAGTGGGTTGGTTTTTATTGACAAATAAAGTATGGGGCCTTTGTAAGAATGGACTGATATGTTTGAGTTCACTGCCACCACCAGTGATGATCATCCCTGAGCTTAACAGTGTTTTGAGGGGGCCTATTTCTGATAAAATAATATGGTAGAGCTCTTCGATGCGTGCAGCCAGTATCGGGTAAACATCTGCTGCTGTGATAGTGATGTCTTCTCCGGTGATGCGTTTGAGGGTACGCGTTTTGTTTGCAAGGTGGTTGTCAGGTGATGAGAGTCCAAAGTGTAGTTTGATGTCTTCAGCATCTTTCATGCTGATGCGCAAGCAGGTAGCTAGATCGCGACTCATAAGCTCTCCGCCCACATTCACTGTAAACAAACGAACGGGTTTGCCACCTTTAAAGACAATGCCATCGGTGGTTCCTCCTCCTATGTCAGCTACCACCACACCTTGTTGTTTTTGTTCATAAGGCACAGTAACCATAGCTGAAGCATAAGGCTCGGCATAGAGTTTAACAACGGTTAGACCACAGACGTTACAGAGTCGTATGAGGTCTTTGAGATAGTTTTTATTGGCTTTGACAAGAAAGCTTTCAGCTTTTAAAAAATCACCAGAAAAGCCCACAGCACAATCCACAATCTCTCGTGCATCTACTTGATAGGTTAGAGGGATATTGTGAAGCATTTCATAAGAAGGATCATTATTTCCAGCACATTGGTTAAGAAGAGTGTTTTGATCTTCTTCGCTGATGGTGTCTCCGCCGAGATCCAAAGTGGCATGAGCAATTTTTCCTTTAAGATGTGATCCTGCAACACCCACATAAACGCGTTTGATTTCTTGTTGAAATTGTTGTTCAGCTAGTGTGATCAATTGCTCAAGAGCTGTACGTGCTTCAAGCATATGAGAGAGCATACCTTTTTTCATGCCTCCAGAAGGTACCACAACTTTATCCATAATGGGACGTAGCTGTTTTTGTGTGTAGCGTAATGTGGCTAAACAGAACTTGGTGGTACCGAGATCTAAGGCGAAGATATCAGGGTGTTTTTTGGTGGTTGTTTTAGGAGATGATGAGGTTTTGGGGTTGGGCATAATAAAGGGCTCTTTGTTTGTTCTGGCTGCTTGTTCTGGCTGCTTGTTCTAGCTGCTTGTTCTAGCTAGGTTTATGGTTAGGTGGGTTAGTCCGCTTTGTTGGGTGCTGAACAATAGCTTTAGCGCTTACAACGACGTACGTTGTTGTAAGCATATTATACACCCTTTTGGGTGAGTAAGGGAAAAATTGGGTTTATATGGACGGTAACACTGAACGCTTGTAGTGATGGTGTTTGGATTAGCTTTCGTTAGGGGGGTCTTTGTAGAGTTGTACAAAAGCTTTGCCTTGAAAATCGAGTTCGATTTTCTTTATGGCACTACCATTCTTTTTGGCTTGTTGGATAATACTGGCTAGTCGTCTGATTTTGGTATTGTAAGGAGGATGGCCGAGACCGATGTGAACCTGTGAAGATAAGGAGAGACTGATACCAAGGTAGGGATCATAGTTGAGAGATTCTATGGATAGCCCGGTTTCTTTCATCAAAGCAAGAGTGGTTAGGATACGGGTGATGATGCGTGCTTGGTCTTGGCGAATGCTGAGCTTATTGGAGCTGGTTATGGTATAAGGTTTGGCTTCGGGAGAAAATACACCGCTAATGCGTGGTAAGTGAGGTTGGTCTTTGGGGGCGATCTTGCCCAAGACACCTCCATGCTTAGAGAGTAATCTCCAGCTTCCGGCTTCGATGATAGCTACAGCTTCAGGAATATTGACACGTATCAGTACATGTTTGGGTGCTGTACGGGTTATGCTGACATGATCAAAAACAGACTCTCTGAGAATGTAATGAGAGAGGCGTTGGAGTTCGTCTCTGCTGCCATGATTGAGACGGTTTGTTGTGGCAGCAATAATGCTTTGGCTGATGGTATGACTGGGAGCTTGGCCTTTTTTATCTACGATACTGATACGCCATGGATCTTCTTTTGGGAGGGTTCTAGCAGTGTGCAATTTTGTGGAAGGAAGGAGGTTAGATTGTGTAAAGTTATGACCAAAAGAGTTTTTGGGGCTGTTGATCATGCTAGAATAGGTATTCTGGGTGTCGGAATTGTGAGGCCAGATTTGTTGATCCCATTGTTGAGCGTAATGGGGTTCGTAGCGAAGGTAGAGAGAAAAGAACAAAAAACCGCTCACCACTACGGATAGTGACCCTATGAGAGTATAAAAAATACGGCGTCGTGCTGTAGGATTTCTTATACGTCGCTTAACACGTTGTCGTGTGAGTAGATGATTTTTTGAAAATGGCCAAAACATAGGATTGTGCTTAGCAATAATTGAGTAGCGGTAGCTGAGCTTTTGAAGAGTTCCCTGCTCCTAGGATTAGGGTAACATGTTTGCTGTAGCTTCTCATGTCTTTGCTGTTAGTGACTTGCCTAGTCAGTGCTCCTAATTGATCATAATCTTCTATCACGCTAGTAGAGATACCGGTGGTGGCTTGGAGGTCTTTGGCGTAGTGTTTTGGGTTAAATGTGGAGAGATGCTCTTCGTTTAACCCTTTCGGGCTATAGAGGGGAGCTAGAAAGATGTGTTGGATGTTTTGGCTAAGAGCTGAGCTAAATGCGTTTTTGTATTGAATGGCTCGATGGAGTTTGTGAGGCTCAAAGATGACATCGATATAAGCATCTTTATAGGCACTGCGTACAGCAGCAATAGCAACCCTGACTTTGTCAGGGTTGTGAGCATAGTCATCAATGATGACACGTTCTTTGCTGTCAAAGACTTTTTCAAGTCGTCTTTTTACTCCTTGGAATGTAAGTAAAGCTTGTTGGATGGTGGATGCTGGAATACCCATTGCACAGCTAGCAGCAATAGCAAAAGCAGCGTTGATGGCTTGATGTGTGCCAATGGCTGGCAGAAAATAGGCATAGTTGTTGATAGAAAATGCGCAACCGTCCTGGTTGCTATAAACACTATGAATACGATATTGTGCCTGGGAATGTGTTCCTACACTTATGTGGTTTTTGTTAGCCACAATACCTTTTAGTAGGGGTGTTAGAAGTGGATCTTGAGCGGGTACAATCAATATATCTGTGCAATTTTGAGCAAAGATTTTGATGGAAGCTAAGAGGTGTTCCATGGAAGTGTGATAGTCAAGATGATCACTTGTAATATTGGTTAGGATGCCCATAGATGGCTGGTAAATTGTGTGGGATCCATCGCTTTCATCGGCTTCATAGACAAAGATAGAACCATTGCCACCTAAATGGGAATGGTTGTCATAATTGATAAGCCCGCTGCCAACGATCCCTGTGGGTTGTTTTTGGGCGTATGTGAGAAGATGACACAAAAGGGCAGTAGTGGAGGTTTTGCCACAAGATCCACATATAGCCACAGAGGTGTTATGGCATGCTCCAAGAGCTTGGAGCATTTCAGCGCGATGATAAATATTTATGTGGTGTTTTTTAGCAGCTATGCGTTCACAATGATCTTCTCTAGCAGCTGTTGTATATACCACACCATTGAGGGCTCTTTTGTTGCCAGCTGGTTGCCAAGAAAGGTGGTTTTCGGAGTGGGTGTTCCAAATGGTGGTGTTGGGGTTGGTGTGCTCATGGGCTGTGGTTTTGAGATCACTGCCTTGAATGTAACACTGGGGCTGAAAGTGCTGCAGAGCACATGCCAATGGCCACATGCCCGTGCCTTTGATGCCAATAAAGTGATAGCGCAGTGGTGAGTTGGTCTTTAAGGTACAGCTAAGAGTATCCAGGCGTTCTTTTTGAGTGGTTGAGCCTGCTCGTTTCATCCAATAAGAGCTTACTGAAGGCATGTTAGTTTTTGTGAGACGAAAGAGTTTTGCTTAAGGCTTGATTGAGTACATTTAGGTCTTCGATTTCTTGATCTTTGTTGCGAAGGTGTTGCTTGTTGTGGGCTAGTTCTTTTTTGAGTAGAGCTACTTCTTCTTTGAGATGATGTAAGCTTTCTTGTTTTAAAGAGATGAGTTCATCTTTGGCAGCCAGGATATTTTGAGTCATATCCTTAATGTTTTGTAGATAACTTTCTGTTAAAGAGGCCATAGCATGTTTTTCATGATGGGTTATGGTTTGTGTCAGTTCTTGGTTTTTGTGTTGTTCAGTGTGTTGTCCGGCATGTTGTCTGCCTGTTGCCTCTGTTGGAGCTTGTTGGATATCTCTTACATCGCTGGTATGGCAAGCAGGTGAGGATGAATGTGCAGCAGAGTTATCTTTGTAGCTATTTTTGTAGCTAGCTTTGTAGCTATCTTTGTAGCTAGCTCCTTCTAATAATCGCTCAGTAGGTGTCGTTTGCTCGCTAGCTAGTTCGTTAGCTGGTGTTGGTTGTATGTTGCGTGATTGAGCGTAGGCTTGTGCGTAAGAGGGTTCTTTGTGCTTGTTGTGGTTCTTGTATGTAGGTGGGTTTTGTTTTGGGTGTTGGTGTGTTGGCTTTGGTGTGTGGGTTTTACGTGTAAAAAAAGAGAGATCCACAAATAATTCGCCATTGTGTTCTTTGGCAGGTAATTTTCCACTGTGAATAGCTGTCCATACATCATCAGGATTGAGGTTTTGTTTGTGTGCAAAGACATCGTAAGCCATAAAGCGTTGTTTGGCCGCAGTGATGTTTATGTTATTTATGTTATTTATGTTATTTTTTTTGCTGTATGCCGGTTGGTGTGAAGATGTGATAGGGTTGCCAGAGAGCATACTGTTCACCTATGGTTAGAGGGGTTCTTACAGTTATCTAGTTTACGGATAAATGCTCCTTAGAGCAACAAAGCATTCATCAACCCATCAAGTATGAGTGAAGCACGAAATTCACTTTCATGTTGGTTGAGAGTACATGAGATATCTGCTTATGAAAAACAATCATTTTTTCTATGATGATGGATACGAATCATGACTTTTATCTAGTGAGAGCATCCCCCAAAATAGAGGAAATATAAGAGAAAATATCAGATAAAGCCATAAATCTAAGGCTATAAAAAAGTTAAGGAATATAAGGAATATAATATAGAATAAAGAGGGCATAAGAGCTTATGCAAATAGGTGAAGATTTATTACGTGTAAACATGTAAATTAAACGCGTAAACAGAAGAGCTTGCCTGTAAAAACAATCCATCTAAAATTCCATCATTTTGCAAAAATGGTGATGATGTATAGTTAACCTTGTAATGCTAAGAAAACTCTGTTAGTTTGGTTGTCGCCTGTGGTGGAGGGGACACTTGGCTAGGCGAACGCGTACATTTCTAGGAAATACTTAGGCAATACATGAAAGCTTTTGTCAGTGCTTTGTGAGTGTTTAGTGCTATGAAGTCTTACGTACACAATATTTAAATAGTCTCAAAAGGCGTTAAAGATGCAAAAATTATTCAATGGGAAAACAAGAGGTTGTTTTTTGGTAGCAGGTAAACACAAACAGCATAAAACTATTGTTTTGAGTGCGTTGTGGTTATGCGTGATGGTTGTTGTGAGTATGTCTGTTTCAGCGGTGGTGTTTGCAGATGAACGCAAAAAGGCATCTGTTTCTGAGACGGTTTCTTCGGATGTGTATTTGCTTCAAGATGAGACAGATCCATCGTTATTTGCTGTGGTGAGCTGTTCTGGTGATTTAAATGTAGATATGTCACCTGAGAATGTGTGTTTAGGTAATATTTCAGAAAGCAGCATTCGTGTAGGTAGTGGAGAGTCTTATAATGGTTTTGTGCAAGATGATCTTTTTTATGCTAGTTCCCCTCTTCCGGTATTGGGCTCTGTTGCTGTGGCAGGTGGTTCATTAAACGGGGTGTTTGGAGTAGAAAGATTAGGTAGATTAGGTAAATGGTGGGCTCAGTTAGCAGGTGTGTTGCAAAAATCTCAGCGAGTGGTATTAACACTTGGCTCTTTTGGTGCACTTGCTGGTTATTTGGTGAGTAAAAAACAAGAGCATCATGCAGGTGTGTTTTTTTCTCAGGCAGATGCTGGTTCTTCTTCTGAAGGATCACAAGTGCATCAAAATAGTTCAGAAGAACCTCCATTGGATCCTGGTCCAGGGAATGAAAAGCTGGTTCCTCTTGTTCCTTCTCAAAAGAATCGTTTTACAGAAGATGTTGACATTCCAGAAGAGGTGAAGGCTTCAAGATTTGGTTATCTTACTCCTGAGAGTCGAGAGCGACTTGAAAAGGAGGCGAAGCGCTTCACGGCTGGTTCTTTGCCGTTACATGCAGGTAGAGTGTCCAGAGAAGATAGCTTGGTAAATGCTATGACCAAGGCGATGAAAGAGGGTGCTGCTTCAAAACCTGACCACAATAAAGATGTGCTTGGTCGTCTTGCACAGCTTAGTGAAGCAGCAAGAAGCACTGAGATTGTTGCTACACCAGAGCAGGTGGATGCTAAGACAGCAGAGGCGGTAGAAGTTGTAGACTCACCAAAGAAGGCAGATGAGGCGGCTGGTAGTGCCAAAGCGGTAACGGAAGCTGATGAGGTGAGCGCAGGTAAAAAAGAGGTGGTGTCAGACTCTGTTCTAGAAGCTAAAGCCTTAGAAGTTAAAGAAAGTCAAGCAGCGAAAGTACTGCAGCCAGTAGAGATAGAAGCAGCAGAAGAAGCTGGAGTTGTACTCCCACAACTGACACCTGAGATTATTGAGAAGTCCGGAGATAAACCTGAGGAGGTTGTCGCTACATCAGAGCAGGCAGATACTAAGACAACGGATTCGGCAGATATTTTAGAAGAGATCTTTGGCTACAATAAAACATCAGAGCAGGCAGATGCTAAGACAACGGATTCGGCAGAAGTTGTAGACTCGCAGAAAAAAGCAGATGAAGCAGGTTCTGCAGAGACAGCAGCACCTACTTCTGAAGCTTTAGAGAATTCTGGTGCAAAAGAGGATGTGCAACAGGCAGAAGGTGTGAGTGCTGATTCTGAGGACAAAAAAGCGCCTTTATGGATGCTTTATCGTGATGCTTTTGGTTTGCCGTATGTTACAAACCCAGAAAGTGTGGATGCTGTAGACAATGAAACAGTGAAAGCAGGGCAGCCAGTAGAAGCAGAAGTGAGCGACGTTGCTGCGGATAAAGCTGCGAGTAAGGCTGCGAATAAGGAGATAGCCAAAGAATCTCAAGAATCCACTGCAGAGCCTGTAGCCTCAAATGTTGAGGTTTTGTCCAGTGATGTTGCAAAAGAGGATGCTGTAGAAAGTGATGTTGCAAAGACGGAGGAGGAGTTGGTTGTTTCTGCTCCCCAGGGGGAGTATGAACAAGGGCTGTTTTCTAGCTTGCTTGCAGTGATGTCTCTAAAAGATGAAGCTTTTCTTGGGTTGTTGGATAAAGTTTCTGATCGCGAGAGTCAGAAACTCTGGAGTGCGCGAGCGAGTTACTTTGCCCATCTTGCAGCAGATCTCAATGAAGATACTATTGAAAACATCTTACAGCGAGAAGAATTGCGGTTTCTTCAAGGCAAATATCAAAAATGGCAAGAGTTGCTTAATTGGGCTTACCTTCAGCATGTCGCAGCATCTATGAAGCAAAAAGGTAAATATTCTTGGCTCGAAGTTATAAGTGACCATAAATTAGCACACGATCTGTTGTTATATCAGGTCCCTCACAAGCTGTCGGAAACTGTTGATTATGAGCTTTTTGCTGGTGTTTTTACAATTATTCCTGTCACTTATTACTCTTCTTCTCCTAATCATGCGGATAGTATGAGGGATTTGGCATCTCGTATTGATGCATCTGGCGGTAGAGTGAGAAGTTGGTATGAATACGCAGCATGGGCTAGTAAGCAATTTGTAAGTGACGATGGAGCTGTCGCTAGACGCAAGGTTGTGGAAACTGCATATTATCTGCCAGTATTGCATCATTTAGCTTCTCTTATCGAAGAGACTTTTATCGAAAAGAGTATCCAGTCTCCTTCGTTTGAACAGTTTCGTGAATTGGTGGTCAGTGCTGATAGCTGGGAGGAGTACTATGATGCTTTGGAAGCTTCCCCTTATGCTAGTGTTAACCCTTATGATGGTGTCGTTGATAGAAATGCGTCCCTACTGGAATCTCAAGTGGCAACGGTGGCCTTTGATTTTTTCCTGAAGACGGAAAAAGATATGAAGGCGATATATCCACCGGGAAGTAACATCCTTCCGCCTGGCCATAGTGTTACGGACGATTCTGATGTGGAAGAAAGTGAAAGTGACACAGAGGCTGCATCAGAGGCTGTGGATGTAAGCGATACGGATCTCTCTCCTTTGATTCCTTTCAAAGAGCTCAAAGAAAGTACACTCGATGAGGAACAAAATTTATCAGAGGCAGAAGAGGCAGCTCATACTGCAGAAAATGCAGAGGCTGTGGGAGATTTAAAATCTACTATGTTTGGTTATTTCTCGCCTGAAGAATGGGCAGAGATAAATGAAGGAGCTGAAGATTTTGTTGAAGAACTTTCAGCTTCAAGCTCTGAAAATGTAGAGGTTTTAGTAGAGGATGTTGTTGAGCCGAGTGATGTGGATGTTGATGAGTCATCGCTTTCGTTAAAAGAAGATCGTCTCCTGCAGCTGTTACAGCATGCAGGTTTAGATGGCAAAGAAGATACGAAGTTCTTTTTGCAGACTATACGTGGTGGTGAGGCAGCTTTACAGAGTGAAGAAGGCATCATCAATCTGTTTGGTTTGCGCTTGGTGCTTAAAGGGCCAAGAAATAGTGTTGCAGATGATGTAATAGATGCACAATTTTTAGCAGCTATTTTGCAGGTAGCTGAGCTAGCTCAAGAAGAAGGTCAAGAAAACAGTACCGGTAGTGCCTCCCAAGAATTGGTGGAATTTGACAGTCAAATGGCTACACCTAAGTTGCCTTGGGCTAAAAGATATACGAGTAAAGATTTTCGAGAGACATTTCTCAAATGGTTTGATGACTATGGTCGTGTTCATGGTCAACTTGTGCTTCGTTTAGGTGAATTTGTGGGAGAAGATTTAGCTGGTATACCACAACAAGTGTTTGCTTCAAGATTGCTTGATTTTTATCATCTTGAGCTTGATGTTGCCGTAAATTCGGCTCATAGCAAAGTCAGCGAAGCAGAAGATGTTTTTTTAAGAGAAGTTGTAGGGCGATCAGAAAATTCCATGAGTTATTTGCAGAAAACTCATGGTCTATCAGAACAAGAAATCAATGGCTATAAGCAAGTGCTTTCTGCTTTGCTAAGACATTATCTCTTTGGTGCTGATGCTTCCGCAGAAGATAGTGAGAATGTGTCTATGATTATGCGTAGTGTTGATCCAGAACTCTTGCGTATGCGTTCTCAGCAAAGAAGAGCTATGGTAGCTAGTAAGTTTCTTGCAACTGTGTTGCCGTATTCTCGGGTAGAGGTTACGAAGCTTGACGCTGAATTCTTTGAAAAAGACAGCTTATGGTTTTCAACTTCTGCAGTGCGTTCTCGTTTATCATCAAGTTTGTCCATTGAGCTTGCAAAGAATATAGTTTTAGATGAGCAGTTAGTGAGATATCTGCAGGATTTCTATAGTGTTGAGGTTGTGGGAGCAACTTTTGACAATCCACAACCTCACCTTACTCGAAAGCAGAAGCTTTGGTTGAAGTATTTCGTTATGCAGCTTCTGGTTGGCGAAGGTATGGATGTTGGCGCAGAGTCATTTGGTTCATTACGTCATGTGCCTTCAGATGAGCAAGCAGACAAACTTTTTTTTAAAGCTCAGCTTAAAACGTACTTATTGAGACAGGCGCAGCTTTATAATATGAGTGGTTTTAAGACACCAGCAGAGATTTTTGCACTATCACAGTCGATTGGTCCAGAAGATATTGTGTTTAAGCTAAAGACAGGGATCTTGTCAGAACAGCTTGAGGGTATGGATATGAATTCAAAAGCTGAACGAGACAAAGTCTTTAACTACTTTGAGGATTTTTTAGAGTGGTATGTGGAAAGTTATCAAAAAGAGGCACATCTGCGTAATTATAGCAGAGATTTGGTATACGATTTTGTTTTAGGTTTTAGAGGTTCGGATAAAAACAAGATTTTTGAGTACATGGAAAAACAATATGATTTAAAAAGAGAGCGTATTAAAAAAGATATGAACACTATGATTTTATTATTGCAAGCTGGTTGGATAAGGGCACTTGATGCTAATGCATTGGATTAGCGTGTGTTAGTAAGAAAGTGTGTGTTGAGGTAGGGAAACGGTGGTTTGTGTGCTAGGCATTTGATACAAAAAATATGAACATATCTCTTCGCATACAATAATCTTGCATACAATAATAAAGTCAGTTATTAGCTATTAACGCAACTCATTCATTTTATGAATTATTGAGATAGAGGTGGAGAGAGGGTAGATGTTAGAATGGCAATCTGGCAAGAGTTAAATCTGCAAAAGGGTTGTGATCTTTATAGGAGCTGCTTTATGGAAGGAAAGTATAAACCACAAAAACGTGTTACTTGGACTGCTTTGTGGTTAGCTGCCTTGGCTGTTGTGAGTGTGTCTTTTTCAGCGGTAGTGTTTGCAGATGAACGTAAAGATACTTCTGTTTCTGAGACGGCTTCTTTGGATGTGTATTTGCTTCAAGATGAGACAGATCCATCGTTATTTGCTGTGGTGAGCTGTTCTGGTGATTCAAATGTAGATATGTCACTTGAGAGTGCGTGTTTAGATACTATTTCAGAAAGCAGTATT
>MPNI01000044.1 GCA_002238945.1 Proteobacteria bacterium bin106 | reverse complement strand
CCCCACCAGTCAAGTTCATTGTTAGGACATGAATTTTATTATGATCAGAATAAATATAAAGTAGATTATGTTTATGATCATCAAGAGTCTTTATCTTTAATGGATAATTTTAGACATAAGCGAGGCTTATGCGGGGGGACTAGCTTAGAAGTGCCTGACAGTGATTTATCAAAAAAATTAGATCACTTAAGAAACTATAATTTTGCGGTGCAAATTCTAAAAGGTGTGCCTTCTAAATTTAAGTATAAAATAGGTACATGTAACATTGTGTGTGAGTATCCATGGGATAATTTAAATGAAGCAGTAGAAGGTCATGAAAAAAAGGAAAAGGTAGAAGAAAAAATAGATAAGATTAAAAAGAGAGATTCTCAGATTTGTGAAATAAGTATCGATAAAGCTAGTTTTTATGCTGATAGTGAGTTGGGGTATAGTCCTAAGCTATATCGATTAACATCACTTATATATCACAATAAATTATATGCTCGTCAATTTGTTGGCTATGAAGGAGATAGATCTAAAGTGGGTAATCCTTGGGGTGGTTATTTTTTGCCTGATTACAAGCATGATAACATAGATAGATCATTTTGTAATAATATCACTATTCCTGTTAGCATAACTATGCCTGGTGGTCCTAATTCAACTGTACTTGGTGGTTTAGATGACGGTGAGGGTAACGATATTAGAAATAAATGGGATAATCATCCGTATATGGCAATGTATAAACCAGTTGATCCAGCGAAAGTGAGCTTTAAAAATACGTGCATGAGAGTGTGCAATATCACACAAAGCAGTGATCTTCCTAAGGGTGTAAGGCATCACTTTCGTCGGGTAGGTTATGAATATTTAAAATTACAAAAGTTTTTTGGTGGCTTAAAAGCTAGCTTGTACAAGAAATCAATAATAACAGGACAAATAAATAGCTTTATTGAAGATATTGAAAAATCTAGAGAGAAGTTTTCAACATGGAATCCTGGAGTATTTGATCCTAAAGTATTTGGTCCTAAAAAAGAGTTTGAAGATCAGGCTGAAGGAGATGTAAAAAGTCATGATTTTCTTGTGCCTATTCAATCTCTTGAATTGATAGATGCCTCAGGCAATTCAGGTAATTTTAAGGCAAGCATTAGGGAGAAGGATGAAAGTGAGAACGAGTGTGTTATAAAAGCACTTAATAGGTATATACACAATTCAAAAAGCAGTGAGCAAGAAAGCAGTGTGTTGAGGTTGATGATCCAGCCGTTGCATTTTGAAGAAGATAGTTGTGATGAAAAAGGAAAATCTTACCTTAACGCTCTTAAAGCATTAAAGATTTCGAATCGTGATGTTGATGATAAGGACAATGATAAAATTATTATTGAGTATAAATATAAGGTCGAGAATCCCTCTTAGATGTTTTTTAGTTATAGTGTCAGCCTTCACTCTACGTTTCCACTTCAGTCAGGTCATCTATATCCTCTTAAAGCTTCTTATCAAGAATCATATTCTTGTATTTCAATTACAGTGCAAAGTTAATAGTTAAGCATCTCAAAAAGCCTATTCACATCTTCTAAAACTTGACTTAATTTCTTTCTATAAAATCCTCCATTAATAATAAAAATGACATGACGGTATGGGCTAATAATTACGTCTATTGCAGCACCCAAAATCACTGAGTCTCCCAATGAGAATATCGAGCTTTGCTAGCTTCTATAAATAGGTAGAAGTTGAGAGGTGAAGACATTACAGAAATTCATTTTAGTTTTCTTCGTTGACTCATTCAGACTTTTCTTAGAGCCATTCTCTTTTTTTGCTAAGAGCTATCCTATGAAACTTGCAAAGTTTGTAGAACGGATACCATCTGATGTGGTTTGTTAAGCTATTCAGTCAACATCTACAGGCGTGTTAGCTTGGTATATGTTTCACACTCAATGTTAATCTCAACTAGGCAGCATGACAGTAAGTGATGTTACCCGGGAAAAGAAATTTTCTATCTTTGATCCAGAAGATCTTACAGTGGAAGCTTTGCTGTTTCAATCAAGCTACCTTAGCATTGACCAAAAAGTGGAGCAACACTGCGAGATGGTATATCGTTTGAAGTACCCGAATTTTGAAGTGCAAAAGTATTTAGCTGAAGGACTTTTGACACATGTGACTGATGGCAAAATAACAATGGATCATAGTAGAGAGCTGGTGGCTTTGCTTGTAAAAAACAACTTTAAAAGTTTTACAGAGTCTCTTGAAGTTCGTTTAGCTGGAATTCCTTATCAATGGCATCAGCAGGATCTAGCGAGATATGAGGCTTGGTATGCTGGCTTGCTTTTGCTTTATATGGGGTTTTGCAGCCAAGTAGTAGATGTTGGTGCTGAAGAATCTAGCAGTCACGGCCGATATGGTGTTGCGGGAGAAGAGTCAGGTTTTTGTCTTTGAACTTAAAGTGATCAATAGTGCTGCAGACAAAGCAATAGCAGCAGCATTAAAACCGATTGAAGAAAAGAAATATGCCGATAAGTATATGGAGCAAGAGCAGAAGGTTGAAGCAGTTTATGCAATAGCTTTGGTTTTTGGTAAAAAAGAGAAAAACTTAGTGGGCTGGAAGACAAAGGATCTATTGTCATGAGATCAGAGATAAAGAATGTGAGAAAAGATTTTTTTCTGCATGCTAGTCTGAGATTTGGTTTTTTAGGCTTACTTCCTGCCTTCTATTCGACGAACTTTTTTTACGGATCAGATTGTTCGGTTTATATCGTCGTAGACTGATTCACTTTGCCAAGTGATGACTTATGAGGAGAATTATAACTCCTTACTCATACATGTAATTAGTGCTAGGATGGGGATGCTTTGAAGCTCCTAGTACGTTCTGTAGGTCTTCTCATTTTTTTTAGAGATCAAGAACCACAATATTTGGTATTCTGCGTTGATAGTATGGTGTTTGGTTAGTAGAGTGAAGTATGTGTGATGAGTTACAGAAAATATATGTAAGCGATTGATATAATTTGATTTTTTGTTCATAGACGCAAGATCTGTTTGTCATAGTCCATATATTTTTCAACGAGAGTTAATATTGGGTTGATGATTACCGACTAGACTTGTTAAGTGCTTGCTTTTACTTCAAGATATTCGGATTATTATAATAAAAGACTGTAACATGTTGTCTTGTTTTTGCTTATTATTGCCATTGAGATCCATCTCTATGATTTATATGATGATATCTCGTATTACTATCGTTCTCTTTTGTTCTGTGGTTGTTGTCTTTCCTTTTAATTCTTTAGCTTTTAGTCAAGATGGTCCAGTTAAGAAAATTTCAGGCAACATGCCTAAGGAGTCCTCGGATAATTTGAGCGGAATATCCAGTCGAAAATATTATCGAGTGGATAATCAACAACTTCTAAGCTCTAGTGATGTTATAACACAGTCATTTACTATGGATGAAATAGCTAACACATATTACCGTAAACCTACCATTGATATGGTATGGTTTGTTGATCATCCCATGAATGGCTTGACTCCTGATAATAGTGGTAGATCATATGTTAAAGATGAAATTGAACTTATTATAAGGAATTTAAAAGGTGTGGTTGATTTGAAAATAGCTCTTTATGCACTTTTACATCCTAGAGTCATGTTTAATTCTCAAGAAATTGGAGATTGGAATAGAAAATTGAAAGAAGCTAACGGTGAAGGTCCTGACAGTAAAGATAGGTTTTTTCAATTTGCCAATTTTTTTGAGCCTAGTCAGCTATTAAAAAATGCTTATCTTTGGCTAACATTTGGTATTCCAGATAGAGAAAATATCACATTTTCATCGGAATATAAAGGTATATTCAATGATTATTTGCCTTTATATAAAAAGTTTTATGGGGATTCTTTTTCTTATACTAATGGCCATGCCATTAGTGGTACAAAAAGGGATGGGTTTTTTAGAGATCCTCGTAATGTTGAAGGAGTGTATAAAAAAATATTTGTATTTGTTACCTCAGAAGATTCTAGAAGATATAGTGCAAGGCAGTTAAAAGCCAGTCAGAAGAAAGAGATGTTCAATGATCTAAAAAATGAAGGTAGTATTAGGGTTTTTATGAAAGGAACTTATCCGTTGAAGTCTGGATCTAAAATACTTTTTGACTCTGATTATTTGCAAAGCCCATCAGAACCAAATTATTATCGTTTTCCATCTGTATTTAGTTACTGGTCTCATATGGCTCTTTTAGGCGGTGTACATAAAGATATTGCGCAGCCTTCTTTAGATGACCTGCTTAAAAATGTTGATATGAAGGATGTGAGTGCCATAGAAACTACATTAAAATCAAAAGCATCTGAACGTATTAAAAAAGCTGTTCAAAGATGGACTATAAATAAATATAGTTTACATATGAATAATGAAGATTTTATTAATGAAATTATGGGTAAAAAAGAAGCTTATGAAAGTAATCAACCAGTGCGGGCTATGTTTCCTGCTAGAAATAATGCAGAAATAAGTGAGTATCTTTATACTCTTAACAATCGCAATAATAAAAAAGAAGAAAATAATATAGAAAAAATTGATGTTTGGTCGTTTGTTTTTGATGGTTTTAGTAGCACTCCAAATGGTAAAGAGGAAAAAAAAAAAAGCTTTTTCCCCCCCCCCCCCCCGCAGAAAATAGTAATTCTTTAGGGCTACAGATGAATGATGAATTTGTTTCCTATGGAAATACATTCAAAATTGATCATGTATTTAATCATCAAAAATCTTTTGCTTTAATGGATTATTTTGGCAGTACCAGAGGATTATGTGGATTCTTTTATGATAGTTATAATCCTGAGGAATGGAGTGAGATGTATACTCTTCGCTCCGAGGCAGGGGGTGTCCGGGAGGCGCGTAAATTAGATTACACTGAAAAATCGCGTTCAGACCGTCATGGAAAGTGTCAGATTGTATGTGAGCATTCTGTGCAAGATTTAGCATCATCTTTTGAACGTCGTTATATGCCATTTTTTCCAATGAAATCTATGAATCCTGAGAACAGTATGACTGTAGCAGAAGGTAGAGACATAGCTCAAAGAATAAGAGCTAAGTTTGATGCATTTAAAGACTCTCATTCATGCGAAATTCATTCATTTCAAAGCTGGAAGGAAAAGAATAATAGAGTTACTCATGATGCTAAAGAAGAGCTAGCATGGATGAGATTTGGTGACAAGTTGTATATTAATCATTTTGAAAAGGATGAACGTAATTCGGGTTTTTATCGTGATAGTAAAGTCATACCTTTTGCTGATTATACGTATCTTTATGCTGGTGTAGGACAAACTCGATATCGTAATAATCATCGAAATAAAGAGGCTGTAGATAATAATAACACAGAGCATACGTTACATATTTGTTCTAGATATCATGAATTTATGAGCGGTCCTATTAGGAGTCGTGAAACAAGCAATAATACAAATAAGTTCAAGAGTTATATGGATAGGGCTTATGAAGCTACATTACAAACAAAGGATATGTTTCTTGCAGAGGATCTGTCAGGAAAATGCATGAGAGTTTGTAATATTACAGAAGGTAGGAGGGGCAATCCTACTCCTACGTGTAGTGTTAAACGAGTAGGTCGTGAGTACATAAAATTGCACGAATTTTTTGGGGGCTTAAAAGCTAGTTTTTGCAGTGTGGGTGAACGTGAAGATAAAATAGAAGGATTTATTGAGGAGATTAAAGGTGCTAAAAATACGTTTTCGCAATGGAATCCTGGAATGCTTAGCCCTAAAGACGGCCCTGAAGGCAACGAGATAGAGTTTGCAGTTGAGAGGAATGTAACCAATATTAATAGTCATGATTTTGATGGTCCTATTCAAAGTATTGAATTGAAAGATGGGCCCGGAAATGAAGATAATTTTGTTGCAAGCATTGAAGTTGGTAAAGATCAGAATAATTGCGTTATAAAAGCCCTTAATAGATATATACACACATCATCAAAAACCAATGAGTTGCGGTTGATGATTCATAAAGCACATTTTGCAGCTGAAAGCTGTGTTCCTGAAGGGGAATTGTATCTCAAAGCTCTTAGAAAACTCGAAGCTTCGCAAGAGAGTGAGGATGATAAAAGTGATAAAATTTTTATCACTTTTAAAAAAGAAAAAGATGAACAACCTTAATCTCTAAGTCTATGGTTGTATCCTGGCTAGAGAATATTCCGTTATATATGTTGATTCTATACCAAATCAGGGAGGGGATAAAAACAGTCTTTATTCGTTAAGAGATCATGGCAAATACATATCACGTGACTTTATTCTTTTGTTTTGGTTTCAGCTGTTGTGGTTCTTGCTTGCTCTTTGATGATAATCACGGAACAAGCACTTTCTTCCATGAGAAGATCGTTGTCACGTCTGCGAAAGGAGCTGAACCAACCTTGTTTTTTAGGTGCATGTGGACAGATGAGAAGATCATAATCTTCAGATAAAGAGATGATTTGTCTTAAAGGGGTATCTGATTCAAAAATCATCTTCTTTGCTTGAACATCTCGGGTATGAATCATAACATCGGTGATGCTTTGTGAGAGCTCTTCTCGTCTTTGTAGAGAATCCAGATACGATACACATGTCACCACCGTGATATCATCGGTTTCATGCATCTCTGCTAGGGCATAAGCGAGTTGAATGGGAATAGGGCTGATGTGATCTTCTCTCAAATAAACAAGAATCTTTCGAAAATAACGGATGCCAGCATCTTGGTAGGTGATAAGATGACAGCCAAGATGTTCTTCTAGCCAACCCACTTGATCATGCATAGTGAAAGTGCCGAAATCGCGTCCTCCCCATTCGCGAATCAACCACGAGCAATTGAGTCTTTGAGAGATATCATAGACCGTTGCAAAGAGATCATGGGAGACAATAGGATCAAAAGAAATACGAAATTGATTCTTCTTAGACATAACACGAATGCGGCGAGCCAGTGAGCGTACACTCGATGAATCTACCACATCATGAACAGATGTTTGTTCAGGGACCTCGGTGAGATGTACGACCTCTAAGCCACGTTTCTTAGCCACCACAATGCCCAGTTCAATCAATGTGTCAGGGCTACGCTCTTTACCATATAAACACACCACTACCCCAGCAAAGCGCTGTCTGACATTATCAAAAGAAGCATGGCGTTCTAAATTGAGTTCTTGATCGATAAGATCTTTACGCATGCCACGAAAACCTACCACGCCGCGGCGTGAAACACGCTCTCTTGAATAAAACGCATAGGTTAAAACGCCAGGAATTAAGACTAAAATGATGGCATATAACATATACTGTCTTAATGCTGCTAGCAGCATACAGCTTAAAATGATGCCCAAAATAGGCAACCAAGGATACATGGGAGAGGCAAAGCCTGGCTTATACCATTGCACTCGGGTTTCACGCAAGACAATGACAGTTAAGTTCACCATCAAAAAAGTCAAAATAAGAAATACAGAGGCAAACTTGGCAAGTTTTTCCACATCGAGTAGTAATATGATGGTTGCCACTAATAAGCAACTGAGAACAATAGAATTTACAGGAGTGAGGTACTTGCTGTTGAGTTTTCCTATAAACGAAGGTAGCAATTGATCACGAGCCATGGCAAAAGGAAAACGAGAGGCAGCTAAGACGCCAGCATTAGCCATGGATACCATAGTGAAAACAGCTACAGCACACATCAGCGCACCGAGATATTTGCCACCGATAAAGTTGGCAATAGAATAGACAGGATGTAGATCTTCTTTGTTGGGAGGATTTAAGTAAGGCAGCACTTCTGCATAAGCTAGTGCAACCATGACATATAACGCTCCCACGATACCCATGGAATAAAGAATACCTCGTGGCAAATTGTGGTCAGGATTTTTCACTTCACCTGCCACAGCTGCTACCTTTAAAGCACCAGCATAACTTACCACCACAGTAGCTGTGGCAAGTAAGGTACCGGAGATATTATGGCTAAAAGGGGAGACCCTATGAAGGGTTTGGGGATCAAAAATCGCCCAGGTACTCATGGAAGCAAGAGCAAATATAGCTACTGAGATGACGATACCGATAATATCTGACATCTTACCCATGCCAAATACATTGAGTGCAAGAATAAGCAACAATAGTCCTACAGCAGCTTCTTGGATAGGAATATTCACAATAATGCTAAGATAGGCAGTGGTTCCTATCAAAGCAAAAGCTGACTTAAATAAAAGAGCTAGCCATAAGCCAAATCCAGCGATAGTACCAGCGAAAGGGCCAAAAGTACGCTCAATGTAAATATAAGCTCCACCTGAGGTGGGCATGGCTGTGGCTAATTCCACAATACATAGCGAAGGAGGAAGAACACAGAGTAGAGCTAAAAGATAAGCTAGCCAAAGACTATCACCTGCATCTACTATAGCTACACCTGGAAGCACAAAGATACCAGGGCCTAACATAGCCGATAAAGATATAATGATTATCGCTTTTAGCGATAAGCGACGCTCTAAGACTTCCATGAAAACGATATACCTATCATCAAAAACCACACTATTATCTGACTTATCTGACTTATCTGATTCATCTGATTATCTATGAGAGCCTCACATTTGAAATGATCTTACCGTCAAGATATTCTATGACATTCTTATAGTGTTTTCTTCGTTTGTTATTGATCGAAACATGCACCATCTTAGCATATCTATGACTTATCAACTTTAAGGAGCATGCCATGGCTGGACATAGTAAATGGAAAAACATTCAACACCGCAAAGGAAGTCAAGATCAAAAACGTGCCAAGATATTCAGTAAAATCGGCATTGAACTACAGGTTGCTACACGTTTAGGAGGAGAAGATGCCGCAGCTAATCCTCGTCTTAGAGGAGCTATTCAAAAAGCTCGTGGCGCCAATATGCCAAAAGATATCATCGAACGAAACATCAAGCGTGGCCTTTCATTGCCACAAGGACAGGACTATAAAGAAAAATACTACGAAGGTTTTGCTCCAGGCAATATCGCCATTTTGGTATATTGCCTTACGGATAATATCAACCGTACGGTTTCAGAGGTCCGTTACGGTTTTTCTCGTCATGGTGGTAGTTTAGGTACAGAAGGTTCTGTGTCATGGATGTTTTCCCATAAAGGCTTGATTGTCTATGCATCTAAAGATGCATACAATGTGGCAGCTCTTATGGAAAAAGCCATTGATGGTGGTGCTGAAGACATTCAAGAGATCGATGATTACTGTGAAATTACCTCTTCAGTGGAACAGTTTATTGTCTTAAAAGACATTCTTGAACAATCTTTTGGTACCGCTCAAGTGGCAGAACTTACCTGGATTCCGCATAACCCTGTAACTCTTTCAACTCTAACAGATAAAGAAAAGTTGCTAAAAATCACTGACTATCTTGAAGATCTCGGTGATGTTCAAGCTATCTATCATAACGCTGTGATAGATGATGAA
This sequence comes from Proteobacteria bacterium bin106, assembly GCA_002238945.1. Classification (GTDB taxonomy): domain Bacteria; phylum Bdellovibrionota_B; class Oligoflexia; order Oligoflexales; family Bin106; genus Bin106. Next base: position 6,312 of record MPNI01000044.1, on the reverse strand, counting down.
GATAAGAAATCATAAAGAGTCATTACATCACTACTCATTACCACTTATGCTTTTTTATATACCAGCTTGATGGATGTGATGGATGTGAATCATAAGTAGCTAGGGATGTTTGTGCTTTGGTGGATAGTTTTTCATATAAACATTGATCTGCTTGCGATAGAGGCTGCCACTTTAAGAAAAGATCTTTGAAAGGATGCCACATAAAAGCACGTTTGGTTAAGCGTGGATGAGGGACACATAACTCTGGGTGAGATGATTCATAAGGTGTTGTGTGTAATGTATCTTGGGTTATATGGCTATGAGGTGAACTGGAGGAGATATAGAGAATATCGAGATCCAACATACGATCATCAAGTCTTTTTTGGCGTTTTCTGCCATAATGTTGTTCTAAAGCGAGTAAGTAAGAAAGTTGCTTGTAAGGATCAAAAGATGATTGCCAGTGACAGACAGCATTAAGAAAGAGGTTTTGAGCCACTCCTCCTTGAGGATGATTCAGGTACATATCACTTACTCTTTGGATTTTTCCCACAGAGGACATATCATCCACAACAGCACGAAAGCGAGCTATCATCTCAGAGGTGCTGCCGATGCTCGCACCTAAGGCTATGAATGCGTTATAATGAGGTTTTTTGACACAAGAATGGCTCATAAGGTCTTAAAACTCCACTCCATGGACTTACACACAACACATACAGTTTCATATAACCATGTCTGATGCATCAGCTCATTTTACCATCACCTTAAAGGATTATCCGGTCTTTTTGGCTATAGGTGTGCTGCCTCAAGAGCTTGTGGAGGCTCAAGATATCAAAGTATCTCTTCGTCTTACTTATTCGTGTTCATCTGCTGTTTGGGGGCAGCCTCTGAGTAAGATGCTTGATTATGGTTTGATCACACAAGCCATTGATAAGCATAGTCAAACTCAGGAGTCTTTTGACTTAGTGGAAAATTACGTACAATCTTTATGCGTTTATCTTAGGGATTATCTTGGTAAACATATTCCTGAGTGTATGTCTTTAGGACCACTCGATTTGGAAGTGGAAAAAACCATCTTGCCATCCTCTCTCACTAAAGGGGGAACTCTTAAGATAGGCTGTAGAAAAACTCTATGACACATAATCCACTACCATCACTCTATACCATCACATTAGGTGATCCATTTAGCATCAATGTCACAGCTCTTGGCCAGTGTTTTGCTCACCTAGAAGAGCTATTTTCTCTAAACAACATACAAGGTGTGATCATTGGCCATCATGGGCTTTATTGTGCTCAGCTTCAAGAAGCAGCAAAGCAAGGGTTAGTGTCTTCTGTTCTTTGTAACAAACTGACCTCATTACCGTGTATCCATGTTCTTGCTGATGACAGCAAGAACATGGCAGACGTCTTTGCTGATAAGTTAGTTACAATCCACTCACCGTGGTGTTTTCTCCATAGCGGTCCTGATCTGTCTGGCCTGCCTCACACCACACAGCTTTCTGTGAAACAACGCGGTGCCGTTTCTTTAAAAGCTTTGGAGGCTTTGCGCTATATCAGTGATTATGCTGATCAACATCATCTGTCACTTTCTGTTATCACATCACCTATTGATAAGTTTGCTAGTCAAACAGCAGGGTTTTTGTATTCAGGGCATACAGAATATTTTACGGATTTATGGCAAGGCCATAAATCCGCTATTATGGTGTTGTATGGTGAGCGTTTAAAAGTAGGACTTCTTACCCATCACTTACCTCTAAGAGAGGTAAGTGATGCATTATCTGTTGATCTGATACAGCAAAAAACTCTTGCTTTTGTCCGAACACTCCGTCATTTAGCTCAGCTTGACGGATCACCTCCTCTTCGTCCTATCCGTATAGCATTATGTGGTGTCAATCCTCACTTATCAGATGGTGGACTGTGGGGAAATGAAGAGGAGGATATCTTCATTCCTGCTCTTTGCGGCTTAAAAAAAGAGCAACAACAACTGGGCTTTATAGTAGATTTAGTGGCTGCTGATAGTGCCTTTTATCATGCTTATCACCAGCGTTATCATGGTGTATTAGCTGCCTACCATGATCAAGGACTGGGCCCTATAAAGACCGTTCATTTTGACAGTGCTGTTAATATCACGGGTGGTTTGAGGCATTTTCGGCTTTCTCCAGATCATGGGCCTGCTTGTGATCTCTATATGAGCTCACAAGCAAGTTTTAGGAGTTTTCTGGCTTGCTCAAAGCTTGCGCTTTGTTATCATAAAACATTTCATCATGACTAATGCACGCTGTTGTGTTGTTTTCATCTTTTTTGAGAGTTTTGTAGGTGAATGCTAGATTGTCATCCCGTGCCCCTGTTAAGCAAGTGAGTGTGCGTGGAGCATGTACTCATAATCTTAAAGATATCGATGTGGATTTTTTCAGAGAAAAGATCACAGTGGTTACCGGGGTGAGTGGTTCAGGTAAAAGTTCTTTGGTTTTTGATACCGTTTTGCAAGAAGCTAAACATCGTTTCTTTTCTACCTTATCGCATTTTGGTAGAGGTTTTTTTGATATGGGTGAGCGTACAGCTGTACGCTCTATTACAGGTCTTTCATTGGCTATATCACTGGAACAAAACGAAACCGCTCCATCGTTGCGTTCAACCGTAGGGACACTAACTAATCTCAGTGAATTGCTTGGTGTATTTTGGGCGCGTTTTTGCAAGCAAGCTTGTCCTAAACATTTTCATAGTTGTTCTGCTATTGCCTCAGTGGAAGATATTCTTTCAGCTATAGTTGCAGAATTTGAAGGACACAAAGTAGCGGTGGTTTCTCCTGTGGCTTATAGTAAAAAAGGTCTTTTTAAAAAAGAAATAGAGCAGGCCCGTCGTAGTGGTTTTGTTACGGTTGTGATTAATGATAAACACTATGATGTGGATAAAAAACTACCGCGCTTTGAGCCATCAAAACGCTACACAGTGAAATTTATCCACAGCTATCATACTGTTAAACATAATAAAACTTTTGGCAATGCTGTGAAGTCAGCATTGCGTATGAGTCAAGGACGTGTGGAGCTTATCACTGAGAGCAAAGAGGCTTCATTGTTTTCGACAACCAGTGGTTGTCCAGAATGTGGTTTTAGTTGGCCCTCTCTTGATGGGCGTTATTTTTCAGCTAATTCTTTGGGAAAATGTCCTACCTGTGATGGTATTGGTACTCTTGATACAGAAGCTATCGATGTAGAGGTGGATGGTAATTTGTATAATCACAGTCTGGGCATATGCCCAGACTGTGATGGTAGTGGACTTGATAGTAAGTACGATGTATTAACCATCAACAAAAAATCTTTGCGTTCGTTATACAATATGGATCTTACAGATCTTTACGACTTTGTTCTTTCAGCAAGAAAGAACAAAGTCTCTGAGCAAACCACTTGGCAAAGTCTTCTAGAAGAAGTGAGCCGTGAATTAGAAAAACTCCTTAAATTAGGACTTGGACATCTTTCTCTTGGCAGGCGCATCACCGGGCTGTCTAATGGAGAACGACAAAGACTACGGCTAAGTTCTATTCTTATTGAGCCTTTACGTGGGGTGCTTTATATTCTCGATGAGCCTAGTCAAGGACTTCATCCTGCTGATCTCAAAGCCATTTGGCAAAATATCCTGACTCTTAAAGAACTCGGTAATACGTTGATTATTATCGATCATGATAGTTTTTTTATGCATCATGCTGATTATATTGTAGAACTTGGCCCTGGCGGTGGGCGAAGTGGTGGCCATGTGGTGGCAGCCTTTGCTCCAAAAGATGCTCAATCTTTTGTGCGTAAGTCTCTCACAGCAAAGATGCTTGCAGCAGGTGGTACTAAGTCTAAGTCCACTAAACGCTCTAACCTGCAATCCACGTCTCAAAGTTCTCAGAGCTTTGTTTCTCTATCTGATGTTTCTTATAGATATCTTGACATCAAAAAACTTCACATCAAAAAGCATGCTATTAACGTGGTAAGTGGGGTATCGGGGGTAGGAAAAACCACTTTGGTGATGGGGGTTTTAGCTCAAAACTTTGCTGCATGGGCAGAAGCAAATCAAACAAAGAAAAAAACCTCTTCTACCGTTACACCTCGTCTTTGGCCTTTGTATTGCACAGATATCTGTGGTCATGAAGATATTCTTATGAGCCGGCTTATTGATCGTAAGCCTATGGGCAAGTCCACAGTAAGTATGCCGGCTACTTACCTAGATTGTATGAAATTCTTGCGTGATCTTTATGCTAAGTTACCAGCTTCTCAGGTGGCGGGCCTGCAGTCTTCACATTTTTCTTTGGCAAGTGATCTTGGTCGTTGTCTTTATTGTCAAGGTAAGGGGTTTTTGAGGCATAGCATGAAGTTTCTTGCTGATGCCAAAGAAGTGTGTCCCAGGTGTCATGGTAAGCGTTATCAAGACTATATTTTAGCCATCACCTATAAAGGTTACTCTTTATCGGATCTACTCTCTTTGAGTCTTGCAGAGGTAGCTGATATCTTTCAACATCACAAGCATCTTAAACAACGCCTGCAGCCAGCTGTGGATTTAGGGCTGGGTTATCTTATATTTGGTCAGCCCAGCATTTCTTTGTCAGGTGGTGAGGCCCAACGTCTTAAACTGGCTCGTTATTTAGCTAAACCTCATGGTAAGCACGAAGTCTTTATTATGGACGAACCTACCCGTGGACTTCACGACCAAGATGTGAAGTTACTTCTTGCTGCCCTACGTAACATTGTCTCTTTAGGTAGCACGGTGATTATTATTGAACATCATAGTCATATTATCAAAAATTGTGATCATCTTGTGGATCTTGGTGTAGGTCCTGGACGTAAAGGCGGAAAGCTTCTCTATCAAGGTCCTCCTTTACAACTCTTGTCTAATAGATCCATATCATCTCTTACAGCTCAATACATGACAGCCCATTCATAACAAGGATAGCTATGATGGCTAGAGTTTAGATCCGAGGACTACAAACTACAAAGAGTGGTTTTAGCTTCGATGTCTTTTTTTATGTATGTATCTTTATCTTTAGTTAGACATTGCAAATATAGACTTAGAAATTTATGCAAAAGTCTAGTTCAAGGCTTTTCATGATGTATGCGTTAAGTTGATGAATCATACATTAAATAAAGTATTTGTGAGCTTGACTTAAATGAAATGAGTGTTGATGACAAAAAAATGAAGGCTGTTACTAGTCCATTGAGGAATCACAAAGATTATGATGGGTAGCAGATTAAAAGAATTTGCCCGTAATTCCATTCAAAAAATACATAGAAAACAAGAGATAGAAAAACTCTTTCAATATTACGTTTAACACAGTATTTTATTGTATCTCAAAGCTACTTTATTAATGGGCAGGGTATTATTGGTACTGTTATTTTTATAGCTCCAAGCTTTATCATGTTACTGATTGATGGCAGTATCTTGCTTTTTACATCAAAATGATGAGGTTATCATAGCTAGCTGGTAAGCTAAGCTAGTAAGCTAAGCTAGGTTATATATAGCGACGAATATGTGATGACGATAAGTAAATACTACGGTTCTTTTTATCAGGCCTCAGGGCGGTGTTGTTTTCTTTCTGCCCATTCAGGAGTAAGATGAAACATCGCATATCATCATCTTCTATTCCAGTCTTATATGCTCTACTCCTAAGTGTGTTGTTATTTTGGTATGGCTGTTCTTCGGATAGCGATGCTACCTCCAAAACAGAGGAGCCTCCAAACACTCCGACTCCTTCCATTCCAGATCCAGATCCAGATCCTGACCCTCCTGAGAGGCTTCCTGAAGCTCGTAAAGTACCCACCAAGGTTCGCAAGAACCTTCCTGATGAACTGGCAGAAAAAAGAGATAGGCTCGCACAAAATTATTGTTGGAGTCAGTCTGCCAAGCTCCCAGAGATGATGGGTCTTGTGGCGTGTAGGGTAAAAGAGCAAAATGAATGGCTAAAAAACAGTGACCTTTATAACAGTAATCATACCTCCTCTTGCAAAACCCAAACAAACTATCTGCTAAATGAGATACTACGTTTTGATGGAGATAAAGGTACAGGAACAACTTGGCTGAAAAACGCTTGCAAAGCTGTTGCTGATAAGCTTTTCACCAATAAAGTTGTCAATGAATTCAACGAAGATGGATCTATACCAAGCTTTGCAACACTACGAAGAAAATTCGAGGAGCTTCTCAAGACATCTTCTGATTTTCAATCATCAGATGATAGCAAAACTACTATTAGTAACATTAACCTCATGCTGGCTTATTCTATTTTTCGTCTCAATCATAACTGTGCTGCAGCGATGAAAACAGGGAATTTTATCTCTAAGATAACAGCAGAGGCGCATAAAGGAA
>MPNI01000010.1 GCA_002238945.1 Proteobacteria bacterium bin106 | reverse complement strand
ATATATTTCTTTGTGTATTAGCTTATTACGTAGAATGGCATATGAAACAAGCACTCAAACCTTTACTTTTTGATGATGAGGATCTTTCACCAGAGTATTCAGTTACCAGCAAGGAAAAATCTGATTCGGCTAAGCGTAAAGCGAGCATTCGTTATAACTCAAAAGGCTTTCGTGTTCAGACATTTTCTTCTTTGATAAAAGATTTAGCAACAATATCTATGTGCTGGATGAAATTTGAAGATCACAAATCTTTAATCACAGCGACTGCTCTTCCTACACCTGTGCAAAAAGAAGTATTTAAACAATTAAAAGTTAAACTTAACCGGAAATCCTAGCCAGTAAATTTTTAGCTCAACAATAAAAAATCATTGTGATATCAATGGGTTATGTATTATATTGCTATAAGTTTTGCGAAACTTCAGTTACCTGATAAGCTTTCATAAGTCTGCTGTCAGACTGAGTTCTATGTATTTTCTCTATTTCTTGAGCTAATGTCACCGTCATAAAAAACGCCCAAGAGATTAAGATAACTCAATCTCATGGGCGTTAAAAAATTACCTTAACTATTTATATATCAACCGGGCCTTTAAGACCTGACGCACAACGTAAGAAAATTTCAGGGAATACGTTATCTGGATTTAACAGACTATTTACTTTATCAACCACAACAGGATAACAATAATCCATCTTCTCTAAATCAATATTTTTTACTGTTGCAATCAATTGACTTAACTGTTGAAGTGTATTTTTTATTACATTATTAGCCTCATCAAAATTATTCACAGTAAACACATGATCGTCCCAAGTATTTATTTTTTTTAATGTTACACCACCACTAACTTTCACAAGACGTCTGTGACTATGTCTCATTTCATAAACCAATGCTCCATGATGAGAATGTAGAAAAGACTCAGCAATTGCTTTCCGAAGTTCTTGATCATTACCTGGAACTGTATTTAAAAACTCTTTATCTGAATATGGATCTGGAATTTCTTTAGACAACACATCACTTGCGTCTTTTAAAAAACCCAACTCACGATCGTCAAAAGTCACATTTTTGAAAGAACCATTAATATTTTCCCTAAAAGGATTAATGCAGTATCTTTTGTATTTTACAGCTGGTACCTTTGAAAAAACACACAACACATATAATTCTGCATCACCGCTATAATCACCTTGATCCATAATATGAAATTCTATAGGACCAAATAATCTATATCTTGCCACGGATAGATTTCTATCAGAAAATGGAACTTTTTTATGAACCTCATAAGACTTAAGATTTGATGTATCATTTTCATTCACACTTCTACATGCTACCAAATTCCAAGCAACACTCACTATCATGAAAATAACGAACGGACCTTTAAAGAAACGATAAATCATTTGAGCCTCCAAGTACTAATTAATAAGTAAGTAGGCCCAGTAAGTAGCCCTTCGGATGATGGAAGAGGACCTTGAGTCTCACCCATACATAACTAATGCCTACAAGCTACTACTATACTTTATGACACTGAACATTGCAACACATTTATGAAATAAGGGATACAGAGATACAAGAAGTTACCATCATCTCATCTGAAATTCACAAATCATGACTCTCTAATCACTGAACTTACCCATCTTACTCTTGTGCATGTGCAAAAAGAAGTATTCAAGCCACTAAGAACCCAAGTGTCTGTTTTCAAGTTGAGCCACCACCCTCTTACAAGTTACGCCACCACCAAAACTAGGACCGCAAAATCCACCACTTCACCTTTATGCCATCACTTCAACCCTTTCAAAGTTTCTCATCAAAAACGAAATTCTTGTATTTCAAATACAGCGCCAAGGTTAATAGTTAGGCCTCTCAAAAAGCCTATTCAAGTCTTCTAACACTTAGCTGATAACTTCTCTCGATAGGATTCTCCTTTTAAAATGATATGATGGGATGTATTCATAATTCGAGATATTACAGTCATCATAGGTATGGGTAATGATTGGGTCTTCAAATAGGCCTTTCCAACCTTTAGGGTCTACTTGAGAAGTAACTATTTGAACACCAGCAGACTGGCGACTTTCAAGCAAGGCTTGCAAAAAAGTAGCTTCTGAATGCGTATAACTTCGAAGTCCAAAGTCATCACAAATGAGAACATCCAGCTTGGCTAGCTTATTAAAAATAAGCTTCTTCAAAAAAGACAAGTACTTACCGGAAGTCCTATGGGCTGCTATCTCTTCAAAGAGAAAGCTTACAGGCATAAACTGTGTTGTATAACCACTCATACACAGCTGTCTCCCTAAAGCAGTGGCAAGGTGAGTCTTTCTTCGTCCTGTGACTTCGCAAAGCAATAAGATTTTGTTTTTATGAGGAGGACTAACTAAGCTGAACCAATCCTCTGTTAAAGCTACTATCCCAATCATCCACACAAGAGCGGAATTTAGCACGACCTAGAAGGGTAGTAGCTTTACGGTTTTTAGGGTAGTGCTCTTTGGTCCTACCTAAAACAAGTTTTAAAAAATCATTAGGGTGAAAACTAATGGATGCAGTCTCTTCTGCGTGTCTTTGAAAGTGCTCATGGATACCATAGAGCTTTAGCTTGTAAGTAAGTTTACGAACATGTTCTTCGATCATTGTGAGTTTTCCCTAATTTTAAAAAAAGCTGGTAAAAAGTTAGTAGATGATGATTCATCAAGATGAATAGATTCTCTGTTTCTCTTAGGGCTATTTTTAGGGCTATGATCAGTTGTTGCATTCTGTTGAGAGATCTGATGCTGGCTGGCACAGCCTTTAAAATAAGCGTAGGTGTACTTCTGATACCGAAGACACATACTGGCAGCATGCTCCATTTCCTGAGTATTAAACGTTCTCTTTCCAGTCTTGCTATGAGCTTTATGGAAATTCAAAATGCCCTGAACTCTTCTGATATATTGGTAAGGGTAATCACCATCACATAAGAATTGGATCAACAAATTGCCTTAATATTTATACCAACTATATCATATCGGGTCTTTAAGACCTCGGGTCTTTAAGACCTGACGAACAACGTAAGAAAAGTTTCTGGCGTAGTAATACGAGATCTGGATCTGGATTTAACAGACTCTTTTCTTTATCAGCCACAACAGGATAACAATAATCCATCTTCTCTAAATCAATATTTTTTACTTTTGCAATCAATTGACTTAACTGTTTAAGTGTATTTTTTATTACATTATCAGCCTCATCAAAACTATTCACAGCAAACGCATTATCGCTCGAATTATGTATTTTTTTTAATGTTGCACCACCACTAACCTTCACAAGACGTCTGTGACTATGTCTCATTTCATAAATCAATGCTCCATGATGAGAATGTAGAAAAGAAGACTCAGCAATTGCTTTCTGAAGTTCTTGATCATTACCTGGAACTGTATTTAAAAACTTTTTATCTGAATATGGATCTGGAATTTCTTCAGATAACACATCAGCTGCTTTTTCTAAAAAATCCAACTCACGATCGTCAAAAGTCACATTTTTGAAAGTACCACTAGTATTTTCCTTAAAAGGGTGAAAACAGTGTCTACCGTAATAGTATGATACATGTGGTTCCTTTGGAAAAATACACAACACATATAATGCTTCTTCACCATCATAATCACTATCATAATCCTGAGCCATAAATTTCGTAGGACCATATAATTCATACCGTATCATCGATAAATTTCCATCAGAAAATGGAACTTTTTTATGAACCTCATAAGACTTAAGATTTGATGTATCATTTTCATTCACACTTCTACATGCTACCAAATTCCAAGCAACACTCACTATCATGAAAATAACGAACGGACCTTTAAAGAAACGATAAATCATTTGAGCCTCCAAGTACTAATTAATAAGTAAGTAGGCCCTCGGATGATGGAAGAGGACCTTGAGTCTCACCCATACATAGCGAATGCCTACAAGCTACTACTATACTTTATAACACTGAACATTGCAACACATTTATGAAATAAGGGATACAGAGATACAAGAAGTTGCCATCATCTCATCTGAAATTCACAAATCATGACTCTCTAATCACTGAACTTACCCATCCTACTCTTGTGCATGTGCAAAAAGAAGTATTCAAACCACTAAGAACCCAAGACTACAAACTATTATTCAAATACCTCGAAGTTCTTTTCTTACCAAGTGATACCGCATAATATTTGTCATAAATTTTGCAAAACTTCAATTACACATCTTACCAACTGAAGTTTCACAAAATTCATAACAAAAGTCCGAGATAACTCATTGATAATAAAAGCATTTTTCAGCATTGAAGCAAGGATTTGCTGTCTAGGATTTCCGGTTACATTTAACTTCAGTTATTTAGATGCTTCTTTTTGCAGCAGTTTTAACTTAGACGGACAGAATCACGTTTAAACTCTTCACTGTAACCATTCTTACTTGTCATATCGACCTCCATGATAAACGAACACTATCTTAGCCGATTTTATCTTATATTTAATACTGATTTTATAGTAATATCCAATCAATTTGATTATAAAAAAACCTCAAGAAAGAATAACTTTCTTGAGGTTTTTGACAATTTTAAAAAGAAGCTTTTAACCAGCCGAAGGTTTATAATCAACGCCTATCAACCCTTGTAACCCGCCAATAGCACAGCGTGACCATTCTTTACTAGAATAAGAAAAATCAGGATTTCTTCCAAAAAATGGATAACAATAATCCACATTTCTATAATCAATCTCTATTATTTTTGCCAATAATCTACTTAAGTGATCAAGAACATTTACCAAGCGATATGTAGCATTATCATAATCATCATGAACTATCGTTTTATTCTCTTGACTATGCTCATGACTAATCACCTGATTTAATGTCATTCCATACTTCTTGAGATTTTCATGCATATGTCTAATTTCTCTAACATCGAAAAAACTAAAGCTTTCTGGGAGAAGATCGCGCTCTCTTAGAACCCTGTAAAGATCATCATCATTTTTTGAACTATCATCAGCTAGATATTCAGATGCTAATTTTAAAAACTCTTTCTGCTTAGCATTAAGCCCCAAGTACTCAACTTTTGCACGATCTTTGTTAAGGATAACAAAAGGATTACCACAACTGCTACCCTTTGCAGTATTATACTTTGGTTGATGCCACCGAAAACATAGCATAAAGTAAGCTTGTCTAGGCATGAAGAATAACTCATATCTCTTCGATATAGGGCCATCAGTTGAATCCTTCTCAAAAACTCTATAATCACTAAGCTTTGAGTCACCACTTCCATCACCTTTATCCATCATCTTGCATGCACCAAGCATCGAAATAACGGCCATTATCATTACCATAAATAGGGTCGAATCATGTCTTTGATATGTAATCATCATTTAATCCTTCAATTTGATGCTTCAGTTTGATCCTTCAATCACCATACTACACAAACTACGATGTCAGAATCTCGGATAAAAACAGAAAAACTTAACTGTGTTTGAAATAAGTAGTGATAGTTGTATGCCTCACTACTTTCTATGAAATTGATCGTCTGTTTTCAAGTTATGCCCCCACTCCAACTGAGACATCGCAAGTCTCAAAGTCAGGAGCACATTTCTACAAAAATAAGAACGCAAAATCCACCACTTCACCTTTATGCTACTCAGCTGCCATCCTCAAGCACTAGCTTGATGAGTCTTTCTGCGTTCTGTAGCTTCGCAAGACAATAAGATTCTGCTTTTTATGAAAGAAACTGAGCTGAACCAGTCCTTTTAATCTGTTCAATCCTCTGTTAAAGCTATTATCCCAATCATCCACACGAGAGCAAGATTAAGCACGAGTTAGGAGGTTAATCACTCTACTTTTTTAGATAAATCCAAATTTATATTTAAAGAAAGGTTACCGATACTCGATACATTCAAGCTTTTTAGATACTTTCTTTAAGCAAAACCAATCCATTATCGCAATATTAAAAGATATCATGATCACCACCCCCCTTTCTCCACTCTTTCCATTCCTTTATCTACTACATCTCTCATGGGCTTCTTTCCAACAAACCAAAAGAGTCTTTATCTTTTTTTGCTTCATATGGTTAACTTTGGCAACAAGCTGTAAACATCAACAAAATGCTCACGAATCAACCACTAACCATAGCGCTCTAGCTTCTTTTAGTGACAGAAGGTACATCTTTTTTCTTGGCAGCAAGCATCTCAATGACAAGCTACTTTTGGGGGATAACCTTAAGAAGAACGAGCCAAGCTATACATTTGTCATTTGCCGCACCACCCTAAATTATAACAAACATACTCCTAAATACATCTTTGACTCACCTTCACAGCAGTCTTCTAATATCTCCATTGATGAAAACTCCTGCATTCCTGCCTTTAGACTCCGTAATGAAATGCCATATTTTTTTCAGCCTACAGCAAAAAAAGGTCTCACAGAGGGAGAAGAGTGGGATATGGGTATGTCACTTTCTTCACAGTCCCAAGATTACAGCGCAAAACAACCACTCACTCATCATTTGAGCGCTTTTGGAACAGGAGCCACTTTTAATATATTTTGGCATCGTGGGTTACGCGACCTGATGCTTTCAGCTCTAAACTTACCCCAGTTTTTTAAAGCCAGTCCTCAAATACCACCCCACACACTTTTTGTACTTAGCGGTTTAGCTGTACAAGATTCACTAGCTAAAAGGTTTGATCGACAACTTGGATCACAGTATGATGAAGAGGACCCATTCATAACAGAAGAGGTCAAACATGAACGCTTAACAAGCTTAGGAGTCGCAGCTGGAGGATTTGTTACCACACGTATGTTAATGAAGTTTGGAAACAAAACAGCAGGAAATAAAGGACTTATTGCAGGATTTTTGACAGTTCCCTTTTTATCTCTATTTGTCATCACCACACAAGAAAACCCACCCGAGCAAGTTAAAAGACATTTAAAAAAACTCTTTAAAACTTTTTCCACACACCAACAAGCCATCAATGATGTCAAAACCATCAAAGAAGATCTTACAGAGTTTGTCTATGCATTTGGTTATGCACTCAAAGAAACCAGATCCGGATGGGGAAGTGACAAACTCGAATCTTATTGCATTCCTTCACCCCATCCTTCGAATAGAACTACATGTAGATCTCTCAATGATCCCTATGAAAAGATATAAAAAACACAAAGATGTAAAAATCAATAAGCTTTGTAAAAAACATAACAAAATCAACCACCATAAATGCTATCTTAGCTGTATGGCTGTATGTAGGCCTCTAGGATAAAGCTTAAGCCCATATTGTATTTTCTCAAGTAAGCTAGCCATCACCATGAATGACTGCCTTCCAAAAGACCAACTGATCGATGTATTGCTGCAAACGGCAGCTTTAAAATTTGGCCATTTTCAAACAAAATCAGGACGCAATAGCCCCTATTTCTTTGATACCAGCATGCTCTACACAGGAAAAACATGGTTTGAATGCACCAAGTATCTTGTGAACCTAAGTCTAGATAGATGGCATAAAGATCAAGTTAGTGGCGCCTTTGGAGCAGCTTATAAAGGTATTCCTCTTTCTGTGGCTTTTAGCCAACTATGGCATCAACACACCCACTGCCATATTCCTTTTGCTTTTTGCCGCAAAGAAACCAAACCCCACGGAGAAGGCGGTAACATCGTAGGCCATGCAGCAGCTTTGGCCACAACACCTCCACATCATAACGCTGAAAATCATAACACCAAAAATCATAACAAAGGAGTATTACTACTCGATGATGTTTTAACTTCTGGAAAATCCCTGCGCCATTCCTACAACATACTCAAAGAACACCATATCCCTGTGCTTGGGTGTGTGGTGTTGATTGATCGCAGTGAAAAAGATCTTCATCAAACCACCATCAGTGCCAAACAAGCTTGCCAAGATCTGATGAATGTCCCCATTATCAGTGCCATAAACATTCATGACGTTCTAGCTTATCTCAAACGTCATAAAAGCCAAGTAACCCACCAACACAGAGAGGCCATCCAAACCTACCTCCTTGATTACGGCACAGGCTAGCTTCCTTGTTGTCGCTCTTTTTCATACGTAGCAATTAACTCTTTTTGCACCGATGCAGGAACAGGCTTATACTCACAGAATTCCATAGAAAAGCCGGCCTTACCTTGACTCATGGAACGAAGAATAGTGGAGTAGCCAAACATTTCAGACAAAGGCACCATGGCTTCTATAACACTCATATCCTCGCGCATATCCGAGCCAGATAAAATACCACGCCTAGAAGATAAATCACCTTGAACACTGCCTTGAAATTCACTGGGAGTCTCCACTTCCACTTTCATAATCGGTTCAAGAATCACAGGAGAAGATGCCAGAAAAGCTTGCTTAAAAGCATGCTTTGAAGCAATTTTAAAAGCCATCTCTGAAGAATCTACCGGATGATAAGTACCATCATCAATACTCACATCACAACCTAATACCTGATGACCAGCAAGAGGACCTTTGACCATGGATTCACGAAAGCCTTTTTCCACACCAGGAAGATATTCCTTTGGAATAGCACCACCCACAATATTGATATTAAACTTCAAACCATCTTTAATGGACTCATCCCCTTCTACTTCTTCTGAGGACATATCAAGAGGTTTTAACACACCAATGACCTGAGCATACTGCCCCGAACCACCGGTTTGTTTTTTGTGCTTATAATCAAATTCAGCAACCTGAGTAGGAGCTTCCCTATAATTCACCTTCGGATTACCCACCTCAACCTGAGCTTTATACTCTCGTTCAATACGTTGCACATAAATCTCTAAGTGCAACTCTCCCATACCACAAATAATGGTTTCGTTGGATTCCTTATCCACCTTCACTTGAAATGTGGGATCTTCTTTCATAAAACGATTGAGAGCCTTAGAAACCTTATCCAAATCCTCTTGCTTCTTTGGCTTAAGAGCTAATTCAATCACAGGATTAGGAACATGCATACTTTCCATGGTCACAGGGTTTTGCTGATTAGCACAGTAGGTATCCCCTGAAGCACAATCCACTCCCACCATAGCGATAATATCACCAGCCTTAGCCTCTGCTATTTCGTTCTTTTCATTAGAAAACATCCTAACAATACGGCCCACACGCTGCTTCTTACCGAGTCTTGGATTAAAAGGCTGATCCCCCTTATAGAGAGTGCCTTGATAAATACGGGTATAAGTTAATTGACCATAAGTTTCATCAGTGATCTTAAAAGCCATGGCCACAAGATCTTTTGATGCATCAGGAAAAATCTCCACCTTCTCACCACTTTCCACAGAATCAGCCATATACTTACAATCTAAAGGAGAAGGCAAATAACTCACTACCGCATCAAGCAAAGGCTGCACCCCTTTGTTTTTAAAAGCTGAACCCATATACACACAACTTAACTCACGCTTGATGGTTGCTTTACGCACCGTGGCATGAAATAACGCCTCAGGTACCTGGCGATCCTCAAGAACACACTCCATCACATCATCATCGAACATGGCCACTGCATCAAGTAACACAGAACGATACTTTTCCATCTCTTCACTGTATTCACTTGGAACATCTTCTATACGAACTGTTTCTCCTTTTTGACCATCAAAATAATAAGCCTTACGAGAAAACAGATCAATCACTCCCTGATGCTCCCCTTCCACACCCATGGGAATCTGCATCATCACCGCATTATGACCTAGCTTAGAGCGAAGCTGTTCGGTGACATTGTAAGGATGAGCACCCGCACGATCTAATTTGTTGATAAATACCAAACACGGCACTTTATAACGACGCATCTGTCTGTCAACGGTGATGGATTGAGATTGAATACCCGAGGCAGCACAAATCACCAGGACCGCTCCATCCAATACCCGCAAAGAACGCTCCACTTCCACAGTGAAATCCACGTGCCCTGGAGTGTCAATGATTTGAATCATATGATCATTCCAAGAGGTGGTGACAGCTGCAGAGGTAATGGTGATACCACGCTCCTTTTCTAGCTCCATATGATCCATCTTAGCTCCATCCCCTTCTCCTCTCACCTCAGAGATCTTATGAATCAAGCCGGTATAATACAAAACCCTTTCTGTAAGAGTGGTTTTACCGGAATCAATATGAGCCGAGATACCGATATTACGGTACTTACTCAAATCATACTTCGCCATGATAGTCGTGCCTTTCTCTTCTAAAATTCATGATTTAACAACAAACAGCTTGCATGTGTCATTCATCACATCATGCAGCTACACCAAAAAATCCACACTCATACATGTGAACTTTACCCATAAACCCTAAATAAATTGTTCTCACTCTCTTTATTCTCTCATTTTTTCTTAACCTACATCGCTATCTCTCTTGCTCATATCTTGCTCACATATCATGCACATACTCTCGGCATACTCACACACTTCCTCACACACTTCATCGTATCTGTGAAGATACGGGAAGCTGTAGCCTTTGATATCTCAATTTTAGCAAATTCCAAAGACAACCAGCCAGCAACCAAGACCCAGCTTGTTTCCACAAAAGTTTCCACAAAAGCTTCCACAAAAGCTTCCACAAAAAAAACGCCCCAGCTCACGGGCGCTCATAAGATAGCTCACACCCCTAACATACTCTGCCAAAAACACAATACAAAGTCCAAATCAAAAAAACATCACCCATACCTAGCTCAATTCAAAGACACATTAGCACCAATAAGAGCTTTTTTTGGCTAAAAAAAGATTCTTTTTAAACATCACTTATCTGTTCTAACTACCTTATTTTACACACAAAAAACCTGCAATATTTTCCTACCTTAAAAGCTCATATATCTTTTTTAGCTTAACTCCGAGAATCCATCTCACGATACACCCAAAGCTCAACCACATAACCCACTAATTCAGAAACATCATAACCATAGCTGGAGAATAGATAATGAGTGAGGAAAACAAAGAAGACAACAGTTCCAGTGAAGCTAACACAGAACACAATCAAGACAATCAAAAAAAATTTACAGAAACATCTCCTGAACTCACCGCTATTCCTATGAATAGCGATGTAAGTAACGAATTGAGTCAAAATGCAACACTTCCTGCCTCCATACCTTTTGTTACTGCTGGCTCTGCACATTCAGATAACAACGATGAAAATAATGATCATAATATAGCACCTACTGATGCAACCTTACCTTCTGCCTCTGCACTGCCAAAAGCCACTTTCGATCTTGGCGATAAAGCTTCACAAACTCCTTCCACAGCCTCAGATGATGAAACCTTAAGTACTCCCCAAACAACCACGTCAGATGATGTATCAAACAATCCTGAAAAAGAAGAGACAGAACCAGCGTCTTTGCAAGCAGGATTAGCACATCTTGAAAACCAAGCAGATTCCGACTCATCCGATGATAGCTTCTTTGACAATCAACCGGTGATGGGCTTTACCATGCTGGAAAATGTCCAATCTATCCACGACAATATCGAAAAAAAACTTAGCGCTACAGAAGGAACGGACCTTGATGTAGGAACCCATGAAATCTACGATCCAAATAATAACCCTGAACCAGTATCCTCAGTACAACCTTTCTTTACCCTTGCAGGTGCTCTCAACAATCCAAAAGAAGAAGAAGAAGCGGAAACACAAGAAGCCGAAGAGAGTCTCTCGTCTCTACCTGCCATAGAAACACCTGCCGCTGATGATATCCTTAGGCCACTGCCTGCCATGGAATCACCTCAAGAGAATGTTAAACCGCTACCAGCTATAGAACCACCAACTGAAAGCCCTTCAGCTCCTAGCCATAAAGATAGCCTTAAAGATAGCCCTAAAGATAGCCCCCAAATCAACCCCCAAGACAATCTCTCTGATCAGCTCTCTCAACATTCACAGATGATGAAAGAGCTACTGACCTCAAATAACAAAGCCGGCGGTGGCGGTGAATCCAAAATCACAGCTGAAAGCTTCAATGCTGCCTTTACCATCAATGAGTCCATCATCGGTAACCCTTTAGCAAAAGGTAACGATGAAACTCATGCTCATTCCAAAAAAAGCACCCCTTTTGGAATGAGCTCTAACAACCCTTTTGGCACAGCAGGAGGAGGAGGAACGTTTGGTGATAATCCTCAACCAGAAAAAGATGTCAAGAAGAGTCCAGACAACAATACAGATATTGCCAATGAACTGGTTGGAGCCTCTTTTGCATCCAATAGCATTCTCGCAATACAACAAGATGATGGCAAAGATGCGGACACTTTCAACAAACATATCGCAGGGCCCAACGACGACCATGATGATACTTTGCTCAATAACCTTGATCTTCCACCACCAGAAGCTGATGGAGCTGATGCCACCAATACCGAAAACAATCTCGTAGACAACGCAAGAGGTGTAGACAAAGACACTGCCATGGAAGAAATGTGGGATGCATCAGCTCCAGAGGTGTCTCAAGGGGCTTTTCAAGACAAATCCTCAGCATCAGCATCAGAAGGGAGTAAAAAATCATCCAATCAACACATAGAAGTCTTCAAAAAGTATTTTCAAGAAAATACCTCTCAAGTCACCAAAATCTTAGTCGTTGCAGCCATCGCTGGAGGTTTGATATTTTTTGTCGGAATAGATAAACTCAAAGATTTCACCACAGATTTCACCAAAGACTTCATAGACGGCTTTACCGGACAACTATCAACAGGGGATGAAGTCAGTAACAGCGATGATTATGAAGATGATTATGACGGGGGTGATAGTAGTGATGATGATAGTGATGATGATAGTGATGTAGCAAACAATGAAACACAAGACTCTGATACCACTGATGATACCCCATATAACGCAGCACAATCACAAGATTATACCGAAGATACCTCATCACTGCCATACTGGAATGTGGAAATTCCAAAAAATACCACAACTGTGACTGTAGTTACACTTGAAGATATTTCTGAAACCATAGAAGAGATTCAAAAGACAAAAGAAGAAGCCCTGTGGACCAAAGAAGAACTGGAAAAAAAACTAACCTCTGATGTTATCTGGCATAACTACGAAGCTGTTCATCATATTCGCAAACACCGCCTATGGAACCATGCTGCACTGCTTAAAAGCGTGATTGAAAAGAACCGCAAATTGTGGCTTAGCTTAGAGGCCTATGCAGCACTGCTTGAAAGCAATATCTCTAGCAGCCTCGACATCACAGATCTCAAAAGTCTTGTGGCAAAGCATCGTAGTGATCTTCTAAAAAGATGGAGCAAACGCTTTCGTTCAAAAAAAGCTGCCACAGGCGATGAAAAACTCCTGGGTTTTTTGCTACGTATCTCACCACCAGAAGTGCGCTATGAAATACTACGCACATTTGTCAGCATACGTACTGAACTAGCTAAAAACCATATTGCTGCAGGCACCAAAGACCCCAACAATCGTATCGCAAACGCCTGTACACAATGGAGCAAAACATGATGATCTAACTAAGCTTACTTATAATAACACCCTTATAATAACACCCTTATAATAACACCCTTATTATGACACCCTATAATAACACCATAGTCATATCAAAAAACTCAACTCAGCACACTCAACATGAATGGACACATGAGCATGGCTATTTTTCTGACAGATTCATATTAACACGATGCTTTAAATCTTGACCTGTTTTCCATATGGGCAGTGCCTTTGCTGCCACTTTAATAGTTTCTCCTGTTTTAGGATTACGTCCCGTATAGGGTTCGTAGGTTTTCACATCAAAAGCACCAAAACCTCTAATTTCTACCCGCCGACCATCACACAAAGACTGAACAATAGAGTCCAAAAAAATATGCATAACTTTACAAGCTGATCTATTGGTTAAACCAGATCGATGAGCAAGACATGCGGCTAATTCACTTTTAACCATTTTTTCTCCTTAGATTCCATACTCAAACAACCACCAAAAAGCTCTCTGCCAGCACAACACGCAGCCAGCACAACACACATGCAACAAATGCACTGCCTCTTACTACCACTACGAGCGCACCTATCGGTGGTTACATTTTAGGCTTTACGGTGCTAGCATTCTTTATAGAAACGTTATTGTGTTTTTGAAACTATCTTCAGTATAAGAAAGCTTTAAGCATTAATCAAGTTTCTTGCAGCTTACCACTCCAGCCCATGTGACTCCTCACACCTATGAATCATCCACCACCTGATATCATCACCATCGATGGCCCTGCCTCTAGCGGCAAATCCACCGTAGCAAAACGATGTGCCCAAAAGATCTCTTATGCCTGGATCAGCACCGGTAAGCTCTATCGTTTATGTGGTGTTTTAGCACGTAAACGACAGATCATCACAAGCACCCATACCTTAGCCAAAGACGCTGAATACACACTCAGTGCCCTTGCCACAGAGTTGCAGCAAAAAGTACGTTTTGCATATAAAAACAACACCCATATCCTTACCTTGAACGGCAAAGATGTATCCTCACAGATTCTCAGTGAAGAAGCTGGATCCTACGCTGCACTGCTTGGGAAAAATCACTCTTTTAGAAAAGCCTTACTCCCTTGGCAGCAACACCTTGCTCGCTTCACCTCTCCCCGTGGAGTCATTTTTGACGGCAGAGATATGGGTACCGTCGTGTTTAAAGACCTAGCCACAGTCAAGTTCTATCTCACAGCCAGTCCCCATATCCGCGCCCAAAGACGTTGGCAAGACCTTCATCCCCACCGCAAACCCTCACCTGCAGAAATAAAACACCTAACAACACAATTGCAAAACCGGGACACCTTAGATTACCAAAGAGATATCGCACCACTGAAACCAGCTCAAGACGCCCTGATTTGTGACACCTCACACATGACACAACAAGAGGTAATAGATTGGGTCAGTGAGCGGATCCCTAAACGCCCTATCTCTAGCCTTTATGGCTAGTCATTATAGCTAGTCATTATAGCTAGTCATTATGGCGAGCCAAAGCGCTCATGAGATTCTTTGACAAGCTGCTTGCGACGATCTGATAATTTTTCGAGCTCATCAGCACCGAGCAATTCTTTGAGGTCCCCTGTACGCAAAGGACTTTTGTGCGGCTCACAAACCCAAGATACTTCGCTCCGACAATACACCAATTGACGCTCATGAGTGGAAAAAATATCCATCACCTTAGCCTCAATACACCCCACACTGCCAGATAGGAAAGGCAGTGAAGATGATTCCAAAGCTAAGCCCGCATATTTATCCACATGTTTACTAGCCAAGCAACCAAAAGAGACAACATGATGTTGCTGGCCCACAGCAAGCATCTGCAAGCCAAGCCGACCACTGCCTTTAATAGCCTCAAGTGTGGTGCTCATGGGAGAAATAGCCACAACAAAATGTTTATGCTCAGAAGCCAGAGTCAAAGGAAAAACCCATGTAGCCACAAAACCCCAACGCCGCTGCTGCCAAAGGGCAGAAACCAAATACACCTCATGATGAGTATGATCAAAGACCGAAGACATCTCACCTACCACTCAAGTGTTCTTGTTGTTCTTAATCTTGTACCTTGTATCTCTTTTCTATCCTCTATGACTTATCACCATCTCATAGACATTCTCAAAAACAAAGATATGTCATACATATACCGAAAAATACAGCTTATACAAAAGATCCGTAACTGCCACTCTATCCAAAACCCTCATAAGTGAACGAACTTATCATAGAAAAACCAAACCAAATCATCTACAATGGGAAACGGCATACCTATGCGCCCAACCTACTACGCTAGCCATATAACAACAATGGACTTACCCACAAAATTACCATTAAGTCTTGTCTCTTTTTTAAAAACGTTTTATATTCTTTTGCTTTCTTTAACTTTCTTTTTACCCCCATAATAACGGTTTTATTCTAAGGGTCTACTTTACTATGAAAATGATGATTATATGTGTTACATCCCTTATATTAGTTACTTTGTCCTACTGGGTCTATCAATCGGTATCTGATCAACCGTCACTAAGAAAAAATGATCGTGAACACGCAGCATCATCTACCACATCATCTCTTTCAGCTAATCACATATCAACACATCATCGCCATCACGACACATTAAGGAATGTTCACTCATTACCTGACTCATCACATAATGACAATACCTACACAGAAGATGCACAAAGTCAGCCTCCCAACAAAGACATAGCACAAAATCTTCCTCCCATAGAAGAGCTTTATAGCCCTGAAGAATTACATGATATTTTATTTATCACCTCTATCATTGGTAAAATGAATGATGGACTGCCTTCGTTTGACGAGCTTCGTGAATTTCTTCTTCAATACAAATTCCACCCTTACACTGAAAGAGAAGGGCATAAACGCACCGGATTTCGTCGTATTATTCGTATTGAAGAAAAAAACCAGCCTAAACATATTATCAAAGAGTTTTATAGCTCTTATCACGAATATCAAGGAGAACTCTTATTTGATCGTCTCTATTATGGACTGGAAAAAAAGACACATATTTTCGATCATATACTCTTAGAAATTGATCGTAGTGTTCAAGGAAAATATATCAGACGTAGCATTCTTGATAATTATGCACGCTGGGATTTTCCCGATGGCACATTTGTCTTTATCCGAGGAGATTTTCTCTTAGATAATGAAGAGATGGTGTTGATCGGAAAAGAATACGAAATACACTAAACATAAGAACACTAAACATAAGAAAAATGATTGAGTATTCGCTCTTTTATCATACTTGGCACAAACCCAAAATGCTCAGCAAGAGATTCTTGAGGAGCTGAATGGCCAAACTTATCCACGCCTATCACCAAACCTCTTGGACCCACAAAATCCCGCCAACCTAAAGTACTTCCCGCCTCAAAAGCCACCTTACGAGGACAATCACGGGAAAGAACACTGCGACGATACATTTTAGGTTGTTCAAAAAACAATTCCCAACACGGCAGCGATACCACTTTCACATTAACACGCCTACCTGACGACAATGTGAAGTCTTCTAGCAATTTCGCTACTTGCAGAGCCAGTATCACCTCTGATCCTGTGGCGTAAAACACAAAACACAATGAAGCATTACCAAAAGATAGATCAGCTTCCTTAACCACCCATCCACCAAAACGAGCTTGTTTACCATAGTTTTCTGGCAAGGTGATTTCACTAGCCAAAGGCTTAAGCTTTTGTCTAGTCAACATAAAGCAACTCGGAGCATCGAGTGTTAAGGCTTGTTTAAAAAGGGCTTCCGTTTCAAAAGCATCTGCAGGACGCATCACATACACCCCAGGCATAGCCCGCAAAGACATCACATGCTCCACAGGTTGATGGGTGGGGCCATCTTCTCCCACATAAAAAGAATCATGGGTAAATTCATATATAACCCGCACTTTCTGTATAGCTGAAAGCCTCAATGCTGGCCGTAAATAATCAGAAAACACCAAGAAAGTTGCAATAAAAGGCGTGATACCACCATATAACGCCATACCATTGGCTATACAAGCCATAGGAAATTCACGCACCCCAAAAGCAATGGAACGCCCTAAGCGATGAGAAGAAGAAAAATCACCCACCTTTTCTTTAAATTCAAGAGTCATGTTAGATGGTTCAAGGTCTGCTGATCCGCCCATCAAATGAGGCAAATCATCAGCCCATTTTGCCAATATCGTCCCAAAAGCAGCACGCGTGGCCAAAGGCTTAGAAACACTCCAGTCTATTGTGCAAAGCTGTGATAGATCAGGTGCTTTAAAATAGCTGTTATATAACATACGATTTTCATGATTTTCTAACCATTGCTGCAACGCATTCAAACGCTCCTGACTCTGTGCTTTCAATGTGGAAAAATTGCGCATAAAATGCTTGCGAATATGCTCTGGAAAATAAAATTCCTCTTTTTTGGGAATACCTAAAAGATCTTTGGTGGCATGTTTTTCTTCAGCAGAAAAAGGAGATCCATGAGCCTTAGCAGACCCTTCTAAACTCTTTGAACCTTTAGCCATCACAGTATGAGCAATGATCAATGTGGGTTGTGTTTTACAAGCTTTAGCTGCTGCCATAGCCTTGCGCAACTGCTCGTGATCATGACCATCAGCAAGTGTTATCACCTGCCAACCCAAACCGCGAAACATCTGCTCGTGATCATCCGATGTTACCCGATCAATATGTCCAGAAATCTGTACACGATTTTTATCATAAAACCATATCAAATCACCTAACTGCAGATGACCAGCCAGAGAAGCTGCTGACAATGTCACACCCTCTTGCATACAACCATCACCCAACAAACACCAAGTATATGTAGAAAACAATGCTCCTGCCACAGCACTCTGATGAGCACTGGCAATAGCAAAGCCCACCGACATACCAGCACCCTGCCCTAAAGGCCCGGTAGTGCACTCCACACCTGGAGTGATAAAATTTTCTGGATGACCAGGTGTTTTTGAACCAAATTGACGAAAACTCTCCAAGTCCTCACGCAACAACCAACCTGTGGCATAAAACAATGCATAAAGCAACATGGACTCATGACCTGCTGATAATACAAAACGATCCCTGCCAAAATACTTCGAATCACTAGGATTCCAATGCATAAACTCACTAAAAAGCAAGTAAGCAAAATCCATCGATGACATAGCACCACCTGGATGCCCAGACTGAGCTCGATCCACAGCATCAATCACCAGCCCCTTGAGGCAAGCTACCACTTCTAAATCCAACTCTTTGGCTTCAGCATTCATACGTATTCCTTAGTAAGTCATAGATCATACTTCAACTTCACATACCATCAGTACTCTCTGTGATTTTTCTATTCCCGTTCCCTTTAGCTTCTTTTACTGACTTCTTCGCTAGCTTCTTCGCTAGCTTCTTCGCTAGCTTCTTCGCTAGCTTCACTCAAGGCCCATATTGTCTTATAGTCTCATACGGCACATGTGATAAAGTCTCATCACATCCATAGCTAAACCGAATAGCTAGATTTTATACAGGCTTGATATAACACAAGCCTGATCTGATATGATAAAAACCGAACAACTTGTAAAACGTATGAACAACTCTTTTTAACAACGAAAACCAAAAGATTCATCAACTTTATCAAAAAATAACAGCAAAATATGGCAATCATTAAGCTCTTAGCATAAAATCATCGTATATTGTTTCTGTATAAGTCAAAAGACTACAGCCAGTAACTGATAAAACCAGTCACATGTGTCATTCTTGTCTGAGATAGATATCATCGCCTAACATCATGGCTTATATTTGCTTCGCTTGTTTGTGTTTGCTTCGCTTGTTTGTTTCGCTTGCTCTTACTTTACTGGCAACATGGCAACATCGCCTGCTATGCTAGATGTACACCTGAAACCTTATACACATACATAACAAACCAAAGATATTCTGCCTAATAGAGAAAGCTCATAGAAAAACCTATACCAGCCGAGATAACATCCACCAAAAGCTTAAAAACCAGTATGGATGTCATTTGGACACATTTTGGACATATCATGTATATAGCCACTTTAACCCATTACAAACCATATTGCTTGTTTATCATGATCACAACTCATAGCTTGCAACATTTATAGCCTATAGCAAAGGAACCTCTTATGACTTTAGTCCCCGTTGTTGTTGAACACACTGCTCGTGGTGAACGTTCGTGGGATATTTATTCCCGTCTTCTCAAAGATCGTATCGTACTCCTCGGTACTCCCATCACCGATGATGTAGCCAATATCATTGTGGCACAACTGCTATTTCTAGAAAGTGAAGACCCAGATAAAGATATCAATCTCTACATCAACAGCCCCGGCGGTTCTGTGACAGCAGGACTAGCTATTTATGATGCCATGCAGGTGATTCGCTCACGAGTCCGTACTTACTGTATTGGCAGATGTGCTAGCATGGGAGCATGGCTACTGGCTGGTGCAGCTAAGGGCGTGCGTTATGCTCTACCTAATAGTCGTATTATGATCCATCAACCTCTTGGTGATGCCAGTGGACAAGCCACCGACATCAGTATTCGTGCCCAAGAAATTGTGCGTATCAAACACAATATGATTGCATTGCTAAGCAAACATACCGGACAGTCCGAGACACAGATAGCTGAAGACATTGATCGTGATTTTTATATGGATGCCCAACAAGCCAAAGAATACGGCATAGTGGATCACATTGTCAGTACCGTTAACAAAGATGTAGCCTTAGAGCTTCAAAACGATGAGCCTGCAACGCCACCAACTCACATCAAGAAAAAAATTGAACACATGAAAGATTCCACCGACAAAAAGACATAAAAACACAACTACCTCTTAACAAGAAAGCATGTTACCATTTTTATTTGATTTTATGATTTTATATGATTTCTCTAACACCCATACACTGTGACATACTGAAGGCAACACCGTGAATAATAAAAAAAATACACTCAGTTGTAGCTTTTGTGGTAACACCCAAAAAGATGTAAAGAAGCTCATTGCTGGCCCTGATGTCTTTATTTGCAATGAATGTGTAGAGCTATGCAATGATATCATCGCAGAAGAAGTGCAAAACGAAAAAAGCAACCAAGAAACTAAACAGGTGCCTTCGCCAAAAGATATCAAAAAGATCCTGGATGAATACATCATCGGCCAAGAAAAAGCCAAAAAAACCTTAGCTGTAGCTGTCTATAATCACTACAAGCGTATCGATGCTATACATGCAACAACCGATATTGAATTACAAAAATCCAATATCTTACTCATAGGTCCTACTGGAAGTGGTAAAACCCTACTTGCCCAAACCCTAGCACGTATTCTCAATGTTCCTTTTACCATCAGCGATGCCACAAACCTCACTGAGGCAGGCTATGTGGGTGAGGATGTAGAAACCATTATCCTCAATCTTTTGCAAGCAGCTGACTACGATGTGGAACTCGCACAAAGAGGGATCAGCTATATCGATGAAATCGATAAAGTGGCACGCAAAAGCGAAAACCCTTCCATCACACGTGATGTTTCCGGTGAAGGGGTACAACAAGCACTCCTAAAGATAGTGGAAGGTACCATTGCTAATGTACCACCTCGAGGAGGACGCAAACATCCTCAACAAGAGTTTCTCCAAGTAGATACCACCAATGTTTTGTTTATTTGTGGAGGAGCCTTTGCTGGACTCGAATCAATTATTTCTCGCCGTCTCGAAACATCATCCATGGGTTTTGGAGCTCATATTCCTTCTAAGAAAAAACGTTCACCTGCCAATGTGTTTAACAATGTTGAAACCGAAGATCTTATGAAATTTGGTATCATCCCCGAATTTCTCGGACGCCTTCCAGTAGTCTGTTCTCTTGATGCACTTGATGAAGCTGCACTCATTGAAATCTTCACCACCCCCAAAAACGCCATCATGAAACAGTTTGCTTATTTGTTCTCTCTTGAAAATGTGGATCTCAAATTCTCTGATGGCGTTCTTAAAGCTGTGGCACAAAAAGCCTTGGAAAAAAATACAGGAGCCCGTGGACTACGCTCTATTCTCGAAGAATGCATGCTTGAAGTGATGTATCATATGCCAGGACTCGATAACCTCAAAGAAGTGATCATCACAAAAGACAGTATCCTCAATAACAAAGATCCTATTATGGTCTTTGAAAACCAAGAGCCTCAAGCTCCGCCTGAAAAAATAGCCTTACTCGATGACCTCGATGGCAAAAAACTAGCCACTGATTCTGCAAATACCACTGAAGATCAAGACGATGATCCCGGTGAGCAAAAAGAACTCGCTCAAGCTGGCTCAAAGCGCAAAGTCCATCCATCTCATAAATAACACAATACATAAAGAATAATAGCCAGCCATCTCTGTCTGTATGACGCTAACTGCTTTTTATACCAAGTTAACGTCTAAACAGACACTTACCATTTATAAACATGTGTAAGTACTTGCCAAGATTTACAAAGAAGAACCTTCTTTGATAAAATTCTGCAATGTTTCTTTGCTTGAAAAAAGCAGATTTCTCAAATCATCGCAACCCCCCACAAACTGTCCAGCAAGAAAAATCATAGGAACAGTGGGAAAATGTCCAACCGATGCTGAAACCTTATCTCTCAACTCAGGTTTATCTGAAACATCCACCACATTCAAAGCCACTTTCTGAGCCTTAAGAAGATCTATGGCATTGCGGCAATGAGGGCAGGTGGGTTTTGAAAAAACTTCTGCTTTTAAACCTTCAAGCTCTGCATAAAAAGGCGGTTGTTGCTTACGTGCCTCATGATCAGGCAGTGCACAAGAAGAGCCTTGATTTTGATTCATTCATCACTCCTATAAAAACATGTATTTATAACGCTACATAATCAAAGGCCGGAACATGCATTTTCAGTAACGACAATAGACCATGTCCCAAATGTTTCATATCCTTTGACATCACCCATAATGGTTGAATATGACCTGACTGACCAGGAAGGTGAGCTATCATTTGATACACCTTAAGCCATGTTTTTTTGTTATCTGTTACAGGATGGCTAAAGACCTCAGCTACCACATTCACATTTTCTGCACGCTTCAGTGCCGAAGGCACATACCACATATCGATAACCAACCCATCTACTTGAGAAAGCAGAGCTGATGCTGCAACATCACTTGTCATAAGAAACAAACGCCCCCAAGACATTCCATCTTTAGCTGCCAAAGAAGAATCCCTCTTGACACCAGCAAGACCTTGTACAACGTGTGAGTCCATGTTCTTGTCTGAAGATGTTTGTGCAGCAGCAACAATACGCTCGAAATGTTGAAACCGAAATACCCCACTCACCTTGGTTCGAGATCCTAGCGGCAAGCCTGTTTTTATTTTTGTGCTCGTTTTTGTACTTGTCTTAGCTATCTTTTGCTCCACCTCAACTGGCTCAAGCCGAGAAGACGTAGGATAGGCTCCCTGATGATCGATTGTGCCACTCTGATGGGACAGAGACTGCTGAAGCTCTGCTTTTAAAACCTCTACATCACCTGCTGCCATTACATCACTTGCTGCCATCACAGCACATACATAGACCACAATATGAAAGCACCATCTGTTATGACTGCTGTTATAACTGTTATAACTGTTATGAATTATGGTTGTTAGCTTTGTCATCACTGGCATCATGTCGCTTTAACCCCACAGTCTGAAATCCTGAGCATGGTTTTCTATAGTCTTTCTATAGTCTTTGTGTGCTCTTTATACACTTATAACTTATACATGCTCTAGTCTAGAAACAATCCATGATACATTTCTGTATAACATACATCTTCATTGTACACTGACTTTACTCTGTCTGTACTCTGTAAATACTGTGGACTTATATATTCTCTGAAACAACCATCAACCACTCACAGAAAAGGAGTTATCTCTGCTGTGAGCTGCATCCCTTAATGCTGCAATAGCTTTGCAACGCTCCTTTTTACCATAAATAGCTGAACCAGCCACAAACACCCGCACACCCGCAATAGCCATCTTTGCAATCGTATACTGGGTGATGCCTCCATCCACTTCAATCAACACTTTATCTGCCAAAGAACGTTGCACTAAGGCATTTGCTAAAATACGACATTTTTCTTCTGTATAAGAAATAAATTGCTGACCACCAAATCCCGGATTAACACTCATCAAAAGCACATAATCCACATCTTCTAATAAAGGAAAAATAGACTGCACAGATGTACCAGGATTAACCACAATACCTGGCTTTTTTCCTGCCTTACGAATAGTCTGAATCAAACGATGAGCATGAACGGCAGCCTCCACATGAAAGCTTAACCAATCAGCTCCAGCTGCTAAATAATCAGCCACCACAGCATCAGGATTAGATACCATCAAATGCACATCTAAGGGCAAGTTAGCAGATTTTTTCAATGCTTCCACAAGAGGCAAACCAAAAGTGAGATTTGGAACAAAATGTCCATCCATCACATCAATATGATGAAGATCCGCACCTGCAGCCTCAACGTCTGCAATTTCAGCACCTAACCTCATCACATCAGCAGATAACAAAGATGGAGCAATAAGAATTTTTTGATGATCCATGTCATGATCTCAAAAAAAAAGAGCTACTGATACCATAACAAAAAGCTAACACAGCATTCTCTTGTCGTTTTAAGCTCGAGCTAACATACGCTCGCGAATACTTCGCCCCACCCGTTCATCCATCCGCTCAATAAACACCACACCATTAATGTGATCAATCTCATGCTGCAAACAAATCGCCATCAAACCATCACAACTTAAAGACTGAACATGCCCATGAATATCCTGATACTCCACAGTGATTTCAGCATGACGATCCACATTATCCATCATGCCTGGAAAACTCAAGCATCCTTCAAGATAAGTGACTTTACCACTATATTTCACCATCTTAGGATTGATAAAGGTATATCTCTTATTATGCCAAGGACGCAACTGTGAATGAGCTTGATCATGCCAAGGCTTTTTTGGAGTATCTTCTTGAGATAGAGGAATAAAAATGGTGATCACTCTTTTGAGAATATTCACCTGATTGGCAGCAAGTCCAATACCACCAGCAACATCCATAGTAGTGTGCATTTCCTCAGAAAGACACTTAAGGGCATCATCAAATTCACGGACCACCTCAGCTTTTGTCTCAAGAGCCTGATGAGGCCAACTCACTATCTCCAACACATCACACTCCAAAATAATCCATACAAATGAGCTATATGTGAGTCATTACATCCAGCTACATGTAAACATAGTTACTAGCTAGCTATACCTTCAACGGCAAAGAAAGAAAAGATCTTTTTTTGTGATGTCTTGTATTCTTGTGTGCTATGGCTTGCTAATGTGGTTTGCTGCTATGGTTTGCTGCTATGGTTTGCTGCTAGCTATTGAGGTACTTCGTATAGAATTCTTTAAGACCATCAAAAACTTCAGAAGTACTGTTTGTAAATGTCTCTACCACAGCGTTTTCAAAGAGAATGGATCGACTAAAATCAAACAACCGCCCATCTTTATAAGGGATCGAAAAAATCACCGTCCATACAATAATCTGAATCAAATACTTAACAATTCTTTCTGGAAGTCCCATGATATCATCGCCTATTCAACATCTCTTCAACTCTTAAGACCATAATACTTATGATCCATGTGGTCAATGTTATCGACCTTAATTCTCTTAACTATTCTTAACCTCTTAACTGCTCTTAACTGCTCTTAACCTCTCTTAACTGTGTCTTACTATCAGCGCTCCTAGGTCCTTTATTCTTATGTATGTCTACATCTTATATGTCAAGCACCATACACCACGAGCGTGCTGAATTCTTTGTAAGCGCATCAGTAAACGCATCAGTAAACGCAACAGAATTTACCCAAAAACCATACTCACATTATAAGAACTATATACTATCCTGCAACCTTATGAGGCAGTACAGAATCTTGAGGTAATGGAATATCCTTACTACCTTCGCCATCTTTGCTAAAGACTAAAGGAAAAACTTCTCCATAGTTATTAACAAACTGGACTTTGAGCTTGCGCTTCACCGCTAGAGGCAGATGAAGATACTGACTGCGATTTTTTTCTGGAATTATCACCAAATCAATACCCTCACGTTGAGCTGCTAAAATCTTTTCTTTCAATCCACCAATGGGAAGAACCTTGCCGTGTAAGGTAAGTTCACCGGTAAGGCATGTTTTAGCACGCGGTGCTTCATTAAGAAGAGCAGAAAGCAAAGCCGTGGTTATGGCAATACCAGCTGAAGGACCATCTTTAGCAATGGCACCAGCTGGAACATGAATATGAAATTCTCGACGATCAAAAGAACCTTTGGCAATACCAAAAGACTCTTGATTAGCACGCAAGTAACTGAGAGCAGCTGAAGCTGACTCTTTCATCACATCACCAATCTGTCCCGTAAGAACCATCTTGGCACTCGCTGAAGGCATGATATTCACTTCAATAGCTAATATCTCACCGCCAAAATAAGTAAAAGCCATTCCTAAAGCCACACCCACCGTGGATTCAAGATGATAAAAATCATCAGCATAAGACGGAGCACCAAGAAACTTTTCCACATGAGCAGAGGTGATACGCACCGGACAACGCGTAGGCGTATGAACTGCAACAGACTCTACAGCAACGCTTTCTGTTTCTTTATCCTCTTTACCCACCTTGCCAGTCTTCTTAACAGCAGACCTTACTTCAGTATCGTTAGAAGGCTTGGAGCTTTCAGCAGATGAAGACTCCGCACTCTCCCATAATTCAGCAAGCTTGCGAGCCTGTTTACGACAGACACATGCAATCTTTTTTTCTAACATCCTCAAACCACTCTCACGGGTATAGCCTTGAATAAGACTTTGTAAAGCTGACTTAGAAAAACGTATGCCTTGTCCATTTAAGCCGTTTTCTTCAATTTGTCTCGGTACCAAAAAACCTTGAGCAATAGAAAGCTTTTCATCAAAAGAATAACCATTCACTTCAATGATTTCCAAGCGATCTCGCAGTGCATAAGGAATAATTTCTAAAGAGTTAGCATTGGCAATAAACATCACATCCGAAACATCAAAAGGCACACCTAAGTAATGATCTTGAAATGTATGATTTTGAGAAGGATCCAAAACCTCCAACAATGCCGCAGCTGGATCACCACGATGATCCTGTGTGACTTTATCAATCTCATCAAGCATAATCACCGGATTAACCACTTGAGCGTTTTTAATAGCCGTAATAATACGACCAGGATAAGCACCCACATAGGTCTTGCGATGACCACGGATTTCAGCGTCATCTTTCACACCGCCCAAAGAAATACGTGCAAATTTACGATTCATAGCCCGAGCAATAGAACGACCTAAAGATGTCTTTCCCACACCAGGAGGGCCCACAAAACAGAGAATAGGCGATTTCAAAGTAGGATTGAGCTTTTTAACAGCAAGATACTCCAAGATCCGCTCTTTTACCGATTCCAAGCCATAATGGTCCTGGTCAAGCACCTCTGAAACCCATTTCAATTCCAGATTGTCATCAGAAGTCTTACCCCAAGGCAAAGAAAGCATGGTCTCTACATAAGTACGACTCAACACCGCCTCTGATGAATCTTGATGCATACGCTGCAAACGCTTAAGATGACGAGCTACCTCTTCTTTAGCCTCCTGAGACATGGCCACTGTTTCTAACTTCTGCCAAAAAACTTCTAGTTCGTCTTTGACATCATTATCTCCTAACTCACTTTTGAGCACACGAATCTGTTCTCTTAAATAATGCTCACGTTGCATCTTACCAATCTCTTCTTTAGCCTGAGACTGAATCTGCATCTGCATCTGATACACCTCAATCTCTCTTAAAAGATAGGTGTTTACAGCTTTCAAACTGGCTAAAGGGGTAGCAGCACTTAAAATCTCCTGACCATCCTGAACCTTCAAACCGAGATTCGATGCCACAAGATCTGCAAGCCGTGCTGGATCCTTAACATCTTCTACAATAAGCAAAATATCTGGAGATAGGATCTTGCCTAAATTCACAATCTTTTCAAGATTTTCCCGCACAGAACGGATCATAGCCTCAACTTGAGCTTCCAGTGGCACATCTGCTGATGGCTGATCCACATCTTTAGACCCTAAGTCTGTTGCCTCTTCTCCAGGATAAGAAGTGACATGAGTTAAAGGAAATTTCACTGTGGAGACAATCTGGTGCAGATATCCCTTCTTTAAGCCCTGCACCAATACCTTCATCCTACCATCAGGAAGTTTACGGGCACGCATCACCGCACATACTGTACCCACATTGTAAACATCAAAAGGAGGCTCTTGAGTGCACAACAGATGATCTGAATCCACTCCTGCAACTTTAAACGCCGAAAGAAAAAGCTTCTTGTCTGAACTCAAAGCCTCTTCAACGGCATTGATGCAAACACTCTCACCAATAAAGACAGGCACGATCATATGAGGGAAAACCACGATATCCTTAAGAGGCAACAGAGGAATTAACTGGCGCTGCTCCTCTTTAATATCATGGTCTGAATTGCTTTCTTGCGTTGTCTTTGCCGCTCGCACCTCTCTATTCTTAACCATTAAATCCTCTCTAGAAAAACGATTTCCATGCCGCAACTTCTGACACTTCATTATCTCGGAAAATGCCCCGCATTGCTCAACCCCTAGAGAAGATAAATGCTTCCTACCTTGCCCCCTTTAGTGATGATGGTTTTGGTTGTAAGACAATCACAAGATCTCCACAACGCCCCTGTGGATCTTGATCTCCCATACCCAGTAAAGTGATTTCTTGACCCACAAACGGCTTATCAGGATAGCAAACTTTACATCGTACCCTCTGCCTAGTAAGCTCCACTCTCTTACCACAAAGGCGTTTTAAGGTGCGTGTATACTCCACATGACACTGCCCCTCACTATCACAATCTTCTTTAGATAACGACATAGGTATCCGTAAATCCAAATCATTTCCCACCTTTTGAAATCGAGCAAAGCTCATATCATCAAAAGAAACCTCTTGGCAAAAATCCTCAAGAGCTTGCACGTCTTCATCAGACATCACAGGCGAAGATTTTAGAGATGATGACGTTTTTTTTAAAACAGAAGATAAAGGAAGATTCACATCCAGATCTTTTTGATCAGAATGATTCTGAGCTGGACGCACCTCTCCGCTCGACTGCAAAGAACGCTCTGTTAATGTATGATTTTGTGTATGATCCAGCTGTTTTTTACAACCAGCAGCATCTTGATCTTGGCAACCAAGAGGTGTTTGATTATCCTCATCAACATCAACACTCATCGATGTTCCATAAGATGTTAACGATCTTATGGCCTCAGAATAGTTAGAGATCTGGCCCAGACTCTTGGGACTCTTGAGGCGTTAATACACTCACCACCGCTGCACGAAGCAATCGTTGGTGAAAATAATAACCCGTCTGATACACCTCACTTACCACCTCAGAAGATACCTCCTCTGATTCTTCTTTACGCACAGCTTGATGAATATTGGGATCAAATTCTTGACTCAAAGCCTCAACTCGCTTCAAGCCATGGCGTCCTAAAATATCCATCAACTTTTTATGCACCAGCTCAACTCCCTGAAACAAAGCCCCAGCATCCAAGCTACGATCCTGATTAAGAGCTTGCTCAAAACTATCTAAACAAGGCAGTATTTCTTTAAATAAAGCTTCTAAAGCATAACGCAGTGCTTCTGTTTTTTCTCGATTAAGCCGCCGGCGCAGATTCTCTGTGTCTGCACGAAACAACATAAACTGCTCTTTTTCTTGCTCTCTTTGAGAAACAAGATCATCATATTGCTGCTTAAGCAATACGTAAGAAGAGCTTTCTGTACCTTCACAAGCTGTATCTTCACAAGCTGTATCTTCACGAGAATTTTGCGTATCTTGTGAGTCATCTAAATCTTCTGCTTCCATCTCATCACCCTCAACAGGCAAAGGAGGAGGTTGCTGCTCTGAAGTTGATGGCTCTAGCTTCTCTTCTTCATTCCGCTTCATATCTTCTTCATGCATCTTCATATCCACATGACCCCGCCTTCATAGTATTGTTTTCACATTCATCCAAAACACAGAATAAATCAACTAAAGCACATAAAACATGCACTCTCTATTTTTTAAAGTCATCTCCAAGCTTGTTTCTTACAGTGATTCAAGTATCTTTATAAAAGAGTGGAGCTTCTTTTAAGATGAAATTTTTGAGAAAAGTAACACATACATACATGCTTGACACACTCCTAGAAAAGTCTAAACCCAAAAAAGAGCATGTCAATAAAAAGCAGAGATCACAAAATGAGAACAACGAGAACAACAAAACAAATAACCGACTCTACTTGTACTTTTCATAATAAACAGCTAAAAATGTTATGACACACTTGTAACGTGATCACAAAAAACACACCACTGTCATGCCACTTACTAGGATTTGTTGCCGTGAAGAACGCACCACACACATCACAATCCTTTCTTACACCACAACTCACACCGACTGCTACCACATCAGCATCTACTCATACTCAAAGCGCTATCAATACGCAAAACACGACGGATACGGCCCCTAGCAGTACTCATCAAGATACCCTCACACATTCCTTAGCTCATCAATCTCTTGAAGATCTTATTGAGCTCAAATTTGAACAGTTTTTTCAACAAGTAGCTGGATTCTATCCTGAAAAACTTCATCAAGTGATGATGCGTAAAATGGAAAAACCACTTATTCGAAAAGTGCTTGAACGTACCGGCGGCAATCAAGTCCAAGCAGCCAAAATCCTCGGCATCAATCGCCTCACCTTATCAAAAAAGATCAAATTCTACGGCCTTGATATCAACGGATTTTGCTAAAAATATTCATCCAAAAACCAACCAACCATAAACTCTAGCCTGAGTACGAGTAGATAAAATAAGCAGATAAAATAAGCAGATAAAAAGCCCAGGCTGTAACACGGTTTATGTGAAAGCTGCTGCTACTGTTTGGCAGTGCCAGCTTTAGAAGCTGAAGTCTTAGATGTGGCAGGAAGCACTGCAGAAGCTGAAGAATATTTTTCGCTAAGAACAAGATTGCGAAAAGAGACAAAACTGGGCAAATAAGCAAGACGGACCATGGATAAAGGACCATGTCTGTTTTTACCAATAATCACCTCAGCTTGACCACTGAATTGAGAATGAGGATTGTAATACTCATCTCGATAAACAAACATAATCAAATCCGCATCCTGTTCCATAGAGCCTGACTCACGTAAATCTGATATACGAGGACGCTTATCTGGGCGACTATCTGGACTACGATTCAATTGAGCCACCGCAACCACCGGTACCGATAATTCCTTAGCTAAAGCTTTCAGACCCATGGAAATCTCTGAAACCTCTCTTTGGCGCCCCTGTTTACGCGCTTCTTGCGATCCCACCATCAACTGAAGATAATCCACAATCACCAAATCAAGACCTTGATCACGATGATAACGTCGTATACGGGCACCAAGTTCGTTTATACTCAAACCAGCACTATCATCTACCACAAGACGTTCTGTGTACTCGCGTACATCCCGTACAGCGCCTAAAAGATTTTTCGTGTCCTTAGCACCACTTAAAGCACCTCGTCTGAGTCGTGAAGAATCAATCTTTCCTTGAGAGGCAAGCAGTCTTTCCATCAATTGCTCTTTGCTCATCTCCAATGAAAAAATAGCCACCCGCTTCTCTGTTTCATCTCTTAAAGCAGCGGATGCAAAGTTCAAAGCAAGAGCGGTTTTACCCATTCCCGGACGAGCCGCTAAAATAATCAAATCCGATGCCTGAAAACCACCGGTGATACTATCAAGATCATAAAAACCACTCGTCACTCCCGGTAACTTACCTTCCAATCTCATGCGCTTTTCAATGGCTAAAACCGTGGATTCCAAAATCACAGAACCACTTATCAAACCACCACGAAGCTTCTCAGAACGAATCTTAAGAATCTCTTGCTCAAGGGTATCAAGAAGACCTTCAATATGCTCATAAGATTGACGAGCAGCAAGATCACGTGTGAGTTCACAGGTTTGTATAATCTGACGCAATTGATAGGTATGACGTATGATCTTGGCATGATAAAGGATATTTTCACTAATAGGTGCAGCTTGTAATAAACTGATCACATACTCATCACGAATCTCTAAAGGATATTTTTCCTGATTCTTCAACTCCTCCAACACAGATATAAAATCTGTGGCATGCCCCCCTCCATGTAACCACTGAAGAGCACGAAAAATGTGTTGATGAGGGGTTGAAAAGAAATGCTCTGCTAACAATGGCTCCTCACTGGCTATTTCCACCAGATATTCACCATCCGATAAGATAGCACCAAGCAAAGCTTTTTCTGCTTGAGCCGAAAAAGGCACTTTAACCTGTGATGACTGACCTTGCTGCTGACGAGAACGTCCTGAATGTCTCTGATAACGACTCGAAGGAGTGGGAGTTAAAGAAGAAGATGTGGAAAAAGGAGGTGTTTTCATAAAAGAAGGTAATCAACTATGAAGATGGAAAAACATAAATACCACCATCAACCAAGGTAACAGGCGATGATACATCATCACGAATCTAACAAACGCCTCCTCAAAACAAAGCACATTATGCAAAATCCATACAAAATCACACAGATTTACCTCTACCACGCCTGGTAACATTTGGCAACATCTGCTTGATCTACACTGCATAAAAGCAGCTTTATACACTATCTTGATCTTGTGATTGTTCTGTAGCTAGCTCTGATGAAACATCCAAGGCAACCCCACCTTCTGCTTCCACATGAATACGTACCTCAGCACTCACTTGAGAAGGTAAAGAAATGACTGCAGTATAGAGACCAACATGTTTGATATCAGCAGGTAACTTGATACTACGCTTATCCACATCAAAGCCAGCATCTTTCAATTTTGCCATCACCTCAGCAGTGGTTACAGTACCAAAAATCTTATCTTCAGCACCCACTTTTTTCAAAAACTTCAACTCCACAGCACGCAAAGCATCAGCAACATCTTCAGCACGACGCTTTAACTTTAAACGACGCGCCTCAAATACCCGCCTGTGATGCTCAAGCTCAGCTTTGTTAGATGCATTAGCTAAAATAGCTTTACCGCTAGGAATGAGATAATTGCGTCCATAACCGTTTTTTACAGCTACCACATCACCTACTTTGCCTAATTTACGTACCTCTTCGGTGAGAATCACCTTCATTCACATTCTCCATATTTTATCTTAAGATACACTGTTCATACTCTTTCTTCTGTCTCTTCTTTCTCTTCTGTTTCTTCTATTACATCTAGTTCTATCCACACCCTCTTCACACTTTCTGTTCATACAAACAGATACCAACATGTTTTCACATACACACGTCAATTATTCTTTAGGAGTGTCTTTAGGAGTATCTGTATGAGTATCTGTGTTATCAGAACTATAAAGTTCTGTAACTTCTTCGCCAAAAGCAGAATTATCATCAGGAGCAGAAACAGGCTGCTCAGAATCCTCTGAAGTTGGCTCCTCAAGAGCTTTCGCATTATCTGCTGAGCTAGCTGCTGAGCTAGCTGCTGAGCTATCTGCAGAACTAGCTGCAGTTTGTGGGGATGAAACAGAATCAGCAGGGATAGAAGATGGATCAAAACTATCAGCAAGCTTAATATTCAAATAACGCAAAATGCACTGATCAATACGCATAAGCTTTTCAGCTGCAGCAATGGCTGTGTGCGTAGTTGCAAGCTTGTAGCAAACATAACGTCCCTTAAATTGTTTTTTTATGGGATAAGCTAAACGCATCACACCCCATTCATCCTTTTCTACCACAAGACCACCATCAACAGTAAACATATCTTCATACTTTTTAAGCGCGGCTTTAGCCTCTGTTTCTGGTATTTGTACTGAAGTAATCACAGTAAATTCATACTCTTTAAGCAACTCTATTACCTCCCTATGCTGGCGATGATTTTATCATTCTCTCTGTTTTCTCAAAAGCACACACATCTATCATGACAAGAAACCACCGTTACAGGCATGCTTCCTCTTGTTTTCTTAGCTTTTGCTTTCTTTGCTTTTGTTTTCTTAGCCTCAGTTATCTCAGCCTCAGTTATCTCAGCAGCCATTTCTTGTTATAAGTTATAAGCTCATACGGGTTTATACAGATTTATAATACAGCTATACATCCACTTAGAGTTTACTACAGATTCTTTATCTCTATAGTTGTCTGTAGTAAGCCTCATAGCCATCCACAAAACACGATTTGGATCACACCAAACAAACATACACACATATTCAAGCCTAATCTACCACATTTGCCATTGTCTCGCTCTGTGTTTTCACTCAAATGAACAATTTTATACATTATTGTCTTTTTTATATTATAGTTCTTATGGTTCTCTTTATAGTTTTTAGTCTAGCTTCTCGCTTCTAGCACTCTTAGTTAAGTTTTCAACCATAGCGCTGCTAAGACTTTTGAGCTAAGCTAGCTTAGCAATTGAGCAATACGATGAGTAGCTTGATCCACTAATGCACCACAAATATGTTCCAATTCTTCATCTGATAGAGGCGAAACCACCCAATCACTGACCTGCAGAACACCACGAGAAGAAACGAGTGCTGAAGGATGACCTATACCGATCTTGATACGCGAGAAATCCCCATCGCCAAAAGAATGCTGCAAAGAACGTATACCATTATGCCCCCCAGTACCTCCTCCCCCTTTTTTTGACTTGATTGTACCAGGCTGCATATCAAGATCATCATGAATCACTACCACAGACTTAGGATCTACGCGGTAATAATCGCGTACAGGTGCCACAAAAGCACCACACTCATTCATAAACGAACATGGAATCACTGCCAAAACTTTTTGAGAAAACATCGAAAAAGCACTGATCTGGGCTATAACCTTCTTGCCCTTATCTCTAACACGGCTTTTATCAAAAAATAAACGAGATCTTCTCAAAGAATCTCGCCCAGATGATCCTTGAGACTTAAAAGAACTCCACTGTCCACCTTGTTGTCTTACTATTTCTCGCAAAAGAATAGCACCAACATTATGACGGGTATGTTCGAACTTTTCTCCATAATTACCCAGTCCCACAAGCATCAGCGTCATCAATGATATTTCCTGATTCTATAGAAACAACTAAGCAGTCGGAGAATAAACCAGATCCACATGTACAGGCACACGCTTCACAGGATGCAATTGGATCTCATGAATACGCACTCTTTTGTCTTCTCCATCAAGACGCAGTACAAAGTGTCCACCATCTCCCCATATTTTTGCTAACCACTTTGGATGAAGCTCAATGGGAAGAGATCCCTTCTTAAGTAATATATTAGCCGGTAACATACCACGACGACGTAATTTGCGAGCAACTGATTTTCCAAGCTGCTTGCGAACTACAGCTTCCACTACCAACTCTTTCTCTTTGGCCACATCAACACTCACACTCGATTCCTTATTATTGTTGTTATGTGTTGCAGGTGTTGCTAGATTTTGTTCCAAAGCAACGCCTTCTCCAACCGGATCTTCCGTTGATGCATCCGAAGTCAACATATTCATGTGTCATTTCTCCTATGATATGAAATATCTTTGTCCCTAATGTCTCTAAACATCAACAACACCAAGCTCGGCTTGCTTGTTTTGCATGTTGTTGTTACGATTTTTTACTGATTTGACTTATTTTTGTTTTTTTGTATGTATATGTGAATGTATGAGTGAGCTGTATGTACGGGCAAGTTCTCCGTTTTTCCCATTTTATCAACTCATCTTTTCGTTTCCTTATTTCCAAACAAGCTACATCCATTACCACGTATCATAGCAGAAATCAGCCCAAAAAGCTGCACACCTTTGCCTATTCACCTGGAATCAAACTCTATGTTCTCACTCTATAAACTACTCTATAAACTATTCTATAAACTATTCTATAAACTATTCTATAAACAAGGCACTCACCGACTGTTGATTATGAATACGCTTAATGGCTTCCCCCACTAGACCACACACTGACAGTTGAGTGATCTTCGTACAAGCCTGTGCTTCCTTAGAAAGTGGCAAAGAATCAGATACCACAAGCTCTCCTAAAGCAGATGCCTCAATTTTTTCAATAGCTTTACCACTTAAAAGCGCATGAGCAATAGCAGCTCTCACACTTAAAGCACCATGATCCATCAGTGATTGTGCCACAGCTACTAAAGTTCCTGCTGTATCAACAATATCATCTACAACATAACAGTGTTTGCCCTCCACATCACCAATAATATGATGGATCGAACTTTCATTGGGGCGCTCACGACGCTTATCCATAACCACAAGAGAATTACCGAAATACTTAGAATATGCCCGAGCTCGTTCCACACCTCCTGCATCAGGAGCCACCACCACCTGTTTATCATCAGATAAAGTGTTTTGAAGATATTCCACAAAAACCGGCTTCACAAAAAGATGATCCACTGGCACAGTGAAAAATCCCTGGATAGCACCTGTATGTAACTCCATAGCCACCAAACGATCTATACCTGCTTTCTCAATCAAATCAGCAACCAACTTAGCTGTAATAGGCGTACGAGGCGTATTTTTGCGCTCCTGACGAGCATAGCCAAAATAGGGAGTCACAAGAGTGATTTTATTGGCAGAAGCACGACGACACGCATCAGCCATGATCAATGCCTCCATAATATGATGATTTGCTGGATAGCCCGTAGATTGCAATATAAAGATATCCGCTCCTCGCACATTCTCACGCAATTCCACACGGGTTTCTCCATCAGAGAATGTGGTTACCAAAGCATTTCCTAAACGGATATCCAAATGTGTAGCAACCTTATTAGCCAACTGCAAATGAGATGAACCAGCAAATAACATCACCTCTTGTGCACGATCACTCATAGTAGTCCTTTTTTTTCTAGCTTTATATCAGCCCCAAAACATCAACCCCATATCACTACCTCATCCAACACAGCAAACTTTCAAATCTATGTGTACACTGGAACATACTGAAAATACAGACAAAATCCTGTCATCTTTACACTTTCTATCTTTTCCCCTCACTGGCACTCACTGAGACCTCATGTCAGTATAACAAAGCACCCCACTCACTCCCCATTCACTGACAGATGTATCCTCTCTACGGCTTTCTTTTTTATTGTTATAACTTATGCCTTTACACTGACTCAGAAAATATATAGTATGTTTAGCTAAAGTGTGAAACTAACACACCGGATTTCACACAACTTATTTATAACAACTTCTTACAATCTGCTAACCCTCATAACAATAATTTTACAAGCTACACCTTAACAAGAACCTTCAAACTTCAGAGAACAGCGAAAAAACACAATATAACAAATCTAGTAAGCATTAGTAAGCAAGCGTAATAAAATAAGCACACATAGACAAATTTTCTACTAAACACCTAGACAACCATTACATATCAAACAAATGACTATTCGAATCATCAAAGACACCTATTACTTATTCTTTTTTTAGCAATATATACCTGGTGCTTGTTGCCATCATCTGTATAGTTGCAAGTTAGTACTGTTAATTTTTCAGGATCACAAGGAGCGCAAATGGCACATTATCGAAACCTTAACACCACTCACGGACTTATCAAGCTGATAAAAACAAGCATATTTTTGACTCTCTTTGCAGTGGTCGTATCATGTAGCTCTGCTCAATCAGCAGAACAATCAGGTAACACAACAGATGAAGCATCAAATAAGACATCGAAAGATGACAATAACGGCTACACCAAACTCGACCAAAATGCTAACAACACTAAGACCAAAAGTACTAAAGCTAGCCAAGAAGAAACAGCAAAAAAAGATGTAGATGAGAATACAAAAAAAGATAAGGCCGAAGTAGCTGACACTGAAGTAGCTGACACTGAAGTAGCTGACAATAGCCAGGAAGACACTGACAAGACCAAGCAAGCTAGTACTAGTAGCGATAAAACCAGTGCTAGCAACGATAAGACAAGTACTGGCAGCGAAGAAGAAAAAAATGAGCCTCAAGCGAAACAATCTACTGTTAAGGCAGGTAAAGAAGCCAAGAAAGACGGTAACAGTTCCACAAAAGAAGCAACAAAAGACATGACAGCATCCGCTGATGCCACTTCAGGTG
This sequence comes from Proteobacteria bacterium bin106, assembly GCA_002238945.1. Taxonomy (GTDB): domain Bacteria; phylum Bdellovibrionota_B; class Oligoflexia; order Oligoflexales; family Bin106; genus Bin106. Next base: position 50,390 of record MPNI01000010.1, on the reverse strand, counting down.
ATGATATGGAGACCAAAAAGAAAGCTCCAGAATATAAAACTCCTGAAATCAGCATTCCTCAAAAGTTTATGGATGAATTTGACGATAGTGTTACTGTATCGCTTTTAAAACCTGGCTTAGCCTCTATTCATAAAACCATTGATTCTGATATCGCTTATCTGAGATTTTCCATAGACATAAGCCCCAGTGAATTAGCAAAGGACGCACGTCTTGATCCTTATATAGCAGCTGCACTCATCACTAAAGGCAGTAGTAAATATCCTAGACAAAAGCTTATTGAAGCCACAGAAAAATATGCTATATCGCTCTCATGTTCTCCTTCATTTAATTGCAGCAATGCTTTTACTCAGCTGCAGTGTTCTATGACTGTGGACAAAGAATATATCGATGAGGGACTGGACGTATTTTCTTCTGTTATCTTAGAACCTTCTTTTGATCAAGAAGAATACGATATAGTTGTGAAAAATGCTAAAGCCGCTATTAGTAGTAGTTGTAAGAGTAGCTTGTCTACTCAAGTCAACAGTTTAGTTAACACTATCTATTATGATATGGCTCACCCTTATTACTCCACTCACGAGGAACTGCAACAAACTCTTGAACGCACCAGCAAGGCAAAAGTAGAGAACAATTATTACCGTCTCTTTCTTAATGGAAGACGATCATCAATTATATCTCTAACTTCTATACCAGCTAAATATATGGACCAAAAACTTAATACGCGTTTTGATAAATTAAATTTCTGGTATAGCAAAGACAAATCTGCTGCAATTGCAATAAGAAACCCTAAGCCATCAAAAGAAGATGTTGTGGTTCAACATTTAGAAAATGCAGGAAAAGGTGATACTGCTTACGCCGTACTTAAATCGCTTGTTCCTGGCAAACGCTCTCCAGCAAAGGTCAATGTGGGTCTTGCCATACTGCACCGTATTCTCAATGCAAAAGTGGGTGAAAGTGTTCGCTCAAAACACTCACTAAGTTATGCTCCCCATGCTGTGTATTCCGCTGGAGAACTTGGCCATTCTTATCTAGAAGTTTCCACCTTATACACCAAGAAAGCTCTTCAATTGATGGTTGATGAAATCAAAAAGCTTCAAACCCAAAAATTAGATAGAGATGAACTCAATGAATATCGAAACTTTGAGTTTACTGTATTTTATTATCGATCTTCTTCCCCTGATTTTATCGCATCTAATATAGCTCATTATTATCATTATTATAGAGACATTAACTCTTACATCAACTATCCTGTGGATATTAGCAAAATCACTCCAACAGACATTCAAGAGTTAGCTCAAAAGTATCTTAAAAATTACAAATTAGCTCTTATAGGATCTAAAGAAGTGGTAGGAAAAGCTGAGGATTATCAGGCCATTGTAGACCAGCTCAAATAATCCATTACACACACTCCCTATCACGCTGCCTATTATGCATCACCCAAAATGGCCTGAGAGCAAAACATGTCTCCAGGCCATTCTTTTATGTATTGAAAAATACAAAACTCATAATCCAAGACCAAAAAATACTCAGCCATCTGTTGCTGTCATCTTTGATCTAGATTCCACTCTTTTCAATACCAAACATCGTAGTACTGCTATTTTTCAATCTTTTAGTCGCAACTTAGAACACATCCAACGTTTTGGCAACATATGCCAGAGCATGCAGCAACTAGGCGATACCAAAGAAATCTATGATCCAATAGAGTTCCTCAACCACCATATTCAGCCTAAAATTTCTTCGCCATCTATCTTAGAAAAAATCCTAAGAGATTACTGGCGAGAGCGATTTTTTCATTCTGATTGGCTTATCCATGACAAGCTTTATGCAGGTGCAAAAGCATTTATTAATAAGATATATCAACAAAAACATGTAGCTGTTGTTTATCTTACAGCACGCTGTGAAAAAGCTTTATCCAGAGGAACACTCACCTCTCTGGATCATCACCAACTTCCACATCCCCATAAACACAATAGAGTCCGCCTTTACCTTAAGCCTACCACCTACACATGTGACATTACCTATAAAGGCACCTACCTAAAAAACATCCAAAACAATTTTCAAAAATGCATCTATATCGAAAATGAACCCGGCATTGTCAATATGGCAGTGAAACAATATCCCAAGATAGATAGTTATCTTTATGCGAGTGTTCACTCAGGACAAACCCATCAAGCTCACACCTCCAACATCATCTACTCTTGGCAACAAGATATAAAAGAATCATCATCTTAACAGTCTGAAAAACCTTTTGTGCTGCACTGTAAAAAGACATTCATCAACACAATGTGAGCTGAGTCTCTCATTAAGTCTCACAATGCGAAATCCGATAAAGACGTTGTTGGGAGGTTTTCATGCTTTCTATGAGAAGACCATTCCCAGTACCTTCTCTAGTTAACCTCAAGGTTAATATTATCAACTGTATACACATGATTTCATATCTATTGAGGACATATCTTTCCAATAAACACAACAAATATCCTTCTCTCCCCATAAGCCTTGTGATGCTTTTGATCAGCATCAGCTTGAATCAGGCTTGAGTCCTCAGAGAGGAGGCACCGCAGCATTACCTTGTGGTGATACGAGACTTGCTACTGATCATCACGATGCGGAAGCTGAAGTACCTCTGAGTGTTTATAATGAGTTCAGCTATGGGGCATATATAACCTGGACAGATGACGCAGCTAGCATCAATTCTTGTGGCTCCATTGTCTCTCTTGAAGAAGAGGACGGAGAACTCAGTGCATATATCGGAACGGCATATCACTGTGTTCGCAACATGGTAGATCAATACAACACTGAAAAAGAGAGTAAACTTGCTCTCTACATCAATGTTGCCTCTGACTCAGAATGCCAAACACAAGAAGGCAGAAAGGCATATTCCGTCAGAGTTCCCTTTAAGATTGAGGATTCAGACTACCTCATAAAACTCCATCAAAAAATCCAAGATCTTAAAAGACAAGATCCATCCATCAACATGGCTGATCACGACAGAATATGGTTAGAAAAAACCTTAAACATTGCCAACCCTGATGATACTTCGATGATTAGAGAGCTTCAAAAAAACACCAAAATCTCAGATGATATAGTCAAAAATATTAAAAGTTTCAACATAGATTTTGATCGCAAGGCTTGTACCACCTCTTCTTTGCATTCTCAAACAAGCGCGGAAAGCTCTAACTATAAACGATTTGATGCTTTTATAAATGAATCAAAACAAGAACATCAAGATACTCAAAGTACATATGCTAATGCCTGTTTTCTTTCAAATGATGTTGTATTTTTTAAGATCAATTTAGACACATTTTACCTTAACTCGAAATCGACTCATAACTGCTTGAAAGAATCTCACTTAACAACCCAAAACTCAAAAAAAGAAATTATATATCTTCCTTTGAATATAGGTAAACATCTTCAACGTCAATCAACATGGAATAAATCCGTTATATCATTTCACGAAGAAGCACTCTTAGCAAATAGTTATGACGAACAACAGAATGAGAGGTCAGAATCAGAAATTGAAAAGCAACACAAATTGGCATTTAGAGATATTATGCAGCAAACTTACAAAGACGTAGAAGCCGAGATTAATCATGGCACAGCAGATGAAGAGGATGATTTCAAAGTAACTGTATATGAACTAGGTGGCAGATATGAAAAATACGAAATTCGCTTATTAACATTCTATAAAGATAACAACGACAAAGCTTATCGTTATAAAAATTTACAACTCAATTACAACAAAAATCAACCAGGCAATAATAATAGCTCTATAGAGCTATTTGGTAGAATATCATCTATTTTTATCAGACATTGGGGAATATCTCTAGTATTTTCAAATACAGAAATTAAGCAAGGTTCTAGTGGATCATTATTAATTGTTGGAAATGAAAATAAAGGCTATGATATAATAGCAGCCCTGTATTCCAAAAACAATCAAGAATACAGCACATCTCATGGACCTATTGACCCAGCTTATAGTTATAGCCGAATTAAAAAAAACCGGAGATCTGATAAAACCCGACCCAGTGATGATGACGATGAAACACCACGCTCAAACTCTAAGGTCACTATTCCATCTGTAAGTCCACCTAGTAGCAATAGACGTACCGGTGATGATACAAGAGACATCGAACAACCAAACAATAATCCTCAAGATCACACACCTGCAATAGAAGAAAAAAATGATAATAATGGAGAAGACATTCAAATAGCAGACAAACCTCAAGAAACACAACAACCAGAAAACCAAAAGCAAGAAGATGACGAACCAAATGATAGCAATGAAAGAGATGGTAGCAATCACAAAGTAACTACAAGACAAAGTGATGATTATTCAATTAGTGAACTTGATTGTCGATAATAAAATGAACATCTTATGTAGTCAGTTATTTTACAATTAAACGAAAAGAAACACGATGAATCATGCATACAAAAAAATACCAACCAAGAGCTGTTATTACTCCTTAAATAATACAGCACACTTCTTAGCCATATTATGCATTACTATTGCCTGCCAAGAAGCAAAGACTAACCATTCAGGCGTTAAGGCCATGGAAGTTACTGGTGAATCAGGAGATCAACACCGCAATATTAACGCAGAAACTTTACCAGGCTTTGCCTACTATTATCAATATCTTCAATGTAACAAAACGAAAGAAATAGAACCTACCAGAAAAATTGTAACAAAAAACAAGATTACGGATATATCTCGATCAGAACTTTTTGCAAAAAATAATTTAAGTAAACATTATCAATTCTTAGACTGTATTCTTTGGTTTCACGACGATCCCGAAGAACTTATTTTTTCTCAACGCTACTGTGGTATTAAATATCTCTGCAATGTGCGCTTAGAGAATCAAGAACATTGCAAAAATCATCTAAATGATGCCATAGAACAAATAAAAACAAAAAAAGACATAAATACGGCTTACTTAAACGATAGTCCAGAAGACCTAAATGATACTGATCACCCTGTGCAAAAAGTTTGCTCCTCACTTTTCCCCAAATCGTTAAAAGCTAAACAACAAGATGCTTATTAAAAATATAAAATGCACATTAAATAACCATAAGTTTTATCATTTATAAAAATGCATGCCGTTAAAGGTTATCATGTCCTAAAAACACTTAATAACATCTATTATCAATCCACAAATTTTGTGAAACTTCTGTCAATAAATATCTAATTAATCTGGTTTCATTCAAGTCTATAAAAAAGCATTAAGCTTATTTAAATTTAAAAGAAGTTAGTCGCTATGCTGTCTTCGACAACATCAAAGCTGGATTTACGAAGACATATTTTAAAATATCTATAAAACTTTTGGCATTAAACACTCAAATTGAGGTTACACAAAAAAATCAACGCAAATAAGATTAACAGTTTTTAAAACGGTTAACCTTATCAGTAATAAATATATTTATCTTATGTGTAATCAAGACATCGTAAATGATGTTTTTTTGACAATAAATAAAGACAAAACATTCTTATAATGATCGACCCACAATATGCTTTGAATTAAAGCATAAAACATTTTTTACTTACCAAGGCTCTTGGTAAAAATTAAATACATCTTTGTCTGTGTGATTTAACACTAAGAATATAAACCGCCACTTGTTATCAGCATCTCTATATCCTTGTATCCAAACCTTATCAACTTTTACTTTACCATCCCATTGAATATCACTAGGGTTTTCAGGAAAGTAATGCACTAAACAAGCCTCGTTATGGTGAGTAAAAAGTGCGTAATCCATCACAAATCTTGAACCATCCCATCTTCTAAATCGCCATCTACCATCATCACTGTCCTCTTTTATCGAAAGAGGTAAGCCATGTCCTATGACGCGATTATGCTTTGATGATAAGCCGGAAACATACAATAACCGGTCTGCAAAAGATGAACTTTTTGCTGTATCAAAATCACCGTAAGGATCTCTAGCATTTCTAGCTATCGTTCCACGTTTCATTCTAAGGACAGAATCTCGCACAACCGATTCCCCAGCAGAATAGTTGTGAACTCTCTTAGCTCGATAGACCTGTCCGCCTTCTATAATAAAAGGAGCAATATCGTTACTAGTAAACGTATAGCTATCTGCTTTACCCTCAACGTGACGATAGCTAAACTTAGCACCAAGTATGTCAAATTTAGTTAATTTTTCTTCTTTTTGTGATGAAGAACTATTAAAATTCCTTGACCGCTTCGCAAATATTGTAGTTGCATAAGGTCCGGCTTTAAACTTAATACCAGTAACTGAAATTTTTGAATTTATTTCATATTCACAGTTAAAAGAAGATCTCCATTGAGGTGGAATATAGTTAGCTGGTGTTGGTTCCTGAGCATATAAAATATTGACAAATATTGTAGATATAATCACAAAAACAAATAATATACCTAACATTTTTTTAAGACTAAAAAATGCTGCTCGATTATACATAGCGTATCTCATGGCTAATTGTTCCTTATGTTAATTAATTTCGATGCTAACATCATGTTATAATGACAAAAACCAAAAGTCGATTTTAACTTTTGAATCTTTATCAACAAGTTTTATCCAGTCTCTTATGTAGCCTTAGCTATATGACCTTAGCGTGGGTGATGACTATCGTTTCATCCAGTGCCCCATCAAGATCCACTGGCCGACTATAGCATAGTCAGTCGTTTAATGCAAAATCTTTTTGTTGTTGCAGAAGTTTCGTAAAGTTTATAATAAAAACAAATGTAACTCATTGATAATAAAAAGGTTTTGAAGAATTAGAGCAAAGAACTTGCTGTCTAGGATTTCTGGTTAAGTTTCATTATGAGTTGTTCGAATGCTTCTTCTTGCAAAAGAGTGGTGAAACAAGTAATCTCGGTTTAAATGCTTGTCTCATATACCATTTTACATAAGTAAGATCATACACAAAGAAATACATGCACCTTCACTCTCTCTTCAAGCCTCACTTTAATATCTACCACCTTAAGAAACCTAAGGCTTTTTCAAGTCGACTAAGATGCATATAAGAGCACTTGGCTTCCTTGGAACTTATTTCGTATTTTAAAAGACCCATAATAAAGCCCATTAACATTATTTTGCAATAACTTCTTTGTTCTTGAGGTGATCATAGAATGATCTTTGATCTCTATAGAGTCTGTAAAAAATTGTAAGAACTTGGTTTATAATCTATTATTGTGACATACTAGCGAAAAGATCATGACTTAAGTTATCTGTAATGAAAATAAGAGAAAATAAGAAGTTATTAAGTAAGTATGTGAGATATATTCTGATAATATACTTTGTTTTTTCAAAAAATGACATTATAAATGAATCATACTAGAATAGCCAGCCTGTAATGAAACATAATTGATATGATAGAGGCTATCCTTTCATAATTAAAGCTAAATACTTTTGATTTTGCTCTGAAATATCTGGATCAGACTTCAAATGTTGATATATAGCTTTAGCTTCGCTTATTTGATTTAGTGCTAGATGTGACTGCAATAAATGAGTATTGAGTCTCCATGATATTTTTTCACCTGATGATTTCTTTTGCCAAATAATGGCAGGTATCTTAGAAAACTCACCTAATGATCCCATAATTCCTGTATATTCTAATAAAAACTCTTGATCTGACTCACCTGCGCCAAAAAATAAATCAAATTCTTTAAGTTTAGCTTGTTGCAACTCTTGAATCTTCTGATTATCTGGTGGAGGGTCTTTTTCCATCTCAAAAGATATTTCAGCATCAAAAACATAAGAACAACCTACCCATGAATTTTTACTACGCCACATCTTATGAGCCATATCCATAACATCCTTTTTTTCTTTTATACCTAATCCAAAAACATATTCAATATACAAACCCCACAGACGAACATTGTGAGGATGTGCACTCAGTCCTGGATCCAACCACAGGAAAGCTTCTTGAAAAGATTTTTGATGAATATAAAGTTCCACAAGATTAACGATAGGCGCTGATTCATCATTAAAAATTTGATGAGCCATCTTAAAAGACTTTTCAGCTCTGAGGTAATCAACTGGCGATTCATCACTATCCATAGCCATGCAAGCCACACCTTCTATCAAATAGATCTTAAAAAGATTGATATCATCAAGAGTCTTATAGATAGATGTATTTCGATCGATTAGCTCAAGGGTTAGCCATGGGGTTTTGTTATTGACAAACTCCACAGCCAAAGAGATAAATGTATTGCTATCTGTGATTGTGTGCTTATCCAACAAAGATAATATATCCTTTGACTTAACCTTTTTGCTATCCTCATCACTCATACCTAACGATAAAAGCCAAGAATATAAAAAGCTTTCACTAAAAGCCATACCAGGATTTTCAAATGTTTCTTCCATACGATCCTTATTGCCATCTTTATGATGACCCACTGTGTTACAGCTGACTTCACTACAAGTAGGATCGGTGCATGTCAATTTCTGATGATTCATTTTTTCCACATATGAGTTTTGAGTCCATTTTGGATTTCGTTTAAGGAACTGATCATAACCTGGTCGTGGTCAAGCACATCAAAAAGCATTATAGCTCGATAGACATTAAAAACAATCAAGCATATCTGAAAAAAACACATGATATCAGTCAACATTTGATATGTTTTCACCTTATAGCTTTTGTATAATGTATTCAAGTAGCGATACGCATTCCATAAACTCAGCACACCCTTACCTCTAGTCAAAGAAGTGGAGAGCATGAAAGATAGACACGATATCTATGATTTTGCAGCAATAGAGTCTAAATGGCAAAAATGGTGGCAAGATCATGAAGTCTACAAAGTAGATATTGATCCACATAAACCGAAATACTACACCCTTGATATGTTTCCATATCCTTCTGGTGCTGGATTGCATGTGGGACATCCACTAGGTTTTATTGCCTCAGATATCATCGCTCGCTACAAAACCCTCCAAGGCTACAATGTATTACACCCTATGGGATTTGATGCTTTTGGTTTACCTGCTGAACAATACGCCATAGAAACCGGGCAACACCCTGCTATTACCACAAAAAACAATATCGAACGCTATAAAAAACAGCTCAAACGAATGGGACTATCTTATGACTGGTCACGAGAGATTAGAACATGTGATTCCTCCTACTATCATTGGACTCAATGGGCCTTTATTGGCTTATTTCAACACTGGTTTGATAAAAAGCTTCAAAAAGCTCGTCCCATAGAAGAGCTTAAAGAACTTTTTGCTCGTCATGGCACTCACCTATCATATGCTGCTACTCACAGCCATGATAAAACACCTTCACTTAGTGCTGATGAGTGGCAAAAGCTTAACTCAGAAGAGCAAGATCGTTATCTTCTCAACTACCGTCTTGCCTATCAAGAAGAAGCTTCGGTGAATTGGTGTGAAGCATTGGGTACTGTGCTAGCCAATGATGAAATTCAAGATGGCCTATCGGTAAGAGGTGGGCATCCTGTCACACAAAAGAACATGAAACAGTGGAAATTACGCATTACAGCATATGCAGAAAGACTACTCTCTGGTTTGGATAGTCTTGACTGGAGTGAATCCATGAAAACCGTCCAAAGAAATTGGATTGGTAAAAGTCATGGAATGGATATTCATTTCCCTCTTTCAACGTCTTCTCATTCTATCCAAATTTACACCACTCGTGCAGACACTATCTACGGAGTGACTTTCCTTGTTCTTGCCCCTGAACACCCTCTCGTTAAAGTGGTCACAACTCACGAGCAAAAAGCTTCTGTTGAGAAATATCTCAACAGAACAGCTCAAAAACTTGAAGCTCCTCATGGCACTCAAAACACCACAGGTGTTTTGAGTGGTTCTTTTGCTATCCATCCTCTCACTGGCCATAAAATACCCATTTGGATATCTGACTATGTCTTAATGGATTACGGCCATGGAGCTATCATGGCCGTACCGGCTGATGATGAAAGAGATCGCAAATTTGCTCAATGCTTTAACCTCCCTATCATAGAAAACCACACTGTTGGTACTCCTCTAGAATCATGTTCTCATACCCAAGAGGCTATCGAGAAAATCTACACCATTTTAACTAACACAGATAGCACTACCAGTAAGCCTAAACGCAGGATCAACTACAAGATCAAAGATGCCATCTTTGCTAGACAGCGTTATTGGGGAGAACCTATACCCATATACTATAAAAACCACATTCCTTACCCTTTGCCTTTAAAAGATTTACCTCTGCTTTTACCTGATATTGATTCCTACCATCCCACACCCCAGGGAGATCCTCCTTTAGCACGAGCAGATCATTGGACAAACAAACATGGCCACCCCTTAGAAACCAATACCATGCCTGGTTTTGCTGGATCTTCCGCGTATTTTCTCCGCTACTGTGACCCACACAACACACATGCTTTGGCCAGCAAGGAAGCGCTCTCTTATTGGCAAAACGTGGATCTGTACATTGGTGGATCTGAACATGCCACTGGACACCTTATTTATGCACGTTTTTGGCATATGTTCCTTCACGACATAGACCTAGCACCAACACAGGAACCTTTCCAAAAGATGATCAATCAAGGCATGATTCTTGGCACTTCCCAATATGCTCATCGCAGCAAAGGAACAAACACTTTTATTTCTTACGATCTTACAAGAAGCCATGATACCCAAAGAATTCCTGTGGATATCCGGCTATTTCGCCAAGGGCATTTAGATATTGAAGCTTTCAAAGCGTGGCGTAGTGAATACGCCACAGCAACATTTCAGTGCAATAACAACGGACACTTTTTGTGTGAAGAAGTAGTAGAAAAAATGTCCAAATCGCTATTCAATACCATGAGTCCTGATGAGGTTATTGATGACTATGGAGCTGATACATTACGACTCTATGAAATGTTTCTAGGTCCCATTGAGCAGACAAAGCCTTGGTCAGTGACTAAGATTGAAGGAGTGCATCGATTTTTAAAGCGTTTTTGGCGACTCTTCTTTCGTCAAGGAGAATGGCACGTATCTGATGAAGAACTCACAGATAAAGAACTCACCTTACTGCATAAAACCATTTATGAAGTCAGGCGTAGTACTGAGAATTATCAATTCAACACAGCTATATCAGCTATGATGTCTGTAACCAACATTCTTACCCGTCAAGAGATACGAAAATACCACATCCTCAAGCCTCTCACCATCTTACTAGCACCTTACGCGCCTCATATTGCCGAAGAACTCTATGCACGTTTAGAATCAACAAAAGTACCTTCCCTCTTCAAACACGGCAAACTCCCTGACTACAACGAAGATTTTCTATTAAACAATACCTGGAATGCACCAGTTGCTATCAACGGCAAGGTAAAATTCACTCTACCGCTTCAGCTGGATGAAAACAAAGAAAGCATTCAAAAACAGATCCAACAACACGAAAAATTTCACCATATTCTTAAAGGCAAAGCCATCACCAAATGGATCATCATCCCAAACAAAATGATCAATATTGTCACTAAGAAATGATGATCCATATTCTTTTTAACTTCAAAAGACTCTTCAACCGATAAGCTCATTAGCTGATTGTTTGATCAGATAACAACAATAGAACTCATAGGATGATAAACCATAAACAAAGCTTAAGGTATAGATAGCAAAGACATGACGTGCAAACAGCCGAACACTAAAGAACACTAAATCCATCCTTTAATGTGTGATAAAGATCAGTGTTCTTTTAGCACTTAAACGAGCCACACAAAACATACAGCTCATACAGCTATTCATACAGCTATTCATACAGCTATAAAATATAGCGTTGGGTTTTGATGGAAAAAAGATAGTGAGTTGTTTAGCACAAGTCGACTATGCTAAAATTGCATTAAGTTTTTAACGGCTAGACCTTAAGCTTCACGTAGCAGTCCACACTATCTAACGTGACTACGGCAAATAGAGGATGCAGACATCGCAAACAAGCGAGTAGGACTCTCACGTAAAGCTATCGCGCAGTACAGCAACAAAAAGCACAGCAAAGCACAGCAAAGTACAGCAAGTAACACAGTAAAAAACACAGCAAAACGAGCATATAGAACACGTTACAAGTATATAAAACCATATAAAACTCAAAACAGCTTGGTATATCTATCAACCATTTAACCACACAGCTCTTCTTTATTATTTTTTATTTTTTTAATATGTGTTCACATTCACACATTTGTTTCGTATCATCACATGTATCGTAGCAAACATCCTAAAACTCATCATCAACACAACGAGGGGCTCATGAGTGCACATAACTTGATTGGGATTATATCTAAACCCTTAGTATTGCTTTTCATCACTGCTGGTATAACGCAATGTGGATCTGCAGAATTTTTAAGTGGTAACGAACCACGCCGTGAGGAAAGAACCGAGTATGGCAATACCGAAACAGAAGATCCGCCTCCTCCTGCCGTAGAAGAAAAAGTTCCCGAAAAACCTGCTGCAGAACCTGTGGAAGCAGCAGCAGAAGAGCCAGAAGAAGTGGAAGAAAAACCTGAACCTGAAGAGGTAGCAGAAGAAGTAGAGGTAATAGAGGAGACAGAAGAAGTAGAGGAGGCAGACGAAGTTGAAGAGGTGGTTGAGAAACCCCCAGTGGTAGTTCGTGCTCCTGCCCCTACGGTTATAGAAGAAAAGCCCAGTGAAGACATGCGATCAAACAGTCCAGAAACCGTTATTACATACGTACCTCCAGCTCCAGAGCCAACACCGCCTAAACGTGTGACGCAAACGTTTAACATCGTCTTTGATACCGTTGAAAAACCTGTGGATGTATTGATTATTATTGATAACAGCTATTCTATGAGCTACGAGATTGCACAAGTACAAAATAATCTCATGCGTTTTATGGATCATATCTCAAGATATACCAAGGCCAAGGTAGGAATTCTTTCCTCTTTTGATCCTGGATTGGATGATTCTAGCGCGCCTCTAAGCCATATTCAAATCCCTACTTCAAATCCCGTGATAAAGATCAATAGAAGAGTGCGATCATACAATGGCTTAGTGCTAGCTTCTGACTACATCAACGGCCAACTGGTTGACAACTCGGGAAGAGTTCTCGCAGATGGTAAAAGCTTCTTTAGAGAGTCTTCTCTCAAAGTGTTCATTATGGTAAGTGATGAAGATTCTCTTGATTATTCTTCAAGGTCATTTGTCACAGATCTTGAGAAAAATTTTGATCTAAACACTGTGCGTTTTTTTGGCTTTGTGGGAATCCCCAACACAGCTATACAACGCCAAGAGAACTTCGTCCAAATAGCTTCCAAAGATACCGAAAAGGCCTGTGCTCAAAACGTACGTATGGATGGTGAAGTCTACTACGACCTCATCAGAAACTATATTGCAGGTGCTCTATTTGATATTTGCAAACAAGACTGGAGCAACTATTTTGACTTTATGGTTAGATCTGTAGTGCAATCTGTGAAACCTCAATACACTCTAGAATACAGTGCTTCTTCCATTTCCAGTGTGTTCATCAATGGCCAAGAAATAGCCTCCAGCAACTACACTGTGGAAGGAAATACCATCACCTTTAACAGTGATGTCTTACCTCAAGAAGAAAAAGAAGATACGTCTATTGAAGTGATCTATACATCAGATGAAAACTCACCATAAACCCAAAACCGATATTTACAGAGATATCACTTCTAAAATGGATTTTTAAAACTTTAAAAACCATAGCCGAAATCTAGCCAAAATCGTAGTGATATTTAGAGCTTTATAGCAACTACTACAGAATGTTCTATATCATTGAGGTTGTGCATCCAACCACTCAGATAACTGAGAGCTGCCAATAGCATCACACTGAGAAGACACAATGGCTGCATATGCATCAATAACAGGTAAGCAGTAATACTGCAGTTCATCTTCAGTGACCACCCCCCAAGCTTTTAAAAAAGCACCTAAGCTTGAAAGAATCACAGACATCTCATCATAAGTCTTAACCAAAGAGCGCTGAGAAATAGCTGACAGTTGAAAAACACTGCTTCGTAAACTACTTGATTGATCTAAACTAACACGTATTTTTGGCTTATTTGGAGATAGAGTAAGATCTATTTGAGCTTGTGATAGGTCTTTTTTCTGTTTATTTATATAATAAGATTTCGTGGCAAAATACGTTACGGCTCCTGTTGCAAGAATAACTCCAAGAAGGCTTTTTTTCACAACACCAGCACTTGGTCCATTAAGCTTTGCACCAAGATCAACAAACTGCGATAAAAAATGGATAGGACTTGCCATAACTAAAGAGGCAATAACCGGCACAGCTTCTAAATAAAAATCATCGTCACCATAATATTTTACCGTACTTCTGAAATGCTCATCGAATCCATCATAAAGAACGTGCTCAAAAGTAAGCTCTTTATCTTTTCTTCTAAAAGCATTCACACAACTTTTTTTAGAAGATCTAAATGGCTCACTATTGAGACATACCTCAAAAAAATAAACCTCCTTATTACCTACATTCTTTTGTTTAAACTGAATGGTGTATTGCTCCGTCATTAACACAGATAATTTTGATGGATTTTCAACCATCATCTCTGTTTTGTTCTCACCACAAGCAAAGTTCAGAAAAAGAACACAACTGCAAAAAAACCAACAAAACCCATTATATTTTTTCATAAGACCTCAATACAAAAATCAACTAGAAAATAAATCATGGTTTGTAGCTAACATCAAAGTGCCACCACCCCAGCAACCATGCTGCAAAGGAGACTAACAAATACTCTAAGAAAGATCCATTTTTTTCTTAAATAAATCTCTGCTGGCTTTAACAGTGCTTTGATAACACAAAACACTGCAAAATACATCATCTCAAACTAACCTGACACTTTGGTAACCAAACCCTTAGATGATAAGGAATAACCAGGAATTTTTAGAGAAGAGATACGATCAAGATCTTTAATGAGCCATTTATGACGAACATACGCTTCAAGTACCACATTTCGAATACGCGTGTTCTCTGCTAATTCATCAAAGATATAAGGTTCTAACTTAGATAAATACTCCTTGCCACCTTTTTCGGTGACGATCTCTACAGCTGCATAACGAATACGCTCATCACGATCATCGATAAAATGAGCAATGTTTGCCAAATTGGGAATATGCTCATAATCAAGAAAGTGACATAAAACATCAAAATTCTTCTCCACCTTACTTTGATCAAAATCCACTTTGCCAAGATCCAAACAAGCATCCAACGCAGATACCACCTCTTCTTCACCAGCTAGTTTTAACAAAGCTTTCAGCGGCCAAGCAATACGCTCCGTTTTATGTAAATAATCTTTGATAATAGGTATAGCATCTTGACCATGAGAGATGATTCCAGCCAAGGCAGCTTCTTTTTCTTTAGAATCCACAATGGAATTTTCATCAGAAAAATCAAACCGTTTCAACAGATGCAATACCGCTATGGAAGAATCTTCTAGCATGCAAAAAAAATCAATAGCCGCTTTTCTCTCTTGCTTATGAACATTATCCTTGCGAATAACCTTAGCGTAAGCATTCACTCGCTTTTCATAACCTTTCTCACGATGGCGACGCCAACGCTCAAGCCAACGCTCAAAGAGTTGTATCACCACTCTTACCTCTTAAGAAAAAGAAACATCAACATAGCCAACTTACACATAAGTCGTATGCTGTAATACTGTCATACAATAAGACGGAATACTGACAACACAAGCACTATCAATAACTTTGATCGGGAGATATCTTAGACCGATGAGAAGCATAAGTAGGGGTGTCTTTAGATCTCTTAACATCCACAACAGAAGCATACAACGAAGGCAACCCTTTTTTAGCCGACTTCAACTCACCCATCACATTCACCAAATGACCAAGATGACCTACGTGAACACGGTGACGATAATTGGTGATATCCACCTGCAACACCAACAACCTACGCATACCTTGAGAAAGTACAAAATACGTATTATGCTCACCCACCTCCAACACATAGCCACTTAACAACAAGGTTTCTCCTTGAAGTTTGGACTGTTCAAGATGCACTTGCTTCACAGACACATGCTTGAGTGGACTGAATAAAGATTTTTTAAACAAAGGAATGGTAAGAGCATCAATGTCCGATGCTTCCATGGCACAAGAAGTACTCAAAAACACCGCTACAACCACAGCAAATAGGTTCGCACAAGCATGCAGCCTAAGCTGGTGTATCCATGAAGCTATCATCAAATCTTCCAATGTTAAGAATATGTTTGAACTATCTCTTCAACTTCTCTTGTTGCTCTTGATAGCGTACACTATAACGGGTCCAGGGGGTTATTTCGAGACGTTTTTTAGGAATCTCTTCTCCCGTTCCTTCACAATAACCGTACTCACCCGTGGCAATCTTTTCAATAGCACGATTGATCAAAGCAACCAGTCTACGATCACGCTCCAACAAACTTAACAATAATCCCTGCTCCACATCAGCTGAAGCAAGATCCACCTCATCAGACATCTCATTGGCATCAAGAACAATCTCACCTCTTTCAATCCGAGCTTTGGATTTAGCAAGGAGTTCATCCTTTTTCTCTACCAAAACTTTTAAAAATGCCCTCATCTCACTAGGCTTAAAAATATCTGACTGACCAACTTCATAATCATCTAAAATGATTTTTTTAGCTGATGCACCTTTAGCTGATGCACCTTTAGCTGATGCACCTTTAGCTGATGCACCTTTAGCTGATGCACTGGCAGCAGATGGACTCATTACAGTGGATGTTCCAGCTGCCTGGCGAGAAGATGATGATTCTGATTTTACTTGCGGCTTTAAAGCCTCCATATCGGCTTTTGGCTTGTCTGTACTCATATTCTGTGTGCCCATGACCTGACTTTCTCTTCTTTGTCCTCAACCTTCCCCTGTTTTAAACTTTCATTTTTTCTTTGGCTAGTCTTTGGCTAGCTTAATTCCTTATATCCTTATACTTATAAATGTATATATGTATATCTCTTTATGAGTTATAATTATCCACATCCATAATCTATATCCACAATACCACGACCCACTTTTTTACTGGCTAATGTATAGTCAATGATAAGCCAAAGTCAAGAAAATTATTTTATATCCTAAACTACCATATTCCAAAATTTTCTAAGGAGGCGTAATCGGCATTTTCGATCATATTATTTATCATATTATAAGCTGTTTGACGATCTCAAACGAAACTCTTTTTGAGCCGCTCTCAAAGCCGCAAGTTTGCCAGGAGCTTTATCCAAAGGCCTTTCTTCCTTCACCTTCTGCCATAATGCTGGTGGAAAATCTCCTAAAAACTCCATTTCATAAGCAAGCCATACCCCACAATAAGAAAACACCCGCTCACGCATAGCTAAACTGAGTTGAATGATATCTTCTGATAAAGCTTCACCTTTATGAAAAATAAAATTGCCATGATAAGGACTAACCCAGGCCTTGCCCTCCGCTGAACCGTAAGACAATGATTTTGCTCCAGCTTTATCCAACAAGAACCCTGCTGCTACTCCCACATCCTCTGAATAATCGTTTTTAAATACACAGCCACAACTCGGGTAGCTAAACTGTTTCTTTGCCCGACGATCTAAGCGATACTTTTCCATAGTTGCACATATCTCTTCAATGGGCTTTGATACAGGCAAATACAACAAAACCTCAGCAATCACCTCTCCGTTGCTCATAAAGATCGTGTCTTTATAACCATGAAATACATCATCATTTGCATCATAATGACGAAGCTCTCCCGTTGCTGTGACTGTGATGATGGTATATACCACTTCAGAAATCTCAGATCCATAACAACGTGCATTCATACGGGTTGTTGCACCAATTTGTCCAGGAAGACAATGCATCCACTCCAACCCACTCAAATTCTGAGAAGCTGCGTATTCTGTAACCGAGTAATTAGGAACACCAGCACCACACGCCACTGTGTTTGGCAAAGGAGAGGAAAGAGCATTGAGACCAGCCATAGATAACACATACCCCTTATAAGAGAGATCACTGATCAAAGAATTGCTACCAGCACCTAAAACAAAATACGGATAACCACACTCAGAAAACCACCTTAAAGTATGCGATAACTCAGAAACATTCTTTGGCTCAAAGATACCCCGACAAACACCACCGGTTTGAAAATAACTTTTAGGACGCACCAAACGCTGCCGTTCTAACAAACTAGGAGGAAATTGAAGAGATAGATTTTGCATCCATACACCTCGATTCTCAAGTTATCTTCTAACCTTGTTGACTTGAGTTATCCAAGTCATTCTGTAAGACATCTAAGACACACCCTTACCTAAAACCTCAGCTGTGACCTTGCCAATATCAGCAGGAGACATAGCCACTACCACCCCAGCTTTTTGCAAAGCAGCTATTTTTTCTTGAGCACTTCCAGAAGAACCGGAAACAATAGCACCTGCATGGCCCATGCGTTTGCCCTTAGGAGCTGTTTGTCCTGCAATAAACCCCACCACTGGCTTATGAATATGATCCTTGATATAGGCAGCTGCTTCAATTTCTAATTCACCACCAATCTCTCCAATCATCACAATGGCTTCCGTACCTGGATCAGCATCCAAAAGAGGTAACACGTCCAAAAAATCCGTGCCAATGATAGGATCACCACCAATGCCTACACACAAAGATTGGCCTAAACCCAAAGCTGTGGTTTGACCAACAGCTTCATAAGTCAAGGTACCGGATTTAGAAACGATAGCCACTCGGCCTGGCTTATGAATATAGCCTGGCATAATACCAATTTTTGCAACGCCTGGACGAATAATCCCCGGACAATTCGGCCCGATCAAACGCGACTTCGATCCCCTTAAAGCCTGTTTTACAATAAGCATATCTGCAACAGGAATGCCCTCACTGATACATACAATCAACTCAATTTCTGCTTCAATAGCCTCAAGCAATGCATCTTTAGCAAATAACGGAGGAACAAAGACCATCGATGCATTAGCACCAGTACTGGCTTTTGCTGCCATCACCGTATTAAATACACTGAAGCCCTCAATGGTTTGACCACCTTTACCAGGAGTGACACCACCCACAAAACGTTTAGCGTAATCATGAGACTGCACTGTATGAAAAAGACCACTTTTACCCGTTATACCTTGAGTGATCACACGACAATTCTCATCCACAAGAAGATTCACACTCACCCCTCTTTAAACATTCGAACAGAAATTGTAAAACCAGATACTGATATGCATATTGATATTCATCGAGCGAGCTCAACCACCTTTTGAGCTCCCTCAGACATGGAGCTAGCTAAAGCAATGTTCATACCTGAGGCTGCAAGAATCTTACGACCCTCTTCCACACGGGTTCCTTCAAGACGAATCACTAAAGGAACATCAATGCCACCGCATTCTTTAGAAGCCTCCACAATACCCTTGGCAATCACATCACAATGCATAATGCCTCCAAAAATATTGACAAAAATGGCACGAAGTTTCTTTTCACGCAAAATCAACCGAAACGCTTGCTTAACCTGATCACTGGTTGCACCACCACCCACATCAAGAAAATTCAAAGGTTCACCACCATGAAGCTTGATGATATCCATCGTTGCCATAGCCAAACCAGCACCATTTACCAAACAACCAATACTGCCATCAAGACCCACATAAGAAAGCCCATACTTTGAAGCCTCAACCTCACTAGGATCTTCTTCTTTAAAATCTCTATACGATAAAATCTTTTCATGCTTAGCCACAGCATTATCATCAAAATCAAACTTAGCATCCAACACTAAAAGCCGACCATCTTTGAGAACACACAATGGATTGATTTCAATCAACTGACAGTCATAACGCTTAAACACCTCAAACAATCCCTTAATCACAGCCACTAAAGAGGGCATTTCTGTTTTGTCTATAACTGCCCTATCTCTTAACTGCTGACTGTGATACGGACGAAATCCCCTATCATAATCTAAGTACAACTTGATCAATTTTTCAGGAGACTTTTCAGCTACCTCCTCAATATTCATGCCACCTTCTTTAGAAAACAACAAAGCCACCTTGGCTTGAGATCTATCCACCAACAAAGATAGATAATATTCATGGCTAATATCACAACCTGCCTCCACATATACACCGTGCACAACCTTGCCCTTTTCACCGGTTTGTTGGGTTACAAGAGTTGAACCGAGCATGGCAGAAGCCACAGCTGCAGCCTCCTGAGCTGAACGCACTAATTTGACACCACCACCTTGACCACGTCCCCCTGCATGAACCTGGGCTTTGATCACAGCCACAGGAGTAGCTAACCTACGATAAGCAAACTCCACTTCCATAACAGATGTTGCAAAATACCCCTTAGCCACAGGAAGAGAGAATTGAGCAAGCAATTCCTTTGCTTGATACTCATGTATATGCATATAAATTCCTCAAAAAAAACTCACAAATATCTACTACCTTAGCCCATAAATACCTATTATCACAAACCAGATGGCTACCAAAAAGTCTATTTAAAGATGTCCCTCAAAGATTTCCTTCAAAGATTTCTCTTGAAAAAGGGCTTTATAAAATGTATTATACCCCACTAGCTAGTCTTTCTAACTAGCTAACTCAACTCACTCACAACAGCACAACCATTTCACAACGTGTCGTTGTTTTCGACTTTTTCTTTTACTTTTAGCCCAACGCCCAACTTTTTTTCTGTATCCGTATCTGCATTCTCTGCTTTGTTGTTAAAACACCCACTACAAAGTATTACAAACCAGCAAGCAAGCTTTTCGTTTTCTTCTTTCGTTTTCTTCTCCATTTGGTCCATATTTTCTGCCTGTAAGCTACCTAACACTAAGCTAACACAGACGTATCACCTTACTCCACATATCCAGCTAAACAACATGTGATGCTCTGCCATCACTGGTGTGCTCCTTATGCTGCTTATGCTGCTCTTTATGATATGTGATCCTTTGTAAAAAACTATTTGTTAAAAACTATTTGTTAAAAACTATGACACACGTATCCATACATCTTATATATCCTCTCATTAAAGCCACAAAGCTACTGCTATCTTCAGTGCATTTTGTAAAAAAATGTCTCACCCTTTGTGCTGCCATATGGGGATGTATATGTATAAGCTCCATAAGCTTTCAAGCTTACGGCCAAAACCACATTGGTACAACAAATACCACAGATTCTGTATCTTCTTTAGACCTTTCTTTTCCTCTCAAAGATATACCCAAGGCTAGCCAAGCTATCCAAAAAGCTGCACAAGCGGTGTTTAAAATCAAAGATGGTACCGCTTCTTTTATCAGATACAAACACAGAACTCTTGTTATGACCAATAACCATGTAGCAGGACTAGGACATTGTGCCAGAAGTGGTTGTTTTGTAAAAGTAACCCTTGATTATAGTCGCAAACAGACAGCTACCTATTACTATATGGAACTCTTACCTGTTGTAGCACGTGACGATGTTGATGTGGCCTTCTATACCTTCCAACTCTGGGATCGCACCTGGCAAAAAGTTGCTTTTAAACCACCACATGTACTGAAATTTGCAAGATCACTCTCTTTTAAACCATCCCAAAATATCTACTTAATTGGACACCCTCGAGGATCACTAAAAAAGTTCTCTCAAGGCGAAACCCTGCAGTTACGGCACGGACATATGATGATCGATGCATTTAGCTTACCAGGAAGCAGTGGCTCTCCTATCTTAGATACCAAAGGAGATGTTATCGGCATTCATCATAGCAGTATCAAACGCAACGATATGTTCACCGCTAAACAAGATATTATCTATCAAGGCAGAGGCTCCACAGCTCAGTCCATCATCTCAGTCCTCAAAACCGCACATCGCTTACCAAAACACCAAAAACGCCAGTTTTTTAACACCCAAAATTCTGTAACATTCCAGCGAGCCAAACAACTCACCGCCATCTATCAACACTCACGCACTCTACCTAAACTCCTAAGTAACACTTCCTACTTCAAAGAACTCTACAAAGATTGCTCAAAATCCCTAAAACACAAAGCCATACATCGCAAAGCCTTTCACAAATCTCACAGCAGCTGCTCTGTGGCAAAAAAATGGCTACGCTGCTCTAAACACCATCATCTATCTTCCTCCCCATCTTCAGCTTTGCTCTATCACTGCCCTGAATCAAGCAAAGATCGTAACAAATGGGCACAACTCTTTGAAAACATCGCTACCAACTATCAACGATTTGTAGGAGAAGATCCGCACGAATGGGATATCGAAGCTCTCCATTTACTGATCGCGCCTAACTCACATCATAACAAGAATCTCTTCAAAACTCTCACTGCAGCCTTAAAAAAAGATCTACAACAAAACCCTACCAACTGGGATAGTCTACTGCGATTTGCTAAAATCTATCTTAACTTACACCACAACGGACATCTTCAAAATGTCTCCCAAAACATCTTCATGCCTTTCTTAGCCAAAACAAAACAGCAGCTTAAAACCTATAACCAAAACAAACACTATCGATTTCATATCCCAACCATTGCTCAAACAGCTTATCATTTATGGCTAGCAGATGCTCTAAGCAACCCTGCTTTTAACAAAGTACTCACAGCTCTACGCACCGATACACATCTCACACTCTTTGCTATGCTCAACCTTGACAAAATCCACTACGAAACCCAACAGCAACACAAAAAAGAACTGGCCCAACTCATCATACCCGCTCTTCCTCTTTCTTCTCCTTCTGTATTTTCTTCTTTCTTCCAGCAAGATCCATAAAATTTTTCTTAAATAAAAAGTAATAAAGCTTGTGTGTTATCGTATTGTGTAATATACTTCGCCTGATGAAAATGATGACATATGTAACATATATCATCTATTTTATTCACTATAGATAACCTCTACTTAACCCACACCACCTATCTTTAGGAGAACGACTGATGATCACATCACCTCATACATCACAGTCCAAATGGATGCCCTTAACAACTCTTAAAATAGTAAGTATCCTTGGAAGCCTGTGTTTATTCCTGACTAGCTGTGGTGACCGAGTAAACTCAAACAATGAGCCTCACGCAGAAGAGCCTCACGCAGAAGACAGCAGTTCACTGCATGCTGTAAACGACGAAAGTGGTTTGGGGGTGTATTTTGTAGAAACCATCAATAAAGTTTCCAAAAAGAATGAAAACCAATTTATTATTTGCCGGCGAGCATCTAAAGAAACAACATCTCTTTGGAAAACATGTCATCCATTATTCTATGATTTCCAAAAACAACCCGTTTTTGTCCACTCCATAAATACACTTGATAAAGAGTTCAACCTGCGTGAATCATTTCTGCAAGCTTTAAAAACTTATGAAAAAGCCAACAATGAATTTCATGAAAAAGAACTAGCTAATTCACTTGCAGACTCTGTGCAAAAACGCGATCTCAGTTTGCTAGCTTTTTCTGTTGGCATAGGAGCATATATTATCCGTAAGATTGGAGTAGAACGTATATCTAAGGAGTTCAATGTAAGTACACAAGAATTTTTAAAAAGCATGATCGACAATGCTGAATTCAAAGGCTTTAAATTACGAGCTTCAGCTATTCGAAATTTAGGAATTGTGGCTATAGGCACAGGAGTTGCACTGGTGTGGGCAAACAAATATAACCAGGATAAATTCCTTAAAAGAATCACCCAGAGCCAACAAAACTTACTGCGCTTACAACGCAGAAATCTGACGTACAATGAAGCAAGAACCGTGGAATATGTGCCTTTTTTGTTTGAGCCCATAGAAGAATCCACAGTGGCTACTCAGGTGGAAAATCTCAAAAAGATGATCCCTCCTTTATTGAAATTTCTCACAGCAAGTAACTTAACCAATGATATCAGCTATTATTGTTTGACAAATCCAGCAAACGGCGGTTTTGCTGCTAATTGTCATCATGTCTCTTTGGATAAATAAGCCTCTCTTGCAGCACCAATTCCCACCCGTGTCACAGGAACACCACAAAACTCTTCAATAAAGCTGATATAGTTAAGCATAGAAGAGCCAAGCAAAGACACACTTCTCTGTGCAGGAGTAGTGGCATGCTTACAAGCATGCTGTAGAGAGGTAAGTTCATCAAGATCCCAACTAAGAAATTCACGATAAACACAAGTGAGTTCACTGAGAATATGATGATCGCTAGGAAAATAATCTATTCTACCTAGGAGAGGATGCTCATAGCCCACACACACCTTTAAAGAAGGAAGATAACAAAGAATATCTAACTTATTAAGATAGATTTCATCTAAACCATTCACCTCACAGCTATAACGTAAAGCCACAAGATCTAACCAACCACAACGCCGATCACGTCCCGTGGTAGCACCCTTCTCTTGACCTTTTTCTGCCAATATCTGGCCATTAGCACAGGTAAGTTCTGTGGGAAAAGGCCCCGCACCCACACGTGTTGTATAAGCTTTAGCAATACCTATGGTGTGAATGGACTCTCCACAACCCCAACCCAGACTTACCAAAGCGCCAGCAGCTATGGTATGGCTTGACGTCACAAAAGGATAGGTTCCATGACACACATCCAAAAGTGTGCCTTGTGCACCCTCACAAAGAATTTTTTGATGTTTCTTATCCTTACCAGCTTTCCATTTCTGTCTAAGACGATGCTCTGCATCACAAAGATAAGGAGACAGACACACAAGAGCTTCTTCAAAATCCTGCCAGAGCTTTTCATGACTTTTCACAAACCCTTCAAACTCACCCCATTCCTTAGCCATAGCTTCCATCCAAGCACGCCTTTTTGTGCTATCAACAGCATGCTCTAAACACAACCCTATACGACTCGTTCTGTCAGCATATGCAGGACCAATACCTTTCTTAGTGGTACCAATACCACAAGGACGGCGCAATTCTCTTTGCTCATCAAGCCACAAATGCCAAGGCGTGATCACATGACAACGCCGCGATATCCACAGACGATGCTCATCAAGGGTGATGGTGTTGGGTAAGCTACGAATTTCTGAGAGCAAATGCAGTGGATTGATCACCATCCCAGCTAACAACACATTTACCACAGAAGGACGAAATACCCCTGATGGCAAATGATTCAAAACGTATTTTTGACCTTCAATCCATAACGTATGACCAGCATTATTACCCCCTTGATAACGTGCAACCATATCACAATCAGCTGAAAGGACATCAATCCATTTCCCTTTACCCTCATCACCCCATTGACAGCCCACCACAATATGTACTTCTAGCACCCTTCAACCTCTCTTTCTGTCTTTATATCCTTTATTGGATCCTTTTCGTAAGCAAGCTCTTCATATAAATGAAAGATACATCTTGATTAGAATCTCAACTTAACTACTATGAAATGCGTATAAAAAGAAACGATCGCAAAAACAAGCGTGACAGAATGTGATTGTGTTTTGCTTCTTAATCTGTCTTATTCTTTGCTCTTAACTCAGTTTTTTAATCTGTTCTTTAATCCGTTATAAATGTTTATACTATGTCTACTTTTTTAAAAAACACCTTATGATGCTAACTGGTTACCTAAACATTGCCTCTATGTGTCCTTTTTAATCTACAGCTATGGATATTATGGATAGGAATAATTCATATTCATAGCTGTTATTCATAGCTGCTATAAATAGCTGTTATAGATAGCTGTTATAGATAGCTCACATAAATCATTCATATACATAGTTAAGGATAAAACCATTTTGGATACACTACATGCTATTTCTCCACTAGATGGACGTTATAGCCCATCCACAGCACCCATTAGCCTATATGCCTCTGAGGCAGCACTGATCACATATCGCTTACGTGTTGAGGCTCATTGGCTTGACTATCTTGCCAAAAAAGAAGAGATCTATCCAGGAACTTTACTATCTTTGATTCCTGCTGAACACAGAAACCCTATCGTGACATTTCTTCAAGAGGTCCAGCAAGGAAACATCGCCAAAGAAGCTACAGCACGCATCAAAGCCCTAGAACAAACCACACAACACGATGTCAAAGCTGTAGAATACTACCTCAAAGAAAGACTACAGGCTTACAAAGCACCTGAGCATTTTCTAGCTTTTATCCATTTTGCAGCTACCTCTGAAGATATCAACAATTTAGCCTATGGCTTAATGCTTAAAGACCTTCGCTGCCACATCATCTTACCAAAACTCCATACTCTTATAAAGAATGTACGCTCCATGGCCCACACATACGCCAGCTCAGCCATGGTAGGAAGAACTCATGGCCAAGTAGCCTCTCCCACCACCATGGGCAAAGAACTCAGCGTGTTTGTCAGCCGTTTACAACGCCAGTACCATCTTCTTCAACAACAAGCGATTACAGGCAAAATGGCTGGAGCTACTGGCAATTACAATGCTCACTTAATAGCTTACCCTTCCGTTCCTTGGCAGGACTGGGGCAAAGAGTTTGTCACCTCTCTTGGCCTTCAACACAATCCCACAGTGACACAAATAGAAAATCATGACACCCTTGCAGAATACCTAGATACTCTCAGACGCATCAACAGCATATGCTTGGATTTAGCTCGAGATATGTGGGGTTATATTTCTTTAGGCTATTTTAGCCAACACGTGCAACCAAATGAAGTAGGATCTTCAACCATGCCTCATAAAATCAACCCCATTGATTTTGAAAACGCTGAAGGAAATTTAGGACTGGCAAGCTCCTTATGCGTTCATCTCAGCGAAAAACTCCTGATTTCTCGCTATCAACGAGATCTTTCCGATTCCACAGTTCTACGCTCCTTAGGAAGTTGTGTCAGCTATCACAGCCTGGCTATTCAAGGACTGCTTAAAGGATTATCTAAAGTGGCACTTAACCAAGAAGTCCTCGATAACGATCTCCACAAGGCCCACGAAGTGTTAGCAGAGGCCATACAAACCCTCCTACGCAAACACGGTATCCATGATGGCTATGAAAAGCTCAAAGAAAAAACCCGAGGCAAGCCGATCTCATCTCAAACCATGCAACAGATCAGCAAAGATCTTTCTTCTCTACTACCAGAAAGTGCTCATGAAGACAGAAAACGCCTCCTCTCCCTCACTCCCCATACCTATATCGGCTCAGCAGCTGATATAGCTTCAAATATCTGAGTTCTCGCTATCATGCTATCAAATATTATTATCAAATATCAAACACAAGACACCCCTTAAAGGCAAAGCATGATCAAAGGTTTGTTTTGCTTTTAATGTTATCTAAAAAGATATTTTTCAAAAAAAAATAGATTTTGCAACACTTTTGTTAGTAAAACCTTACAGTACAGCCAGCTAAGAAGAAACATCTAATGCTATCCACAAAACATAAAACCGCCTACTCCTAAAACATTTCAGAACAAAGAAATACAAGAAATATCATCAAATCCACACAACTGAAAAAATCGCTTAAAAATACTCAAAAATAAAAGTGTCCCTATCTTTTTTACCCATCCATCATGGAATAATCTTACGCAAAAACAACTCACCCTTTTTAAAAAACCATCATCGCAATCCATTAAGTCTTTAATCACCATCACAGAAAAAAGGCTAGAAGATTCTGACAGCCTTGAGCACTACTTGAGCACTAACAGCCATGAGCACTAAAAGAAAGAAGCGAGGTTAACTAGAGAAAGCACTGGGCATATTGCACTAGATGTATACCTGTTGCTTTTTTTTGTGACTTTTCACTACATCTCTTACATAGCAATACACCATCAAAAATTTACCTTGCTTTTAGCTGTATGTTTTGTATTGTATCACTCGGTAAGACTTGTGGTGATGGGGAACGTTTTTATATACCACCCTGGACTCACATATGACTTCTCTTGATATAGCTGACTGGGTATAGCTGACTGGGTATGACTGGGTATAACTGATTAAACTGTTTCCATTTCTGTTTGCTTGTTAAAAGCAATGAAACATGCTGGTAAGCAAACAGGTAAAAATACAAGAACAAAGCACGCAAGAACAAAACACAAAAACATCAAAACAGTACCCACAGTGGGGCTGTTATATATAACCTAAATCATGTAACTTGTAATACTATGTGTATCGTGTAAGACTTTATGAAAATAGCAAAACATCACAAATAACCACAACAAACCGCAACTTTATATACTATAACTACAACTATAAACTACAACTATAAACTACATAAGCTTCATGTATTTTAGCTACCTACTAACTCTT
The DNA here is from genome assembly GCA_002238945.1 of Proteobacteria bacterium bin106. Classification (GTDB taxonomy): domain Bacteria; phylum Bdellovibrionota_B; class Oligoflexia; order Oligoflexales; family Bin106; genus Bin106. The sequence goes on along the minus strand of MPNI01000010.1, from coordinate 22,330 downwards.
AAAACCATCATCACTTTCATTCACTCATACATCAATACGTCAAAGGAATGTTATCATGCACAAGCACTCTCTTTTCTCTATGTTTAGCAAACGGCTTATAACCGCATTTACAGCCGCATTTACAGCCGCATTTACAGCCACATTTTCAGCCACAAAAAAACACCGCTACTACCTACAATCCACAGTGCTGAGTTTTATGTTGAGCATGCTATACCTTTCAACTGCACAGGCAGCAGAATATAAGGTTGAAACATTGGATAATGGCCTCACCATCATCACGGCAAATGTGAGTTACACACCTTTACTCATGCTTAAAGTGCAATTTGATGCAGGCGCTAAAACCGAAACCAAAGAAACAGATGGTCTTACTCATCTGCTTGAACATCTCTTTATGAAAGGCAATGGATTAGCTCCCAATGAAGTGGCATACAGAAAAAGAGAAAGACAGCTCGGGATCATCAGTAATGCCACAACAGGTAGAGACTATGTGGATTACCACTTCATCTTCCCTGCGATGTTTCTTGAAGAAACATCGGAGTTAGCTGCTGCCTCAGTTTTTTCTTTAGCCCTTGATCCTCAGGAGATCAAAGATGAAATTCGGGTTGTTAATGATGAATTCAATCGCTATGCCCTCAAACCAAGTTTTGCTTCAAACAATGTCCTTAATCATCTGGTATATGGAAACAAGTACTATGGCGTAACTCCGCTTGGCATGACCAAAAAATACATTCTTGAGGCCAACAGAGATAAGCTTAAAAAGTTAACAGACTCCATCATGGCTCCTGCCAATACGCGGATATATTTGGTTGGAAACGTGGACCACGACAACGCTGTTAAAGTGATTGACAAATACTTCGGCCACTGGAAAGCACCTGAAGGCTGGCAAAAGCCTCCTTACGTGGAATTTCCTGATTTTCCTAGCACATCCAAGCGGATGAACTTCTCACACCCGCGGCAAACTGAAGCTGTAGCTAATATACGTTTTGATGCTTTCAAAGTATCTGAGAATCCTGAAGATTCTTATGTAGCTGATGTTTTCTCAACATTGCTCTCTCATAAGGGCACACCTTTTTATCAAAAATACATCAAAACAGGTGAAATCTACGATGGCTACATGTACTATCTAACCACCTCTGTTGCCCCATACATCAACATGGGAATTGCGGCACAGGCAAACAAAATAGATCAGGCTATAGAAAATATGTTCAATGAAGCTAAAGAATGGGCTAAGCCAGATTACTTCACCCAAACACAACTCGATGAAGTCAAACTTAAACTCAGCGTGGAATTCAAGGTCAAAGCAGATGATTTCTTAGATCTTGAAGGTCATCTCAGTTACTTCACCGCTGCTGCTGATATTAACTATTACGCAGGCTATCTTAAAGGAATGCAAAGCGTTACATTAGAGGATCTGAGTAGATATATTCAAAAGTATGTCATTGACAAACCTCACACAATGGTCGTTCTTTACAATGCTGAAAAGGCTAAAGAGCTTAAAGTTAACCTTGACGGTGATGCTTACTTTGCAAAGCATCTCAAAGCCCATCTCGAATACTCTCTAGATAACAAATAACAGTCCTCATCACTTACCTATACTTTAAGTTTCACAACCACTCTGCATATACTTAACTAAAGAATAAAAAACAATACGGACACAAAGCTCACAATAAGGAAGCATCAACACAAGAACATTAGAGGTAGTCCATGAGCAACCGCACATGACTGCCTCCGGGTGGTTAATACGGATTTTTACATGCCCACAACCCGATTTCATAAACGACTTATCATTCTTTGTGGCTCGTTTCTTGTTAGCGGGTTATTTTCTTTTAAGGCTTGGGCGACACTAGACTTTAAAGAAGCAACACTAGATAATGGCCTGACCATTATTACAGCCAAAGTATCTAATACACCTCTGGTCAAAATGAGGGTGCAGTTTGGTGCAGGTGCTAAAACAGAAACCAAAGACACCGATGGCCTCACTCATCTGCTTGAACACCTTTTTATGAAAGGCAATAAACTCACTCCCACCGAGGTCGCGTTTAAAAAACGACTCCGAGAGCTTGGAGTATCATCTAATGCCACAACTTATATAGATTATGTGGATTACCACTTTACCTTTCTTTCAGCATATCTAGATGAGGTAAGTGAATTAGCTGGAACCATAGCTCAATCTCTAACTCTTGACCCTCGTGAGATCAAAGAAGAGATCACTGTGGTCATTGATGAGTACAACCGACATATGCTCAGACGCTACTTTGCCTTCTGGCGTGTCAGCATGCATTACCTACTAGGTAAGCAGCATTTTGCTTACTCGGCCATCGGTACCACCAGCGAAAACATCTACAAAGCCGACCAGAAGACTCTAAGGGAGTTAGCAAACACCATCATGGCACCTGCTAATACACGGATATTTGTGGTAGGAGATGTGGATCATCAGCAGGTCATAAAAACCATTGACTCACACTTTGGAAACTGGAAAGCTCCACCCCATTGGCAAAAACCTCCCACTGCCGAAAATCCCCCATTTCCCACCACATCTCAGCGCTTCAACTTTGCTCATCATGAACAAACCGGAGCTGGGGGATACATCAGATTTGATGGATCTCAAATTTTTGATCAACCAAAAGATATCATCACAGGAGAGATCTTAGCAAAACTCCTCAGTCATAAATCTTCCAGATTCCACAAGAAATATATCCAATCCGGCAAGTACTACTACGCTGGAATCGATGAAAATACAAACTCATATGCCCCAACTTATAACATATATATAGGCACACAAGAATCGGAGAATATTGATCAAGCCATCGATGACATGCTCAAAGAAACTCAGCTATGGACCAACCAAAAGGATTACTTCACTCAAAAACAGCTTGATAACCTTAAACAACAGATTGATATTAGCCTTACATCTGCAAGTGATAGCTTTACAACCATCGAATCTATACTCTCAGAAACGGCGGCATCTCATGGACTAGGCTTTATCAAATACTCTTTACGTGAAATACCACATATCACCTTAAAAGACATCGCAACTTTCGCTAAAAACTATTTTGTGGACAAACCACATGTTATTGGTGTTCTCTATAATGATAAAAAAGCTAAGGAGTTGAACATAGACCTTAATGGTGATGCCTACTACAACAAACACCTCAAACAGACTGCTGAGTACTCTCCAGCAAGCAAAACTTCGCCATAGTCCCTCATTCTTCTTAGGATGGCAAAAAAGTGCAGCATAAAAAACCGCACGCAACTTTTTGGTAACTGTAAAAACATCATATACAGAGTAAGCAAAATAAGACGGCCCCGTAAACGGTTGAACATCGCATCCGAAATAATCTGACGAAGTTACCCATCAATACCTTCATTTCCAAATCATGGAAAGTCATAAGGAAACTAGCCATGAAAACTAGCCATGAAAACTAGTCATGAAAACTAGTCATGAAAACAAGCCACCTTTTAGCTAGAGAGTATCCCCTTTATGAGCTTCAAAGAATATCCTCGTCTTCTTAATTATGCGGACATTTCAAGGTCTATTCTTGACTACTGGCAAAAAAAAGATATTTTTCAACGCACCATTTCTGAGCGTCGTAACATAGAGGGAGCGCTACCCGACATTGTCTTTTATGAAGGACCTCCTTCAGCCAATGGACGTCCTGGTATCCACCATGTCATGGGACGAGCCCTCAAAGATATCTTCTGTCGTTACTATGCTCTTAAGGGACATCCGGTACCACGTGTGGCAGGCTGGGATACTCATGGACTCCCCATTGAATTAAGTGTGGAATCCTCTCTTGGAATTCGCAAAGAAGATATTGGCACCACTCTTTCTGTGAAAGAATTCAATGATCACTGTCTTAAAGCTGTCACCACCTATCTCAAAGACTGGCAACAACTCACCTATTCCATGGGATATTGGGTGGATATGGATAAGGCTTACCACACCTGTTCCAGCAAATACATGGAATCTGTGTGGTGGTTGATTTCTCGTATTGCTCAAAAAGGTTATCTCTATCAAGGCTACTCTATCCAGCCGTATTCTCCTTTAGCAGGAAGTGCTTTAAGCTCCCATGAGTTAAATCAACCGGGCTGTTACAAAGAAGTACGTGATCAGAGTGTTGTGGCTCAATTTGCCATCACTCACACCGACGTGTTTTTAAACACACTCACCAAAGAACATTTTATGGATAATAAAATGACTGTAGATAGCTCAAAAGCTATCTACATACTAGCCTGGACCACAACCCCCTGGACTCTTCCAGCCAACTGTGCTCTATGTGTGGGAAAGGATATCTCCTATCTGCTCCTTTCTACAGAACATCCATACAGCAAGGTAAGAGTTCAGGTCATATTAGCTGAATCCTGTCTCAAGCGGTATTTTAAAGACAACTCTCCTACCCCTAACTCCTACACTATCCATGCACGTTTTAAGGGAAAGTATCTGCTTGATGTGCGCTATCAACCGGTATTTTCATTGGTAGATCCTCTCCCTGAAGGTGATATATACCGTGTGGTTTCTGATGATTTTGTAAGCACTGAAGAAGGAACCGGTATTGTTCATATGGCTCCTTGTTATGGCGCTGATGACTATCGTGTCTGTCAGCGTGAAAAGATTGTCAGTCTTGATATTGTGGATAAAAAAGGCTTTTACCGTCCTTTTCTAGGTGCATTTGCCAACCGAGCTGTAAAGGATGACTACTTAAAAAATCAACCCAAAAACACGGCATCAAAGCGTCCTCTGGATGTGGATTTGGTGATTGATTTAAAAGAGCGCAACCTTGCCTTTAAAGCTGAAAAGTACCTCCACAATTACCCTCATTGTTGGCGTACCGATGGCCCCATCTTGTATATGCCTATGGACTCATGGTTTATTCAAACCACAGCTATCAAAGAAAAGCTACTCGAACTAAATGCCACTATCAACTGGTATCCTGCCTCTACGGGAACATCACGTTTTGGAGATTGGTTGAAGCATGTGGTAGATTGGAATCTTTCGCGCAGTCGTTATTGGGGTATTCCTCTGCCTATTTGGAGTTCTCAAGACAAAAGTGAAACACGGATTATCGGTTCTCTAGCTGAGCTCAAAGAGGAGATATCTCGAGCCATCAAAGCTGGCCTTATGAAAACCAACTTCCTTGAAAACTATGATCCCACAAATCTATCTGATGAACATTACCGCAACTTCGATCTGCACCGCACTGTGGTGGATGAAGTGATATTATCTGGCAAAGATGGCCAAGCGCTCTACCGAGAAAACGATGTTATCGATGTCTGGTTTGACTCAGGGGCTATGCCCTATGCGTCCATGCATTATCCTTTTAGCCATAAAGACATCCACACCGTACCTTTTCCAGCTGATTTTATTGCTGAAGGCGTAGATCAAACCCGTGGTTGGTTCTTTTCTTTGCATGTCATAGCTGCGTTATGCTTTGACTCTATTGCCTATAAACATGTTATTGCTAATGGCCTGATACTGGACAAACACGGTCAAAAAATGTCTAAACGTCTAGGTAACACCATCGATCCTTTTGAAGTCATCAACACTTGGGGGGCTGATATGGTGAGATGGTATATGGTGAGTAATGCTAAGCCTTGGGAAAATCTAAAGTTTGATCTGAGGCAACTTAAAGAAAACACCAAAAAATTCTTTGACACCCTTTTTTACACCTATCACTTTTTTGCACTGTACGCCAACCTTGACCAATATGATCCCAAGCTTTGCCATCAAGCCAACACCATAAAAAGAACCGCGTTAGATACTTGGATTCTTTCAGAACTTCATACCATGGCTGCTAAGGTTGAGGCTTCTTTAGATGCTTTTGATCCCACCATGGCCACACGATACATCCAACGTTTTACCATGGATAAACTCTCCAACTGGTACGTTCGACTCAGTCGTCGCAGATTTTGGGCAAACACAACCGCAGCAGACAAACTCGCTGCCTACAGTACCCTTTACACCTGCCTCCACACCCTTGCTGGATTGATCGCTCCCTTTGCTCCCATGTTAGCTGAGCGTTTGTATCTCGATTTGATACAACATGACTCCTCACATAAAAGTAGCATCCCTAACAGCAAAGATTCTATCCATCTAACCAACTTTCCTTTCTCTGATAGTGATTTTATCGATACAGCTCTTGAAGATCGCATGAACCTGGCAAGATCCATCACCTCTTTAATACTTTCTTTAAGAGAAAAAGCCAAAATACGTGTCAGACAACCTCTATCAAAAGTCATGGTGGTTAAAAACAAAGTCAGTGAAAAACTTAACTCAAAAGATCGATTATTTTTAAAAGACATGATCTGTCATGAAACCAATATCAAAGACCTTCAATGGCTCGATGGCGGTGACACCAAGCTCAGTCGTCGCATCAAAGCTAACTTTCCTGTTCTCGGTGCTAAGCTTGGCAGACAAACCAAAGAGGTGGCTGAAAAAATCAAACATCTAAGACAAGAAAGCATCAGTAAGCTTCAAAACAACCAAGACGTGGTTTTACTTAAAGAAAGTGGTGAAGTAGCCTACACACTGCAACCAGAAGATGTCATCATTAGCTACTCAGACCACAAAGATCTACTTTCTATCACTCAAGATCATCTCACTGTGGTCTTAAACACAGAACTCACCGAAGAGCTCATTTGTGAAGGCATAGCTCGTCAATTGGTAAATCGTATTCAAAATATGCGAAAAGATCATGGATTACACCTCAGTGATCGTATCCATATTTATCTTCTCGATGTTCCAGCCCTCAGTCCAGCCCTTGCTACCTTTACTGACTACATGAAAAAAGAAACTCTTGCATCTCAAATCCATTCTAGCAAGGACCTCATTGAGCTCAAAGAGATGGTACAGAAAAACCAAAGCCAACCACTCAAAGAGGTTACCTTTGATGATATTGCTACCTTTCTGAGTATCCAAAAAGCAGCAACGTAGTTTTTTTCTTTCTTTCTCTCACTTTCTCTCAATCAGTCAACATTTTGGGAATCGATGAGTTTTTGAAAGCCTTTAAACATCAAAGGTACTGAAGAAGATGTCAGTTTTTTGATAATCACAGAGGGAATAATGATCTTAAAGCCAATATTAAGCTCATAGACTACTTTGGTGAAATGTGGACTATGCTCTGAAAGATTCCAACTGCCTGAATTATGAGATAAAAAATTAGAGCTTCTCAACTCCCAAGAAATCTGGCTAAATTCTTCTTCATACATATCCAGTACATAATGAAATTTCTTGATCACATGAAGCTCAAACTTTAAAGCTTTTGTAGCTTTTGGATCGATTTTATCCACCTCTGCCACAGCTGTCACTCCTTGGATAAAACGCGGATAAGCTGCGTAATCGCTAATACCACAAAAGACTTTTTCCATAGAGCCAGAAAAGATATGCTCCCGCCTCACTGTTTCCATAATTGTCTACTCTTTCATCTCAAAAAATGTTGAACATACATCACCAGTCACATCATCTTGTGGCTGATCTCTTTAAAATCATGTTACAGCAACACATTATAGCCTGATGGTACTAAGAAAAACAAATCTTAAACACCTGCTTCTTTTCCACTCTTATCTTGTGGCTCTTCTGTCTTACTGCAGCTCCTCTTTTTTAAAACCCATCCCTACCCTGCAACTCATGCCTAACTTTGAAAAACTGTGATAGACTTAAGAGCGCGATGGGAATGCTCAATGCTATCATGTGCCATGTTCTTTGCTCTCACTTGCTGTTGATCCATGTTGTTGCTGCACATTCGAATCTAGGAGTTGCTACTGTGGTAGATGTTATAAAAAACCTAGGAAACAAAGAAGACCTAGGAAACAAAGAAGACCTAATAAGTTACCCCAAAAACCAAGATACACATAACTCTTCACCACCGGAATCACCAGGATCAAATGGTGCGGATTCTGGCCACGGAACTCTTAAAGAGGTCTCTCTTGAGGATATTTCCATGGAAGAATTGGTTAAGTGTATTGCCATGTCTTTAGTAGATGATGCCTCTAAAATAAACATCACTGAAGTGCAAGGTAATCAAACACATATTATTGAGCTCAAAGTGGCAAAAAGTGATATTGGTAAAGTCATTGGCCGCCAAGGACGCACCGCTGATGCTATTCGCACCATTATCAATTGTGCTGCTGCAAAAATATCCAAACGCTATCTTCTCCAAATCATCGACGAAGACAATTAAACATCTTCTGCCAATCAACAGGCAAAAACAAACAAGCCAGCTTTAAAAGAATCACAACCCCCTCAAGCTGGCTTTTATGGTTACTTTTGCAATACCGGCAATACGTCACGCAAATGAGACGTATTGTGTACCTGCAACGATGAATAGCCTGGCTCTTTGCGCCACATCTTGCTTAAAACATTGCCAGCACCCACTTCCACCAACCTTTCCACCCCTAACGATTGAGCTGTATGATAGGTTTTCAACCACATCACGGGTGCATCAATTTGCTCCACCAATAGCTTTGGAGTATAGGGAACTTCAAGTAAACCTGTAACATTAGAAATCAGCTGATAAGGAGAGTGCGCAATGGAGGTATTATACAAGGTATCAGCTAGCGCTTTACGAGCAGGACTCATTAATGAGCAATGAAAAGGAGCACTCACAGATAAAAAAATGGAACGAATAGACGGGCCCAGTTCTTTAGCCATAGAAGCCTTAAGCTTTGCTGCAGCCAACTGACTACCTGAAACCACTACCTGCTGAGAAGCATTGATATTAGCTATGGCCACCATATCATCATGATCTCCCTCACCATCACGGCACTCCTGTGTTATCTTGGAGCAGAGATCTTCAAGTTTTTTGTGATCCACAGGGCCTAAAAGAGCAAGCATAGCTGCTCTATCCGCACAAAAAGCCTCTTGCATAGCTTTACCGCGTTTATAAACAAGGTCTGTGGCTGTGGCAAGTCCCACTTTACCACTAGCCACCAATGCTGTGTACTCTCCCAAACTGTGCCCTGCAAAATAAGCAGCCTGAAAAGAGGTTTCTTGTTGCAACACATGCCAAATAGCTACTGATGTCACAAGAACACAAGGTTGAGCATAGCAGGTTTGATTGAGCTTCTCCTGAGGCCCTTCAAAACAAAGCTTACGCAAAGGAAGATGAACAGTATCTTCTGCTTCTTCGTAGATCTTCTCAGTGTAAGGGAATTCAGAAAGGACATCCTTGCCCATCCCCACAAGCTGACTTCCTTGTCCAGGAAACATAGCTAAAGATAGCATCTTGTATAGCCTATGATGACAAAAAAGATATCAAGAAGGGAAACGTGAACTAAAGACTTTAGGCACTTGACGGTTTTTATAAAGACCACATACCGGACAAGCACGATGGCGTAAAATGGCTCGAGGCATAGCAAATTTTGATGCCTGAGAACATGACTCTTTGCAACCATGATGAACAGGTGAACTCAAACGATGATGTGAGCGGCGGGAGTCACGCTTAGACTTAGATGTACGAAACTTAGGGACCGCCATGACAATACTTCCTCATCAAAGATAAACATTATGAACAGACATATAACATCACAACTCATGAAGTACCTTACACTCATTACCTGTCAAAAGTCAAGACACCCACTCATGCCACTCAAGTTTCACAACATTCATAGCATAAATCAAACATAACCCCTTGATAACAAAAGATCTTGAAACAATATGGCTCACATTGTGCTGTCTAGGATGGTGAGTTGTTTGCACATCTCTTATGACAGACACGATCTCCACCTTCCCTATACAGATCATCTCCATACCTCAAAGAAGTAGCCATATAATGAAACTATATTGGTTTGAGTAAATGTTTTTGCAAAAAAGAAGCAAAGTATCTACCTATAATTTTATGACCTTCAATATTAGGATGAATCCCATCAACAAGATTGTATTCGTTCTTTAAAGCTACATCCTTAAGAATAAAATCCCATAACGGAATATCATACTTATTCGATAAATCTGGGAACATAGCATCAAAGTCTGGAGTGTACTCTTGGTACTGAGGAAATCGCTCTGGAGGAAACATCTTCATACCGCCAAGCAATGGCTCCATACCAAGAGATTTAACCTCACGAATCATGTTATCAATATCACTACGAACCTTAGACACTGAAACCCGCTTTAACCCCTCATTGGCCCCTAAAGCAAGAAGCACATGAGTTATCTGAATTTCCTCATATAAGGCGCGTGCCGCAAGCAATGCACTCACCCCATGTTCTGCACGTACTGCCGGAGCACTGGCATTGATCAAAGTGATATCATGACTCTCAACGGCTTCCACATAGTTCTTGACTCTATCTTGTTGAAAAAGATTAAAAGGATCACTAGGATCGTTAATCAAGGTGATACTATGGCCCTTCGCTGATAAGAGATTTCTAGCAATTGCAGGATAAGCATGCTTTGCAGGCTGCCCTAACATAAAACCAAAAGTAAGAGAATCACCCAGCAACAACAATACCACCTTCTTCTGATCTGTATTCTTCTTGCCTTCCCTCTGTGCTGTTTTCTGACCTGTATCTTTATTGTTATCTGTCTCTTCTATATCTTCTGTATCTTTCTTCTTTGCACTATCTTCAGCACGAAGATGAGGATCTCCTTTTTTATGGATATTTGGGTCTTCATCAACAGATGAACCATCACATGACAGTACCAAAAAGAACGCAACAAAGAGGCCCCAAAACAATCCATCTCTTTCAAAGAATGGCATAAAATTGCGATACTTTGTACGTATCATCAACCCTCTATCCTCTCTGTTGTCTCTAGCTTTTAAGCTTCACTCATCTTTTGAACTGCCTCAAAATACCAGTTAAACTAGCTATATATAAGATGACTCAACACATACATGTAATTAGCTTCCATACACATAGGAACCACAAAAAATATTCTTTCCGATGTTGCAGCATTATTCTTCATCTCCGCTGATAGCAAAAGCCATATTACCGTGAATCGAGCACATGCTTTTGCAAAAAAGAAGCAAAATGCCTACCTATGATCTTATGACCTTCAACATTTGGATGAATTTTGTCACCATGATTGTATTTCTTCTTTAAAGCTACATCTTTGAGGATAAATTCCCATAATGGAATGTTATGCTTTTGGGCTAAAGATGGAAAAATAGCAGCAAAACCTGCTGTATCGTATCGCTGAAAGTGCACATATTTATCAGAAGGAGGCATCTTCATGCCTCCAAGCAATGGCTTCATTCCCTGATATTTGACTTCTTTAATGATGTCATTAATGAATTTATTGATCAATCTTACAGAAACTAGCTTCAAACCATCATTAGCACCCAAGGCAATGAACACGTGAGTTATACCGGCTTCTTCATAAAACTTCAGTGCCACCTTCAATGCCTGTACACCAAATTCTGCTAATACTGCTGGAACACTGGCATTGATCAAAGTGATATCATGACTCTCAACAGCTTGCATATAGTTCTTGACTCTATTTTTAGCTAAAAAAGTCTCAAGATCACCAGGGCCACTAATTAGTGTGATATCATAACCCTTCTTTGATAAGAGATCTGTAGCAACTCCTGGATAAGCATTTTTTTTAGGATCACTTAAATCATAACCATACGTTAAAGAATCCCCTAACAGCAATATAACTATTCTTGAATGATCTTTGGCTTTTTCTCCTAATGCATCGCTTTCTTCAAAAAATGCACCATCTACTTCACTTTTCGTATTTTTCTCGAGAACAGCATTACCACATGATCCAAGCACAAATAGTGCACAAAGCACACTTCCATAACGAGCCAAGCCGGATACCCAGTTGTCTAAAATACAAGGATACATAACCGCGATTACCCTTTTTAGCCAATAAAAATACCATCTTCCTGACTTTGATATCCTGATTCCAGAACTCTCACCTAAAACCGCCACAATATCAGAACCTTAGCCCTAAAGTGACTTTTTTAAACTCTTGTAGTGACCAGCAAAAACCAGCTGCCCATAAGGATCAGTGTCTTGCATAAAAAGTATCAAAGCCTTCCTTACAGATCATCTTCATGGTTATAAGTTACTCTGAGTTGAAAACAACCTATCTCCTCACCGCAACAAGCCGCAACACTCGCCGCAACAATGAGCAAACCAACTTATCGTAACCATAGCCCAAAAAGTTTAATGCATTTGATAAGTCAAAAACCTAAAGTCAGCACTCATATGTGCACTAACGAAACCAAGACAAGCCACTGATAGCCATCAAAAGACAGCATCAAATCCATACATATTGACTATTTACCACACCTACTTTACCATCTCCTGACACTGAGAAGATGGAGGCGTAACCTACAAGCAGACATTTATGGTGCAAGTGTCGGGTTTAATGCTGAACAGCCCATCAATGTTAGTGCAAGTGATGTTAATGTGCTATATAAAGATCAAGGTTTTATTATAGAGTTCAAAATTCAACAATCATCTCAAACAATACATAAAGCTTTAAATAATACTATTCAGCACATCAAAGATCGTCGCAATGCTAAAAAACATTAAGATCACAAAGGATTCGTCAATTTTTAGGCATAGTATTTAACAAAGAAGAACGTAATATTGTTGGAACACGTCATAACAAGTTGAAATGATATGCCACTGCCTAATAACAACAGAGCCTAAAAATATAAATTCACTGTAAATATATATAAGCTAACGAAATATAAGCTAAAATAACCTAATCTATAGCTATTAATAACAAAACAATCATCGTTCATATGTGACACACGTACGTGTTTACAAATTCTCGAAAATAAAGACATAACTGTATAAATAAGAATGCATAAAAAAAGGATACAGCCCAACGGACTGTATCCTAGATTCCAAAAGGTTGATGACTGATGATATCAGAAGAAAACATCATCAATACAAATTAACTATTCACCATCTCAGAAATACGATAAACCAAATTCTTACGACTTGCTAGCTCATCTTTGAGCTGATTTTGAATGCTGATAAGCTCCCCTCTTTGCTCATTAGAAAGAAATCCAGATCCCAATTGATAATTTACTTCTACCAAAGCACTCTCACGCTCAACAACTTCATAGCGAAGATTCTCTAAACCTTCACGTAGTTGATCTACAGTCACTTGGTTACGTGTCATACTCCAGCCATCTTCTTCTGGGCTCAAACCGTAAATGATTTGAATACCACGAACATCAGATGAATCATCTTCAAACGACACGTAAAAATCAGAGCCATTCCGAAAAGTGTAACCAGAATTAGGATTAAAGTCTGAAGGATAAGCCACACTATCACCAAATTGATCATTATTATTTACAAAAATATGAATTATTCCTCTCTGTTCCTTATCAGAATTAAATAAGACCTCATACTCACCAAATTCATCATTAGCTGTTGTATTTTCTTCATATTCAGCATTTACATCCTCTGAAGCTGTATCAAAAGACGCATAAGCTGTTGTAGACAACAAAGCTGCACTCACACAAAGCAACCACCTCATTGGCACTGCCATCGCATTAATAAAAATAAATATACCTGACTGTTTATTATCCGACGTCATTGTACTTATTGCACTTATTTCCTTTTCCTTAACTTTCTTAGCTTCTCTAACGTTTTCCATCATTTGCCTCCAAATATTAAAGACCAAAACACCCCTAACATGAAACCACCACTGCCTACTGAATCTCTATGAAAATCCACCCTACTTTTCTAATGTTATCAAGATCAAACTAGCTCCTAAGCTAGTTATACTGGCCTCCTTGTGTTAATGGTTATAAACATTTTATAGGATAGTCCGCAGAGCTGATATTTTTCTATTATTTATATATAAAACAACTAGGCGGTGATTTCGTATGGCAAGCTCCCTTTTCTTTTTTGCAACAATTTTAAAGATTATTTCTACAATTAATCTAAAAAAATATACACACAATTAGGTAGTTTCTAGATCATGCTTTCGTTATAGTATGTCTATACTCTTAGTCATTGTCTTAGTCATTGTCTTAGTCATTGTCTTAGTCATTTTTTAGCTATTTAAACTACTTTGAGCCTATTTAAGCTACTTACACGCACGCCTACAAAATCACTAAGCTCATAATTATATGATTGTTTATTTCATATGTTCTTTTCATGTGTTCTTTTCATGTGCTTTATATTTATAACTTCACATCCCTTTGATCATGGATCATATTGAATCAATCATACCTAGTCATAACTTATATTTACATCTATTTCAAGGTCGATTTTACTTTTTTCTATTATTTATATCTATTATCAATATTTGCTTCTTTTCTTTATAATTACTTTTACTTTTTACTCACTCTTATTCTCTTATTGCTATTCTTATTTGCTATGTATCAGCTATGTATCACTATCTATCATTACTTCACATTTAAAATATGGCACAGACTCATTGTGTTCATTGTGCTGTGAGTAAAGTAGTAAAGTGATCTCATCTTGTTATCTCTTACTAGTTCTCTCACTAGTTCTCATGTTTACTATAGCTATTTAACCTAAGAGTTAACCTAAGAGTTAACCTAGAGTCGCCTATGTCAGCAAGTATGAGCCAATCTCCATAAGTCTCACTAACTAGCTAACTAACTAACTAGCTAACTAACTAACTAACTAACTAGCTACGCACGCTATCAGGCCAAACGCCTATCTATCTTTGTCTTCTGAGATATTCGTGTTCTTTTTCTCCTTAAAAGAGTTTCAAAACGGTATTGATCTGCGGCATTCTAGCCTGCCATAAAATAAAAGTCAAGCACTTCGTATAAAAAAACATAATATTTAACAATACCTGTTTGCGCTACCTCATAGTGCTATAAACGAGCTCATTGTACGCTATATACAATACAGAAAATAGCAGCACACATCATCTGCTTATGACTATGTTCCTATGAATACATCCACTGAGTCAGGTTTGGAGTTTGTGCCCTTTAGTATTCCACTCATAAGGCGTACTGTTGATCTTCTTACGACACCACCAAGCTAAGCAAGCTAAGTAATCTAAATAAGCTAAGCAAGTCACGTTTTGAGATGTTTTTGCTACTTAGACGTACAGATAAGCACTGAAAGCACTCGTCTCTTTGTCTTTACTTATCGCTTATCCACACAAGCAAAGACACATCATAGTGCCTCAAAGATGACCTATACATCACTTAACGACATTGTCTGAGAAGTCTTTAGAGCTAAGATAACACTTGATATCTTTAGCTTTAGCAAGGCTGATACCACGTACACTGGCTAAATCTTCATGGCTTGCAGCCTGGATATTCTTTAGAGAAGAAAAGCGCTGGAGCAGCCGTTTTCTTAACACAGTACCTAGTCCAGATACATTTTCTAAGCTTGATGAATGTCTGATCTTCTGCATACGCTTTTTATGATGTCTTAAAGCAAAACGATGAGCTTCATCTCTGAGTTGGGTAAAGAAACGATAAGATGAGCTGCCATATTCCAGTTCCACAGCATTCTTGTAGCCATAACGAAAGAGACGCTCTTTAGGACGGCTCTGGTTATGAGACTTACGGCGGCGGCGGCGGCCATAGGCTTTAGAGTATTGGAAGTTCTTTGCTTTAGCTAAAGCAAAGAACGGTATCTTCAAATGAGGAAATTCTTCTTGTTGAACATGCACAGCTGCCATCAACTGTCCCTTACCACCATCAATCACCACAGCATCAGGCACGTTATCTTCATCCATCTTTGCAAGCCATCTTCGGATGACGTAACGAATAGCTCCATAATCATCACCAGCTATGTGCTGTGATGTGGGGCTATCAGTAGGGATATGATAACAACGATAAAGAGATTTATTAGGTTTGCCATTTTCAAATACCACCCTTGAAGCCACTGTGCCTGTACCTGAAAAGTGTGACACATCCATACACTCCACATGACGTAACGACAAACTGAGTTGCAGCTCTTTTCTGACCTGCTCGATAAAATCCACCTGTTGTGCTTGAGCTGCTAGCTTCTGTTGAATAGCTAATCTGCAATTATTTACACAAGTCTCCATGGCTTTCTTCTCAGCTTTCAACCTCACACATTTCACAGCGACCTTCTTGGCACCTCCCCGATCCTTATAAGAGCACTGGGTATACAAGGCTTTACTTAAAGCTTTAAAATCATCAAGTACAAAAGATAGCAAAATCACCTGAGGTAATTCACGAGGACGCATGTAGTATTGCAATAAAAATTGGTGCATAATCTGATTTTGTTCTTCTTTAAAAGGATTATGTAACTCAAAGAAACCACCTCCTCTGATCAAAAAATCACGGATATGTAACACATACACAAACACCCGTTTATGCTGATCATCCATCTCCATAGCGATCACATCAGCTTCCTGCAAAGATGTATTAAGCGCCTTTTCTTGAAAAGCCACCTCTTGAAGAGCATTAAGTTGATCACGATAAGAGGCAGCAAGAGAGAAATCTTCATCTTCTGCAGCTTTTGACATCTTAGAGCGAAGACTCTTAGTAAGTTCTTTGTTCTTACCACGCATAAACGCCAAAACGTCTTGAATCATGCCATGGTAATCTTCCTTACTCACTTCCTTATGGCATGGAGCCCAACATTGTCCCATGCTGTGATAATTGCAAGGACGCTGACAATGAGTAAATTCATACTCAGAGCAACGCACCAAAGGAAAGATGTTATGCACCAAATTTAATACGCGATATAGACTCTCTACACAGCTAAAAGGGCCCAAATAGGTGGCACCATCATGAGATCGTCTGCGAACCACAGTTAAACGTGGCCAGTCTTGCTGAAGATCCACTTTGATATAAGGATAATGCTTATCATCTCTCAGCAAAATATTAAAATGCGGACCATGAGTTTTGATCAACGAACGCTCAAGTAAGAGAGCTTCCACCTCTGTTTGAACAACAATGGTTTCTACATCCCATACCTGGGCAGCAAGCTTTTGGGTTTTCAGTGTTTGACTTAAAGGAGAGCTCAAATAACTACTAAGACGATCTGGTAAAGATTTAGCCTTACCCACATACAAAACCTGAAGGTCTTTTCCTTTAAAAACATAAACCCCTGGTGCAAAAGGAAGAGAGGCTATCTTACGCTTAAGTCGCGTGCGAACATCTGGTTGCATATGCGTACATACTAAGAAAGAAGTTTGGAACGCAAGAGAGCCAGCTCTTTTTGAAGGTGATGGGCCTTCTCAAAGAGCAACTGTCCTGCTGCTTTTTTCATCTGTTTGTGTTTTCTATCAATTAACTTTACTAACTCTATTTGGTCCTCAGGACACTCCACAGATACCTCTTCTTTATGGTCACTAAGACCATAAGCCGTACGCAAGTTAGGAGCAATACGTTTAGATGTGCTCTTGGGCTGTATGCCATGTTGTGCATTATAAGCTAACTGAATATCACGTCGTCTTTTGGTTTCTTCTATAGCTGCTGCCATAGATTTTGTCATGGAATCAGCATAAAAAATCACTTGAGAATTCACATTACGAGCCGCACGACCCACCATCTGAATCAAAGAACTTTTAGAACGTAAAAAACCCTCTTTATCAGCATCAAGAATAGCCACCAAAGTGATTTCAGGGACATCAAGACCTTCTCGCAACAAATTAATCCCCACCAAGACATCATAACAATCACGACGTAAATCACTGAGAAGCTCATCTCTTTGTAGAGTCTTGATATTGGAATGCAAATACCGCACTCTCAATCCCATATCTGAAAAGTATTGCGTGAGATCTTCTGACATTTTCTTAGTAAGAGTCAGAACAAAGGCTTTACCACCTGTGTGTTTGAGCTTTTTAAGCTCTGCGTAAAGATCATCGATTTGTGTGGAAGCCCTACGAACTACGACCTGAGGATCCACCAAGCCTGTGGGACGGATAATCTGCTCGGTAATAGCTTGAGGGGTGCGAGACAGTTCATAAGCTGAAGGAGTGGCAGAAACATATAAAACTTTATCTATCCTGTCATTGAATTCTTCAAAATTCAGTGGCCTGTTATCTAAAGCTGATGGTAAGCGAAATCCAAAGTCCACAAGATTCTGCTTACGCGCTCTATCACCCTGATACATTCCACCAATTTGAGGAATAGATAAGTGACTCTCATCCACAATAGTCACAAAAGAATCAGGAAAGTAATCCAGTAAAGTAGGAGGAGGTTCTCCAGGAAGAGCACCACTGAGATATCTCGAATAATTCTCTACCCCAGGACAATAGCCTAAGGAGTCAAAGTACTCAATATCCTGCATAACTCTCTGCTCAAGCCGTTGATATTCCACCAACTTATTCTTGCTTTGAAAATACTGCAGCCTATCTTTAAGCTCCTCTTGAATACTCCTGATCATGTGCGCCACATCCGTACTCGAAGAGATATAATGGGAGTTAGGATAAATAGATATCTGTTTCAAAGAGACAATCTGATGATGATTTTGAGCATCAAAAAGAGATATATCCTCAATCTGGCTACCAAAAAACTGCACGCGAATATAACGCTTTTTTTCACTTGAAGGCATCACATCAAAAACAGTTCCTCTTACCCGAAAACGCCCACGACTCAATTCCATATCATCGCGCAGGTAACGCAAATCAACGAGTCTTTGGGTAAAAGATTTTCGTGTCAAACTTTTACCAACTTCTAAATGAATAGCCTTCTCAGAATACATACTCGGAGAACCCAGTCCATAAATACAACTCACACTGGCAATGATGATCACTTGCGGCTTTTCAAAAAGATGCTGGGTAGAACGGTGGCGCATCTTATCGATGTTATCGTTGATGGAAGCATCTTTAGCTATATAAGTATCTGTGGAAGGCACATAAGCTTCCGGTTGGAAGTAATCATAGTAGCTAATAAAGAATTCCACAGCATCATCAGGAAAAAACTCACAAAACTCTCCAAATAACTGGCCTGCTAAAGTTTTGTTAGGTGCAATAATCAAAGCTGACTCACCCAGAGCAGCTATAACATGAGCCATGGTAAAGGTTTTACCAGACCCGGTCACACCGAGTAAAGTTTGCTCTTTTATGCCTTTTTTGTAAGAAGACACAATACTCTTAATAGCCTTAGGCTGATCCCCACAAGGCTTAAATGGTGAATGAAGTTGATAACTCATAGATGCATATCCTCAAGACTCCATCATGTATTGTCTCTAAACATATCTCATCTCAACATATTCTATCTTGTCATATGTATGGTCCTATCAGAGAAGGCGAGAACGAGAAGATACAGAACATCCTTCGATGATCTCCATACTTTTTTGTAAAGAAAAGTATTTTTCATATGTTTGCCTAGCACGCACAGAAAGCTCCTTGCATTTATCTTCTGATCCAGCAAGACCTTCGATGGCTTGAATAAAACCATCCACATTATTATCATCCACTAACTCCACACAACCTGATTGATACCATATGGGTTCTGTATACACACCCGAAGATGTCACCATAGGAATACCATGATCTAAAACAGCCATGGCTGTAGTACGCCGTGTACTTACTCCTCGATCGTAAGGCTGAAAGATCACATCAGAAATCTGAATATGAGCTGACAAAGCTTGCAGGTCCAATTCCCCAGCATAATCCATGCGCTCACTCAGAGCTGGATATTTACCTTGCAAAAATTTGACAAAACCTTGAGAGTAACGACCAAAGAATAACCACCTCCACGTAGGATGATGTCTTAGAAGGACCGCCAGTACTGCTGAGAGAATATCGAGTACTCTCAGTTCAATGAAACTCGAAAAAGTGCCAATAATAAACGAACTCTGTTGTCTAAAAGCCTTGTTAAGATTCTCTGTTTTCACATCATTCACTTTGGAATAGATATAACTTGACACAGGAAGATACTGCTTTTTTTTGCCCATAAGACATACCTTAGCCATCCCAGAGAGATGGGTGGATGTCAGATAAAAGCACCGTGAGTGACGCAGGAGATGACGCAAAGTCAATAACTGAGAAAGAGGAGCCCACAGTCGCCACATGTAACCACTGCGTATCTGAGGCCACTCAAAGAGACGATGAGCCACAATATGCAATCTTACTGATGACAGCTTTGAGAGTTTTTTTACAAAAGCTCTCAACTCATAACTTTGCCGAACCTGAAAAGCATGAGGACGATATTGAATCATCACATCCCCAGGATACTCAAGTATGGCCTTACGGACCTTGCTAAAAGCTTCTAAGCTCCAATCTGCACCCAGATCATTGAGTGTAACTGGAAAATCATCTATAAATATTCGAGATTTTTGACGTTGAGATTTATCAAAAGCACTCCATATGAAAACACGATAGCCGCGAGCAGAAAGCCCACGGGCAAGGTTCACGGTATGAAAACCGATACCACCACGATAAGGAGGATAAGTACTTGTCAAAAAGTGAATATTTTTTTCTACCCGCTGATTCATATATGTTCTATCTCTTGCGCTGATTCATCCTGTTTTACTCATCTGCTCACTTATCACTAAAAGCTCATCTCTATGAAGATCATTACTCAATCGATACATGTCTCTTTTTTCTATATTCTATATACTCTATCTCTTGTCTACATTCACATACAACTACTCCCCCCATCTCCTTGTTTGGCAGAAGGTTTAGCAGAAGGTTTAACTAAAGATAGCCAAACAGCAAAGCCTCATACCTCTTCAGCATATGTACTCAGCAACAAAGCTTCCCATCGCCACTCTTCTTTTAGTAGCGCAAAGCGCTACCTCAAAGATATCTATAAATATATTCCTACATCATTTTATTGCGGCTGTCCCTTGAAGATGCCCTACGCCCATGTGGAAAAATGTTCGTTATGGCAAAATTATGCATTCTATGAGCCAAAGACAACAGTGGAATTTGATCATCTCTATCCCATGCAACGTTTAAAAGAGCGTCTACAACACAAGATAGGCCCCTTAATGCGCTCTATGTGCCCTACCTTAGGGCGTAAATGCCTCACCAAAAAAATCAAGCTTTTCGCTCATTTTGAAAGTGATATGTTCAATATCCGTCCAGTGGTTAAAAAGCTCAACAGACTCAGAGGGAGTAAATGGTTTAACTTTGCTGAAATGCTTGCCTCATCCTCTAAAGCCACTTACAAATGCTCCATTAGCTTTCAGGATAAAACCTTCTCTCCACCACCACAAACCAGAGGAGATATAGCTCGAATGATGCTCTATCTTCATGAAGCTTACGCTACCTATGAGCTATTTAGCTCACAAGAAATCACTACTTTCAAACAATGGCACAAGCAAGATCCTATGGCAGAAAAAGAAGGTTATATCATCCGCCAGATAGCTAAAAAACAAGGCGTAAGAACCGATCAATTTACAGGACTCAAAGATGCACGTCTACCTATCCACAAGCTACACAAGCCCCAGCCAACACACACCTTACGACGCATCGTTCCCCATTGATGATCACACTGATACAACAACCTATAAACCATCACAGTTAGAAGTATGAAGTCACGACGACACTGCTAGACATACGTCATAATTTGAAAGAGCTTCGCCATCACCTCTTATCCATCTACAAATTTATCTCAACTCTACCAATCAAGGTTAACAGCAAAAGTAACATCACATTCATCTACATTGCCAAAATCATTTAAATTTTGCATCCTTATCTTCAAAGCCTAACTCTACCACTCATCTACTTGCAAATCCGCTCAATATTTCATCGCTGATTTCCGATCAGGCCGTATTATGTGTGTGGTGGGACATAGTGGTACATATTAGACCAAAAGGATCATATAGATGTTTTATTCTTTAGCCATTATAGCTATTTGCTACTCTTTAAGTTTCCTGCATCCTTTGAATACTCTAGCTTTTGGCCAAAACAAAAATAACACTTCATTAAAGTCATATTTAGGACAAATCCCTGAAGTGAATTTAGCTAAAGTTCCATCTCGAAATGCTTCTAGAAACAATGATGAACAACTTCAACGTAGAAATACGGCTATTTATATGAATGAAAGAGCTGTTGATGATAATACTAAGCCTATGATTGACATGATATGGTTTGTTGAAGGAGATGATCACTATACATCATATCTCGGTAAAGATCATACTATCAATAAACCTGGCCGCTTAGCTGTCAAAGAAGAAATTAATATGATTATGGAAGAATTAAAAGATACCGCTGATTTGCGAATTGGTGTTTGGCAACACAACAATCGTGACTTTGAAGGCCACACTTTATTTACTGATGAAGACATAGAAGAGTTAGAAGAATACAATGATGATAAAGAAGTAAAACGTTTTTGGCATTTTAAAATGCTTTATGATAAAGATAGAGGCACTCAGTTATTACATTTTGCTTATCTTTTCTTAACATATGGTATTCCTTCTAATTATAACACCTATTTCGATATTGATGCTCCTAAAAATCCTAGCGATGATAAAATACATGATTTTTTTAGAAATGGGGGGG
>MPNI01000043.1 GCA_002238945.1 Proteobacteria bacterium bin106 | reverse complement strand
AACGATGATATCAACAGGTTCATTAGTAATGCAAAAAATATTTCTTACTGTGACTATTGATCAATGATTATAAGCTCTATTTTGATGATATTTTATGTATGAAATATTCATAAAAATCAGAATGGAAAGATCTCAAGAGGTAGACTTGATTGATCAACCTGATAGTTGAATCATCGCTATGATGGTGGGATGGTGGCGTAACTTGAAAATAGACACACACTCTACGAACATCCACCATCTACTGCATCACCAGAGCATGGAAGTTTCTCTTCACCGGAAACATTGGCTAGTATTCTATCATGATTCACACACCATTTATCTTTTACGGGAGTACCATTACCTGAACAGCTTCCAAGTACTTGTTTACTTTCTGCTGTACCTTTGAAAAACACCGACCCATCAGTATTTCCAGTTCCATTATCTTTTGTGATAGCAACAGTCCCTAAAACTGTTCCAATAAAAGCATTATAACCATATTTTTGAGATTTGCTTATTGGAAATTTTACATCGTTAATAGAATTGTCAGCTTTAACGGCACCATATTTATCATTTTCTGTATAATATAACTGCTGTAATGTATACATTGATGATAAACTCGATTGAGCCTCAGCACGTGATGCATTTACTTTATATTTTTGGTACTTAGGCACCGCTACAGATGACATCACACCAACTATTCCTACAGCAACCATCAGCTCTACGAGTGAGAAGCCCTTAATATTACTCATCTTATCCTCTCCTTTAACCCAGATCTAGCATGAGACCTGGGTCTTATCTGTTCACTAGACAATTGTCTAGTGAACAAGCGAATTTGAGAAGAATAGAAAAATTTTAGAGAATTGAATCATAGCTATAAATGAACGATTTTTAGCCATATAATAGAGCATAAAACGATGATATCAACAGGTCCATTAGTAATACAAAAAATATTTCTTACTATTACTATTGATCAATAACTATAGGCTCTACTTTGATAATATTTTATATATGAAAATATTCATAAAAATCAGAAGGGAAAGATCTCAAGGAATTGCCTTGATTGATCAATTTTGATAGCTAAATCATTGTTATGATGGCAAGGTGGTGGTGCAACTTGAAAACAGACACTCACTCTACGAACATCCACCATTCACTGCATCACCAGTGCATGGAAGTTTCTCTTCACCGGAAACATTGGCTAGTATTCTATCGTGATTCACACACCATTTATCTTTTACGGGATTACCATTACCTGAACAGCTTCCAAGTACTTGTTTACTTTCTGCTGTACCTTTGAAAAACACCGACCCATCAGTATTTCCAGTTCCATCATCTTTTGTGATAGCAACAACATTTAAAGCTGTTCCAATAAGAGCATTATAATCATATTTTTGAGATTTGCTTATTGGAAATTTTACATCGTTAATAGTATTATCAGCTTTAACGGCACCATATTTATCATTTTCTGTATAATATAACTGCTGTAATGTATACATTGATGATAAACTCGACTGAGCCTCAGCACGTGATGCATTTACTTTATATTTTTGGTACTTAGGCACAGCCACAGATGACATCACACCAACTATTCCTACAGCAACCATTAGCTCTACGAGTGAGAAACCCATGTTATTATTCATCTTACCCTCTCCTTTAACCCAGATCTAGCATGAGATCTGGGCCTTACTTGTTCACTAGACAATTGTCTAATGAACAAGCTAATTTGAGAAGAATAGAAAAATTTCAGAAAACTGAATTATAGCTATAAATGAACCTATTTTATCTCTTTTTTTAGTATGAAATAATGTAGAAGATAGGTCCATTAGTTGTGCAAAAAAAATGCTGTCACTGTTGAGTGAATCTTATTATCTTGTCTTGAGGGTGTTTTAATTTGAAGCTATTTATCTCATCTGATGTTATGGTGAAATTTTCTTAGTCTTAGGTAATTACCTTCATCGTTTAATTTGTTTGACAGCCGATTTCTAAATTTAAAATTCAGATAATAAGTAGGCAGATCTTCTTCTAGGACATTAGAATGGTTAAAAATAATTTTCTGAATCAAAGAAGATGCACGTATTCATGCGCCAATCATCATTTGGCATGGTCTGCATTTAATATACCATAATTGTTAAGTGCTTTACAACTTAACTCAATATGGACAGAAACATTTTTTATATAAGATCTTGTTCCATATTTGTAAACAGCAAACATCACTCTATTTCTATAATGAGAATATCATATCTCCATCTTATAAGCTTTCCTTCATTATTTGGTAAAACGTATATTTTCTATTTCTTTTTGTGCCATATGTTATGATCCAATCAATTATTACAGGTGGGTTATGATTTTAGCAGATGCAGCAGTCAGCACTAGTGAAAATCAGATCAATTATACGATATAAAATGTATTTTTTACGATTATAATCATAAAGTTCTCAAATAATATAGGCCAAAATTATTTGATTCAACACAACCTTCTTTTTTTAAAAAATTTTCGTGGTATTTATTATTTCCTACATAGATACGAACTCTATCTTCAGTGCAATCAAGAAGAATATCTCCTGCAGTATTTTGCTTAATAGTGTTAAAACCATCGTAATAATTGAGGTCTTTAGAAGGAGCTTCACCGATAATAATAAGTTTAGGCTTTATTTTATCTATCCATGAGTTTAGTATTTTGCCACTATTTCTTCCATGATGAGGAGCAAATAGAATAGATTTTTTTGAAATATCATTAACAAGCTTATTGTAATCCAGTATTTTATCTATGAAGTTTGTCTCTAAATCACCCATCCAAATTATATTCACTCCTTTTACTTCAGAATACTGAATAATAGGTGAAATATTGTTAGGACTATCACCCTTAGCTGCTTTTTTTAAAGCATCTTTGTAATCTCGATTATTGGTATCAGGCCAGAGAATGTTAATACCTGAACCATCTCGTTTCTCATTTTTTTTATTAAGCCAACATCGTTTTAAATTCTTTTCTAAATAACAAATTTTATTGTAACCTATTAAGGATTTGTATTTTTTAAAGTCATCTGTATCCTCTTTTTTTTTGGTTTTGTTATTAACAGCATAAAAATTCAGTATATTTATTTTTTTAAATAAACATTCAATACCTTTAATATGATCATCGTCAGGATGAGTTGAAATAAACCTCGATACTTTCTTTACATTTAATTGCTTCTTTAATTCCTTAATAATAGCTTCTTCTCTTTCCTCAGGCATGCAGCAGTCGATAATGGTAAAGTTGTCTGAATCATGTTTGATATAATACATGTCTCCATTACCTACAGAAAAAGACTTGACAATACTCACTTATCCTCCTTTGATAATAGGGCGAATTTCTTTTAGAAAGCTTATTGATAATCAATCTGAGCTTATTAAAAGACGTTATTAATTGTTCTGATAACGCAGCCAAAATGAGCTGCTTAACCATTTATCATAGCATGTAATTTATATTATTACTTTGGTCAAACAATGCAATCCATTATTGTAGAAAAATTTTGGATCAATTGTAATCAAGTAGTGGTTTAGAAGCAAGTATGCTTGCATTCCTCATGATGATCTGTGAAATATATCAAAATGAGCTTTTTACGGATTTAGATAAAGTTGTTGCCTGGCTTTCGCGAAAACAACTCATATTACTTAAAAAGTTACTCAATATGATATGCAACTCAAGATACCTACAGATGAGCAAATAGAGGATAGCAAAAAAACACTGTCAATAATGTTGTCTGTCTCATCATTGTAACAGGCAACAGCAAAACAATAATCAAAAGCGGTCATGTAAGCGGTGTACAGCGTTTCGATGCAACGCATGTAAAAAATCTTGTCAGTTTACACTTTACGCCTCCATTCCACCTGGGTCATCGAAACCATCTAAAGAGAGAGCAACTGATTACCTAAATGGAGACCGTAAGATCCACCACTCATCCTTTATGCTATCACCTCAGATCCATTTAAATCCCCTCAACGTTTCTTATCAAAGATCAAATCCTTAGCCGTCCTGTATTCTGGTATACAGAAGCTGTCTCGAGGTAAAGGCAAAAGAAGATGCTTTTCTCTCTGAAAGCGCTCGTAACGAGAAACCCCGTGATTTTTCATCACCGCATGATTGTACTCATGCATATAGGCTTTGATATCTTGATTAAGATTCAATCCTACAAGGATAGAACTGCTTCTGTATGACGCCAATCGGTCTTTGGGTATTACCTTTATCTTGAGGCTTACTTTCTCTAAGAAATAGTTCTGAAACCCGAATATTCAGAGTACTCCTTGAAGGTATTGTTGATCACAGGGTCATATAAGCGTGCCTTTGTAACTCCAGCTTTAAGGCTGTCACAGACAATATAGCGAGCAACCCTTCCAAAGAAGCAAAAAGCTTTTTCATGGACTACAAACTACAATGAAGTCAGCAATCTTCTGAGTGAAGATAGACTCTGCATACACATAAGAGCTGAAAGGCAAGGACATCACAAAGAGATGAGTTCTTCTCTTGTTCTTGAGATCCTTATCATAAACATAGATCCATTACAGAAACCTACATCCACTTTCACAGATTTAACATCTTTTTGGCAGGGAATCTCCTATGAACTTCTCGATAGAAATTCATATAGCTGATATCCATCTGATGTTGCTCTCTGAGCTCTTCAACCAACTCCTTAATAGAAGTTTGGTATACCTTGCGCTCAATTTTATCCCAATCAAATACATCAAAGTCTTTGTTTCGATACTTGTACTGTGCTACAGCCAACCCCTGGTCTTGTTGTTCATACACCTTCCGAATCGTCTTGCGGCACACTCTTAAGTGCCTTGAAATTATCCGCATAGAGTGCCCTTCCTTCCTCATCTGTAAAATCTCTTTCTGAATGATCGCACTCGTCCTTTCTAAACTCATAGCTTACCCTTATCTTAAGTTGTTAAAAAGAATATATGGTTAAAGATGGGCTGTAATCACATACCCAGAACTACATTTTTTGTTAGAAAATCACATTACAGGCGGTGGTGTAACCTGCAAGTGAGTGGGGGTGTGGAATGAAATCGGCCATAGAAGGAAATTTGATACTACTCATTGTTCTTTTTTCGATGGTTTCTGTGATTGTCTAGTTTCTTTTATCCCAAAAACTTCATTAATGATCGATTCGATTTTTTTTAGAAAATTATCGATATTAAACCCAGATATTAAAGAAAGAACATATACTCCATAAGGGACTGGTTCTCCGTAGGAGGTTGCTAACAAGATCAAACCTGCCTTAATAAATAGTAAGCTGATCACACCGCATGCAGCGCCTACAAATGGTCTGATAATATGCCAGACAACCCATCTGTTATCCCAATCTTCATCGACACAGTAGTGCATATAAAGAGCTCTTGAACAATAGATGCATGCTCCAGTTAGTCCCAACACAGCAGACTTGATCCAAGTGGACTTTAAGTTACAAAACGAGCAAATATCGGGATAACAAAGAATATAAATGCCGAAACTTACCAAGGCTACATGATAGATGAATAGTAATAGCACAACATAGGGATTGTGGCAAGAGGATGATGACTTGTTGGTCACTGGTTATTGGGCTCTCTTTAAAGTGACTAGATTATGACAAACATTTCTAGCAAAGCGTAGAAATGTTTGAAGTCATGAAAGCAAGTTTTTGTTAGCTATGTTGGCTGTAGCCGTCAGCAATGAAATTTAAAGATTGCCATAAAGGGCTTCTCATCCAGCTCTTTGACATAAATTCATACAACTTGATGACAAACTCTAGATCAGAGTAATTGCTCTCATGGCGAAATATCAATAGACACTCTGAAAAATGTACATCTTAGTTGCTGGTATAGGTTAAATCGATTTGCTTTCAAATTCCTTCTATTATTATTGGGGATATTCATTTATCAGGTAGCTGAACATTTAGAGGACACCACCCCTGGCTTATCTCCCCTCGGTGATCTCTATGAGATGGGGCCAGCAGGTCGATGGATTCGTGGCATCTTTCAGAAGACTACAGAAAATACGGGTATAAAAGTGTTTTACGGTCGGTCATCGAAGCTGCGTACGACCATGGCAGCCACCCCTGAACAATGGATGCGAGCCAAAAAAGAACAGCTGGCTCACAGGTACTTGAGTCAAGGTGGTTACTTACTTCTATCATCATGGTTTAGGACGACTTCAGGAAGACTACTGGCCTTAGTTAGTCAAACTCCTGCCGTTGGCTCTGCTTGGGTGCCAATACAATCTACAAGCTTAAGTCTTGATGAGGCAAAAGCTATCTGCGCTTATTTTAACAGCACTTTAGGCATGCTTTTCTTTCTCAATAGACGAAGTGGTACATTGAGTAACCCCCAATTTTCTATGGCTCATCTCTGTAGCCTTCCGGTACCGAATTTTGGCTCCCTTGATTCATCTCATTTGATGCAAGCTTTTGAAAGCACAAAAAATCAGACTATTCACCCGTGGAAATTAGCTGAAAAATATCCAGTGCGTGAGGATCTCGATCGAGCTTATGCTAAATCTTTAAATATCGATCTTAATAAGATTCGCAATTTACGCAGTATTATTTCAAAAGAGCCCACAGTAAGCAATCAGCCAGCACCCTGCGAAGTAGAGGTTCTCCAAGAAGCGGCATGAAAATTATTTAACAGTAAGATGTGCACTAGAATACATGTGCGCCAGGTTTTTTACTACTAAGATTTCGCAAATTTTGTAACTACAATAAATATAACTCATTGATAATACAATGAGTTTAGAATATTAAGATAGAAATTTACTGTCTAGAATTTCTGGTTAAGTTACATCTTTAGTTGCTTACATACTTCTTTTTTCCGCATGATCACACTCGTTCTTTTTAATTCCATGGTTTGTCTTTTTTTAGGTAGGACCAAGTCATCACAAATATCATCTGTCCAAAAACTTGATAGTAGTAGTATTTAGGCACAATCCTCTCATTTTGATATCAAAAGAGCAGGTGGTATCAAATTTCAAAAAAAAAAGAACTAAGTACCTATCTTATAATAGCCTCTTTTTCAAGTCTCACTGTTCTAAGCTTTATATCGACCTTTTTTTAAGGGAAATAAATGCCCTTGTTACTCAAGTGAGGTGTTTATAGTTTATAAATGAAGTTTAGTAAAAAAATGTATTCTTAAGCAACATTTTTTTCATGCACTGTCTATTGATCAAAGATGATTTGGCACTGAATTAAGATTTATTTGTGAGCTCTTAATATCTTAAAAAATGAGCCCATTACTGAGATAATACTCATACTTTTTTTAGTAAAAGAACTTAGAAACCGCTGCATATCTTCTAGTAAATCTTCTGTACCTTTACTGAGAGCATCAAGATCTCTGAGTAAAGGAAGAAAAGAAAAATTTTTAGATATTTTTGATCAAATCAGGTACTAGATTGCTTTCTATATTAGCTCCATCACGTATCCATTCTTTCATCATCTTCATAGGTTCTTCTCTCTTTAGTCTTGACTAAAGCAAAATGCCATTTTGTAAACAACATGGGAATAATGCGTGCTTATTTTCTTTTGTCAACAAGTTTTTGTTAAATGGACCTATCTTGCTGTTGTGTTAGATACCTTTACCCGAGAGATTTTAGGATGATCTCTAGGTGTAAGCTTAGAAACTTCTTCAGTGCTCAATGCTACGCAATGCATTACATAAAACTCTCACCACACCCAT
This sequence comes from Proteobacteria bacterium bin106, assembly GCA_002238945.1. Taxonomy (GTDB): domain Bacteria; phylum Bdellovibrionota_B; class Oligoflexia; order Oligoflexales; family Bin106; genus Bin106. The sequence goes on along the minus strand of MPNI01000043.1, from coordinate 8,633 downwards.
AAACAATGCCAAGATAATCTTTCATTCCGATCGAGGAAGTCAATATGGAATTTTTGCAGAAGCCAGAGTGATTTTTTCATTTCTCTACATCGCTAAGTATGAAATAATTGTAGCCAAGTTATACGAAATCTTTTCTGCTTTTTGGAATAACTTTGGCTTTCAAAGATAAAAAGAGATAAAACATGCTATGGATATGGTTAAGTCAGCCTATGACTGTTCACAAAGGAGTACTACCTTCCTATTATGGAGGAAAGAAGGATTCTTGGTGGAGTGATTGCCAGTATCGTTGGTGTTATGTGTTAAGAGGTAGTAGGGGAGTCCTCTTAACGGATCAACAGAGAGCCATAGCGCACTCTCTGTTAAGTGATGACTCAACCATAGATATATGCATTGATGATTTAGATACGAGCAGATTAGCTAAAGAAAATAGCTTTTTTGTCCTACCAAGACAAGGCACTATCTCACCTTGGTCTTCAAAGGCAAGTGATATCTTTGCTTTATGTGGTATAGGGGATATATGTGTAGAAAGAGGACGTTATTATTCTTGCAAAGATCATCACAAAAGAGATGATCTTTGCAAGGTAGCCATGGATCCTATGATGGAATCTTTTGTGGCTATCTCAGAAATACCTAAGCACTTTCAGTGGCAAGAAGATATAACTAGTCATATAACTAGTCATATAACTAATCATATAACTAGCCAAGTTCATAGCAATGATAAAGCTACTGAAGACAGCAAAAAAGGATGGGAGGCGTTATCATCTCAGCTATCTGGTGATCATATTTTGGCTTTAAAAGCTCACTACAACACATTATCACGTTATCCTTATGAAGCTGAATGGATGATGTATGCTCAGGTGAATTCAGAGCATTGTCGTCATGGGATATTTAAGGCTTTATGGCGATGTAAAGATGATAAGCATCAGCGAGAGAGTTTGTTTTCTTGGATACAAAAAACCACAGCTGCATCACCTCAAGGGATTTTAAGTGCTTACAAAGATAACGGGGCGGTAATATCTGCTGAAGAAGTGGATGTTTTGATATGTGATGGTGCTGGCCGTTATGGGCTTAAGTCTTGTGAGCAAGATATAGTCATTAAAGTTGAAACACATAACCATCCCACAGCTGTCAGTCCTTATCCAGGAGCAGCCACAGGAGTGGGAGGAGAGATTCGTGATGAAGTAGCCACAGGTTGTGGAGGAAGTAGTGTTGCGGGTATGAGTGGTTATGTGGTTTCTCATCTCAGAATCCCTGATTGGATAATGCCTTGGGAAAGAGGAGGGGAGATAGGGAAAAGAGGAGAAAAGGATTTTGGTTATCCTGATCATATTGCATCTTCTTTGGAAATTATGATACAGGCTCCTCTTGGAGCATCTCGTTATGGTAATGAGTATGGACGTCCACAAATATGTGGATTCTTTCGTACCTTTGAATACATGCCTCCTTCTTCTTCTCCTCCTCATCAGTCAGATAAGCTTTTTAAGCGTGGTTTTCACAAACCTTTGATGATTGCTGGAGGTATGGGGCATATTCTGCGTAGAAATGTCAAAAAAGGTCGTATTGGTCCTGGAGATGCCATTGTTGTACTTGGTGGTCCAGCTATGAAAGTGGGAATAGGTGGGGGGAGTGTATCATCTTTATCTTCTGCTTCATTAGAAGCAGAAGATAAAAGAGCTGATATGGATTTTTCTTCTGTACAGCGTGACAATGCTGAGATGCAAAGACGGATATTTGGTGTGATAGAGGGATGTTTAAGAGAAGAAAGAAATCTTATTATCTCTATTCATGATGTGGGAGCTGGAGGATTAGCGAATGCTATCCCAGAAATTGTTCATGAAGCAGGTCTTGGTGCAGCTATTGATTTCGATGCTATTGCTATTGCTGATCACACCATGAGCCCTGCAGAGGTATGGTGTAATGAATCTCAGGAGCGTTATGTATTATGTTTGGCTAAAAGCGATATAGAAGCTTTTAGCCAATTAGCTGCTAAAGAGAGAGCTCCGTTTCGTGTTGTTGGTGAAGTTATAGAAGATAAAAAGATTAGGGTTTCAACTAACCATAAAGCTCATGATTATGTGAATATGCCTTTGGGTGTATTATTTGGTAATCAGCAAAGACTTATAGAAACAGAAGTAAGCTTTAAAGAGCTTACTTCTGTTTGCTTATATCCCAAACAAGCTTGTAGCTTTACAGCTTTAAGTATTGAAGAAAGATCTTATGAGGCTCTTTTAGAAAGATTATTAAAGGTCCCTGCTGTTAGCGATAAATCGTTTTTAATCACCATTGCTGATCGTAGTGTTGGTGGGCTTACCTATCTTGAGCCTATGGTAGGGCCTTGGCAAGTACCGGTGGCAGATGCTGGGGTTTGTTTAACAAGTTTTACATCTTTGTGTGGTGATGTGATGGCTGTTGGAGAAAGGCCTTCTTTAGCTTTACTTGATCCAGCAGCCAGTGTACGTATTGCTGCTTGTGAAGCTTTAACCAATCTCATGTGTGCAGATATTGAAAGTTTAGAAGATGTTTCTTTTTCAGCTAACTGGCAGGTGGATTTTTCTTATCAACCTGATCAAAGTGGTCTGTATCGTGCTGTTCATGCTCTATCTCAATTGTGTATGGATTTAGGTATTGCGGTACCTGTGGGTAAAGATTCCATGTCTATGAAGATGTCATGGCAATCATCTTGTTCTAAGCAGATGAGAGTCAGTTCTCCCATAAGCTGTGTTATCACAGCTTATGCTCATATTTCTAACGTTCGTAACACCTTAACTCCCCAGTGGACCTCTTTGGATCAAAAAACATCTTTAGTATGGATACGTGCTGCATCTCAAAACAGGCCTTTTTGTTTAGCGGGAAGCTCTTTAGCCATGGCTTATAACTCTTTAGGAGAGCAACCCCCAGACATAGATCCAGAGGTATTTAAGCGTTTCTTTAGTGTTTTAGCTGACTCCAAAAAGCACTCCAAGCTGCTGGCTTATCACGATATTTCTGATGGTGGATTGATCACAGCTGTTTTAGAAATGGCTTTTGCTTCTAAGTGTGGAGTGGATATGGTTTTGGATGGTATTCCATGTTCTGCTTATGATGCTTTATTTGCTGAAGAGATAGGTTGTGTGGTGCAAATGAACACGGTAGATGTGTCATCGTTTATTGAGGATTGTACAGCTCATGATCTCTTTGCTTTAGCCATTGCTGATCTTTATACAACTTCTCAGGTCCGGGTTTATCATCAAAACCATCTTTTAGTAGACACATCTTTGATGGCATTACGTGATCATTGGAGTGCTCTGAGTCATAAGATGCAGCACATGCGTGATGATGCCGCATGTGCTGATGAGGAGCATCAACAACGTTTAGATCTTGATCATAGGGGATTATTTTCTCACTATAGCAAGCGTGCTCATCACCAAGTGAGTGTTGTAGATAAACCACGGGTAGCGATTTTACGCGAACAGGGTATCAATGGTCATCGTGAAATGGCTTTTGCTTTTTTAAAGAGTGATTTTTCTGTAGATGACATCACGATGGAACAATGTTTACAGTCTCAAAGAGATATCAATGACTACGTAGGTTTAGTGGCTTGTGGTGGCTTTTCTTATGGTGATGTATTGGGAGCTGGAAGAGGATGGGCGGAAGTGATCAAACATCATAGTGAGTTACGTCAATCATTTCATAGATTTTTTCACCGTCCTCACACTTTTGCTTTAGGGGTATGTAATGGAGCACAGATGTTATCTCATCTTAAAGAATTTATTCCTCAAGCAGAGCATTTTCCTCGTTTTTGTCAGAATCGATCCACAAGTTTTGAATCACGTACGGTCATGGTAGAGATCATGGAGAGTCCATCTATATTTTGGAGACATATGAGTGGTTATCAATTACCTGTGGTGGTAGCTCATGGTGAGGGACGAGCTGTTTTAAGTAGAGATGATGATTTGGGGATGGCTATTCGTTACATTGATTCTCATGGTCATCCCACACAAAAATATCCTTTCAATCCTTCTGGTTCTCAAAGAGCTATTGCTGGAGCATGCAGTTTAGATGGTCGGGTGAGTATGTTGATGCCTCATCCAGAGCGCAATTACTTGACTGCTACCCATTCTTACAAAGAAAAGCGTTGGGGACCTTATTCTCCTTGGGCAGATATGTTTATCCACGCACGTCAGTGGGTGGATAAAGCGTATAAAACATCATAACGTTATATTCCTATCTGGTATTATCTCTTGAATATTTTTCGGTAATTTAGTAGCGTGTCCGCATCTTTGGTGCTTACACCTCAGTGGTAAGTTATGTCTATTATATACTCTATCTTCTTGTGGTATTACTTATGATCATTGCGAATTTACGTTGTCTCTTTTTGGGGATATGTCTCACGGTTATAGCTCCTTCATGGTCTGCTTTTGGCAGTGATTGTAGAACTTTAGAGATAGCCTATGATGTCCTCATTGATCAATCGATTTATGATGTGGATCTAAGTGGTGAGTTTCAAGAAGATTTATGGGAGTTGTTTTTAGAAAAGCTCGATCCCATGAAATATTACCTTCAAGAACGTCATGTAACATTCATCAAAGAAAAGTATGTGGCAAAGATCCCTTTGGATAATATTGAGGGTGTGTGTCAACAGATTGAGGGTGTATCTAGTGTATTAGCCACTCAAATCGAAGAGGTGAGTGGCTACATTAAAGAATTGATAGTTGATCCTCTATTATATGTTGATGAAGAGACCATATCTTATACAAAAAATCTTCGTATGTTAGTGGATAGTCAGATTGTTCCATGGCTAGACAATATAGAAGAGCTCAAAGACCGTTGGCTCCTCAGACTACTGTTTGAGCGTTATAAGCTCTATAAACATTCATATGATGAGTATTTGGATATCACCCAAAGATTTTTAGCTACTGAACAGGAAAAGATGGCAGATGTTGACTTTGCTTATGGATCATTTATCAAGGCTCTCTATGAGAGTGTAGATCCTGGTGCTGGGTGGACCAATATTTCTTCTCATTATCCTATGTATCGAGATATAGCCGTACCTGATAGACAGTATAATTATCGAAGTCGTTCCATGAGTCTTCCTGTATCTTTAGATGATTATACGATTTTCCCTCAGTTTTTTAAGATCTTTGCTGAAAAAGCTTTAAGAAATCCTCTAGCCATGAACAGGTACTATCGTTTAACCAGCAATGATTTGATAGTTAATCTTTATAACAGCGATAAAGCTTCAGACTATCATGAATTGATGGTACTGCGCAGTGGTCTTACTGAGTATAGCTATGATCGTTCCCTCTCCCTTCCTCCTGGTAATCGCAGTTTGGACTTTCTTGCAAACAACTTTTTTTCTTATATTGTTAAGATGCGGAATATCAAAACAAAAGTCAAAAAGCGGGTTGGATATATCAATGTTGGTCAGTTAGCTTTTAATAAGTCCATAAAAGACTACCAATCTGCAGTGCTGGAACTGTTGGAGAAACGTTTGCACATGTTTGCCAGAGACCATAGCGAGGCTGTTGTTTCTACTGTTGTGATGGACTTTCGAGGCTCTGCTATCAACAATTTTGGTAAAGCCATGGTTTTACTTGGAGTCTTACTCCCTGATCAACCGGTGTTTCAATTAACTCAAAGGCATAATTCTGATATAAAAACCCATATCATGACTACCAACAAAGAGGCCATCAGATACGACGGACTTTTGGTGGTTTTAGTGGATCATAGTACTGCAGGCTATTCTGAACTGATAGTCAGTGCTTTACAAAGCCATGGCAGAGCATTAGTGGTTGGAGAGGGACTTGGAACAAATACGTCTGCTCGTTTGGGACGGCTGTATTACCATGAAGAACCGGGTGAGTATGGTTATAACTTCACTGTGACTAAAGGAGTGTTTTATGATATTTATGGCAACTTACTGGCAGGAAGGGGTGTTAAACCTGATTTCAGTTTACCTAAAGAACGTGGTTTTTTGACGTATGCTTCTTATGCTATCCCTAAAACATTTTCGGGGTATTTTAAAAACAGCTTACCTCCATTAGAAAACGCAGCAGCTTATCAAAATCAAATGCTTGCCAGCAGCACCATTGATACACTTAGACAACGCTCTTTTCAGAGACTAACCACACGCATTTACCATCGTAAAACATTGTCTAAAAACGCTGAAGATGGATCAAGAGAGCTCTTAAGAAAGAGCTCTCAAGAAAAAAGGCATACTTTTGAAGAAGCCTTTCAAATACGTAAGGAAGATCTTTATGCTCAAGCTATTAAGACCTGTCATGGAGAATTATGTGGTAGTGTCTCTCTTGATGCCATGGACTTTTCACAAGACATGGATGATGCTGATGGGGTAGTGGATGCTTTAAAAAATCAATTTGATCTTTACAAACACAATCCAGAACTTGGGCGTCGGTCTGACTCTTTAGTCCTTTTTCATGAAGATCCCATTCTATATGAAACCATCAATATCGCTGCAGACTATGAAAACATGATGGCCCATAAACCTCTTGGACGGTATCGTATCCAAATACCCCGAGAGGACGAACTGCGCAATTTTGAAGCAAAAAAACAACTTCGAAAACTACCACCTCCCACAAGAAATAGGTAAGTACACTCAAGAACTATGAACAATAAAGAAAAGACACTTTGATAGCTCAAGGTTTTTTCTTTATGCCTTCAGTGACCCCTTCAATCAAGCCTACAGCTAGACCTTCAACAAGGCCTAGAGCCGCCTTTTCTTTAGAGAACCCACCAGCAATGCCTTGACTGACTCCTTGACTAACCCCTTGAGCAACTCCTTGAGCAACCCCCTGACTGATCCCTCGAGCCCCTCGAGAGATGCCTTCAACTAGACCTTCAGAAATATTCTTAGTCCCCTGAGAAATACCCTCAGAAATGTTCTTAGTCCCTTGAGTGATACCTTCAGAGAGGTTTTGAGTTCCTTGAGAGAAACCTTCAGCAATGCCCTGAGTTGTTCGAGAAACGCCTTCAGCAATGTTTTGAGTTCTCTCAGAGATCCCTGCAGTAATGCCTTGGGTTGTTCGGGAAACGCCTTCAGCAATGTTTTGAGTTCCTTCAGAGATCCCTGCAGTAATGCCTTGGGTTGTTCGGGAAACGCTTTCAGCAATGTTTTGAGTTCCTTCAGAGATCCCTGCAGTAATGCCCCGAGTTGTCCGAGAGACGCCTTCGGTAATGTTTTGAGCTCCCTCAGAGATCCCTGCAGTTATACCCTGAGCTGTTCGGGAAACACCTTTGGAGATGCTTTGAGTTCCCTCAGAGATCCCTGCAGTTATACCCTGAGCTGTTCGGGAAACACCTTTGGAGATGCTTTGAGTTCCCTCAGAGATCCCTGCAGTAATGCCCCGAGTTGTTCGAGAGACGCCTTCGGTGATGCTTTGAGTTCCTTCAGAGAAGCTTTCCGAAATACTTTGAGTTCCTTGAGAGATACTTTCAGAGATGCTTTGGACCCTTCGAGAAATGCTTTTAGGTGCCTTGAGATTAATCACTCTTTTTTTAAAAGATTTTTTAGTGTTCATATGCGGCCTCTTATAAAAACAATGTAATACTAAACAACAATAATTAACAATTAAATCATCAATGCACTCACTTATTACTATTTCTTAGTTATTCATAAATACCCCTCAGCTACGTCAATAAGATATATTTATACAAATTTATCTCTCAAGCCTATATTACCTTGACGGCATTACAGATTTACTCTTAAGGCATAATCATTTTTGAGGAAAGTAAAGCCATTTTTTGAAGATCATTGGTAATCATATGAACGAGATATGATTTTTTGTAAAGCTTCAGTTATAAGGATCTACAGACGTTTTAACTTATTGTGTTTTGGAGGCTACCGAATACATAATAAAGTCTCTATTGATAAGTTTATCTACTAGCATAATAGTAAGGTTATAGAGTATTCTGTGTATGGTTACTCTGACTACTCCTTCTGCACACTGGAAGCGCATAGTAGGATCAAAGACTAGTATAGTTGGTCCTGTTCAGCTATAATAACAGATGGATGGCAGTAAGAGCTTTTAAACGATTCACTATTAAAGTATTAGGAATATATAGGAATATATAGGAATATATCATGAGACTTCCAATAGGTTGTGAAGATTTTGACAGGCTTCGAGATACAGATAGTTATTATGTAGATAAGACAGATCTTATTTATGAAATGATCAAAGGTGGTCGTTATTATTTTTTGTCTCGTCCTAGACGCTTTGGCAAAAGCCTTCTTGTTAGCACGCTTGAATGTTTGTTTGAAGGAAAAAAGGAGTTATTCAAAGGTTTATACATTGAAGACAAGTGGGATTGGTCCAAAAAATATCCTGTGGTGAGGTTTACTTTTACAGATCGTAATAGATACACTGACAGTCTAGACAATGCTATTAGTGATCAATTGTTAGATTATGAAGAAGAGCATGGTTTGGATCCTGCAGGTAGGAGTAGTCTTCAAGGAAGATTTAGGCGGTTAGTCAAACACTTACATAAAAAAACGGATCAACAAGTAGTGGTGCTTGTGGATGAGTATGATGCTCCTATTCTTGATGTTTTGACTGACACAGATTTAGTCAAGAAAAATCGTGATGATCTTAAAGATTTTTATCGAGTATTTAAAAATTGTTCTAAACATATTCGCT
>MPNI01000009.1 GCA_002238945.1 Proteobacteria bacterium bin106 | reverse complement strand
AGATTTTTTGGTAGAAGATTTGGATCAACTGGCAGAGCTGTATGAGTTAGATCTAAACGATATAGAAGTTAAACTAGCAGCTACTCCTAATATTTTTGGAACTACGGTAATGAGTTTTGCAGTCATGTTGGCTGCTTATAACATGGCAATATCACTTGGATTACTCAAACAGAAACCTAGTCATCAGGCGTTGATCGTATCAGTGCTTGCAAGTGCTATAACTGCATCCACAGTTTGGGCTTTTAACGCTTTCTTTGGGGATGATTCAAGTAGCTCTCGCAGTGCTGGTTCAGAGTCAGATGTTTTGTCAAAAGCCGATGATTCATCACAAGGACTACTTGGTGCACGGTATCACGATCCTTTATATCTTCGTATGAAATTGGATCATCATCGCAATCCATTGCCACATAAGCCTTCAATAGATGGATCATTTCATAAAAAATTTGTTGGATTGCTCCAAAATCTTAAATTGGCAGAATGATGGTATTTTGGTATCTACAGTAGTTGATAGCACTTTTCTCCCTTACGGACTTTCTGGTGATCTGTAAGGGAGATTTTTGTTATATAGTGATCATTTGATGAGATTTTGAGGCTGTGTTTGGGGTTTATGTGATGTTAAACATCTTTGATTTTAGGCAGAAGCGTCACAGTTTTGGGAGGATAGTGAGCAGGTAAGTAAAGAATACCAGGGCTCCTCTTTGAAAAGTCTTCATTGTTCTTGTTTCAGTAGGGTTCTTGTTTCAGTAGGATCAAGAGCATCTTTATGAATTTAGCTTTAGATGCTTGTTTGATTAGAGCTAAGTCGTTGAAATCATGCAGCTAGATGTGACAAAGAGCTTTTTTAGATCAAGAGCTTTGGTTTTTGTTTATTTCATAGATATATGATGTTATTTTGTGTATTTTACGGTTATATTGATTGTATTGATATTAACATGAATATGGAGATTGTGTTTTCATGACAAGAACTGTTGTTAATGAGAAAAACTTAAAAGGAATGGGGGCTGAAAAGCTTTCTCAGTTATTACTGAGCTATTGTGGCCAGTATCCTGAACTGAAGCAAGATATGCGTTACTATCTTGCCATCCATTATGGTGGTGCTGAGGATTTAGCGAAGTTACTTCTTAAAAGCATCAAAACTAAGCAGCGTCCTAAAAGGGTTTTGTCTCATAAAAAAGTTAAGAAATGGCATGATGAAATAGCTGCGATAGAAATGAAATTGTGTAATAATCTTGTGGAAATGAATTTTTTTGAAGCTTATCCGGTTTTATGGGAGTATGTGATTTTAGGTGAAAAGTTAAGAAAAATCACAAAAGTTGAAGATTACAGAGAATATTTTTCTAGTTTATTCGATAATGCTAAAGAAATATTATTGAAAATAATTTGCGATATATCTCCTGATCCCAATGAGACTGTTCAGTATGTTTTTCGATATACTTCTTGTTTTAGCGAGCCATATGAAAGTGAATCTGATTATTACGGAGAGCTTTTTTATAAATTTCCGCAGTTTATGTTAGAAGTGATGAAGTATTTTGATAGTGACCAGTTTGTTGTTGCTCAATCAATATTTGAAAAAGAGATTCAGAGATGTGCAGCACTGATCGTTGAGATGGAAGAAAAGGAAGGCATTGAATCAAAAGAGTTATTGGATATGGTTGAGAATATTGATGATATGTTAATATTTTCTGCTCGCTTGAAAGATGGCATGCGTCATATATGCTTTTTGACAAAAGATGAGAAAGGTTTGTTGTCTTTATTTACTAAAGAACAGCTTAAACGACATGAGACGATATGCTTATTGGGTTTATTCTATAATGGTGTTGTTGGCAAGCCTAAGAAGACGTTATCATTGTTAGATGGTTTTAAGGGAACATTGATTATTCCTCAAGAATATGCATTTTTAGAGATTCGCGCAGAATCTTATAAGGCATTGAAAGACACTGTAAAAAGACAATCTTGTTTATGGGATATGTTTTCTATAACATGTGCAATCAAGGACTATACACGTTATATGACATCTTTGAAGACAAAATCTCAGAAAACATCTGCTCATAAAAAAGCTTTTAAATTTGCTTTAGATTTTGAAGAATTTGAATGTTCTTTAGAATTCTTCGTGCATTTCCAACATGCTGAATCTCTTAGTAAAGTTGTAAATAAATTATATGATTCTAATGAAAAAACAGCTTTTGAAAATGTTCATCGTTTTTCTCCTGATGAAGGTCAGGAGATTCTCGAAGAAGTTGCAAAAATTTTTAAAGATAACGGGCTTGGTGTAGAAGAGGCTATGGTATATAGAATAATAGCTGAACATGTTTTGTGCTATAAATTTACAAATTATCTTACTGATGCAAATCGTTTTATGGAGCTTTCTGAAAGTATTCTTGTAAAAGCTAGTTATAGTACTTCAAGTGAATTAGATCGTCATATATATTGTAATGATTGTTTAAGAAATGAATACTTATCTTTCATGTATTATCAAATGGATGGTTATTGATATTTTAAAAGAAGTTGATATACTATGACATGTCTTATGTGATCTTGATGATTATCTTTTGCGTGTTTTCTTGTGGTGATGCTTCATTTTCAAATAGCTGGTTCTATTATGTGATAGCTGTGTGAGCATACATTTTCGTATCCTTTAGTCTTACTATTCTGATTGCGACTTTCATACTCATATAGACCGATTTTATCAAGAAACCGTACTTACCTACGGCAAGGACTTGCTTTCAAGTTGCTTCTACTATCATGGGAAATACTCAGAATGCAGACTTACAGTCACTGACTGAAAGTGGTTCTTTGGCTTTGAGTCCATATTGTATGATAGCTATAACCTGAGTTATTCAATACGAGTATTGATAGTGGCTTGAACCTAAATCTAAATCTAAATCTAAATCTAAAATAGTAGCCTGAAAGATCTCATTCTACATCAGGATTCGTGTTTTGTTAACATAGTTAACAAACACACTGTGGAAGTTCTATAAAGCGGCAGCAGAAGCCTTGATGGCGGTCTCTGCGATCTTTTGATAGGCTATTGGTGAACTTTCTGTCAAAGATTCTGTTGGATAGCGCTGGCTTATTGACTTTCAGGGCTTTCAGGTTGGTTTGCAAAAGCACGAATTTTTACCACCATTTCTTGAATTTCTGCATCGTTAAGAACGGCTCCCCAAGGAGCCATTGTGGCAGCAAGTCCCACAGAGGGGCCTCCTTCTTTGATGACTTTGGTAATTCTGGCATCATCGCTGCTTTCTTGCCATGTCTTATCGGCAAAGCTGCGGGGCTTGGGTGTCATGGCGAGTGCAGCTTCGTTGTTAGCTTTGCCATCTATGCCATGACAGGAAGAGCAAAAAGAGTTGTATTTCTGATCAATTGGTGACAACGCCACACTGCTGGTTTCTGTCGGTCTAGGGGGGATATTTCCTTCTTTGGTGAGGAGAGGTGTGGGTTGGTTGGCTCTTTTTTGTTCTTCGTAAAAAGCTGTGCGTGCTGAAGAAGGATCGTATTGTTCACACGAAGAAATGGCCGTAGCACACAACAGTATGCTCAAAAGAGCTGCTCTTAGGGTTATAGCTTTACAAGCTCGTTTATGGGGGTGTTTAGCGGCCATAGATACAGCTTGACGGTGTGATAAGTAAGGATGTGTTTTCATAGAAAGGAAATATGTGAGTGTGAATGTTTGGATGGAGTATACATGAAAAGTATATGTTTAAGCTCGTCTGAAAAAGTTTAGGGACTTGCTTGGCTGTATTATAAACCATCCTGTTGAAAGTCTAAAGTGTGGAGTTGCTGAGTGTGTTTTTTTTGGTTGGCAAGAATCATGGTCCATGGCATAGAGCTGTGATGTATGTGGTCTCATTTGGATGGTTGAGGGTTTTTATAGACTGTAGAAAATGTCTTAACTATTTAATATAATTGGGATTTTAAAATTTCGCTAAAGTCTTCTTTACAGTTCACCGATGAAGGTCGGTACGGTGAGGGGGGGAGAGTTGTCGTTAACTTTTTTGTTGTTTTACCAATACATAGTCATAGTGAATCTAGTCACAGATAGCAGTCATTAGATAGTAGTCACAGATACAGCTTAGTGTAAGAGCAGTGAAGCTATGGAAAAGGATCACGAGTTATCAAGAGTAGGTTTGATGTGAACGGTATTTGCTAACTGAGGTTATCGTCATTTTTTCTACGAATATAAGAGTACGTGTTCTTATGTGTGAGTGTGAGTGAAGAGACATATTGATGATGTTTTGTGTTGCGTAATGATTCAAACAGAGTTGCTGTGTGATAGAAAAACATTAAATATATCAAGATGTTAGATGAAATTTTTCACAGCTTTAACCACTTGAGTAGGTAAAACTGTGGTCTCTCTGAGAAGCTGTGAGCTATGGCAGTATCTAAATATAAACCTTCCACTTGAGAGTGACTTGTGAGAGATATTTTGTTAGCTGAAGTTTGCATGAGGTTTAGGTTTTGGAGTGGTTATTGAGGTGGTGAGTATGTTTTGAGCGTTTCTATCAAGTGCGTGTTGAGGGTGTTGAGGGTGAAGAATAACCTCATCGATGATGGATTTGCTCACAGGGTTAGCTAGTGGCTTAGCTAGCTAAGAGATCTAGCCAAGGGAAGCAAGTCAAGGGAAAATAAGATAGCTGAGTTAGATAGCGTTAGATAGCGGAGATGGTATGAAGGGTTTGATTCGGCGTTATAAGCAAGGGGATCATGATATTGATGAACGCTTACGTCATCAGTTGATTTTGGATTACAGTCCTTTGATTCGTTTTGTGGCTCAACGCATTGCCTCACGTTTACCTCCTAGTATTGATATCGATGACTTGGTTTCATCGGGGGTGATAGGGTTGATGGATGCCATTGAGAAATACGACCCTAATATGTATAACAAATTCAAAACGTATGCTGAGTTTCGTATCCGTGGAGCCATCCTTGATGAGTTGCGTTCTCAGGATTGGATACCACGAAGTGTACGTAACAAAGCCAAGGTTATTGAGCGTGCTCATAGAGAACTTGAACAAAAATTTGGTCGTCCCCCCACCCATGAAGAAGTTTGTGAGAGCTTAGGCATGGAGCTTGGAGAGTATCATGAGCTGCTGTCTCGTGTGAAGTCAGTCACTCTTGTCTATGTGGATGAATCGGTACCTGGTCGTGGTGAGTCATTTCGAAAAACTCTTTTAGAGGCTGTGGAAAAACCTTCTAAAACCCCCCAGACATTGCTTGATGATAAGATCAATCGCAAAGTTTTAATCGAACAAATTGAAGAGCTTCCTCGCAAAATGCGTTTGGTGTTATCCCTCTATTATTACGAGGAATTGAATCTTAAAGAAATTGGTAAAATTCTTAATGTCACAGAATCTCGTGTGTCTCAGTTGCATACTCAGGCTGTTCAAAGAATACGTACGAAATTAAACATATCATTGATGGGTTCGTAGAGGAGATATTTGGTTGTTTCTAAAAAGTTGTTTCTAAAAAAATGTGCTGAGAGCTATGAAAAAGTGGGAAGTCATAGTTGATTATAGTGCAAATAAGAGATTAATAAGGGAGGAGTGATATGGCTAGAAACCAACCTGATGTGGAGATGGAAAATTTTGAAGAAGAAAAAATTAAGGGTTATCCGCAATCTAACAAAAAAATTCATCTTTCCATCTTAGAATTCAATGTCCGTAATCTGAGTTCTGCACGTGTTCCTATGAAAGCGTATTCTATTCATATTAGTCCATATGGGATGGAGTTTCAATTATCAGCAGATTTTTGTGAAGAAGATCTATTAAAAATTGATGTGATCATTCCTGGCTATTGGCAAAGAAAGCGTCATTTCATTGATTATACTCGAGTGAATATTCCAAAGAGTTTTTCTGTTATAGGGCGGGTGATTAAGAAAAAAATCGTAGGAGAAAAACGTAAAAAGAAATATTTTTCTGTTCAAATCCTCTCTATGGATAATACGGATGAAAAAGTCTTGCGTAGCTATCTTGAAGAAAGTGCGGCTTGACATGTATATTTGTGATTGCTGTGCGATGAGAAGCTAGCTAAGTAAGAAGCTAGCTAAAATACATTCACATATAAAACCATAAAAACCCCTTAAGGGTTTTTTATTTTGTGCTTTTTTTTTGTAAAAAGTTCTTTTCTCTTGCAAGAATCCTTTATTTCAGGTATGATCTGTTTGCTTGAGCTTTGAAAGGATCATTCTTTCAAGCCTTGAAGTAAGCACTTCTTTTTGCTCTTTGCTATCTTTTGTAAAGGGTTTCAATACCAAACTTTGATACCAAGCTTTGATGCAAGGATCTTGTTTTTCATGTAGACGTTCTAGATGAGGCGCCTCTTTTTGAGATGAATATCTCACAGAGGAAGACTTGGTGTGTCTAAGCATACTGATATGGGTATATATGATGAATATTATGATTTTATATGTGCTTTCTTATATGTTTTCTCATCGCGTGTTTCTGATGAGTTTCTCTGTTGTAACACTGTTATGTGTATTGCTATGGGGTTGTGGTGCTCCCTCTGTGGTGAATCAGGACTCTGAGCTTCATGGGGGTATCAAAGATGAGAATTTAGGGGTGTATTTAGGAGATAAAACCCAGATATCTGATGATAAGGCGTTATCATATTATCCGCTGTTTATCTGCTCAGAAGTGAGTGAGAATATAGCTGATTGGAGCTCTTGTGAGGAGTGGTTGAGGGTTCCGGTTAAATATGTGGGTCATTCTCAGGCAGCAAAGCAAGAGCGTGATCAATTGGTATGGGCTATGGTGGGTTTGGAGTTTCAATCAGATAGTCTATCTAGTACAGATACATCTGATCCGGCTAGCGGTGTAGAAAGCGGTGTAGAAAATACAGAAAATTCTTTTCTAAAGATGTTTGCTGCAAAGAGGCGTCTTGAGGATATGGTGGCAAAGGGAGGTCGTCGTGTTGTGGAAGGAGCGGTTGTTCTTGGTTTGCAGAAAGGTGCTTATGAATACATCAATCGTACGGATATCAATAGCTTACAAGATGCTTATGTAGGTCCATCGGTGAGTAAGCGTTCATTGCGAGGGACAAAAACCATTGCCGATCTTCAGCGTATCAATCGTGCTCCCAAGTTATGGCAGAAGCGTTTGAATGGCATGTTTTCATTTACAAAGAAGATAGGATTTCGAGATAGTGTTTATGATATTTCTCGTTCAAAGCTCATTGCTTATTTGGGTGCTGGGCTTGTAGCCTATGGTGTGGGAAGGTTAATCTATGGTCGCATCCAGTTAGATCAGATGCAAAACAAGATGGTATTTAAAAGTGAAGATGTTTCCATTCCTTTGGCCACAGATATACTGTTAGCGGATAAAGATGGTGATAAAAATAAGGTGGTTGAGGTGAAAAACCTACTCTCTATCTTAGAAAGTATTGATGAGGCGATGTTTTTTGTAACATTTCTTGATTCTCAGAGTGAATAGAGCTTGTGATAATTCTCTGAGCCATTAAGCTGCTTTCTATATTATAGAAATTATAGAATAGAAAGTCGTTTCTGTTTTATGTGTTTTGTCTCTAGTGTAGCTAGTGAAGATAGTTAGTGAAGATAGTTAGTGAAGATAGCTATCAAGAAGAGCTAGCCAGAGAGCTGAGGATAGCTCATAAGCTCGGCTATTCTATGGGTAATGTATTAATATATGGATTATGATTGAGGAGAGAGGTGAAGCGTCGTCGATTCAAAATAGTAGAGGGTCAGTTAGCTAAGAAATTAGCGGTGCGCTATGACACTCCTTTTCTCAAAGATGCTTCTATAGATAAAGCTCCGGTGGTGTCATTAGAGAGTCAGTCATTTACTAAAGAAGAAAAGTCTCAGGTACAACAATCTTCTTACATTACTAAGGGCGGAATATCCTATCGTGTATCGTCTTTAAAAGTGTGTTTTCATACCTCTCATCATATTAACGAAGAGGTCTTTCATAAGCGTCGTAGTTTGGTGATGATCAATGGTTTAACACGTACTAAAGACCATTGGGTGTATTTTGATCGTTCTTTAGCCAAAGATCTTAATGTCATCACTTTGGATCCTCGAGGCATAGGGGAGTCACGACAGAAGGCTGATTGGAATCTTTCCATTGACCATATGTCAGATGATGTCAAAGAAGTTCTTGATGATTTGAATGTTGAAAAAGCCTATATTTTGGGCTTTTCTTTGGGTGGTATGACGGCTTTGATGTTTGGTTTGCGTTATCCGAGGCGTGTTTATTCTTTGGTGGTGATCAATTCCTCTATTGGTGGTGGAGCTCGATCTTTGCGTTTATATCCTAAAAGTATTCTTGGGTTAGCTGGCTCTTTAACTAAAGGGGGGAAGAGCTTTCATGATAGTTTATCTCAGTATGTGTTATCTTTGCGTACTCCTGTGGAAATGAGGGAGTGGGCTGCTAACTTGTGGAGTAATCTTGAGAAACGCTATGGTAAGGGGATTATGATTACTTTTAAGCAGCTTGTGGCTGCTTCACGATTTCGTAATCCTCATAAGCTGTTAGCCATCAAAGCTCCAACCCTTGTGTTGTATGGAGAAAATGATAACTTTGTGGCCTCTTCTCATTCTGCTTATATCTTCTCTCATCTTGCTTTGGCGGTACTGGAAGGTATTGAAAATGGAGGTCATGAGTTGCACTTTGATAAGCCATTTCAGCTAAGAGATAGTGTGGTCCGGTTTATTTCAAGAGATTTTTCGGATTATCCTCAGAGCTAACCCACAAGTTTATATCCTCTACCTCGGACGTTGATGATATGTTGAGGATTTGAAGGGTCCGCTTCAACGAGTCGTCGTAGGCGGACAATAAAATTATCCACGGTGCGTGTTTCAATGTGTCCTTTCACTCCCCAAACTTTATGCAGAAGAAACCGGCGTGAGAGCACTTTTCCTTGATAGATAATAAATGTGCTCAGTAGGTCTGATTCCAGTACCGTGACATTTTTAGTGGTAGTTGGTGTGTGGAGTGTGAGATTTTCTTTATCGAGGGTAAAAGGGCCAAAGCTGAGTTTTCCAGCAAAGTGATCACTAGCTCCAATGAGCTCACTGCGTGAGGCAATGCGGCTGATGCGCATGATGAGTTCTTCTTCGTTAAAGGGCTTGCATAGGTAATCATCAGCGCCAAATTTGAGGCCACGTATTTTGTCTTGTTGAGCGTTACGTGCTGTGAGCATGAGGATGCCGGTACGGCCATCGATTTCACGGATTTCATTGAGTAAGGTGAAGCCATCTTTGTTTTGCAGATGAACATCAAGAACAATAACAGAGAAGGGCCCGTGGCGATGATAGATATCCAAGACCGATGATCCATCACCTGTTGCATACACGCCAAAGCCGAGAGCTTCCAATTGGTATTGGAGGTTGAGGACAAGTTTGGGATCATCATCAACGATGAGTATGTTTTTGCGTCTATTCATAAGGGATATCCATGGTTTCTTTCTATTAATCGATGGGTAATCTCACTGTGAAAACAGAGCCTTTATGAGGTCCCTTACTTTCACACCATACCTGTCCTCCGAGAAGTTTGGTGATGGTTTTAACAATAAACAATCCTACTCCTGTGCCGTTGATGGCTTGTTTCTTGGAGATTTCTCCTCGATAAAACATTTTGAAGATTTTTTTACGATCACTTTCTTCAATGCCATATCCTTGATCTCGAAATGTCACATCTACATAATCTCCGGCATAAAAAGAGGCATCGATATGGATGGCAGAGCCTTTAGGGGAGTATTTTATGGCATTTTCCATGAGATTGGTAAATAGAGTGATAAGAGCTGTACGTGGTGCATTGATACTCATGGGTGGTAAGCATTTGATGATCACTCGCTTGGCAATGTCTTCATCTAAAGCTTTGCATCGTTCCATGGAGTGTTCCAGTAAAGCTTTCACAGTGAGTCTTTGTTTTTTCTCATCAAGCATATCAATGCCTCGATCTAATCCTGCAGTGAGCAAGATATTATGGATCAGATGCATAAGTCGTTTGAGTTCATGATCTCCAATATCTAGTAGGTTATGGTATTTTTCTTCACTAAGAGATGGGTTTTTGAGGTTACTTAAAATCAGCTTTAAAGTGGTGATGGGGGTTCTGAGTTCATGGGTTACGCTGGAAATAAAAGATTGCTGTTGTCGGTAGTAGCTGGCTTTGCGTTGGCCAAACCAAAATAGCCAAATAGCTCCAAATAACAACGTACCTAGCATCACAAGTCCTGCAGTCAGACGGAGCAATGCTTCGTGGGGCTTGAGGATATGAGAGTAAATGTTTTGTGCCATATTGGAGTGAAGGAGTGGTTCTTGTATGGTATTTTGGGGTTGTTCTGATAGAGATTCACCAATATCAAAAATCACTTTAAGATCTTCCAAACTGGGAGCAAACCATACCACCCAAAATAAGGTGAGGGTGATCCACACACATTGAAAACTCACAAAGATAAATATGGGATGGGTGATCACTCTGGTGGTGATACGTAGTAATCTATGGAAAAACAAGGGATGTTTCATAAGCTAGAAGATGTGATGAGGCCGTAAAGTGGATTCATGATGGAGGCATATGACTCGTCATTCCTATCATAATGGGAAAGTACCATTACAGAAAGCTATCTTCGTTGTTTTTAACACCATAAGATTCACTCAAGATAGCTAGTGATAGTGAGCTGTTAGTTGAAGGTTGTTGTATCACAATATAAAAACCGATAGATTAGATGAAGTTGTTAAAAATATAATGATATTGTTTGGTTAGATGTGGTGATATGAAAGATAGTTATATATAGACTTAGATAATATACTTAGAGAATATACTTAGAGAATAAGTTTAGAGAGTGAAAATGAGAGATAACAGACAAGAAGCAACACAAGAAGCAACACAAGAAGCAACACAAGAAGCAACACAAGAAGCAACAAGAACCATAACATAAGATCATAAAATCATTTTAATGTTCCGTTACGTGGCATATACAGCTCATATACAGCTAGAGCCCATATAGACACAGCTACAGACAGGCGAGATATATTCATGCAAACATGGCAGTTTCTTTCAGCATTAGGATTGATCTTTTTGATCGGAGAGCTTGTGGTGCCTGCTTTTGTCCTGTTTCCTATTGGAGTAGGGATACTATTGAGTGCTTTGGTGTCGGTATGGGTTCCTAGTAGTCCTGATATTGTCTGGGTAAGTGCTGTTATTGTGGGGGTTGTGTTTTTTTCTTTGCGAAAAATTTATCGGTTATTCCATCCAGAAAAGCCGGTGAGTACGGCAGCAGATCGTTATGTGGGTCAGCGTGTGGAGGTTATGTCGAAAGTAGATTATGTGCACAAAGATGGCGAGGTGAAGTTATACGGAGAAGCATGGACAGCTATGTCTTTGCATAAAGATGAGGTTTTTGAGAAAAATGAAGTAGCTGTGGTGGCTGCCATTGATGGTAATAAGTTGCTATTGGTGAAGTTAAGTGACTTAAAATAGAAAAAAGACAGTTCGCAGTTTGGATGAGATATGAGTTAGTTGGGTATACTGTGATTTTTGGGGGATATAGGTGTGAATTTTACGAGTATTATAGCGTTGCTGTTCCTTGCTTTTATCGTCTTTGTATTGGTCAAAGGGGTAAGGATTGTCCGTCAGAGTGAATGTATGATTATTGAGCGTTTGGGAAGATTTCGTTGTATTTTAGGTTCGGGTTTGCAT
Organism: Proteobacteria bacterium bin106; assembly: GCA_002238945.1. Classification (GTDB taxonomy): domain Bacteria; phylum Bdellovibrionota_B; class Oligoflexia; order Oligoflexales; family Bin106; genus Bin106. The sequence continues at coordinate 77,600 of MPNI01000009.1, read as the reverse complement.
ATCATTATCCCTTTCCTTGATGAGCCTCGTCGGCTTATTTGGGTGAAAGCTGCTCCTGATACGGTGGTAGGTCCTGGAGGTGTACAGTTGCCATATGATGGTGGTTCTGGGGGGTTAAATGTGGAGAGCAGTAATCGTGTGGATCTTCGCGAGACGGTGCTTGATATTCCTCAACAGCCGGTGATTACCAAAGATAATGTCAATATCAATATTGATGCATTGCTGTATGTGCAGATCACTTCACCGCGTCATGCGGCTTATGAGATTGCCAATTTGCCTAAAGCTATCTCTCAGTTAGCTCAAACTTCGTTGCGTAATGTGATTGGTGAGATGGATCTTGATGAGTCGTTGATTTCTCGAGATGTTATTAACTCTAAGCTTAAAACCATTCTTGATGAGGCCACAGATAAGTGGGGCACGAAAGTGAATCGGGTGGAACTCAAAAACATCACCCCTCCTGAAGAAATTCAAAATGCTATGGAAAAGCAGATGCAAGCGGAGCGGGAAAGACGGGCAAAAGTATTGGAAGCTGAAGGAGATAAACAGTCACGGATTGCTCGTTCTGAGGGACAGAGACAAGAAGATGTGAACTTAGCTGATGGTGACAAAATGGCAAAAGTTCTGCAGGCTGAAGGTGAGGCAGAGGCTATTCGACGGATTGCTGATGCTAAGCGGGAGGCTATTGAAAAGGTCAAAGAAGCGTTTAATGGAGATTGTGAGTTATCTTCTAAGTATTTGATTGCTACCAGTTATGTGGAAACTTTGGATCGCTTTACGCAAAAAGCGGGAGATAAGGTGTATGTGCCTTATGAAGCATCCACAGTGCTTACTGGAGTAGGATCCATTAAAGACTTACTGCTTTCTAAACCCACGTAATCTGTCGTGTTTTTTCTTATGATTTAAAACCACCATGATGTCACTGTGAGATAGTGCTTTATGAATGTACTTTTGTTGGGCTCGGGGGCTAGAGAGTCAGCTTTGGCTTGGAAGTTCTCTTTGAGTCCTTTGTTAACCCATCTTTATGTGTATCCAGGATCAGTGGGCCTGTCTTTAGATAGCTCGTCTTTGGGTAGCTCGTCTTTGCATAGAAAACCATGGAGCCGTTTATCTCTTGATGAAGTGGATGAGAATGCCCAGCGTATTGAATTATCGTCTCAACAGCATCTGGAAAAATTAGCTATTTGGGCTCAAAAAGCTGCCATTGATCTGGTGGTATGTGGCCCTGAGGCTCCGTTATGTGAGGGATTGAGTGAGATTATGGCAAAACATGATATCGCTGTGTTTGGTCCTTCGCAGGGATGTGCTCGGCTTGAGAGTTCGAAATCTTTTGCTAAAGAATTGATGATGCAGGCATCGATTCCCACAGCACCTTACCGGGTTTTTGATCAGAAAGAAGCTTGTGAACAGGGAGCTGTGGAGATGTTAGCTCGAGATGGATCTTGCGTGATCAAAGCGGATGGTTTGGCTGCTGGCAAAGGGGTGTTTATTTGTCGGAGTGAAGGGGATATTCTTTCTGCCACGTCACGTCTTTATGCCACCATGCCTCAAGCGTGTAAGTCTTTGGTGGTAGAAAGCCTATTAGAGGGGCGTGAGTGTTCTTATTTTGCTTCTGTTCATCAGGGGCGTTATGAGTTTATGGGTTTTGCTAAGGATTATAAATGTTTGCTGGAAAATAATCAGGGCCCTAATACAGGTGGTATGGGGTGTTATAGTCCAGTGGATTGGCTTGCTAAAGATGCCCGTTCATTGGTGGAAGCTCGTGTGGTAGCCCCTTTGCTAGAGACATTGACTAATCAGGGGCTTGATTATACGGGGTTTCTTTATGTGGGGTTGATGTGGAATGCTTCGGGTCCTCAGGTCTTAGAGTTTAATATCCGCATGGGAGATCCTGAGTGTCAGGCGTTGGTGATGGCTGATAAAAGAGACTGGCTTGATGTGATATCTTCATTGCTTCATGGCCGCCGTTTTGTGGCTGGGGGTTCTTTGAAAAAAGATAATACCTTCTACCAACACAAGACTGTGTGTGTGGTGTTAGCTTCGCAGTGTTATCCTTGGGCAGAGCTTGAACATGATGAACAGCCTCTTGAATCCAGTCTTCTTAAGCCGTGTGAACATACTCGAGTGTTTACAGCGTCCATGAGTCAGCAACAGGCAGGAAACACACTTATTACCGGTAGAGGGCGTGTGTTATCGGTGGTGTCAAAGGGTTCATCATACAAAGAGGCGCGAATGCGTGCTTACCAGCGCGCAGAAGCTATTGGAGCAAAGGTGAAGGGGCTGCAGTTTCGCGGTGATATTGCTCTTTGTGAAGAGTAGCTTTTATTTATGAAATATATTCATAGAAAATATAGTGATAACACTGCTGTAACAAAGCTTCTAGAGAACATATGGAATACTGTATGGAATATTGTATGGAATACTAAAGGTGGAAAGAGTTGAGCGTTATCTATCTGCTCTTGACCAGGGGCGCATCTGTGTTCATCCTGCAGGTAGTCTTTATGGCCTGACGTTTCATCCTTGCTCTAACAGTGCTTACAGGCGACTTCTTTTTATTAAACAGCGTCTCCAGGCTAAGAAACTTTTGTTTTTAGTTTCTGATCATGAAGTGGCTTTGCGTTACTGGCGTCCTCTTTCTTCTTTATGGAAAGAGCGTTTGCGCGCTATTTGGCCGGCTCATCTTTCCATGATTGCTCCGTTATCTATTCTGCCTGGTGAGGATATGTCTTCTTTTTTGCCTTATGGTTTGGGTTGGAGTGATGTGGGTTTTCGGCTGCCTTATTATAAAAATGGTCATTGGTTTGATCATGTTTTAGGCAAGTTTCCTTATCCGCTGCCGACAACGAGTATCAATTTATCAGGACAGTTGCCTTTGGTTAAGGTTGATGAGATTAGGCAATTTGCTGTGCGTTACGATATATATTGTGACGCTGAGATATTCAGCGGTTATGAGGAGCCAAGGGATGATTTGATGTCTCCATCAACGTTGATTCAATGGCGAGGTCCGGCAAGTTATAGCATTTTAAGGGAAGGGTATTATTCATCTCATATAACTCAAAACTTGTTTTCTGGGTTGAGTTGTATACAACAAGAGGCTTCTTTTGTACCATAATTTCATAAGACATATCTGTGTACTGGCTATAATCATGGGGGTTATGGTTGAGGTGGAAAATGTGGCTTTATCTCAAGATAATCCACGGCTTAATGGCGATACTATTCATACAGATAAGCCAAAAGTATCTCCTCGCCAGAGGCGTCGTTTAGCTTTGAATTCTTGCAAAGATTATGAAGGAAAGTTGATCAGTTATTACGCTGAAAACTTCTTAGTTAAAAATTGCCAAAGAATTCCGTTGTCTCATAAAGAATTTGTTGCCTACCAACAAGAGGGGCGTGTTGTTAAAAAAGTAGAAGCCACAGCTATTGCTCATCTTCCTCTAAAAGATTCTAGTGTGTCTTTAAAAACACAGAAACGTGCGCGTAAGAAGGCTTTGAAGTGTTCATCTTTAAATGGTAAATATGTGGCTTATAATAATGAAGATGTGTATTTGATGGAATCTTGTCGTCTGCGACGTTTCCCGGATTGGCTATCTTACACTCAACACCGTCGTCTTCGTGGTCATGCTGAAACTCAATTGGTCTTTGTGGAAGAAGATATTTTTGTGGGTTATAAAACCGGTACGCCTATGGCTTCGCTGTTTAAGGATCAAGTTGCTTCTGTAGGAAGGAAAGCTTTATCTCGAAATCAGGCGTGTCGAGGTTTAGAGGGAAGTTTTGTGTTGTATTATTCGCAGATGTATAAGGTAGAAAGGTGTCAAAAACGTCAGGTGGATCCAGTGGAGTTTTCTCGCCTATCTGCTAAGTATGGTAAGCCCCGTTTCGAAGAACACACCTCACAGATGGAGTCTGTGACATCAAAGGATGTGGATTCTTCTTTTCAAAAAGAGACTTCAGGGGTGTCATCAGAATCATCAGAAGATAAGCAAGCTCATAAAGATATGCAAGAGAGCAGTGGTGCTGTGGTTGTGGCAGAGAGGTTTTTGATTCCTGAGGTGGTTCAAATTTCTACAGAGAGATGGTTAGCTCTTCCTCTAGGTAAGGCATATAGACTTACAGAGAGGGATTTTTTAGGGGCTTTATAGATACAATAACAATGTGCTTTTATATTGACATAAACAAATACGAAATTACTTTGAAGAAGGTATTTAACCGTGATTTGTCTGTGACAATTGTGTGTTAATCTGTGATTAAAGAGTGTTTTTTGAGGAGTTATTTTGTTGAATTCGAATTTTCAGTGGCGCACAGATTCTTTGGCAGAAGAAGTGGTATTTTCCATTGAGGATGCTGTGTATTTCAAAGACTTTGAAGCTCATGAGGGTGATGAAGATAGTGGTCGTTCTGAGTCTGAGGAGTCACGATCTACCGTTGTGTTCCCTCAAACAGAAGTGAAAGTGGAAAAGCCTCGTATGTACCGCGTGTTATTGCACAATGACGATTATACGCCCATGGAATTTGTGGTGAGTATACTAGAGGCTTATTTTGATATGGAACAGAGACGAGCCAATCAGATCATGCTGGATGTTCATCGTCGTGGTGTGGGCGTTTGTGGTGTTTACACCAAAGAAGTAGCTGAAACCAAAACGGTATTGGTTACAGAGAAAGCTAAGATGCATCAGTATCCCTTGAAGTGCACTCATGAAGTGGACCGTGATGCTTATGATGTTTAGTGCTTGAGAGGGCTCCATTTGATTTTAAGCTAGCAATCTAAGCTAGTTTTCTAAGCTAGTTTTCTAAGAGAGCCGGGCTTTCTTGCTTACTCTCTTCTTTGTAATTTTTTGAGACTTTTCATCCTTGCTCTGTGAGTTTATGCAGGCAGTGGTGGGTTTTGGTGCGCATTATTAAAGGCGTTTTTTAGAGTCTTTTTTCTGTTTTTCTCTACTTAATGAAGAATCTAGTTTAGAAGATGTCACAAAATATGATAGGATCTTTGGGTCTTGTTGAGGTGATTTAAGGAGTCATCTTGCTCTGGGCTGAAGTGATGTTAAAATAGTGATATGCACATCACATAGAAAAGATAATGGAGGTATATTTGGTGTTATGATGGTTTGTTGGAGTGGATCCTTGTGGATGATTTGAGTATTATTTTACAATGTCTGCTGTAGCGATGGCTTATTTTGGTCGATAAGAAACTGAGTAACTTAAGAAGAGCGATGAGAGAGCAAACCAAAGGAACAACAAGTGGGCAGACGTACAAGTTTACAAGTTGTTAACTGTAAGCTCATTGATAAGGTGAGTACTAAGAATAGGAATGAGTAAGAACGAGTAAGAAGAAGTGCACGAGAGAAGAAGGAAGAAGGAAGAAGGAAGAAGGAAGAAGGAAGAAGAGAGTATAAAAGTATAATAAGGTAAGCTTTTACGTATATTACGTATATTGCGTATAATAAAAGTAACCACATAAGATATACATATACAGAACATCTTACGGAGATGGGATACACAAATATGATTAGTCGTGGATTAGAGATCAGTTTGAACTTTGCTGTTAATGAGGCAAGACAGCGGGGCCATGAATTTGTCACTTTAGAGCATATTTTGTTTGCCCTGGTTCATAATGAACGTGTGGAGCGGGCTGTACGTGCATGTGGTGGCTCTGTTTATGAGATGAAAATATCTTTAGTGGAATTTTTCCGTAATAGCTTTGATCAGATGCTGGCTCGTGAGCAGCAACTTGAAGATTTACCGCGTCCTACCATTGCTTTTCAGCGGGTATTGCAGAGGGCAGCTCGTCATGTGATCAACTCTGGTAAAGAAGTGATTGAGGCTGAGGCGGTGTTGCTTGCTCTTTATGCAGAAAAAGACTCTCATGCATTGTATTTTCTTGAAAAGCAGGGCATTTCTCGTTTTGATCTGATGCGTTGGGTTTCCCATGGCACGGTGAAGGAAGGAGTGGATGTGGAGAGTTTGGAAGAGGATTTTGTTTCAGAGTTTGATGAAGCTTTTGATTCTGAATCTGAAGATGGCAGTGAAGAAGATGATGAATTCTATGATGTTGATGTGGCTTTTGATAGTGCAGTGAGTGATGATGAGGATGCTCATTCTTCAGGGCTGCAAGGAGAGGATGGTAATATTTCTGAAAAAGATATGGCAGGTGGTGATGTAGATCGTGCTGCTCGGAAGCGTAAGCAAAAGAAAGCAAAGACAGCTCGTAGTTCTAGCTTTGATACGAGCTCTCAAAAAAACGCAGAAAGTCAGTCTTCACAGGATGGTGAGACGAAGCCATCTAAGGGTGGTAAAGATAAAAACCACAAAGAGCACAAAGAAAATAAACCACGCAAACAAACCAAGACTCGCAAGGTTCTATCTTCTAAAACGTTGCAAGATCTTGCTTCCCAGGATGTAACAGGTGAGTTGGATGGTATGGATGATTCATCATCTGATCGCTCAAAAGCTTCAAATAGCTCTTTAAAGAAGAACAGTAAAAATAAAAATAAGAACAAGGCTGAGAAGCAAACTGAGAAGCAAACTGAGAAGAAAGCTTCTGCTCAAGGATCGTCTGATGAGCAAGAAGATACAGAATCTGAAACAGGAAAATCTGCATCTTCACAAAACGCGTCTTCACAAAAAGAATTAGCGGATAAGAAAAAGCGCAATGAACAGGACCTGCGAGGTGCAGCTTCGCGTATGAATGTGAAATCGTATCGAATGCGATCATCATCACCTGCATCATCAGGGCAATCGTCTGTGGTAGGGGGACGTACTCAGCGTCGTCAGAGCACTTTAGCGCGTTTCTGTGTGGATCTCAGTGCCAAAGTGCGATCAGGTGGTGTGGATCCATTGGTGGGGCGTCAAAATGAATTGAATCGTATGATCCAGGTGTTGTGTCGTCGTCAAAAAAACAATCCTTTGCTGGTGGGTGAAGCTGGTGTAGGTAAGACGGCATTGGCTGAGGGTTTAGCGGCTCGAATTGAAGCTGGTTTGGTGCCGGATGTCTTAAAGAAATCACGGATATTTTCTTTAGATGTGGGTCTATTGGTTGCAGGATCCAAGTATAGGGGTGATTTTGAGGAGCGTCTTAGAGGTTTAACTCGTGAGTTAAAAAAGCAGAAGAACTTTATTTTGTTTATTGATGAGATTCATACTTTAATGGGTGCTGGATCGGTGGGAGGTGGAGCATTGGATGCTAATAATCTTCTCAAGCCGGCTTTGGGTAGTGGTGAGATGCGTTGTATTGGTTCAACAACATTTAAAGAGTTTCGTCAGTATTTTGAATCAGATCATGCCATGAATCGTCGTTTTCAGAAAATTGATGTCACAGAACCCACTGCTGATGACACCTTAAAGATACTTGAGGCTCTTAAGGGACGTTATGAGAGGTTTCATAATATTCGCTATTCTAAGTCTTCATTGCAAGCAGCTGTGGATTTGTCTTCACGTTATTTGAGAGACAAAAAGCTGCCTGATAAAGCTATTGATGTGATTGATGAAGTGGGTGCATCCTTTGCTTGGCGATCTTCATTTTCTTCAGCTAGAAAGCCTCTTGCCAGTGTGACAGATGTGCGCAAGGTTATTGCTCAATTAGCTGCAGTGCCTGAAGAAAAACTCAGTGCCACAGATTATGAAACGGTATTGTCTTTGGGAAGGCGTCTTAAAGAGAAGGTATTTGGCCAGGATGAGGCGGTGGATGCTGTGGAAATGACAGTTAAATTAGCTCGTTCGGGTTTGAGCGAAGAGGATCGTCCTCAGGGGGTGTTTTTATTTGCTGGCCCTACAGGAGTAGGTAAAACAGAGCTTTCTATACAGCTTGCTAAGGTGTTGGGTATCTCCTTGTTGCGCTTTGACATGTCTGAGTATATGGAGCGTCATGCTGTATCGCGTCTTGTGGGAGCTCCTCCGGGTTATGTGGGTCATGATAAGGGAGGATTGCTCACTGATAGTGTGAAGCAAAAGCCTCATTCGGTGATTCTTTTTGATGAAATTGAAAAAGCTCATCCAGATGTTCACAATATTTTGCTTCAGGTCATGGATCGTGGTGTTCTTACAGATTCTGTGGGAAGGGAGGCTGATTTTCGCAACACCTTTATCATCATGACCACCAATGTGGGTGGTCAGGCGATGAGTCAAGCGATGATTGGTTTTGATAAAGATAGAGATGATTCCAAATCCAAAGCTCAACATGCGTTGAAGAATGCGTTTTCTCCTGAGTTTTTGAATCGTATTGATCGTGTGGTGGCTTTTAACAGACTTCCTCATGAGGTGACTTTAAAGATTGTAGATCACTTGCTTCTTTTGGTGGCTCAACGCTTGAAGAAGAAGGGTATGGTGATGCATTACGAACCCACTGTGCGTGATTATTTATCACAGAAGGGGTTTGATGCGATTTATGGTGCTAGGCCTTTGAAACGTTTGATTCAAGAAGAAATTTCTAGACCATTGAGTGATTTGTTGTTATTTTCCAAAGATCGTCCTCGTGGCAAGCATGTCTCTATTACTCATTCCACAGGACAGATAGGATGTCCTTTAAAATTTTCTTTGTTAGATGCTACCGACAAGTCGAAGTCTGCCAAGGCTTCTTCAGGCTCTGCAGGTAGATCTCATGGAAAGGAATCTTGCCAAAAAGAACCTCATGAGAGCCCTAAAAACACCTCTAAATCTAAGTTAGGTGTTAAAAAGAAGAAAAAAAAGGTAACATCATCAAAAAAAGAAACCTCTCTGGTATAGTGTGACCATATAGCTATCCCACCTGAGGTTGTGGGTGTTTTTATGGGGTGTGTGTTCTCGTGTTATAGCAAGTTTGCAGCAGGGTTGTGGTTGTGTTGTATAGCTATGACAGAAAGCTATGACAGAAAGCTATGACAGAAAGCTATGACAGAAAAACTAACCGTGATGATTTGTCTGTACCTGTATGTTTCTTATCTAGCAAGACAGAGATACATGCTAGAGTATAGATAACTAGTTAAACTGGCTTAGATAGGGTTAGATAGATAAGGTTAGATAGGTAGGGAAAGTATTGTGAGTACAGAGCATGACAAAGATAATAAAGCATCAATAAGTCCTCTATGTGCAGCAAGATCTGTGTTAGAAGATGTTTTCTTTGGTTTTAAGTACAGATTTGTTTGGATATTTTTTGCAATTTTTCTGGTGATTATCTGTAGTGCTGCCTCACCTCAGCCTTTTGGTGTTTTTTTAGGGGTGATTGTATTTGTGGCTGGATGGCTGTTACGTCTTCTTACTCTTTCTTGGCAGAAGTACACTTCATTAGAGCAAGGAAAGCAAGAAGAAGGAACACCAGATACAGAAGAAAGAAGTGATCTTTATTCTCGTTTTCTAGAAAATCCTCTTTGTTTTTCTTCACCTTATGGTTACGTGCGTGCTCCTGATTATGTGGCAAAATTCTTGATTATGTTTTCTCTGTCTTTGCTTTCAGGGTGGCTTTTTTTCATTGCCTTGGTTTTATTGGGTTATAGTGTTTTTTTGGGTTATCTTTTTTATAAAGAAGAAAGAGAACGGTTAGTCAGTGAGTATGCTGATGATTACTTGCGTTATAAACTTGCGGTTGGGGTGATTTTTCCTAAAAAACCTGTGATGATAGCTAAAGTATTTTCTGTTCCTTCACAGCTGTTTATGGAGACATTATCTGAACAGTTATGGGGTATTGTGGCTCTTTGTTTGGCCATGGCACTTATATCACTTTGTTAATGGATGAATGGTTTCGTGAAATCACCAGTAGTTACACCAAAAACATGGTGGGAGTGGTGTTTTTTCTTGCTAGCAAGTGCTATGTCTGTGTTTTTTTTCTTATCATTTTGGCAAAGATGGGCTTTTCAGTCTGTATCTTTCTGCAATCATCTTCACAGATTACATGCAAACAAAAGAATCTCTTTTGTTTGCATGTATACGTTTGCTGTGAGTGTTTGGTTTGTGGCTGAGACCTCTTCTTTGGCACAGGCTACAGATGAAGTTCAGGGGGATCAAGAAGAGTCCCAAGAAGAAGCTCAAGAAAATAAGAAGAATGCTGGAGATGATGGTTCCATTGTGCCATGGCGCAGTGAAGGTGTGGATATATCAACATCTGTATTAGATATGCTTTATGGAGATTACCCAAATCTTGATAATGAGGAGGACCTTGCTCAGCTTCTTGAGGAGCTGTCACAAATGTTTCCGGGTTATGATGTTACACCTTCTTTTGACGGTGGTATGTGGTTGATTCGTTTTCAGAAACAGCCTTATGTGGATAAACTTGTATTAACAACTATCAGTGAAGAACGTTTACCATCCAATCTTGCAGCACAGTTGGATTTTTATATCGGTACTTTGTATTCTGCGGTGGTGGAAGATCGCTTTCGTAAGAATGTGATAGATTTGTTAAAAAAAGAAGGCTATTACAACTCTCAGATAAGTCTTAAACAGGTACGTAATGAAGCTCGTATTACCATTGAAGTGGCTGTGCAGCTAGGGCCTATTTGTTATATTGAAAGCATTGAGGCAGAATTCTCTTTGCCTGAAGATATCTCTTCGATTCGAGGTAGTATTTGTAGTCAAAAAGTTATGAAAGGCTATTTTGATGATATTGTGGATCGTTATGAACAAAACAACTATATAGAACATACTCTTTCTTTAGGTGGTATCAGCTATAACTCAAAAACGTCTTATGGAGTTTTTAAAATCTTAGGAAGTCCTGGGCCAGTCATTGAGTATGTATATTCGATTAACGAAGATTTAGCAATTGGCATAGATAACGAAGAAATCACAGATATTTTAGCAGAGTTGAGCAATAAGATAACTCCTAGTGAATTCTCTCCTTATTTGGCTATAAATGAGATCAATAAGATTTTTTTTGATCATGACTATCATCTAGCTCAGACTGAAGATCCTATTATTGAAAGAAAAGGCTCTATTAAGAGATACGAGTTTGATATACAGCCGAGTATAAAGATCACTGAAGTTGAGATCGAGCTTGAGTTTGACAAAGAAGATGTACAGGTATTGAGTTATGAAGAGATTGTTGAAGAATTGACAACTCAAAGTTTTTTTCCTTTCTTTGATAAAATAGAAGTTTCTCAAATTCCTCGGCGTATTATATCACTTGCGAGGCGATATCGTAACCTTGGTTACTGGGATATTGCCATTGGTAATCCTGAATACCAAAGTATGGCAGAAGAAAAAGTTAAGGTTAAGCTGAGCATTCAGGAAGGTAGGAGATATGATTTATCTTCGATTGAGTTTGAAGGTAACACAGCGCTAAGTTCAGATAATCTTAGAAAGTATTTTGACTTACAATCTAAGGATCCATTGGATCAAAGCAAGGTACTGGCTTTGCGTAATGCTGTAACAAATGCTTATATTCAAGCTGGTTATTTAAATGTAGAAGTGAAGTTATCTGTAAAAAAATCATCGATAGATGATGGTTTTCTTGTTGACATTATATGTGAAATTAAAGAGGGAAGAAAATTTTTGTTTGGTGATGTTTTTATTTTTGGTTTAACAAAAACATCTCGAGATGTAGTTAAGAGAGAAATTGATTTTAGATCACTTGAAGATTACTCTCCCAAAAAAATTCAAAAAACTTATAGAAATATTGTAAATTTAGGATTATTTGGATCAGTGAAAATTATTCCTCAAGGTGAAAGTTTTTCTGCCCAAGGTGAAAAAATCCGTGATATCTTTATTATTCTAAAAGAATCAGATAATGGTAGGGTATCTTTTGGACCAGGATATGATTTATTTGATGGTTACAACTATTTATTTGATGCAAGCTATAATAATTTGTGGGGGGAAGGACGTCAAATATCTACTCGTATACGGGTTAATGAGGCTAAGAGGCAGGTGGTTTTTCGAGATGAAGTTCTTTTGAATATGCTGTTGAGTGTAGGATATAAGCATCCTTATATTTTTGATTATCCTATGGATTTTAGCACCCTATTTACATATAAAACTCAAGCGGAGAACTTTTGGCAAATTACGTCGAGAGTACAAGAAGAATTAAAATATGCCTTTTTTAGCGATGAGCGTTATAAGTTTGCTTTGTTTATGCGTCAATCTTTGAGCTCAGAGATTGGCTCGCGAGAACAGCTTGCCTATTATCTGTCTCAAGATGAAATCAGTATATTTTCCAGTGGTGCTAGATTTCGGGTGGATTTGAGAGATCATCCTCCTTGGCCTAAAGAAGGAATAGATATAGCTTTAGAATATGAAAAAGCATTCTATGTTTTTAATTTTGATACACAGTTTGATAGAGCTGATATTCAAACCAGTTACTATCAGCCACTTTCAGATCATATTATTTATCTGGTAAGTGCTCGTTGGACCACTTATTGGAATACTGCCCGTAAATCTTCCACAGGTGATGCGGTGTTTCCTATTTCGCAGTTGCTACAAGCAGGAGGTACGGATTTGGTACGTGGTTTTCCTAAGGACCTTGGTCCTTATGTGGCTTATCCTGTGGTTCAATCTGATGGCAATGTAGAGTACAAAAAGGATGTTATTGGTGGAACTTCACGTTTGGTTTTTAAACAAAAACTACGTTATCTTTTTTCTGATAATATAGCTATTAATCTTTTTTATGATATGGGTAATAGTTATTTATCACAGTCTATGGTAGATAGTTTATATGGTAGATTTTCGTTGGTATCTGATAGTAAGCCTTTAGCTGATATTTATGATAATTATCCTTTATTTGATTCAACGGGTGGAAATAGTTCGGGAGGAGATAGTTGGCAGATATGGCGTCAGTTATATGCTTCTGCTGGTTTGGCCTTTGATTATTTCACACCTATAGGTAGTTTGCGACTATCAGCAGCTCATCCCACTTACCAGCCATCATTTAGTGATTGTGATAGTAGTAAGCTCGATTGTTTGGATCGAAGAAACGTATTTGATCCTTATTTAGCTCGTTTTAAGTTTGATTTGACTATTGCAGCAAGATTTTAAATACTATAGGTGGTATCTGGGCAACATCGATGGTTAGAATAGCCATGATGTTCTATTGGTGATATGAGATTTATCTTTGAGGTTATGGAAGCTACGTCGAAAGACTTTTAGTGCTAATTTTCCTTTGGTCACCTTTGTCCATGTTTCCCACTCATCTTCGATACGTTTGATGGTGTAGGGAGTGTTGGGGGATTTGGATCCTTTCGAAAACACATAGTTATTGAATAAATAAGTACTAGCATGTACTATCCAGCGAAATTCTGCATTGGGTGATGCGTTTAGTTGATCTGGTATTTCAAAAAAAACTAACATATCACCATATCGTAAGGGATTGTTCTTAGGATTGATCTCATAGAAATACCAATTTAACAGATGCCATAGTTCATCATGATTGATCATCAATTCATGATGTTTAGGTTCTTTGCGTAGGTTTGTGCGTTTCATGGTGAGAAAACGTTTTTCTTGGAATGCCACAGCTGCATGAAAGCAATTAGGTCCTCGATAAGGAACAAAGGTGTTATACATTTTCTTGGCAAAATCCGGTAAGAGATGTTTATGGACATGAATGGTTTGTTTGGTATTTAAGAGATGTTTGATTTTGTTGAGATGTTTTTGATGAAAAAATGGCTTAGCTTGCCAGAGAAGATGTTGGCTGACTTGTTTTATCTGAGAAGATGATGTGGTGGATAAAGATAGTTGGTGGGAGAGTGAAGAGAATTTGCGTGTGAACTTGTTAAGATCCATCATCTGTAAAGCTTCAGGATTTAAGATGACACGTAGGTAATTTTTCTTTGATGCAGATGATTTTTTGGTGTGAAATAGCCCTGCAGGTTGGGTGATGAGGTAGTGATGGAGGTGTGCAATGTTCTGTGCTCCACTTGCATAGCTGCTAGCAAATTCCTGTGTGGATAGAGAATAAGGAGGAGGCAAGCTAACATAGACTGGCTCAAGACGAGCGTCTCGTTGGAAGCCTTCAGCGCGTTTTATCAAGTTATGTATGGGAATGTGTATTTTTTTGCTTTGTGAGGTGATAGGGAAGGTCATTGAAGGCTGGATATCATGGATGTCTCGAGTCCAGTAACCACTGCCGAGTCTTTCTTGGGCGGCAAATAAAGCACAGATAGGCATGATAGAGGATATCAAAACTCCTATTATGCTTGTTTTAATAAGACAATTTTTAGCTAGTGATAAACTCATTTATCTTCATGGATCTGTGTATCATTTAACCGGTTGTTTGTATATCAAGTCACAGCAAATCGGTGTGAGGGTTTTGTGGGATATCGGCTATATTGGGTAAATTTTGCATTCTTAAGATTGAACTATTTGAAGAGCGCTACGATAGCGTGAGTGGGAGGTTATGGTGATGAAATATCTTGACAATATAGATCTTTCCCGCACTGCTACGAGCGACCAAAGTCGCGGTGAGAGTATGGGTGATGATGTGTTATTAGATAAGCAGTTAGCTAAGGAGCTGGCTGTTAAAGAGCGTTTGCGGGAGCATAAAGAGCAGGCTCTTAAAAAAAGATGTGGTGATAGAATGCATCACGTCCTGGTTGCTGATACCTTGAAATCATCTCTTGTAATGACCTCAGAGATTTTTAAAGATCGCATTAAAGATTGTGCCATCCATATTGTGGGAAATGGCAGAGAGTGTGTGGATTTTCTTGATAGTCGTACCCCTGATATGATTGTGGTGGACTTTGATCTTCCTGACACTGATGGTGTGATGTTATCTAAGTTACTCAGAAAGCGTTATCGTGGTCCGGTGATTATCACAGCTTTTCCAGATCATGTGGTGGATGCTGCTATTCAAAAAGAATTATACGCTTACAGTGATTCTTGTGAATGGGTCAAGAAGCCGGTACGTATGGAAGATTTTGGCAGTGTAATTGATCAATTTCTTTTAGGTAATCGTCGAGTCACCAAGCGTTTTTATGCAGACTTTCCAGCTTATGCTGTGGGACAGAGTGAAGGGCGTGGAAAGCGTGCTCCTAAAGGAGATGTACACGTTGTGGATATGAGTTTGTGTGGTTTCAAGTTATCTTTTGCATCTCCTTTTGCTTTACCTGTGGGTAAAGAGTTGATGATCAGTTTTGATCTAACTCTTCCTGAAAAAGGTTCGCCTAAGAGTTCTTCGGCTCTGAGTCAGTCTTTTAAGATCAAAGGTTCTTTGGCTTGGAAGAGTAAGGATAAACTGTTTGCTGGTATGTGTTTTCATAAGTTATCTGAGCATCAGCGTGAGTTTTTTGAAAACTACATGAAGTATCTTACAGTGATTCCAAATGATCCGACATTTCTCGATCACTGCAGTGCTGCCTAAAGATGTATATGTGCTTAAGTTGGCGGTTTTAACGGCCTGCTGTTTTGCTGGCTTTGTGGTACTGTATTCGTTTATATCGTTTTTTTTGCAACCTTTTTTTGCAAGCGTATTTGCTGAATATGCACCTCTGGTGTGTATGTTGGTGGCTAATGCGTTGTTATGTCTTGGTGCTTATGTTTTTTTAGGTACAGACATTCTTTCTAACAGATTTGTTTTCTCGAATTCACATCCTCTTTTTGGTAAAATAGTGATCTTTATCAAAGATCACTCTCAGCGTTTTAGCTGGGCTATTTTAAGTGGTTATGTGGCTGTAATCTGTGCTTTGATTGGACTCTATTTGTTTGTTTTGGATCCTCTTGCTGTGCATGTGTTTCAAGATTGGCAACAGGGGCAAAGTTTTGTACCACTTCGGGTGTCTCCACTTATCATGGTTCTTGTTGTGGTGGCTGTGCCGTTGGTTGAGGAGGTGTTGTTTCGTGGTTATGTAAGCTCTGTATTATTTCAACTTTCTGGTAGTAGTGCACTTTCAGCTTATTGTGCATGTGTTATCTTTGTTTTGTTGCATTCTTATCCCACAATAGAGAGCTTTCAGTTTTTCCCTCAACAGACACTTCATGTGGGGGTATTGCTTCTTGGTGGGTTATGTGAATGGTTGCGTTCTTTGGGGTGTTCTCTTTATTTGAGCATAGGTTGTCATATGCTGGCAAACGCATCTCTGTATATATTCAGTTACTTCGCACCGATATGGTTAGAATGGTTGAGGTTTTTATATATTTAAGTGCTTATCATATCTAGCATATCTGTAGTATGCTGTGCGGATGGGATGCGGTGTCTTGTTTTCATGTGATTTTGTCTGCTTTTTGGTTTAAGGTGATGATGTGATGACGACCCCTGAACAAGCTGAACAAGAAGACAGTACAAACGCGAACACAAACACAGAGAACAACAAAGAGGAGATGATCAAGCAGCTTGCCAAGGTGGTGTGTATATGCAAAGGGATTCCTCTTTCGCGGTTTCTTCCAGCACTGAAGTGTAACGAGACTGTGGAG
This sequence comes from Proteobacteria bacterium bin106, assembly GCA_002238945.1. Taxonomy (GTDB): domain Bacteria; phylum Bdellovibrionota_B; class Oligoflexia; order Oligoflexales; family Bin106; genus Bin106. Next base: position 61,310 of record MPNI01000009.1, on the reverse strand, counting down.
GGCATTCATTGCCATGTGGGAAGTGGTGATGGAGGCTGTAAGGGCAGAAGATGCAGTCCTCGTATTGAGACTCTTCTTGAAAAATACTCTGTGTTACCCAGTAGTTCTAAGTCAGATGTCATAAAAGTCATAAAAAAAACTCCATTGCCTAAAAAAAATTCTCCACATCATACGTCTCCCTAGCTCATCTAGCTTACATGCTAGCTCATAAGCGAGCATGTAAAAGAGGTTAGTTTGAGAAAAGATAAGGGCAGGTGTGTATTAGGTTTGTAGGTATGAGGTGCACATAAGGAAATGAAACAGAGTAGAGTGTTCCAATGAGATCTATGATTTTTGGCGGTTCAACTCAGAGCTGAATGTTTAGTGACATAGCTCAACATAAAAATATTTCAATGTGCTAAGACTAAAGCATGTGTGTTGGTGATCGATAATACCGGGGTCTGAATGACAGAATGAGTTTTAAGGATGCTTTGAGCTTAAACGTAGAGGCTGCCTCAAAAAAAAATAGCTTAAAACACTGTAGAGTTGCCAGGATGGATAAGGGTTGTTATTTTTTGATACTGAGTGTTTGTTTATGGGGTGGTCTATGTTAGAATCGACAGGATTTTTGGCGGCACCGTGGCGTAGCCTCAATAGCTTAGCCTCAATAGCTTAGCCTCAATAGCTTAGCTCCCAATTATGGATAAACATTTATAAATACAACATATACATAATGGATAAAAATATATAAAGGTATATGAAGATATGTATATAGAAGGTGTATAGAAGGTGTATAGAAGGTATATAGAAGTAAGTAGAAGGGTAAATTATGGATACATACATAAAAAAGGTGGTACTTAGTTGGATGTGATGAAGTCATCTACTCACGTTCTTAGTAAGGGCTCTGTGCAGTGAATGTCACACATGTGCAAGAAACATAAAACATCATAAAAACATAAAAAAGAGGTGATATGTTCTTTCGTAAATTAACCATACTATGGTCAGTATCATTACTTGTGGTAGCACTAGGATGTTCAGCTGGTCGTCATAATACATTGGTTACTGAACCTAGCCAAAGTGAACTTAGCGCGATTGCAGATAAGTACTATCAATTATTTTTGACGAAAAAAGCAGATGATTCTTCACGGCTGAATTTTGTGGTATGTCCTAGTGAGTTATCACTGATTAGTACTGGACTATCGGCTCAGAAGTCTTTGCAGCAAGGATGTGTGCCAGCTTTTTTAGATAAAAACGGACGTACTGTTTCCTTTGCCAGTAGCACTGTGAAAAATAGCAGTGTCTTGCAAGATGGAGGTGTTGAAAATGATTTAGGTTACCAGTATTATCTATGGAATGGTCATAAGCGGCCTGATATTATGACGGCTTCTGCTGCTCTTGGAGGCGTTATCTTTTTGTTGGTGTCTCTGCCTCGTCTTGCTCATCCTGCTACTGCCGCTAAGGCCTTTAGTCCTCGTATGATAACCACAATGGTTACTTTAGTGGGAACGGGTGTTGGTACAGAGGCGGTGAGAATGAACAGTACAGCTAAGGCGCAACGCTGCGTACAAGCCCTTAGATTGATCAAAACATCAACGGAGAAGCTTGATTCGTCAGGTACGCAAGTCAGCAGTGCAGATGCCGCACCCAATTCTCCTGCCACTGGTGATCAAGATTATAAGCAAGGAGCTTTAAATACCTTGGAGTTTGTTAAAGATGCCATTGAAACCGAGTGTGCGGGTTATAAAGCTAAGTATTGGGTTGATGAGAGTGTGTATGTTTCTTTAGTGGATAGCTTTCCTGATATGGTTGATACTAACCCTAACTATGTTCGTACTGTTTCCACACGTATTCCTAATCTCTTGCCATTACTTGGTGACTTTGTCACTAGCCTTGGTTGGGTGGAGCCAGACGGAATCAACTACCAGTGCTTGCCTAGGGGTAGCTATTCACCTTTTAGCGGCAACAAACCAGTCGATCCGGTATGTATTCTTCTCGGGCAGTCTTGGGATACAGGAAATGTATTCTATAACAGAGCTAAAGGGCCCAAAAATTAAGTGTCCAAAAAATTAATGGGTTACTTTTTACACATGTCATATATTGTTACACGTACTACAAAGGAAATATCATGATGACTGCACAGAACTTAACATCATCACCTACATTGCTATCGCCTACATGGAAAACTGCGTTCAAAATATGGACGAGTTTGGTTATGGCTATTGTTATTACAACTGGTTGTCGTGCTACTTCTAACTCTGTGATTACAGAGCCAACCACGTCTGATCTTAGTGGAATCAAAGGCAAGTATTACCAAGTCTTTTTAACGCCTGCCAATAGAACTGGTACATTAGTGACGTTTATGGTGTGTCCTAAAAAATCAAATCCAGGTGTTGTTGCACGCATAAATTCGACAGTGGATTCATTGATCAATTCCGATGATCTTTCGGGACCAGGGCCGGGTGCTGTTTCTGGTAGCCAGCTTAAACAAAATCCTCATTTAGGATCAAGCTTCGGTTCATTGCAGCCATCGGATAATTTATGTGTTCATGCTTTTGTGGATAAAGATGGCCAACCCATCACATTTTCTTCACGCGTTCTTCAGAATAGTGATCTATTTAAAACTCCTTATTATCTTGCTAATGAGGGAGATTCTTCACAGTATTTACATTTCATGAATAAATACCGTCTTGTTACTGTGGCCAGTGGTGGTGTGGGTGCTGTTGTCCTCTTATCTAATGTGGCTGTCAAGGGTATAAAAAACTTACCGGTGATTATAGCTGCTCCTATTCTTTACGGCGCTAGTGTGCTTGGTGGAGAAAAGATACGTCATAAAAATGTGACTCAGGCCAATAATTGTCTAAGGTCTTTAAGTAATATTCAAGCATCCATAAATGTAGAGGATCCTTCTCCGCACTCTGAGATGTTAACCAAACTCAATGAGGCTGTAAGAAATGAATGCAATAGTCTTCTTACTGATTTTTGGATTCAAGACACTCCTAATGTAACTTTAACCAGTTCATTCCAAGAACTTATCTCTACAGATGAGAGCAATGTTAAATCCGTGAGTACACGTATTCCTAATCTCTTGCCTATTCTTGGTCAATTTGTCATGGATGTGAAGTGGACTTACAGAGAAGTGGCTTATCAGTGTTTACCTAAATATACCTTTCACGATTATGTGAACCAACAAGAACCTCTATGTATACCGCTTAGACGTTCTTGGAATACAGGTAATCCGTATATGTACAAAAGGCCCACTGATAAAGACGGTAAACATATCCGTTAATGTTATAGGCTATAGCTATACATTAGCTATATACACTAGCTATATATATAAAATATATAAAATATATAAAATATATAAATAAGCTGAGCTAACTCAGTGTGTGGGTGTACAGAAAATGGATTACCCCAAAAAACATGGGACATTTAAGAGTTGTGGTTTGGCCTAACTTGATAGGCTTTTGCTGGTCTAGGATGGTGTTGTGGGTGTGTACTGCAACCTGACAATCAACACGTTATCAGGCCACAACAAGATCAATATGATTTAAAAAAAAGATGCCACTGCCAAAAAACATCTTTCATCTCTTATGTATCATCATCACAGGTATAAGGTCGCTCGCTTCGGATTTAGCCATAAAATATGGATTAAGTATAAGATAAAATCGGCTAAGATGAGTGTTTTGAGACAAAAGGTATTGGATGTGGCAATGGAAGCCAGTGAGAAATGCTAAGAATTAAGTTTCCTTGTTATCACCCGATCTACCCTAAGATGAGCATGCAGTGTATGTGTTCTTACTCTCCTCTTAATGGTTTAGGGTGCTTGTATGGTGGTTAGAACTTTGTTTATGTTTGTCTTTGTGGGAATGACGACGAGTCTTCTTGCGGGTTGTAAAACAAGCAAAGAAAGAATGAAGCAGAGTTCTGAGATTATTAGTTCTGATCTTCAAGCCATACGTTCCACTCGTTATAGTGTATCGCTGCATCCTATTAATGCATCTAACGCCCATCTTGCTGGGTTTTCGAATGATGAAAAACCCTATGATGTTATTCCCATGTATTATTTTGCTATATGTTTAATTAAGGCAGCACCCATAGATGCATTAACCGGTAATATTGGTATGAATCATCCTAAGGCACACAATAAGTTTGAGGTCTTAGATGAGAGTTGTACGGCTTTATTTAAAAATGAGAGGAACAGGTCTTTGGTTATGATGCAGTTGGGTGATGATACATACCGGCAGTATCAAAATCAGCTGAGTTCTTACTTTCTTGCTGAAAAAGAAATGAAATTTAACGATAAACACGGCTTGGCTTATGTAGCTGCATTTGGAGCAGGAGCTTCTTTAAACCTTTTTTCAAAGCCTGTTGCTCAGGCATTCAAAACCATGGTACCTGTTCCAAAAAGACAGGGTCTTGTGGTTTTAGGTTTGCAAATGGCTGTGAGTTTTACACCTACTCAAGATGATAGTTTTGGAGTGTTTTCTTCACATCTCAGTGCTTCTGCTTCTGATATGCAATATAAAACAGAGCAAAGACTGCTTAATACATACAAAGAGGTTTTAGCTAAAGGGTCTGTGCAACAACCTGCAGGCGAAGAGGGAGAAGCAGAAGGTCATGTTATGTTAAAGCCTTACGATGAAGAGTTGATGAAAGAGGAACTATCTAAAGCAGGAAAAGAGCAAGGGTGGGATCAGGTTGCACGATCTGCAGCCACTCATTCTCTTGCCTTTGGGGCAGGAATTTTGGCAGCGCGTGTTTTTGCTGGCGTAGGCAGTTTAGCTGGTCCTAAAGGTACTGTGTTGGGGCAGATGGCTATTCCGTTTATGACTACTGTTGTACTTATGAGCAATCCGAATCCTGCTAAAGAGCTTAGTGAAAGCTTCAATCATTTGCTTGCTGTTCATCAAAAACCCGGCGATGTTAATAGAGGTAATACTTGGGATTTGGGCCATGATTCGTTATTGTTCAAGGTGATTCCACTGATGGCACAATCACTGGTTGCAGGACATTGGGCTACTCCTCAACAAATCCACCAGTATTGTATTCCTAAGAGAGGCACAGCCCCTACTTGTAGCGCCATTTCTCATGAGGTAGCAGAAGCGTCACAAGCTCAGCCAGATAACACAGCAGCGGAATAACTTAACTTAACGTTGAGTCATTTTAGATGTAAGAATGGGAGTGGTTTTTTTGTTAAAACTTCATTATAACCTTGTGTATCTACTTTGTGTTGTGCTATCAGCTCTTTAGCATGCTGCTTGCGATGGTTACTTGTTTTTTTGGTGTCATCTTGCTTTTCAAGCAATCAGTCCACCTTTTATACAGATTATGGCTATGTGATTTGGTTACGCTAAACTCAAGACCTAGAGTGAATTTAGGTCAGTGGTGATATGGGTAACTGTTCTTTGCTTTCGAGATCTTCTTGATCATATTTTCAACCTTGTTATATATCTTTGTATCTCAAAAAAACACACACTCTATGAGTTGATGTTATGGTATTTTTTCTCTATTTTTTGGGATAACTCTGCTAAAAAATTCTTGTTTATTAGTTATCCATCCATGGGTGGGTTATAAAAATTTAGGTCTTTGATAGTTTTTAGTGAAATGGTAGACTAGCTAAGTTAAGCAATGATAAGTGACGATTCCATCTCATATGATTACAAGTACTAACTTTTTATCCTGAGGAATATAAGCCATGGCAGAAGAAGAAGAAGTCATCAAGCCCCGTGTGTGGAGAAAACTGTCAGAAGAAGAAACAAATATCCATCGAAGCCTTGATGTTTACCTCCATGGAGAACTGGCGGGAAAGTTAGATCAGTACGTGATTCCTGATCGTTTTTCACCCAAGCACAGCCTCGTTTTTACCTATGACCCAGAGCATCTTAAAAAAGGAGGAGAACAACTATCCATTTCATTGCCTTTGCAAGAAGAGGCATTTATTGACTATAATAGGCAGTCTGATAGTGATCCTAAGCCAGTGCGTTATTTTTTTAGAGGCTTGCTTCCAGAATCCAAGAGTCATCAACGGTTGTCTGATTATCTGGACGAATCAGAAAAGCATGAGTATGTGCACACAGAGGAGAGGCGCTGTTTTGCTGCTGCCTTTTTAACAGTTCTCGGCGGTGACTGTGCCGGAGCGATCACATTTCATCTTCACAATACCAAACCTCCTGTGCCCACAGATGCAATGGAACTCCTCGATGAGAAGAGCTTATATCAAGTTATGGATGACCTGTTTAAGCTGCCTATGCTGGTGGATAAAGGGTACCGTTTATCGTTAGCTGGAGCTCAAGAAAAACTCCCTGTTGGATTTGTGGATGGCAAGGTGGCCTTGATGAAGGGTGGAGGTCTTACCACTCACATTTTAAAACCTGCGCTTTGGAAATTTCCAAATACCACCTACAACGAATACTTCTGTATGACCTTAGCTCAGAGAGTGGGACTGGAGGCTCCAAATTGCACCTTATTGCATGTTGGTGATAGTTCCTGTTTTCTTATTGAACGTTACGATCGTTATCAAGACGATCAAGGCGTTACCCGGAGTATTCATCAGGAGGACTTTTGTCAGATTATGAGTCTCACTGAGAGCAAAAAATTTGAATTTTATGGTGGTCCTGGCATCCAGAAATGCATGGATGTTATCGGTGAGCATTGTGTTGATCCTGGCACCAATAAGCTCACATTTCTCACTATCATCTTGTATAATTTTATAGTGGGAAATAGCGATGCCCATCATAAAAATTACAGCTTGCTTTACGACAAAAAAGGACTTCGAGTTGCTCCCGCCTATGACATCTTATCCATGGCTGTTTATCCTGATGTGACTCTTGATATGGCGATGAGAGTAGGAGAAGAAGATTCTCCTGATTGTGTCAAAAAAAGTGATTTTTTCAAGTTTGTTGAAAATTCCTTTAAAGAGGACTTAGATGCTGCTAAGGCTTCTTTTGAAACCACCATGAATAACATGATGGATACCATTGAAGGTAAAGCCTTGGAGCTTAAAAAGGAATTTGAGGAGCAATCGTTTAAGTCTCCTATTTATGATGAAATTATTGAGATTATTAAAGATCGAGTGCATCAGTTAAGAACAGGTCCTAAGGAAACCATAAGAAGAAACACCTCTCTATTTTAGAATACAGAGTACCTATTTTTTTGAGATTATAAGAGTCTTTGGTTTTTTTAATGGCTCTGTTGTGATCAAGCGGCGTTATATAAGCAATTATGTTGGGATTGCTCGTTATTCTTTGTAGAATAAATCAGGTGGAGCATTCTATGGAAGGAAATATACTTCTTGCCTCATCTTTGAGAAAGTAACTTGCATTAACTTAACAAAATTAATTTAGGCTAAAATCTACTCATTTTTAGGTATCCTAGCACTACTAATTGATCACAACAGAGCCTTTTGCAATGATCTGTATTTTTTACAATATCTGAACTGCTTGTGTGTCTCTTGATATACAACATCTTTCTTACCGGAAAGCAAAGCGCGTATATCATTATGCATGTGTTTTTTAATGTAGACCTTATCCAGACATACCGACCACTACGAACGTAACCATTACTAGCATTCCAATGAAGAAAATAGAATAACCTATTATTTCATAAGCTGTAGTAAGAATCCTACTGTTCAACGGTATGTCTGGGTAAGTACCTTCGCCAGAATTCGTTCTGTCTCTGTCACTCCTATGCAAGGCCATCAATTCTTCTTGGGACAGTTTTGGATCAGGAATTAGTAGTGAAATGTTACTATGTCCTTCAAGTAACTGATTAGCAACATCTTGAATAGCTAGAAACTTTTCTTTTTCTGTCATTCCATTATGATCAAGAATAAGATCAACAAAGTTACTACTTACGCCATTTTTTACCAGGATATCTAAATTGTTATCCAAATCGAACTGAGAAACATCAAAGGTATCGTACTGACTTGAAGAAGCTGCATCGGGTGAAAACCCATAGGCCTGCGAAGAAATTATCGGTAAGCCTAAACATAGCATCACAAAAAATTTTACTAAGTTATTCATTGTAGTTCCCTTTATGAAATAATACTAAATACAAAAAACATAACTATCAAAATCGTGTCACATTAAAAGTAGATGAGCACAGGCTATCATCCTTTAGGGGAGTATATCCGAAAAAATTTAAAAATCAAGATTATTATAAGAATCTTGAATCTTCCCAAAATAGTAGAAGTAATTTTGAGGTTCACTAGAGAAAGTACTGGGTACGGTCTAGAAAATCGGCTAAGGCTAAGATAGTGTCCGTTTATCATGGAGGTCGATATGACGTAGGTATGGTTACAATGAGGCGTTTAAATGAGAGTCTGTCCGCCTAAGTGAGAAGTATGGAGTCAAAATTGTTGCAAAAAATTCTGTTATTTTAATAAATTACAATTATTACTAAGTTTGAACTGTTAAAGCTAGGATCAAGTAAAACATAGTCTGAACGTGGTTGTTTTTGATGATAGCAGACAGCACGTTCATCCTTTATGTATGCAGCTATGGTTTTTCTTGGAAAAACGTCTATGTTTTTAGATATTATCTAAAGGGTAGAATATTATCAAAAAGGTGCAAGTAACGATCACTGCCATGAGGTTCTAAGTGGATCTTGTGGAAGCCTTCTGAAGCAAATATTTTTTTCAGTGAGGTATCCGTATACACTCTGTCATTGAAGGCAGCGAGTTGGGGGTGATCTTTGAGATATTGTGAAGGGTTGGTGACTAAGTCTTGTAGTATTTTTGTGCGACTGGATCGAGTGATGTGATGATAAGAAGGTAAATCAAAATAGAACTTCATGGCTTTGCTGTGAAGTTTATCAATAGCAGCAAAACGTTGCTTAACATCATCGATGTAGGCTTCTTCGATCTGAAGAAGGTGGTATCTTATGTGAATAAACAGTATTGAGCTGATTAAAGAGTAGTCGTCTATGGAATACTTGAGACGAAATTTGCTAGCCAGGTACTCTCCTGTTGGAGAGGGATCAATTTCACTGCCACTCAATATATCTTTGAGACGGTATTTGTGATCTATAAACTCATCATATGAAGACAAATCGATATCTTCCATTATTCTATAGAGCTTAGCTTTGCTTTCTGCATATTCTTCAGACGACTGGGAAGGATCAATGCCTTCAAGTATAATATAGCTATATAACTCCAAACAATCCGGCAGATCGATATTAGAACTCGTGTTACTTATGGAAGTACACGCTTCATTGATGATACGTGGCATCTGTGTTGCAAAATGTTTGACGAGTGGACGTGTGTAAAGTGCGTATCCATCCCTTGTTAGTTCAATATCATTGAATAAAAATATGAGTTTGTGCTTAATGATTTTGAGATAGTCTGCAAGGAGGAACTTTGAAGCACTAAAGGCATATTGATAAGTATCTAGCACACTTTGTGGTACATTTTTTATATAGTCTCTGTTTTTAGAAAACAGCCCAGAAAGATCGTCTCTACTATGATCGTCTTTAGCTGTAGGTGAAATAAGCAGTGTTTTTCTAGCAAATGCTTCTACTTTTGTTATGGCCTTTTGATAGTCATGTAAAGATATATTATGCTCTATAAGTTGGGCGTCAAAATTATCATCACTCATTTGTTCCCAGACTAATGGTAATAAATTTTCGCCAACATCTAAAGTATCTTTATCCATGTGGTTGTTGTGGATAGGTGCTATGGGTTTAGGGTCGGGATCTGGTGGAAGGAGCATATCTTCTTCGTTATGATCTTGAGAGGAAAGATCTTCTTTACTATCATTTTGAGATGAATTTTTTTCTTTATTTCCTTCTTGATTTTTTGAAAAAAATATTCCCTTTTCAGTATCTTCAGTACCATTAAGTTTTCCCACAAGATAACCCACAGCTATTGCTCCTCCAGCTAGAGAAAGCACCCATTTTGTCAGTGTGTTTTTAGGCAGCCAGTGGAGATGTTTGCCCCATGATTCAGCAGCTGTGCCGAGAAGTCTGTATCCTATAACAGGTATGATGGCTGCAGAGCTATGAACTTCAGAAAGATTTTGAGCTAAGAGCTTATCACTTTCAGGGATAAATGCTTGAGTTAAACAGGAGTTTTTTTGTGTTTCTTTGTGTGTGATGACTCTACGACAAGAGCTTAGAGCAAATGCTCCGTCAGTATTTTTGAGAAGATAGTTGTTTTGAGCTTCTTTTGCTAAATCATTATGAGTTGTGTTGCCGTAGGCTAAAAAAGGCATATGACATAGCCACAGCAGGAATAGTACTGTGGTTATGTGCTTTAGGGTGTTCATTACAGATCCTTGTTAATTATTTAATATAAATGATGTGGCCCATATGTCTATGGACCATGAAATCATACTACATAAGAGGCTAAAAGTCAATTTTTAAAGTTAATTCTTAGAGCTAATTCTTAGAGTTAGCTTTAATGATGAGGCCTTTGAGGTAATGATTTGTTTTGAATTGTTTCAATTCTTTTCTGAGCTGTCTGTCTAAAGAAGGGACGAGAAATCCTGCATAGACAATGTCGTATTTAGATAAGAGCTTTCTAGAAGATATATCCTGGAGACGAAATACAGAGCTTAAGAAAATATTGTGTAAAAGTTTGTCCTGTTGATATTTATCAATATGAAGAGCAATTTTTAGGCTTTTAAAGTGCCTTTTGACAAATTCTCTGTTACTTAGAGCATGAAAGAAAGCTTTGTAGAGATCAAAATCTAAATCATGGATGCTAGCTTTTTTGCCACTGATATAAGTAGTGAGTGGATGGTTGATGGTTTTAAGAATATTAGCCACTTCAATAACATTATCAAAGCTTGAGTAAAGATATTTGAGTGGTGTTTGATAACCGAGAGTGTGTCCTTTCAAAATAAGGAGGGACTTAGTGAAGTTTGAAAAGCGTTTTTTGAGTGCCTCTTCTGAGGTTTTGTATAACTGAAGTTCCTGAGTATCAGTGGTCAGGTTATATGCTGCTAAAATCTCTCTTACAGAAGTGTTACGGAGTCCCATGATTCTATCCAAAAAAATATGTTTAAGAATGGTAATGGATAGTCTTTCTGAAAAAGAATAGTCAAACTCTTGAAGAGATAAGGTGTTGAGAAACAACTTGAGATCTTGTGCGCTTAAATAAGATATATCTTTAAGACTGAGAAGGTCTTCATCAAAAAAGGCTATGTTTTCTAGATGATGATGAAGTGCATGTAAAGATAAGGCATAAAGTTCTTTTTCAAGGTATTTAACCTGTTGTCTGCCTTCGTTGTATTTTAGGAGTTCGTCTTCATGGACGTTTTCGTTGATGATTTCTTCATTCAGAAACGATGCATCAAGCTTAGAGCGAAATGCTTTGTAAGCAGATCGATCATCGTCTGAAATAAAGCCGACAGCAGGGTTGGATGGATCCCTTCGAGGAGATAAGAAATTATCATTTTGACGTGTTTTGAGAGGCTGTTTTAAGCTGATGGTTTGAGGGTTTCTGCTGTGAGCTAAAGTGCTACTTAGCTCACGGGGATCTTGAGAAAATAGTCCTGGTTGTCTGTCTTTTAGATACACATAACCTCCTATGGCTCCGAGGCTTGCAAGTGAGAGCACAACCTTTTGAGCATTCTTTTGGGCTCTTGAGAGGATCCAACGGAGCTCTTTATTGAGGATGTTTTGCCATAAAGTAGAGCCTGTGCTTGTTATGGTTGTGGGTAAAGTGCTTACACCACCTATAAAAGATATACCGGTAACTACACTGCCCATAAGGCGGTGACTTGTGGAGGTATTATCCTGCTCAGCATAAAACAATATATCTGAGTTTTTTGAGCTGTGTTGATGTTCTTTCAAAGTTGTCAGGCAATGGAAGTTATCTTCTTCTTGCCAGCTGAGGACATACACTTCTTTTTCACTTTTTTTGTCTTTATGTTCTATGACCTGTGTTGTTTGATTGTCACATAGCTTGCTAGGGGTTAGGTTTTCTTGTGTGCTCGCTAGAGATGAAGATGTTGTGTGTGCTGGGCCACAAGATAAAGCAGCGTAGCATAGCAGGAGTGAGATGAAATGGAATTTTAATGATGATTGATGGCAATGAATGATAGATGGGTACTGTCTCATGGTCGTGTTTTTTCCTTTTTATATTTGAATGTTCACAAAGAGTAATGGACTTGCGTAGTAACGCAGTTAGTAAAAATGAGAGGTCTTCTGTGCTCGTTTCTATGTGCGCGCAAGAAGTATGCTAAAGGTTGCCGAGAGCCTTTTTCCCACAAGATGCACAGTTGAGTATGCGCGTTGTGAGTGGAACCAAAACGTGACGTCTTAGTCATGGCACAGTTGCTACCAGCAGGCCTTAAACATGTGTAGGGACAAAAAGAGTCTAAAAGCTTATGGTTTCTAATGCTTGCTAAAAACTCGTTAAAGCAGTCGCTTGATGCGGGAGTGAGCGGGTATATTGTCTATACAATCAACGTGTAGGGTCATATATCTTTCTCTTGTTATGTATGGGTGTCTGTGTATCTGCTCGGGTGGTCTCATTGAGATCTTTATGAGACGATCTTAATCTTATGAGAGGCCACCCCTGGCATGACATACAAACATCAAGCAAGTGGGCTTGAAAGCTTACTCGCCGTTCTTAGTTGGTTATCAGTAGTAAGCTATCAGTAGTAAGCTAGTAGCAGTGAGCTAGCAGCTAGCTAATAGTGAGCTTAGTCAGCTTGTAAGAGTCTATGAGTGTTTTATGCTAAAGATATGTAGCACCAAAAATGGTGCTACAACAAAGCTCTACGAAAGGTTTCCAAGTGAGCTGAAGACAATATATATCGTTGTTTGAAAAAAGCAAGATCAAAATAAAAAAAATCGCTATCAAAAAGTCATATGACTATTAGCAGGTTGTATAATCCATATAGATGCTTCATATAGACACTCCATATAGATACTAGGGGGCTGTCTATTATGTTTATAATGGATAAATAGGTATATCATATAGCCATATGATAATAATATATAAGAAGATGTGTACGATAAGCATTTCTTAGGCGTTTATCCTATATATGTGGATGTTGGTTATAGCAAAGAAGATCTTTATTCCTTTAAAGAGATAAAGAAAAGGAAGGAATAAAGGAAGGAATAAAGGTCATAAAGATCTTGTGATGATGTTGGTCGTGATGATGAGAACAACCAATTAGCATATACACACATGAGTCAACACAATCTGGTTGAAGGAGATTGTGCTTAAGAAAAACTGGTTTTGAGAGTAAGAGAATTAGATATCCTTAAAGGAGGGATCCATGAGTTCAAATGCGCACAATACACATACCGGTGAGACATGTCGTCTTGAGCTTGGCTCAAAGAGCTATGAGCTTCCTGTTATCACAGGGACTCAGCAAGAGAAGGCTATAGATATCACATCTTTGCGAGCAAAGAGTGGGTATATTACTTTGGATTCTGGGTATGGTAATACAGGATCCACTCAATCAGAGGTTACTTACATAGATGGTGAGAATGGTGTTTTGAAGTATCGTGGTATTCCTGTGGAGGTGCTAGCTGAGAAGAGTGATTTTGTGGAGACCAGCTATTTATTGGTTTATGGAAAACTACCAACAGCTGATGAGTTGTCAGCTTTTCGTAAGCAGCTTACCTATCATAGTCTTATTCATGAGGATATGTTGAGTTTTTATGATGGTTATCCTCCTCAGGCACATCCTATGGCGATTTTGTCATCGATGGTATGTTCTTTATCTACCTATTATCCAGATAGCTTGGATCCTAATGATGAGGAGCAGGTGAAGCGGATTGTGCCGCGTTTGCTCTCTAAGTTACGTACTATTGCTGCTTATTCGTTTAAAAAGTCTATTGGTCAGCCGGTGATTTATCCAAAGAATGATTTAAGTTTTTGTGAAAATTTCTTGTATATGATGTTTGCGGTTCCATCGGAATCTTATGAGGTGGATCCAGAGTGGGTCAAGACCTTGAATATGTTGTTTATATTGCATGGTGATCATGAGCAAAACTGCTCTACTTCCACTGTTCGTTTGGTGGGATCTTCTGATGCCAACTTATTTGCTTCCATATCTGCTGGCATTTGTGCTCTTTGGGGACCTAAGCATGGTGGGGCTAATCAGGCGGTTATTGAGATGCTTGAGCGTATTCATAAAGATGGTGGAAATGTGGATGCGGTGATCCGTCGTGCTAAGGATCGTCGTGATCCTTTCCGTCTTTCAGGGTTTGGTCATCGGGTTTATAAGAACTTTGATCCTAGGGCCAAAGTGATTAAGAGTGCTTGTGATCGTATATTAGGAACACTTGGTGTTCATGATCCTTTACTTGATATAGCAAAGCGTATTGAGGAGTTAGCTTTGAGTGATACGTATTTTCTTGAGCGTAAGCTCTATCCTAACGTGGATTTTTATTCAGGTATCCTTTATCGTGTGATGGGTATTCCCACAGAAATGTTTACAGTGATGTTTGCTTTGGGGCGTTTGCCAGGTTGGATTGCTCATTGGTTAGAGATGAAACGTCGTGGTGAGCAGATCGGTAGGCCTCGGCAGATCTATCAAGGTGGGGTAGATGTACCTTATGTTCCTCTAGCAGAGAGATAGGGCACAGATACAGCGCCATAGAGACAAAGAACACTATCATCAAATTGTTTTTAGAAGAGTGAGAATGCATGTCAGTTTTTTTTGGATGGCCGTCTTTATCGGTGGTGTTGTTCTTTGCTGCAATGATGCATGTTTATGGGTTGGGTAGTATATCTTATGGGCAGTCATCAAAGCCAGACACTGTAACTACAGAGCCAGAGTCTGCAAAACAAGAAACAGCGGCATCTTCTGCTATTAGCTCAGGGTCGAGGAGTGTGTTAGCTCGGTCTCTTGAAGCAGGATTGGTGGTGTTTTGTGTGTTGCTTACGCTTTTGATATTTTCTGTGATGAGCTGGGCTATATCTTTATATAAAGTTTTGATTTTACGTGGCGTTTACCGACGTTCACGACATTTCTTAGAGAGCTTTTTTGGCTATGCTTCATTGAATGTGGTCCATGAAAAATTGAATGATTTTTCTCACTCTCCTATTAAAGATGTTTTTATTGATGGTTATGATGAGTTACTGAAGAGTGTATCGCTGGTTAGTGGTGGTGGAAGTCAGGATAAACTCCTGACCTTGACTGCTTCTATGGATAATATTTCTCGTCGTCTCAAAAAGAGTAAAATAGCAGCGCGTAAGCATTTGGAGTCATGGTTACTTTTTTTAGCGATTTCAGCTTCAGCAGCTCCTTTTATCGGTTTGTTTGGTACTGTATGGGGGATTATGAATTCTTTTGAGGGTATTGCTGCTTCAGGTTCTTCATCATTATCTGTTGTGGCCCCGGGTATTAGTGAGGCATTGGTGGCCACAGCTTTTGGTTTAGCTGCTGCCATACCAGCTTTAATTGGCTATAATCTTTCACGGCATCACATTCGTCACATTCTTGGTTGTGCCGATGATTTTATTGCCGATTTTAGCAATATCGTCGAACGGCATTTGGTCACTCTTCCTGTGACCTCTGGTCAGCGAGAAGCTATGCCTGCAGCGAAACCTTTGGCAACCATGAATGAAATCAAAACGTAATATCGAGTAGTTATGGCTTTCCAAACCTCTTTTGATGACCATGAAGAAGCCGATCATGGATTGATGGCTGAGATCAATATTATCCCTCTTGTGGATGTCATGTTGGTTTTATTGATTATTTTTATGGTGGCAGCGCCGTTATCTTATTCAGGGATTGATGTTAATCTTCCTAAAACCAGTTTGAAGCCTGTTAGCTCAGACACTAAAAACGAGCCTATTGTGGTGTCTATTTCTGAGAGTGGTGAGTATTATCTGAAAAAAAAACAGATACCTTTTGTCCAGCTTGGTAAGGTATTGCTAGAGAAATTTACGAGTGAGCGTTCTAAAGATGTGATTATTCGAGCTGATAAAGATGTGGTATATGCCAAAGTAGTGGGTGTGATGAATGTGGCTAAAGGAGCGGGTGCTCAAAAAATTTCTTTGATTATGGAAAGCGAAGATATTCATTCTCGAAACGTTGATACATCAAAATAGTTTTAGAGATGTTTCATGGTATATCTATGCAACAGAATATGAAAAAACACTTGGTTTTTTCTCAAGTAGGTGGAGTGTCACTGGCTACGGCTTTGATGCTTTCTTTTGTGGCTCATGGGGTGTTTTTGCTTGTGCCATGGAAAGATATTTTCTCTGATGGGGAGAGTATAGAAGAACTGCAACGTGTTGAAATAGAACTTGGAACGCTGCAAAGTGTTACGGATCATTCCGGTATCAAAGATGCTCAAAAATCCGATCAAGTGCGACTTCCTGCTCAGCTGCTTCCTCAACTTACATCTCGTCTTCGTAGTGCTGATAAATCAGAGATAGAAGAAACAGAAGTTCCAGAAGAAAAAGAAGACAAAAAAGATCATACAGAAGATGCAGCATCAGATACTTTAGAGCTAGAAAAATCTGTTGTCCAGGAAGATGAGAAGGAACAGGTAGTGCAAGAAGGTCCTCTTGCTAGCCGTTCTAAGCAGAAAGATCGTCGTGCTGCTTTAGAAGAAAAAACGCGTCAAGCTTTTGTGGCTATGCAAAAAGAAGAAGCTATGCGACGTATGCTGCTTGAGGAGGCTCGTAAGAAGAAGCAGTTTGCTGATAAGATAGAAGCTGAGGAGGTTGTTGAAACGCAGGTGAAGGCTTCTGTGAAAGCAGAAGGTGGATCAGTGGTGAGTGCGGCTGTTTATGATGAATATACTCGTCAGATACAGCTAGCCATTGCCAGGTTCTATGATTTGCCTGAGGTGTATAGGTATGCTGGAGAGGACCTGAAAACATTGGTGGTAGTTACCCTTGATACCAAGGGCTATGTGTTGACATCACAGGTGGAGGAATCCTCAGGAGATTCTTTGTTTGATAGAGTGAGTTTGGATGTCATTAGCCGTGCTTCTCCTTTTGGTGAGCCTCCACAGGCATGGGTAGGTAGGGAGATGGTGATTCATTTTGCTCCTCGCTAGCAATACCGTGCTTACTTAAGAGCTGCACTTAAGCTAAGCTAGCTGAAACAAGCTAGCTGGAACAAGCTAAGTGAACCAACCATGTTGGCTGCATAAATACGGATATTTTGGTGTTGTGTATAAATGGTGTTGTGTATAAAGAGGTTCAAGCTCAAAAAACAGTCGTTTATGGAAATGATATGGTGGTAGGTGATCACTGGGTCTTTCTGGTTTTTTGTGGAGGTGGAGGTTGAAGTGGAAAGCAGTGTGGTTGAAGATAGCTGGTTGTTATAGGTTTTGTGTGATAGCTGGCGTGTTTATGAGTGGAATGGGAGTGGTGAATGCAGCTGAGGAGGTTGCTGCTCTTGATGCTCAGAAATCTAAGCTATTAGCAGAAAATACTTCGGATCAGGGCGTCTCTGATCGTATCAATATATATATTGATAATCCCACCTTTCGTCCCATTCGGGTGATGGTGCCTTTTAAGAATTTAAACACATCACTGGATAAGGCAGCTTCTCAAGTGGCTCATCAGTCTTTGCGACGTTTTAGTGCTCATCTTGGGGTTATGTTGTCTTTTACCTCACTTTTCCAAGTATCTACTTTACCGGTGTATGCTCCTCCTTTTTTTCCATGGCCTCTAGCTGATCAGAGTTTAAGTGAATGGTTAGTTAATAAGCCAAGTGTTGTTTTGAAAAATACTCAACCAGTGGATGTGGTGGTGTTGGTGGATGTGGGTTATTTGGAAAAGACAAAACAACTTACTTATAAGATTCATGGTGTGGATTTGCGTAGTTATAGTGTGCGGGTGGAAAAGGAATTTTCTTTTGTGATGGGCAAGCAAGCTGCTCGTGAAAAAGAATGGGCTTTTGTTTTTGCTGATGCCATGTTGGAAGCTTATACAGGGAGGCCGGGAATTTTTGGTGCTCCTCTTGTTTTTGTGGGAAAAAAGACCAAAGCATCTCCCAAACATATTTATACAGCACGCATTGATGGATCGGGTTTACGTCAGATTACTTGGGGTCCGAGTATTCATCTTTCTCCATCATGGTCTAAGGATGGTAAGCACATCATTTTTACTTCCTATCGTAGTGGAGATCCGGATTTGTATGCTTATGATCTTGCATCTCAAAAGGTGCGTTTACTGGCTGCTTATCCGGGAGTAGATTCAGGAGGGCAGCATGATGCATTATCAGATAATGTGGTGTTTTCGGGTAGGGGAAAAGGTGATGCAGACATCTTTGTGACGTCTTTAGAAGGAAAAGCGAGACGTCGTACATTGATTAGAGGGCTTGGACTCGATGTTTCCCCAACGTTTTCTCCAGATGGTCGTTGGCTGGTTTATGTATCGGGTCGGTTTGGTAACCCTCATATTTTTCGTGCTGACTTGCAACGTACAGCAGGTAAGATTCGTGTGATAAAAGATCATCGTTTAACGTGGGCTGGTTGGTACAACGGTAGTCCTGCGGTGTCACCGGATTCTAAGAAAATTGCTTTTGCTGGCTATGATAAAGAGACAGATCGTTTTGATATTTTTATGATGAACATGGATGGAAGATCTTTAGAACGCTTGACTTTGCATAGTGGAGATAATGAAGGTCCTTCTTGGTCTCCAAATGGGCATTTAATGGTTTTTCATTCCAATCGTCTTCCTTCTTCGTCAGGCAAAGGCCCTACAGCTCTTTATGTGATGAGGCGAGATGGTGGCTTACAGAAAAAAATCATATTACCTCTTTATTCTGCAGAATCACCTAAATGGGCCACAACTCCTATTAAGTGGTAGGATTGTATGCTTTTTTTTGTTAACTTCGCTTGTAGGTCTAACTCATTTATTGGGGATGTTTTGATATGTTGCAGCTGGGTTTATCAGAGCTCTTTGTTCTTTCTTTATTGGCTGTGGTATTGATCAAACCTGAGCATATCCCTGTGGTGATGCGTTCTTTAGGTGGAGGTTTGGCAAAACTTAAAAGGATCCAAAATCAAGTGAGCCAAGAGCTTACGGCAGTATCTCGTCAAAAAGATCATATTGAAGGATCTGTACGTTCATTTTCTTCAGAGGTGATGGATAGCCCGGAATTTTCTTTATCAACCACCGTCCCTTTTTCTACAGATTCAGAAGAGAAAGCGGCAGTTGAAAATAAAGCAGAAAATAAAGCAGAAAAGAAGATTGAACCAAAAACTGCAGAGCAAGAAAATTCAAAAAAGTGATGCACAGAAATGATGGATCACGGACTTTGTGTGTGCTTAGATAAAATGTATGTGTTTTTGTCAAAGATTTTTTGCAGAATATTTGCAAAAAAAATCACAGCACAAATGTGTCTATCCTTTACTGTATTCTTTGCTAAGTAAGGGATTTGTTGTTTTTTGCTTTTTATTCTAAGCTGCTCGTGTACAATCAAAATTATGTATGAAGCTGCTTTGTACCGCTGTAAACTAAGGAGATGAAGTATGTATGTTGAAATCGTACCAAATCATGGATCAGATAAAAAAACAGTACTTATTCGGGAGTCGTATTGGGAGAATGGCAGAAGCCATAAACGGACAGTGGCTAACATTACTAAGCTACCTAAGGAACTTATACCGCTCATTAAGTGTCTTCTCAAAGATGAAAATGCTAAGATTGTGCCCAAAGGACCTCAAAGTATTATGGAAGTTAGAAGAACCTTGAGTCACGGCCATGTGGCAGCGGTGAAGGGCATTATGGATAACCTCGATATCTCGGAAATGATAGGAGATCAGAAATCAAAATATCATTCTATTTGTTTAGCGATGATTGCATCTCGTATTGCAGATCCACAAGCACATTATTTCAGCTGTGATGGTTGGCAATGTGATCAAAAAGATCTAGAAAATAAACATAATGATCCAAATCACAACTTACCTACATCAACTCTAGGTCTTGAATTTGGTGTAACAGAATCGAAAGAAGAAGATCTATATAGTGCCATGGACTGGTTGCTTGAAAAGCAAGATGAGACCCAGAAAAACCTGGCAAAGAAACATCTAAGTGAAGGAGCTATTGTTCTTTATGATCTCCATTCGGTTCAGATAGAAGCAACAACTGATCCTCATGTCCCTGGTAAGAAAAAAGAGAAAAAAAAGAATCTTGAGATGAAATTTGGGTTGCTCACAACTGGCGATGGTTGCCCTGTAGCTGTAGAGGCCTTTAAAGGTAATCTTGCTGATCTTTCCACAGTATCTCATCAAATAGATAAACTACGTCATAAATTTGGGCTAAAAAAGTTTGTTTTTATTGATGACCGCGGTATGGTTACGCAAATGGATATTAACAAGGATATCAAATCATTTGGTATGGATTGGATTTCTGTTCTTAAAAAGTCATCTTTAAAAAAAATCATGAAAACAAAGGATCAGATAATACAGACTTCTCTTTTTGATGCACATAATATTTGTGAAGTCGAAAGTGATGAGTATCCTGGAATGCGTTTAATCATATGCCATAACACCAGTCGAGAAATGATGAGAAGACGGAAACGAGAAAAAGATTTAAATCGTGCAGAAAAGGATCTTTTGGGCGTGCAAGAAGCCACTCAAAGAGAAAAGTATACTCTTAAAGGCTCTCGCAAAATTGAAGAGCGTGTGGGGCGTGTTCTAGATAAATATCGCGTAAAGCCTTTCTTTGATATAGAGATCAAAGACGATTCCCTGACTTACTCAAGAAACCAAGAAGCTATTTGCGAAGAAAACAACATTGATGGGCTTTACGTTATGGCAACCAGTCTTTCAAAGGAAGACATGAGTCCCAAGAAAGTTATATCTTCTTATAAGCATCTAGCTCGAATGGAGAGAGCTTTTAGGTCTCTTAAGGAAGAGGATATCAAGGCTAGATCAGTGAAGCCTGAAGAAATGATGAAGGCGCATATGTTTCTTTGTGTATTAGCTTATTACGTAGAATGGCATATGAGAAAAGCGCTTAAAACCTTGCTTCTTGATGATGAGGAGATTTTTCCAGAGTACTCAGTGACTTCTAAGAAAAAATCTCCCTCAGCTAAGGGTAAGCGTAAGGCGAATCTTCGTTGTAACTCAGCAGGCTTTCCTTTTCTAACATTCCCTTCGTTGATAAGTGAGCTATCAACAATATCTATGTGCTGGATGAAGTTTGCAAATAAGGACTCTCTGGTTCCATCGATTGCCAGTCCTACTTCTTTGCAAAAAGAGATATTCAAACAACTAAAAGTGCAACTTGAATCAAAATCTTAGACACCCGATTTTTATTCAAATACTTCATTATTCTTACATCTTTTGCATCAGACAGGGTGGCTTATGTTGTAATATTCTGGTTAGAGGAAATATGGGCAGCGAAAAGAAAATAAAAACATAAAGCTGATCTACGAGCTCTCTTCTCTGCTTTCTACAAAGACTGTTTTTTAGAAAGTAGGTCTTATTTTTTATCTAATGAGATGAAAGGTTGTTCCTCTAAATTTTATGGGAAGATCAAGTTAGAGATTTCTTTGGTAACTCTCTTCTCTTTTATTTGACGGATCAGATCTTTCTTATCATCCCTCTCTAGACTGGTCCATTTCACTGAGTGACGTACGAAGTCTATTAATCGCGTTCATTATACTCACATATCCTAAAACTCCATCATGGTTGTTTGGTGACATCCTAAGCTTCTAGCTTATTTGCACTTTACTTGTCTGCATATTTTAAAAAATATGTAAGTGTTTGTTTTAATTAAAAAAAATTTAAAAATATTATGTCTATTTATGAAGGATTTTTTGGTACCTTTAGATGAGCTATAAGTGGTTGATTATAATATCAATCAATGCTATCGTCACCGAGGTCTTAAGTTGGAGGGCTGATCTTGTCCAGTTTCTTTTAACCTCGAGATAAGTCAGTGACATCAGCTAAAGACCTGTTGTTTTGTAACAAAGCACAAATAACTAAATGGCTAGATCATGGATTAAGGAAGCGATTATGAAAATTTACGTAAAACTTTTGTATTCAGTAGTGCTAACTACTTTATTAGCTGCTAAAGCCATTGGTTGTGCCAGCACTGGTGTAAATAATTTAGAACCATATGATCAAGATCTATCTCAATTAAGTTCTGCTTATGATAGCCTTGATCTTGAGGATTTAGATCATAGTTTTGATGATAGCTTCGATGATGCGATGGGCTTTGATGATAGCTTCGATGACTATAATCCCTCTAATGATAACTCGGATAGCTTGTTTGCTGGTTCTAATGTTCTTGTGATAGCAGATGCAAAAAATGATTCATCATCAGTATCTTTTTATTCGTGTCCTGTAAGTGAAATGGAAGCTGCAGAATCCCATAACTCTTCTGTAGATGTAGAAAAATGTGTAAATGTATTTAGATTAGCAGATGGTAAGCCGCTCACTATTAGCAAACAATCTTTGCAAAGTCTTGAAAGCCAAGATTCTTTACCACAAGATTTGGATCAACTTGAAAAGTTGTATAAGTCAGATCTAAATGATATGGAGATCAAGAAAGCTAGTAGTCATTTAACAGCAGCGTTACTAGGTCTTTTGGTTGTTGCTGCCGGTATTTCTACTGGTATTGCCTTGTCAGCATCGGTGGGACTTGAGAGCCAGGCTTTGGCTCCTGCATTGCTCATCCCATCAATTGCAGGTTTGCTGGGAGGAATTGCATTGACCTATGGATTGTCCACTATGATAGACTCAGGCACCAATGAAAAAACACATGGCTCTAGCAGCTCCGCAGAATCGACTGTGTTCAATTTCGATGTTGATAGTCATAATAGTGATTCTGTGGGCTTACCTAAAAAAAGTAAAAGTCAAAAGAACAAGCCTTAATATAACCTCAGTCTTGTAACTTTACCTATGGATGAGGTTGTTTCCCCTTCTTCGTCTGTAAAGTCTCTTTTTGTGTAAGCGCAACTGTTCTTTCTTACTTTATATCTCGTCCCATATTTTATGAGTAACATCACAGCTGACGCTGGTAGCTGTTAAGAAAAGAGTTCAAGCTAGAGTGGTGTAGGGTAAGTGATAATGAGTTTCTTGTCAAAAGTAAGAATAATATATAACTTGTAAGATGAATGCCAATATGAGTTAACACGAGATGAACAACGTGTAAATCTTCCTTGCTTTAGATTTGTTGTGATCTATAGCAAGGAAGAAGAGTGGTACGTCTTGTTTAATGAATGGGATAATGAATGGGATAAAGATTAGATGGTGCTACATTTTATTTCTGAAGTTATTTGGCAATATTCAAAAATCTCATTTTCTTTTACTAACTTAGTATCTTCAAGTATTTTTGCAAATTTTCTGAAAAATTTACCATCAAAATCTAGTTTTCTTTGAGATGTATTTTTGGATAATTGATCGTAAGATTCGAGAGCGCTTTTAAGATTAGCATTCAATTGTTTAGCTTCTTGCGAATCATTTTTTGCAATGTTTCCTAATGTAGGCCATTTTGAGCTATTTGAACGAGAGTTTCTGCGTATCTTACTCATTGTGGTGCCGTGTCCTACGTATACCATGCCCAATGCTCCTGTGGTTAATAACACTACCTGGAGACTTTTGGTTGCTAAGATACCGGCCAATATAGCTGCGGCACTAGCCACAAATAAGTAATAATATGTCATTTGTTGTCCGACATCAGCTTTTATAATCTTTCTATCATTTATATCTGACTGGTGTGTTTGTTTAAGATTCTCTAAATGTTGAGCTAAAGAATTTTGGTGATCGTTGCTTTTCATTTGCTCTTTGCTAACAGTTAGCGGCTCACCATCAGAGTTTTTATATGCGCTGACACAGTTTTGTGGATGTGCTGCAGGGTCTTTAAGTTTGTCTGTTTCTTTGTTACTTACAGAGCATGAGTAAAAAGTCAGAGATGAGGAATCGTCTTTCGCATCTGCTATGACAAAATGACTGGACTTATTACTTGCAGAACTTAGCTGAGACTCATCTTGGCTCTGGGGTGTTGTATGATTACTACTGCCACAGCTGACGCTGGTAGCTGCTAAGAAAAGAGTCCAAGCTAGAGTGTAGAGTAAGTGATAATGAGTTTTGTTTTGCATGATGAATTTCTCCTTGTAAGATGGTTTGCCAATTTATATCTTCGTATAATCTAATGAACTTCTTATTAAAAGTAAGAATAATATATGACTTGCAAGATGGGTGCCAACATGAGTTAACATGAGATGTATATCAGGATTCTTCATTTTAGCAACAAAATGTTTGCTGTGCTTCTTGGTCATATGCTGTATGTTACGCTATGTTAACTTACAAATCTATCTGCTTAGGTAGTTTGTATTATATGAACGCTTGCTATGTTGGGCAAGTGCTTCGTTTAGCAGTAACAAACTATGTTACATCATATTGGGTTGCATTCTTTTGTTTTTGTAAGGCTTATGAGGCAATATAAAGATATCTCTTTGTTTGTAGTTACGTTTAGCTTTTGAAGGAATTTGGCAAAGTTTTTATAAAAAGTATCATTGATGGCTACTTCGTTTTGATATTCGTTTGAGATACTGCCAAGAGGTTTAATGATATTTTGAAAATACTGGTATTCATCACTACTTGTTAGGTTGTTTTCTTTAGCCAGTGTGTCAAAATGGATGTTTTTATGTATGGTTAATGGAAAATGTGTTTTTGCTCTGAGAGTATGGTCTTTTTTTGCTTCTCTGTAGTGATATCTGGCATCGAATGTTCTTAAGCTGCTTCCTGCAGCGTAGCCAAAAATAATAAATGAAGTTATTGAGAGCAATCCACTAGCTATTTCAAAGAGGCGTTTTTTTGTTATTATGGATATTCCTAATGTTATGAGACCACTCAAAGTTGTCATAGCAGCAAAATATATGAAATGATTACCATTGTGATCATTGAGGTTCATTTCTTTAAGAGTGATCTGATTCAAAGTTTTGATTTTTTGCCAGTTCTTGGTTAGAAAATCTTGGATTTCTTTGCTTAGCAGGGATTGTTTACTGACAGTAAGTGGCAAACCATCTGCTGTTTGAAATGCACTGACACAATAGTGGGGATGCGCTGTAGGATTTTGGAGTATGTGGGTTTCTTGTTCACTTATTACAGAACATGAGTAAAAAGTTAGAGATGATGAATCATTATTTGCATTGGTTATGATAAAATAATTGGATCCGTCATTTACAGAATGTAACCTCGATGTTTGGTGATTTTGCGGTGCTGATGTCATATTGCCACAACCTGTGGCGATTGCAGCAAAACAAAGAGTCATTGCTGCAGTGCGTAGCAAATACAAGTGGCATTTCATGAAAGGGTCTTACTCCGATGAATGTGATGGTTTATGTTATGTATATGGTTGTGCTTTAGTGATTCTGTGAAGTTATACAGCTTAGACATCTTCTTATAGCTAAGCCTTATTATGACAGTAGAGATGTGCAAGAATTCTATTTAAAGATCAAGCAGACTTCTTATACACAATTTATGCACTTTTAGATACTGAGATATGTGTAGATAGTTTTTTTATATGGTTCATATGTATATTCATATGTGTGGATTAAAGCTAGCATTATATATGTGTTCATTCATGTACATGTGCTTACGGCTCATTCTATGAGTTATCAATAATGAGCAGGTAATAGCTCCAGGTAATAGCTCCAGGTAATAGCTCAGTGAGTCATTTAGGATGTAGATGTCTTGTTAGTGGCGTTGTACTCATATATATGCTCTGTGAGAGCTTTTTTGAAGCTAGCGCTGGATGAGCTATATTCTTTAATGCCTCCTTTGGCTCGATCAGGTCTGCCACCACCTCGTCCTTGCCACTGTTTGCATAAATAACTGACCAGTTTTCCAGCATGCCAAGTAGGTTGTAGTGCTGTGGATACTGAGACAAAAAGGGTGATATTGGCTGTGGATTGTGTTGTATTTGGCTTGGCTTGTTTATTGTAAGTGTATAAACAAGCGATGAAAGATTCATGGTGATTTTGGGTTATTTTAGCAGATAACTCTGTGAGTAATGTGTTATCCCATGCCAGGTATGTGACATCATGGGCAATGATATGATGGCCATGTGTGTGTGTTTGTGTGTCTTCTTTGATTGTTGCAGCAAGTCCTTCAATCCGCTCGCGGTTGAGTTTTTTAATAATGGTTTCTTGATGAGTGGATTTTTCCTTGAGCGTTTTGGCGTAGCTTAGAGCTGGAAGTTGATCAGAAGGTGAGGCTTGTGGCTTTTTATCTGTTGACGGTGTGGTATGTTTGAGGGTTTCGAGGTAGGTTTTTGTGGAAAAAGGCACCGAAAACGTCTGATAGATACTGTAAAGTTCTCGTTGTTGGAGCTTGATATATTCATAAGCAGCATCACCAGCTTTTGCCGTGATACGTCGAATTCCTGCAGCTACAGCACTCTCTGAGAGAATGATCATGATACCAATACTTCCTGTGTTGTGGACATGTGTTCCTCCACATAATTCCTTTGAAACCCATTGATCAGCATTGTTACTATCTTGCATGGTTAAGACTCGTACCTCTTCGCCGTAGGATTCACCTGCGAAAGTGAGTGCTCCACTCGCTTTGGCTAAAGCCAAAGGCATGTTTTCAACCGTTACAGGTAGAGCGTCTCGAATGGTTGTATTGAGAGTGTTTTCAAGATAGTGGAGGTCTTTTGTGGTGAGGGCTCGAGGAAAGGAAAAATCAAAGCGGAGAATATGTTCATCGTAGTAAGCACCTCTTTGAGTGATGTCTTCACTGAAGTGTTTTTTGAGGGCAGCGTGGAGAAGATGTGTGGTGGAATGGTGTTGTGCGGTACGTCTTCTGTACTGTTTATTGACCATGGCGTAAAAAGTGCCACATTCTTGAAAGTTGTGAGATGGTTGGCCTTTTTTGAGAACACAGGTGTGCATGATGTGTTCCATATGATAATCAGTACTCGTAACTTCAAAGGTAAGGAGATCATTTTTTAACCAGCCTTTATCGCCTTTCTGACCACCAGAGGTGGGGTAGAAAGGGGTGGTTTTTAATATACAGTGATACATATTGCCATCCTTGCTATCTTGGCGCATAGCCAGGGTTTGAGCGTCAGGGTATTCTAGGGTGGTGTAGCCGCAGAATGTGGTGGTTTTATCTTCGCTTAAATATGTCCAGTTATCTTTATTGAGATCTGTGAACATCTGGGCTTTTTTGGCGCGATTTTTTTGTTCAAGCATCGCTTTATGGTAGCCATCTTCATCGATACGTAAGCTGTGTTCTCGCGCTACTTGAGCTGTAAGATCTATGGGAAAACCATAGGTGTCATAGAGGGTAAAGACATCACGACCATGGATGGTTGCAGGCTGCTTTGCTGTTTTTGTGGCAGCTATATTAGCCATAATCTCTTCGAGCTTATTCAATCCTTTGCGTAGGGTTTTGAGAAACTGTTCTTCTTCGTTATGGATCATCTCTTTGATAAAGTCTTGACGTTCTGCAAGTTCAGGGAAAGTGGTACCCATAATGGTGCTGAGAGGGTCAACGAGGTGAAAAAGAGTAGGGGTTTTAAGACCAATTTTATGACCATAACGTAGAGCACGTCTGAGAATACGTCGGATGACATAGCCTCTGCCTTCATTGGAAAAATGTACACCATCGGCGATAGCAAAGCTTACAGCACGGATATGGTCGCTGATGACGCGATGGGGTGTTCCTTTCTCTCCTTTATGGTAAGGAGCATTTAGGAGTGTGGCTATATGGTGGGTGAGGGGTTTAAACAGATCGGTTTCATAATTAGATGCCTGTCCTTGAAGTATGGCACATAACCTTTCGAGTCCAGCACCGGTATCCACATGTTTTTCTTTTAGAGGTTGTAAACCACCATCGCTAAGTTTTTGAAAAGCGATGAAAACAAAATTGATCAGTTCTACGTAGCGATGACCTTTGCCATTCACTCCGTGTATGGGATGGTTATAAGTGGCTTTTTGGCTATGAATATCACCGCGGTCAAAGTGAATTTCAGAGCATGTGCCACAGGGACCTGTGGCAGCCATCTCCCAAAAATTATCTTTATCAAAACGTAAAATGCGATGCTGTTCTATGTCGGTTTCTTTACACCACAGCTCATAGGCTTCATCATCAGAATGATGAACTGTGACAAATAAGCGGTTTTTAGGAAATTTGTAAACCTCTGTCATCAGTTCCCAACCAAGAAGGATGGTTTCTTTTTTAAAGTAATCACCAAAGGACCAATGTCCTAACATTTCAAAAAAGGTGTGATGATAATCATCCAGTCCTACTTCATCAAGATCATTATGTTTTCCTGATACGCGCAGTACCTTCTGGGTATTGCAAACACGTGAGAGGTTTTGTGGGTTATGGCCAAGGAAGATGGATTTAAAGGGCATCATCCCTGAGTTGATAAATAACGTGCTAGGATCGTTTGGTAGCACAAGTGGTGAGCTGGGAAGGACTTTGTGATGGTGTTTGCCATAGAAATCCATAAAAGCTTTCCGAACCTCTTTTGAAGAAAGAAAAGGTATATGGAAGTTGTAAGAATCCTTATGTGAATCATCATGACGCTCAGACATAGTTCCTCTGTGTTGTGATGTTGTGCTTATGGTTTTGACTGTGCTAAGAGAGCTCACTTTATATTATAAGTGTTTATATTATGTGAGTCTGTTTGAAAACATAACAAGATTTTTGCTAGCTTGTTTGCTAGCTGTTTGTGCTGGCTGTGAGATGTCTATAATAAATAATCTTTGGTGTAACGGGAAGTGATTGGATTTGATAGGACTTGCTGATGGGGCGTGGGTGGTGAAAAAGTTGATGATTAACTTTTTTTTCATCAAGACGATATGTGTGAGCCTGATGGAGTGAGTAGGCTGTATAGATATGCTCGTTGCATCATGGGTGAAGCTTTATGATATTGCAATGAATCATTTGTTAATAAGTTAGGAAAGATAGGAAATTTCATGATACTGATCGCTTTATCTGATCAAGCTTATGGGGAGTCTTTAGAATCAGAATTAACCGAGCATGGTGTTGTGGTCAGTCGAATTGTTGATGGTGATCTTCTGTCATATATGCAAACCTTTCATCAAGAGTTTGCTGTGGTGGTAGCAGATGCTTGTCATCCTGCCTTGGATAGTAAGTTATGGCAAGAAGTGCTTAAGGGATGGGCTAAGAAAGCAGCTCTTTTTCTGCTCTCACCAGATGGTCATGAGCAGCCTGGCAATTGGCTGAAAAAAGATTACGATTTTCCTATGATTCACGTCACTATGGGGGCTGTGGATTTAGCCAATTATATTCAAAAAGATTATCGAGTGGGTCCTTCTTGGTTTCGCCATAGCAGTTGTACATCCTTTTTTGATCGTCAGGTGCTAGCTAATTTTGTTTTAAATCACAAAATTGTGTATTTGATGTATATCGATGCTTCAGCTCATCAGAACATCTATACGGAGTATGGGGTGAAGGTTCATGCTCAAATGCTTGATATGTTTTCTAAGGTGGTGCGAAAAGTATGGCAGGAAATGGGCCGTTCCACAGAGCAGGACTTGATCTTTCGTCAAGATGCTAATTCCAATGTGTATTATATCTTTACGCCTTTTCATCAAGAACACGGTAAAGTTTTACCGTGTGGATTTTTGAATGATTTTTCTCATAAATTCTTTTGTCAATTGCAAATACAGGTGAGAGAATTTTTGATGACTCATGGTCAGCAACAGAATATGGTAGGTCTTTTTGAGAAGATGTTATCGTTTTCTGTTGGTTATGCATCTTTGATGCATAACCATTGTTTCAATGTCCAAGATCAGATCAACATAGCTGTTCGGCAAGCAAAGAGAAATGCTGGCTTGCTTCAAAGTTCTGCTACGGCTAAGGAAAAAGATTTTCTGCAGTCATTGATGGCAAGTGATGATTTCTTTTATTCGAGATTTCAGGGAGTTTTTGATCTTAAAAACATCAGCGAAGAAGATGTTCACCATGCTCGTGAGCAAGATAGTTTATCGAGTATGCGTGATAAGCTCTATGGTTTTGAATCATTACTGGGTATCGATGTAGCCAGGATCAAAGAGTATGTTGGTGATCAGGAATTTCATGTGGATCCGCGATTTCTCAATCCTGATACCTTATTCAAGCTTGCTCAAAAGTGTGATGTATCTTTAGAACTTGATCAAGTGTGTATCGGTTTAGCCACAGAGAATGGTTTGCATTTACCAGGTATGCTGTTGGTGAATATCTTTCCAAGAAATCTCTATTATATAGAAAAGCTGGCTCATTTGATTCCCAAAGGAAGTCAGATCACTTTTGAAATTGCTGAGTCGCGTATCATTAAGAACTTTGATTTTCTGCTTGAAGCTAAATCACGTTTGCAGCGTATAGATTGTCGTATTGCCACAGATGATGTGTGTAGAGGGTATGCGAATTTTCAAAGGCTTATTGCCATTAAACCAGATCTTGTGAAGCTTGATCGTGCCATTATTGTAGATGTGGATAAGGATCCTCAAAAAGAAAGCATTATCAAGTTATTTGTGGACTACTCCAGTCGATTCAATCATAAGCTCCTTGCTGAAGGAGTAGAAACTATTGAAGAGCTGCGAGTATGTAAGCGTTTAGGAGTGGATTATGTGCAAGGATTTTTATTGCATAAGCCAGAAAGAGCAGAAGATCTTCATCGTCGTTTTGGTTTTGATACGCTTGCACAAACGCCATCTTTGCCTCAAAGAGCCCCTAAGTCTTTAGGACGTGATGCTGCCATCATGCCTAAACAGACAGCATCTTTGCACACTCTTTTTGAAAAAGATGCTGTTAAAGAGAATAAAGATAGCTCTAGTCAGGTAGCAGTGGAAGATGAAGGCAAAGATGACAAGTCAGCTTCTGTGGAAGATCTTGCTTGTTAGCAGATGGATGTTTTAAGATTTGTTGATCCAGTGCAGGACTGTAAAATAGCTTGCTGGTTTTTGAGCTGGTTTTTGAGCAGGTTTCTGAGCAAATAGCTGAGAGCTAGATTTACAGTGTGTTTCGACTTTAAACCATCTCAATGGTCTGGTGTGAGGATGGCGAGGGTTGCTTGAACATACCTCTTGCCATAAGCCCTCAGAATTTTTCCAATACAGTGCTGTGGAGCAGTGTAGAATGCCTAGTTGTGTGAGGCTTCCTTGACTATCTCTACTCTTCTTTACATTTTGACAATGGTCGGTGATATGTTGCCACTGTTGCTTGCGTACAACGGCTAGACTCATCAGTTTGCGAGCCATTCTTTCATGATGAGTTATTTCTAAAAACAGCGTAGTAGCCAGTAAGCTAAGAGCAGACGTGGCAAGAATGTCAAAAATCATTGTCTAACTCGCTATCTTGTGCAAAACCATCATCCCATGTTTCTTCGAGACGATCTTGCATGGTGGATAATTTTTCATAAATCACTTTTTTGGCTACTTGCATCACCACTAAGCTGATACCAATACCCATCAGAGTGACTACAACATACTCAAAAGCGATACTGCCGCGTTGCTGTGATGGCTGTGAATAGAAGGTGTTTTTCATGATAAGCATTCCTTTTTTGTTGGGTGAAAAATGTCATATGTGATGTGATGTGAGATATGTTTCTGCGCCGTATATCGAGAAAGCATGATTGTACATAGAAATGTCAAATATTCATAAGGACATTTCATTTAGTCATTTATATCAATAGATGAGAGATGATTCCTTATGGATGGATCATAAAGAGCAGGTGGTTATATGAGAAGGGTTGTGAAGTTGAGTGAGATAGCACATAAAAAAGCCATCTTTGCTCAATAGAGCAAAGATGGCTTAAGGAGAAGGAAAACATCAGGGAAAGGAGGAGAAAGGAGATGAAACAAGGAGGGAAGAAAGAGGATTAGGGGTTGATAGATGCGTGGTGTGAGGTGGTTGAGTATTGAACTTGTAGAGAGGTGTGATGTTGGCTGATGGATTCATCGCCTAGGATGAGTAATGGAGGATGGAGAGCGAAAATATCATAATCTGTGATGAGGGTATTTCCAACACTGACGGAGTGGATTGTGGAGGTTCGAGCAAGGCCATCTAGACGAAATACCTGACGTTGTTTGCTGAGTGTTTCGTTTTTGATGATTTCAAAGTATGGTTGCCAATCTTGCTCGCAGATATTGAAGCGTTTACCGCCGAGTTGTTGTGAAAGGTTGGTGTAAGAATCCGTATAGTGAGTACCACAGTGAGTTTGATAGCTGGATTCTCTATAGTCTGTATAGGGATCTCGCAGAGAGTTATCTTGTCCTATGGTAAAGCTGTTGCCTTTATCGCCTGCTTGGCTTGGAGCTTTTGAAGAGAAGCTATAGAAGCTTACAAGATTGCGATGAAAACGGCTTTCTAGCAATGTGCTTACAAGTTGCTCGGTGTCTGTGGATAAAGACGCTCTATCTGAGACGACGATGATGGCTGTAAAACCATGGGGATCGAGGAAGCTTTCATCATGGCTGCGTGCAAAGGCTCCACCGTAGCTAAAGAGTCTATTGAGAGTGGCTGCTGGAGAGACAGATTCCACAATGCAATTGATTATGGAGACGTTTTGAAACATGACATCAGTGACTTCAAAGTTCCAGCCAAAATCATGGTCTCGCTCTGTTGCTGTGCGGTCAATCATTTGGGGGATACAGAAACTGGATGTTGGCGTGGTGGCTGTAACGAGTCCTATATTGGCATGATCTTTATAGTTATCTACAAATGTTTCAAATTGTTGCATGGCTATATGATGCAGTCCTGATTCTTTCATAGAAACGCTATTGTCTATAAGCCAAAGAACGTTAAGTTCTTTGATGTGTCCATCTGCGATGTTGACTTCTGTAATGCCGTTATTTACGGATACGGCTACATCTTGCCAGGGAAGTTTGAGGTTGTTTATGCCAGAGATAGGAGTAGGGGTTGAGGTATTTGTATCGTTTAAAGAGGGATCAATTTGTGTTTCCACTCCTTTGACAGGGGTGGGGGTATTTTGAAATTGTTTTGTATTGTTTTCTTCTGCACAGCTTGGAAAAATGAGCATGCTGAGAACCATAAACATACAGAAGATTAGGGTGATGAAGTAACTACAGTTGTGCGTTGTCATGGTGACTCTATCCTTCAAAGCTGATGGTAATTAAGGTGTGCTAGGGCACTTGGAGTTATGAAAATAGTGGTTTGGAATAGAAATATATATACAGTTATCAATGATTTGAAATGTCATGGTCTATGAGAGTGTTATGGTGATGAAGCTCTTGAGATGGTTCAGTGCCGTTTTTTTTGAGATCTAAAAGAGAAGATGATTCCATGGTGGAAAGAGGAACTTCAGAGTTTTGATTGTGGTTAAGGTGTCCCAAAAAGGTAAAAATTAACAATAGCGTAAACATAGAATAAGGCAGAGGGGAGCGCTGCCATTTGTGTTTGTACCAAGCCTGCTTGTGGTAAGATGACTTGTATTGCTGTTTTTTTTGATAAGATGATGTTTTGTTCACAGAAGAGTTCCTATGAAGAAATGTGATTGAGATTGAGAATATAACCGAAACGCTCATTTAGAGTTTGGGATAGGTGAGACATCCCGTTGCAGCCACATGTTTTCTCACAGGGGCTGAATGCAATATCATAGTAAGCAGGATTCGTGCCAACTTGGTTATGTTGTTATATGGGCTACGTTGATAGGGTTGTGAGTGTGTGAGTGTGTGAGTGTGTGAGTGTGTGAGAGAGTGTAAGAGCGTGAGCTTACAAAAGCTTGTAAGAATCCGAGGATGGTTTTTCTGTGTGCTAAGATGAAGCACACTGCTAAGGACGTTTTAGGTCAGTGATATGGTATTTGATGGAGAGGATATAACTTGGTGGATACAACGCCTGCTGAGGCAGTAAAGACATTTAATGAGTTGTTTGGTGAGGTTTATGAGCAAATCATTGGCCAAGAGGAGGTGATAGAGCAGGTATTGTGTGCTTTTTTATCTTCGGGTCATGTTTTGCTTACCGGTGTGCCAGGGCTTGCTAAAACGCGGCTTGTGAGAGTTTTTGCTCGATGTTTGGGGCTAAGTTTTGGCCGTATTCAATACACTCCTGATTTGTTGCCTAGCGATATAACGGGTTCAGAGATTCTGCAATATGATCAATCAAAAGGCCGGCGTACTTTTGAATTTATCAAAGGACCTATATTTCATCATCTTGTGTTAGCTGATGAAATCAATCGAGCATCGCCTCGTACTCAAGCAGCTATGCTTGAAGCCATGCAGGAGCGTGGGGTGACTTATGGTGGTACTCGTTATCTTTTACCTCAACCTTTTATGGTATGTGCGACGCAAAATCCCATTGAATCAGAAGGTACTTTTCCTTTACCAGAAGCTCAATTGGACCGCTTTTTTATCCATGTTCTTGTGAATTATCCATCTCAGCAAGAAGAACTTGCTATTTTACAGGGCCATCATAACCACAAGCTTAAGGAAGTGGATGATGGGGTAAGAAAGCCAGAAGAGGTATCTATTGAGCGGGTGGATTTTTTGCAAAAAATTTTAGAATATGTGCGCAATATGACTGTAGATAGGGTGATTTTTGAATTGGTTAATGAGTTAGTGCGCAATAGTCGCCTTCCCTTTGAGACTCTTGCTGAGGTGAAGCCTTCTGGATTTGATGAAAGGATGCATCAAGTACGTTATGGTGCAGGACCACGTGGATCATTGTGTTTGATTGCAGCGGCTAAGGCCAAAGCTTTTTTGCAGGGTGACAAAGAGGTGCGTTGGCGACATGTTAAAGCACTAGCATGTCCTGTATTACGTCACAGAATAGGACTGAAATCTTCTTATTTGCGTCATCTGGGTGGTCATCTTAGTGGAGTGGATGCTTTTATCAATGCTCATATTGATGTGATAGAAAAGAAGCATCGTCTGTTAGATAAGATGCATTGACTTTTCAATGGTTTTGAGTGTTCTTGTTGTTGAAACAATGACACACAATACAGTGGTGGTGCATGAAACATTCCATAGCTTATCTGGCATATGATGATCCTATTGAGAGACGTTCTTCTATGCGTTCTTCGTTGAGTATTGGAGGATCGCATCGACAATTACTAGCTTCTTCATCGAGTCAAGCTGATTTCACAAGACCTTACAGTTTTGGTGACACGATGAAAACGGTGGATTTTCGGGTGCTAGCTCGTACCGATGAATGGGTGGTGCGTCATGTGCATCACCCCACAGAACAGCCTTATGTGATGATAATGGATTGTACAGATTCTATGTTTTGGCCTCATAAGCAGCTGAGACAAGCGTATCGTATCGCAGATCCCACTAAGCATCATATTGCTTTACGTGTGTTATGGAATGTGGCTTATCATATTGTGTCTTATGGACGTCCGGTGCGAGTGATATTGATATTGAAACAGGATTCTGATGAAAAAAAAGCAAGCTCTTGGCAGGTCCATTGTGGCTCGGTTACGTTTATGGAATTTTCTTTGATTCACTCACGTGATATTGCAGATCTTTATTCTTTAAGTTGTAAGAATAAAGATGCTTCCATGGCTATGACTTTAAAGTCTTTAGGATATTGTTTAGAGGTGCAAGAAAGTCCATTGAATGGTTTAGATAAAGAGGCTGTTGTGGCCTCTCTTATGGATAGATACCGTCATATGCCGAAGCTATTTATCTCAGATCTTCTCCATCCTTTTTGTCGCCAGTTCATAGATTCTCTTAACTGTAATGTCATCCATATTCTTTCAAGGCTAGATATGGATTTATCATGGTTGAGGCGTTCTGGTTATTTTAAATCTCATAGTAAGGCAAAAGAGGGTGTGACAGAGGATTATTTGAAGAAATATTACAGTAAGTTTCTGGGAAGATGGTTGAAGGGATTAAAAGAAAAACACAATCACATTCATGGTGATAAGATCACAGCCTTTGGTGAGCAAAGAGAAAATTACTGTTTTTTGCCTTCGCACACCACCTTAGAGGAATATGCTGAAAAAATGGGGGAGGTGTTGTAGGACGTGTTTGATCTATTTCAAGCAACACCATTTGCTTTTTTCGGTGTGTTTTTATTGGGTGTTTCTATTGTTTTATGGTGGTTATTGCTACGTGAAAGTTCTTCTTTGAATTTTCCCATTCTTTCCGTATTGGCACTTCCCACTAAGCAAAAAAAGATTTTTTCTTTTAAAAAACCGCCGTGGTGGATGTTTATATGTTTTTTTCTTCTTGCTGCTTTATTGATTTTTGCTTCTTTTCAACCACATCAAAAAATTGCTCTGGAGTCTGTTAAAAACGACACAGATCCCGTGCATTTGTGGATTGTGGATCTTTCTCCTTCGGTATCTTCTGTGGTGAATTTGGATCAATACAAGCAAAGGCTTGCTCTTGAAGCTAAAAATATATCTCAGGTTGGTGGGCGTATTGATGTGATACGTTCTGATGAATTGAGTCCATCTGTGAAGTCTACTATTCAAGATCTTTCTGTAGATGATATAGATATGAAGTTTCACAAGGCTGGTTTTCAACTGGTATCGTTGCTTGCTCATTTAGGAGAAGACCTGAAGGCTTATCAAAGCATTACTGTGTTTACAGATGGTGATGCTTATAGTTTAGACGGCATGAATATGGCGGTGGCTTTGCATAGTTTGAATTTAGGAATGGTCTTGCTTGAAGGCAAGGAGAATCAAGAGAATATCTTTATACGTTCTATAAAAAATCATTCTTTAAGCAACCCTTATGTTATGGGTGGTGATGAGGTGACATATCCATTACAGATCACTTTACAACGTGTTTATCCTTCTTTTAGAGGGGTGTCTTCTAAGAAGCAACTGTCTGCATCTGGAGGCAAGATAAAGGTTATTTCTAGCGAGGATGTGGCGGTGATAGGCAGTGATGAGTGGGATTATATGTTTGCTAAAGGTGAGTCTTCTTTAACCATACCTTTGACTTTGAATGTATCTTCTAGCCGTTCTACAGCTGAGCGATTTGTGTCTTTTGAGGTGCTGTCAGGTAGTGAGGATAGTTTGGAGTTGGATAATCGTTATATATGGAACCTTGATCAAAAGGATAACATTTTACTTGTGGGATCTCTATTGGGAGAGAATGTGTTAGCCGATCCTTTGCGGGGTGTCAGTACGGCTTTACGTTCTCTTGGTTATTGGGTGGATAGATGGGATAAATTTCCTGAAGATAGCTCTCTTGTAGATGATTATTTATTGGTGATACTGGATGTGTCTTTTGCTTTTGATCACTCTTCATCTTGTGGATCATTTTCTGAGAGTCTTAAAGGTCAAAAAGAAGCTCAGAGTTTTTCTAAAAAACCCATAGATCTATGGTTGATTCCTTCATTGCCTTTATCCTCGTATTCACAGATGTGTGGTTGTTTGCAAAGTTTGCTGAGTGTGGCTCAAGAGACACTCTCTTGTACGGATAAAGACAGTCCTGCTGCTATGGCTACAATTCTTGAAGACCATGGCTTTTATGCCTTAACTTACGAGGATAGTAACGATGACTCTGGTGAGACATCTTATGTGTTATGGCAAAAGGAATGGCCTGCAAAAGCAGGTCGTTCGGTGGCTTTGGGTAGTTTATTTGTTTCTTTACTACCTTTTGATCCTTTTTATGCTTCTGATTCGGATCCAAGTACACAAGATAATATCTCTTCACCCATTAGCCATGGTACTTTGCCTTTTTTGATCCGTGATATGCTGGAGCTTACTTTTCCATCAAAAGATCGTTTGAGTACAAAAAATCCATCAAAGTTAGAAGGTGGTATAGTGGAATTTTTACGTTCCTTTCAACCATCCTCATTTTTGTATACTTCTTTGCGTAAAGATGCACTTTTGTCATTGCGGCGTGGCTTCTTTGATATTACAGAGATGCTCAATACTTTTGTTGATAGCGCAAATGATGACACCACTATGGCTTTGCAGAATGTAGCATTATCAGAAAGTCTATTGATCAAACACACACCAGATTCACTGTCTTCTATGGATAAATTAGATCAAGGACTAAGTGCTAGTACAGCACTTGGTAAGGCGATAAGTCGTATCAATGATCGTTATTACAAGGATGCTCAAGTGATCATTTATTGGGTGTTCATCTTGTTAGTCTCTGTGATTATTTTAGAATTTCTCTTTGAAATAGTGAGTCTTTTTTATCAAAGAAAAAAGACTCATACATCTCGTAGTGTTTGAAGTGTGTCATGTATTTTTTATAAAATATGAGCGTTTATGCACAATATTCATATTATAAATTCATATGATAAGTAGTTTTGTCAATTATATGAAGCTTTTAAGCAGCTTGGCATAACTCTTGCAGATTTTGTGTTGATGTGATATGGAGATTTCGCTTGTTTCATTATCTCAAACATTTATGTAAACTGAAGATCGCTTAGTTATTAAGTTTAATTAATATTAGTCTATAAAATTATCATACAAAGGAATTGTTTTCATGAAATATCGCTCATATCTTTCTCATTTAGCATGCATTCTTTGTTTATCTGTCATAACTATGAGCTGTAGTCGTATTGGCTTGGTAGAAAAGGATAAAGAAAAATCTCAGTTACAATCTGTAAATGATGGATCT
The DNA here is from genome assembly GCA_002238945.1 of Proteobacteria bacterium bin106. GTDB lineage: Bacteria > Bdellovibrionota_B > Oligoflexia > Oligoflexales > Bin106 > Bin106. The sequence goes on along the minus strand of MPNI01000009.1, from coordinate 22,935 downwards.
ACTCACTTTGTGACAGTAGATGCAAAAGATGATTCAACATCGGTTACGTTTTATACGTGTTACGGAGATGATCTGAAAGATGAGGTGCTTAAGAATCCCAGGCAACATTTAGATGTATGTGTTAATGCATTTTTGACAACAGATGGTGAAGCCTTAACTATTAGCAAAAAGTCATTTAAAACTAAAGAAGTTCGAGAATTTTTGACTCAAAATTGGGAAAAGATTGAGAACTTAACTCAAGTGAATTCTAAGGATATGAATCTTGATCTATCTAATGGTGGTCCTGCCACTCTATTTGGTGCTTTGGCAGCTTTTGGTGGATTAGCAGCCATGTTTATGTCAATAAAGTTTCCTAAGTCACGGATTTTAGATAGATCTCATGGATTACTTGTTCTTGCTGGGATGGCCCTTTTGGGTTATGGAATGGGTGATTTTTCAAGAACTAAGGATGCCATAGAGCGACACAAAAACCAAAAAGCCACAGTTATGTTTGATGATGTTTTTTCCATAGATGAAAACATTGATTTTAAAAAATTAGCTAAAGAAAATGCGCAAACAGACAGTGAAGAGTACAAAAATTTAGAAAGCATTATGGACTCTCTTGGAAGTCTGGAAAACGAATATCAAAATACAATTATTATGAATGATGCTTTTTATAAATATTTTGTGCGATTTCTTCAAAAGCTGAACTTACCAAATGCTCATAAGGTTGTCCTATATTGCCAAATGCTTCCTGAAAAAAATTGTAAACCTGTATGATAACAGTGTAATAGTTAAATAGCTCAAGACCATTTTTCTCCCCTGCCACAGATTCTTTTTTGATCTGTTAAGCAGGGGAGATTTTTATTTTCTATGGTTGAATCCTCTTTTTTAATTTTAATGTGAAAGCTATGAGTGGTTGAGATGTATGGTTTATGGATAAAAAGTGTACTTATGGCTTTATTTATAGGAAGGATACATAAAAATCTAAACATACAATTTGATATATTCATTTTTTTGATCGTTATGTCTGTGTGATCAGAGTTGGATGGTTATTTTCACTAGCTAGCTAGCTAGTGAAAATAACCATAGGCCATCATATAAGACAGAGTAAACAGTCATTTGGCAATAGAGAGATGATTCAGTGCATCGGTGTAAAGTCAGTGTTAAGAGAGCCACAAAAATGCAGAGAAGATCTCTGTGTAGTAGTTGCTGTGTGATGTGTGTCTGACTCTAAATTGCGTCATGAGATCTTTGAAGAGTATATTCTGTAGAGTACTTCTGATTTTGACAGTCTTATTGGCTGTATGATAGCTTTATGGGGTTAACCATCAAAGGTCGTTTAAGGTGAGCGTGTTTGAAGTTAGAAGCTACGTGTTTAAAGTTAGAAACTACGTGTTTGAAGTTAGAAATTAAAGGTTTTTTATGATCAAAGGCATGTCTTTGAGTTTTTTATTGTGTCTGATGTTTGTTGTAAGTGACAGCCGTGCGTGGGGTTTTTCGTTGTTGTTAAGCGATGATTTTTCTAAAACCTTGAGTTTTCGCAGGATGGCACGGCTAGTGTCTGAAAGGACCAGTATTGATTTTTCTAAAGCATCTGTGGTGGAGCGTTATTCTTTGTTAAAGGGTTTTGATGGTTTAACTCAGATGTGGTTGATACTACCTTCTTTAGAACCTTTAATGGTAAGTGCTTCTGGTGATGCTCCTAAGCTGTTACGTAATGATACGGTGCATTGGTTGTTGCGTGGTGGTTTTTTGTTCGTAGAGACTCCTAAGAGTGTTGAAGTGCTATCAAAAACCTTATTATCTCATCCGGTGTTTGCTCGTCGTGGTGCGCGATTAGGTCCTGTGGAGGTGGGTCATGAGTTGTTACAGAGTTATTATTTAATCGATGGTATGCCTGCCTGTTCTTCTTTCAGGTGGGCTGAGCTGCGTTTTGATGGACGGATGATGGCGTTATTTGCGCCTCCGGGTTTTATGAATGCTCTTTCAGATAGTCCTTCTGGTGATTCGCAGGGTTGTTTTGCCGCTTTCGAAAAAGAGCCATTGATGCGTGCCATGATCAATACGATGATGGTTGTTTTAACCACAGATTATAAAAAAGATCAGATTCATCTTCCTGAGATTTTAAAACGTATGCGTTGATGTGAGCAAAGATATATCACTATTGTATTGTTTACTAGAAAGCTAGCCATTATGGAGATGTTATTGCAGATGGATCAACACGTCTTGTTGTTGGGTTGTTGTGTATTGGTTGTGGTGATTTATGGATGCTTATGGGTGTTTCGTTATGGTCCTATAGTGGGTTCTTTAGCAGCACTTATGAGGGGTTTATGGTTACTGCCATTTCTGACGCTACTTATTCCTCAAAAACGTGTGATCACTCAAGCTTTAGCTTTGCAAACACCCAGCATTGCTGTATTGATAGATGACTCTCAGAGTATGAAATCGTCTTCACTTTTTAATCTTTCGGCTTTGTCTCGAGGTGAGAGTTTTGTTGAGGCTTTGAAGAGTTTTTGTGTGATGTATTCTTGTCGTGTAGAAGTTGAGTATGCTAGTCGTCTTGATCCTGCCTTTTTATCGACCAGGACCCCTTTGAGGCGTGTTTTTGAGGATTTTTTATTAAAAAATCAAGATCGTCCTTGGTTTTTAATCAGTGATGGTGGTGTAGAGGATCCTATGGCTACGCGTAAGTGGCAGTATCCTTTATTTTCCGGTGATGATGGGTCTCAGTGGCCGGGTTTTGTGGTGGGTTTTGCCAAAGAGGAGCAAAGAAATATTTCTTTGCAGGATTTATCCATAGATGAACTGGGTTTTTCTGGTAGTCCTGTATTGATCAATGTGGCGGTATTACGCAGTGATCTTTCGGAGTCGTCTCAAACCATTCAGTTGGCTGTGTTAGTTGATGGGCAGAGGGAACTTACGCGCAACATCCGTTTTGATGACCATAGTCATATCCAGAATGTTCAGTTACAGCTGATTCAAAAAAGCAAGGGTGTGAAATTGATAGAAGTTCAAGCTTTACCTTTACCAGCAGAAGAGGAGGTTTGGGATAATCGTCTACTGGCTTCTGTGGAGATACTTCCTCATACATCTTCACTGTTACATATTCAGGGTAATCCTGGAGTAGATGGACGTTTTTTAAGACGATTTTTAAAGATGGATCCGCGTTTTGATGTGATCAGCTTTTTCATTCTTCGAGATCCATGGGATGTACCTGCTGGTGAAGATCGGGAGTTGAGCTTGATTCCTTTTCCTGTGGATAAGCTTTTTAACGAAGAACTTGAACATTTTCAAGCGGTGATTTTACAGAATTTTCGTTTAAGTGAATTTATATCTCCTAGACAACAAAAACAGTTGCAAGATTATGTGGAGGCAGGTGGTAGTATTCTTTTTTTAGGAGGTCCGCGGGCTTTTCATATCAGCGATCTATTGTATTCGCCTCTTGAGAAGATGATTCCATTTGCTTTACCGGGTGGTATGGCTAACATGTCTTCATTCTTGACAGATAGTTTTGTGAGCAATTCCTTAAACAACCAAGAACGTCCGGGTTTGCCGTGGTATGATGCGGAATTATCGTATTCTCTAGAGGCTGCTCCATTGAGTGAAGAAGCGCAATCTTCTCCAGCCATATCCTTATACAATTCGGTATTATCTTTAAAGGATTCTTTGCAAAACATCCCTTCCCTAGAAGGTATGCATCGTATGGAGGATATGAAATTTTCTTCGGTAGGCTATCTTCCTATTTTAAATGGTCGTTTATCTTCTCAAAAAGATATTCCTTTCTTAAGTGCATCGTATTTGGGTAAGGGGCGTTTGATTTGGGTGTTTTCTGATGCTTTGTGGCAGGTTGCTATGAATTCTCAGAGATGGGATAGTTCACGAGATACTTATAATGCCTTGTTATCTCGGCTGTTGCAGTGGTTAACACGTGATGAAAAAACCCCTCCTTTAGCAGTGGAGCGTTTTGATGTGTTTAAGCGTGGTGACTCTCTTGAGTGGAGTGCTTCTTTGAGTGGAGTGTTGGTGCCGCATATCAAAAAGCATGTTTCATCGAGTATTGAAATCTTGGTATGTGCTCAGATGAGAAAAGACTATGTGTTATCGTTTCCATCTAAGGAATTGATGTTGGTAAAAGGTGAGTTTTCTCATATTTTTTCTCCACAAAATCGGTTGCAGCAAGGCTCATCAGATCAGCCTTCGGAGTTGTCTCGTTGTGATTTTTCTTTAACAGTGTCTCATGCTGAATTTGGCGAAGAAGTCGCTCAGGCAAAAGCATCTCTGCCTAAGCTTTACGATGATAACACCTTACCAGCTTCAGCACGGGTGTTGGAGGCTGTTGCGGATATGACAAAATCATTATTGGTGATGAACCCTGATGGATTAACAAAAGATGTGCGTACGTCTCTTCAGGCTTATTTTGCTAAAGAGAGATCTTCATGGCAACTCAAAGAGGAGCAAGATGACAATGCATACTGGTTTTTTGAACATTGGCTTTATAGTGTGTTTTTGCTAGCTATGCCTTTAGAAGTGATCATTCGTCGTCGACTGTTTGGTATGTGGCAATGAAGGTTCTTAACAGCTGAAGGCTCTTAACAGCTGAAGGCTCCTTATACACAAGTATAACGAGTGAGGTTTGTTTAGCGGTTAGGGTGTTTTTTCGGTGAACACGCGGATGGTGGATGCGGGCGTGAGGCCAACTGCACTGTCGATCCATAACACGGTAGGGTGCTTGTAAATCAAGCCGTATGCTTTTTGGGACAGACTGACTTCATCAACCATCACTCCTAATATAGGAGCATCTGGTAATTCATCACCGAGGATAAACACTGAGGAACGCTTCTTGTCGATGTGATGGATGATAGCGTTGAGGTTCTGTGTCCAATCGGGCTCACAGATGTCAAATTTTAGGCCGTTAAGTTTTGTGGATAGCCTTGTGTGTACAGTAGAAAAGACATTATCACAGGGGTCAGTGGAGCCAATGGTGCTGGCATATGGAGGTCTGAAATGGGTATAGTCATCAGCATTGATATTTGGTCGAGATACACGTGATCCTGTAAAGCTAAAAAAGCCTAATAAGCTTGGATGAAAACGGTCTTGGGCAGATTCTCTAAAAAGTTTGGCTCGATAATTAAAAGAGGGATGATTGCTTACAACAATGATGGCGGTATAGGCGAGAGGATTGAAAAAATCTTTAGCAGAGGTGCCTGTGAGTTTTCCATCTTTTTTGATCAATTGTGTGAGGCTTTTGATAGGGGAGATTCTTTCTATGACACAATCAAATGTTGTAATTCCTGGAATAGGTGGCATGCTCCAACCGTGATCTGGCGGTACAGGCAGTTTCGTCTCTATGGCAGGGGTTTCCACACAGTATTCTGTGGATTTTACTGCTGAGATAACTCCTATATTTATCTGTTGAGCATAGTTGTAGATAAAAGGCACCACTTGATTGATAACAAATTCATCGATGCCTTTACGTTTCATGTCAAGGCTGTTATCGATGGCCCAGAGCATATTGACATGTTTGACACTTTTTTGTGAAGCTGTGAAGGTATATTCATCGACATAATGGGGGGTCTCTCCAAAACCTCCACCTTCTTCGGAGGGAGGATAGTAGGTTCCTCCTCCTCTGCCATTAGGGATGTACTGTCCATCTTGTTGAGGTGTGTAATTGCCTTGTTGAGGAGTAGGATTTCCATATCCCCCTTCTTCGGGAAGTTCCTCCACCGGCTCAGGTTCTTCTACTTCTTCGAACTCTTCCACTTCTTCGGTTTCAGTGGGTGTGGTGGGATTTGGTTGAGGCTTGAGATTTGCGATAGGATCAGAACCACCGCACCCAAATATCCATAGGGAGTAAAGAAAGCATAGAATAGTTATGGATGAAAATGATATTTTTTTCATATGCTCTAATGATGTATACATAGCCCAAAGATGCGTGTTTTTCTTGTTATGGATTCATCGTCGGAGAGAGTAAGAGAAAATCTTTGCATCTAGGTAGATTTTGCCTTGTTATGAAATATGGTTTGGTTAGTTATGTTATAGATATGTGTTTAGAGAAAAGCAGAGAGATGCGGAAATGGTTTTTCTAAGAAGAGAGGGTCTTTTTTAGAGATGATCTGGGTTTGATGATCACCTAACGGATTTTAAAAGACCACATATGAGATAGTCACTATAGGCGTGGATCTTCGTATGTTGTTGTGTGTTGTTTTCTGGTTGTAGAGTGTGTTGTTATTTGCTAGCTTGGATGGATATGTTGTCTGAACGTTTGTAGCTTTTGAATGGATGGCGTAGTAAAGCTAATGCTCATACCCACTGATGCTCATAGTGAGAAATGGACAGCAAAAAAGAAAAAAAGAAATAACAGCCACTGTCAGTCAAGAGTGAGGAGCTGTTAGTTATACATCGTTTGAGATTTTAGATAATAGATAAAATAGATAAGACAAGCTTTGTAATTGGAAGCTGTGTAACTTCCACTTCACTTAATGGCTGTGCTCTTTATTATGAGGCTCATATGTGAGTGTTACACAGTGTAAGACAGCGTATTGCATGAATGTGAAGAAATAGCTATAGATAGAGAGGTGAGTTGTAGCAGGCGCTATAGCATATGCGGTCATTATATGATTATGTATAGAGCCGTAGCTAGTAGAGTAGTTGGTAGATATGTAGTATATTAAATATTAAAGTTTTAGGGTGATATGTGTGATCATGCCGACTCAATTGAGCCACCTAAGAGAGCCACCTAAAAGAGCCACTTAAAAGAAGTAGAGAGCATAAGATATAAAAGATAAACACAGTCAGTAGGCAGTAGGCCAAGCTAGTGGGTGGCCAATGGAACAGATAGTTGGTATAGACAGCTGAAAAGAGAAAGAAAAAAGAAAAACAAAGAAAAACAAGTCGAAGAGAGAGAAGAAAAAAAGGAGTTCATGAGTGTCAGAGAATGTTGTAGCCATTAAAAAGCTTCTAGAAGTGTCTGCCCACTATGGTCATTTGGCGCGTTTGCTCAATCCTAAGGCGCGTCGCTTTGTTTATGGACAGCGCAATGGCATATCCATCATCGATTTGCAAAAGACGGTGAAGTATTTTAGAGAAGCTTCGCAATATGTGTCACAATTGTGTGCTGATGGAGGTCATATTTTATTTGTTGGAACCAAACGACAGTCTCGTGATCTTGTGAAAGAACATGCTCTTCGTTCTCAACAATACTATATGAATCATCGTTGGCTTGGTGGAACTCTTACCAATCATCCAACTATTCGTAAGTCGATTCATAAGTTGAAGAAAATTGAGAAAATGAGTCAGGATGGTACTTATGAAAAAATGACAAAAAAAGAGGCTCTTAATCTTGAGCGCTTACGTCAAAAGTTGGATATCAACTTAGGTGGTATTAAGGATATGCCTGGTTTGCCTAAGGCTCTCTTTATTACCGATGCTCTCAAAGAGAGAACAGCTTTGTTAGAAGCTAATTTATTGAATATTCCTGTGATTGCTATTATCGATACCAATGTCAATCCTGATGGGGTGGATTATCCCATTCCGGGAAATGATGATTCTTTAAAGTCTTTGGAACTCTTTATCAGTGCGGTGGGTGATGCTGCTCTTAAGGGTGTTTCTCAGCAAAAGACATCTGCACCTAAAGATGGTGCTAGGAGAGGTAATAGAGACAGACATAGAAGTTCTCATGGTCGTTCTAAGAGTTCACAAAGTTCCTTTCAAGGTAAGCATGGTCGTACTGTGAAGGTGGAAAGAGCTGAAAAGCGTCCTTCTTCATCGGCAGACTCTCGTTCTCATCAAAAGCAAGAAACGACAACAAAGCCTGCTAGCCATCAACAGCCTGTAGAAAAACCAACCACTGCTGCAGGTCCTGTAAACACTGGGGATGCTCGTACGACTCAACAAGTGACTAAAAAACCGTCTTCTGATGCTTCTTCAGCTCCTAGCTCTCAACCTAGCTCTCCACAAAAACTTGTTGTTGAGAATAAAGCAGATACTGTTGCGAGCAAGGAGCATGATAAAGCATAAGTATTATAAAACTGATAAAACTTATGAAACATATATAACATATATATAGTGTTGCTTCGTTGTGACATGTATGGATAATTGTAACGTGTTGCATTTTGGTGATGAGCAGTACTGAATTTATGCCAGTGTTGTGATGGAAGGAAGCGATCATCATCTGCAACATAACCGTGAATATGTAACCGAGAATACCTAACAGAAAACAGAGGTGAGTATGGTGTCATTTAATGCTCAAAAAGTGAAAGAGCTTCGCGATAAAACCGGTTGTGGCATGATGGAGTGCAAGCAGGCTCTTGTGGATGCTTCAGGTGATCTTGATGAGGCTTATGGATTGCTTCGTCAAAAAGGTTTGGCAAAGGTTGAAAAGAAGCAATTACGTTCTACCACTGAAGGGACAGTAGCCTTGCATGTGGCTGAATCGGGACATTTTGCTGCTGTGGTTGAGGTGAATACAGAAACAGATTTTGCTGCTAAGAATGATGAATTTTTAGCATTTAGTGCTGCTGTGGTTTGCAGTGTTAAGCCAACAATGCGTTCTGTTCAAGAGTTAGAAAACAGTGTTCTTCAGGGCGGTTCTGGCCATACTGTCAAAACTGCAGTCGGTGACCTTGTGGGTAAGATTGGCGAGAATGTGTCACTACGTCGTTTGGCAACGTTTTCATGTGCTGATGATGGTTTGATAATTGGTTACAGTCATATGCATGGAAAAATTGTTACTCTTGTGCGATTTTCTCATGTAGCCACTGAGTTGCGTGAATCATTGCGAGACCTTGGCAAAGATATAGCTATGCACGTAGCTGCCTTATCGCCTTTGTATCTTGATGAAAAAAGTGTACCTAGTGATGTAGTGCAGAAAGAAGAAGAAATTGTTAAGGGGCGTCTTGCAACTGAGAGTCTTCCAGCAGACAAAATCCCTATGATTGCTAAGGGGAGAATGGGTAAATTTTATGAAGAGGTTTGTCTTCTTAAGCAAAAATTTGTAAAAGATCCGAAGAGTACGGTAGCGGATGTGGTAAAAGAGCTAGATAGTCGTGTGGTCTTAGAAGAATTCTTACGCTTTCAATTGGGTGAGGGGCTTGAGAAAAAACAAGACAATTTTGCTGATGAAGTGGCTCGTCAGATTTCGGCTAGTCACTAACTGATAGAGAGTGTCTTCTGTATTGCAAGTGAGTGGGTATATGTTGGCAATGCTACTTCATCGAGGATAAGATATTTATGTCTGCAACTCATAAGCGGATCATGTTGAAGCTATCTGGTGAGATGCTTGGTAAAAATGGTTTTGGTGGTGTGGATGAAGAAGCCATTGAGCATGTATCTTCTGAGATAAGCAAAGTTGCTGATGCTGGTTATGAAGTAGCGGTGGTGATCGGTGGTGGTAACTTTTTTCGAGGCACGTTAGCGAGTCGCTTTGGAATTGAGCGTGCTGCAGCTGATTATATGGGTATGTTAGCCACCTGCATCAATGGGCTTGCTTTACAAGCGGTACTAGAGAACAAATTCAAAACATACACTCGTGTTTTAACAGCCATTAAAATGACAGAATTAGCTGAGGAATATATCCGCAGGAAGGCTATTAAGCACTTGGAGAAAAAAAGAGTGGTGATTTTTGTGGGTGGTACAGGTAACCCTCTTTTTACCACTGATACAGCAGCTTCTTTGCGAGCTCTTGAGGTGAATGCGACGATTATTTTAAAAGGTACCAAAGTAGATGGTATCTATGATAAAGATCCGGCTTTGCATGATGATGCTAAAAAGTATCAAAATCTTAGTTATTTGGATGTGATTTCTAAAAAACTTAATGTTATGGATGCCACAGCCATTACCATGTGTATGGAAGCTAATATGCCTATTAAGGTTTTTAACTTAGCTACTAAGAGTAGTATTTTGCGGGTTTTATCAGATCCTGATTTTGGAACTTTGGTCTCTTAAATTTTTGCCATTTTAGATGCAATTCACTGACTTAGCTTAGTAGTAAATCAGTCATCTTTGTCTTTAGATTCTTCTTCGCGGTAAAGTTTTGATAATTCTACGAGAATTCCACACACATAGTTATTTTCTAAAGCACGTATCACGCCTCTGATTTTTGGATGGTTCTGTAGATCTCGCCACTTTTGGCTGGCTTGGTTTTGTGTGATGTTGCAGTTTTTATGTTGAACGGTAGATTTTTGGAAGCTTGGGTTGAATGTGCTAGCAAGTATTTTTTTGAAGACAAATTTGTGAAAAATGGGATATTCTGTGGTTTTTGCAGCTAATTTATAGCTTGTTTCTGGAAACAGGCGTTCACTTGCATTAAGTGCCCATAAATTCTTGAGGTTTTCAAAAAGAAAGTTGGCTAGACGGGTGCGTTTTGGTTCAAATTGTGTCGTAGTAGGATATGGGTTCATCCATTTACGTTTTATGCCTATGGGAGCTGCATGAAACATGTTGCTGTAGTGCTCAGTATCACTTTCATCTATGGAAAGTGATTGAGGATAATTGTCATAGTCTTCTTTTCTAAGAAAATAAACAGATTGTCCATGTTGGATTTCTTCTTCTAGTCCTAACATGTGACCTATAGCATCATAGCTGTGATTTTTTGGTTGGGTAATATCTAATATAAGCAATCTTTCGGAGTAGGCTTGATGGATGAGTTGCTGGGTTACAATAAAAGCCATTTTGAAGCGTTCTTCTTCGCTGAGGTGGAGGGCAGTATCTAAAGACGTATATTCTTTAAGAGCTGGAGCAAGTTGATGGATAACCTCAGAGATATCCACAAGAGGCAAAGATAGAGGTGTTTGAGAGGGGAAAAGTTGATCTTTTAGAGATGTAAGGTTTTGTTGAGATGTGTTTAAAAAAGGTTGTGGTAGTTTATGAGAAGAATCAAAGAGAATTTTATTGGCAAGTTGGGATACGTCTTTAAGTTCGCTATGAGCTTTTAAGTATAAGCTTGATGTGCTGATTTCGTCCAATTGTTCTCTGATTATAGGTAATAATAGAGTGACATATTCCATAGACATGCCTATACTTCGCACGTTATAGGCGAATTTTTTTAAATGTGTGAAGCTAGTTTTGTGGCGTTTTCTTTGCTTTTTGTTGAAAAAAGGAAATGAAGCTATGGTGTAATGGGTGTTTTGTGCCATAAATGAGTAAGGATCGGCTTGGAATGCTTCATAGTCTTGCTCTATTTTGGGATTCATGAGTGATGTGATGGGTAAAGAAAATGCATTATCTTGTTCAAGAAGTTCTACTAATTCTTGTAAATTCACTCCAAAAATAAACAGTTTGAGGCCAAAAGCAGCGATGCTTTGATCGTTAAGGTTTTTTTCGGATATGTATGTGTTGAATTCATCGTCTTCGAGATCGAGGATACCGTAACGAGAAAAGGTTTTGCCGTGGAGAGTGTCATGATCATTGGTGATAATGCTGTTTTGGGTAACAGAAGTGGTTTTGAGTCCAGAAAAAAGAGTGTAGATGGCAATATGTTTTTGTATATTGCTATCTAATGATTCGATGATTGATAAAATACTTTCAATATTTTGAGTGAGGTTTTTTGCAAGATTATTAATTTTTTGTGAAAGTATGTCAAAAAAATGATCTAAAGATAATGTGTCATTATCGGCAAAATCTTTTAAAAATATATCCTCATAATCATAGGATCTGGGATTTCCTGCTTGAAGAAAACCTGGTGCAGCATCTTGTATGGTTAAAGGTTTTTTAAATGGAGGAGGCACGATTTTAGGTGTTGGATGCTGTGGTGGTTTTTCAAACTCTGTGTATTCCCCTGACGCATTGTTGTTCCATGATGGAATAGGGTCGTTTTGGCTGCTTGAGTAAAAAACATCTTGTGCGGTTTGAAGTTTATGGTAGATATATGTAGCTACAGCGCTGAAACTTAAAATACGCAATACCATGGGATGTTTGCTAGATGCAGTGGCTTTAACCATATTCAAGAGTGAATGTGGTTGCTGAAACAGTGTCCAAGGTAGTGAAGCTATGGTTGTGGAATCTGAAATGGTGCGCTGAGTGTGAACCGGTATGCTGGTTTTTCTTGTGGAGCTTACTGAGTTAGCTGCTAGCACGTGTGCTTCAGGCATAGCAATACTCACTGCAAGAGCAACAATAATTGCAGTGTGTTTAGCTGTAGAGATCATAGATTTTATGTAGATAGAAAAGCTTTGCATAATTCCAAATGGTGGATGATATTTTTGATTGAGTGCCATTCCAAATGATGGATGACTTTTCTTAAATCTGGTTGGTTTTTGATGGTTTGTAAATGATTGTGGTAGTTTTTGAGATGCTTGTCAGATTGAGCTTGTTTATGGATTATTTTACTGGCTAAAATTTTTTTGAAAACTATGGGTTGATAATAACGCAATTCATGATTGAACTTATTGCTGCCATCTTTTTGTTCTTTTTCTGTAAAATGTTTATCATTTTCGAGAGTTGTGTAGTCAAAAGAATAGAGTGCATAAAGTGATGATATTGCTGAAAAGAGTTTATCACTGAGATCTAATGCTTTTTTTTCTATGAGATCATGACCATGATACATTTGACTTTGTGGACTCATGAGATGAAGTATGGCACTTCTTGGAGCTGTTATAAACACTTTCCAATGATCATAGTCAGGATCTTTATCTATAGGCTTTTTTAGAATATCTTCTAAAGATATATATTCTATATTGTCATCATCGTCTTCTTCCTCTGTTGTTTCTTCGTCGTTGTTTCCAAATATGACGATGCTACTTCCTTCTTCAGTTGTTTCTATTTCATATGTAAATGGGTAGATTTTGATGATGTATTGGGCAATAGAGACTGCTGTTTTGAGTCGTGCCATGGCAGTGAGATTATATAAAGACACGTCATAGCGAAAAGACTCACTGCGACTTGCTGTGATGGGTGATGAGTGGTGTTGTTTTTTTAGTTTTTGGGAAGTATGTGCTAAATATGTTGAAAAAAGTTTGAAGTCATGGGCTAAATCATAGTCTTTGCTTGTGGGAAAGAGATCACTGATATGAATGGGTAAGGCAGAGAGTGGTATGTGGCTTTGAAAAAGATGAGAATTGATCTGTGCGCTCAGCTGGCTAAAACCGCCATGGATGTAGACATAGACAAGAGAGTCGGGTGAGATGTGAGTTGTACCATTTTTGCTACGATGAGCGGTGGTGAGTTGGTGTCTTACTTGTGGCATAAATAGGAGGGCTGTCTCTAGTGCCATGCCTAAGTCTTTGAGGTGTTGAGCTGCATAGGATAGGCGCTTAAGTGAAAGCTGTAAGGTAGCTTTTTTAAATTGTTTATCAGAGATAAAAGGGAATGGAACGGTTTTGTAGTGTATTTGATCTATGGTTTCAAGCAATTCTGTATTCCGGTACATATTCCAAGAGCTTAAATTATCAAATACCAGAGGGAGTTGATAAGGTTGGCGTATGTGAAATAGGTGGATAAATTCTTCTATGTTTACACCAAAAGTATAGAGTTTGAGGCCTAGAGAGGCCATAGACTGGTCTAAATGCTTTTGTTGAGTGCCATTATGATGAGATGTTTCATCATAGGCAATATCAGTTATATAATTTTCATCTTGGTGATCGATATAAATACTGTGGTGATTGATGAGTCTGTCGAAAATAAATAGGCTGCTATCTGGTTCATTAGCAAAGGAGCTGGTGCGTAGTCCCGAAAAGAGAGATCGAATGGCCAAAGCTTTTTGAGTGTTACTCTTAAGTAGCTTGATCATGCTGGGGATATCTTCTTGGAGAATTCGAGGAAGCTCCATGCTGACAATGTTAGCTCGTCTTGATAGCTCCATAAGCAGCTCACTCATGGGGCGTGTGGAATATTGCTGAGTAATATCGTGATAGTCATAAGAGCCGGGTTCTGTGGCTTGAAGAAATCCAGGCGATGCTTCTTCGAGAGTAAGATATTGTCGGTGTTGTCCAGGAACCAAAAAGCCTTGTTCTTTTGGTGGAGGATTTTCTGGGCTTCTATAGCCACTGTGATCTTTGCCTTTGAGCGTAGAATCCATGTGCTCATAAGGATCTTCATTGTTTTTGGCATGGGAGAAAAAAGCATCTTCATGAGTTATCTTAGAAAAAATCAGCGCAGATAAAGCTCCTAGGCTGAGCCAAATGCTAAGCGCTCTTGGGTTATTCATGATCAAAAAACGTATGCTTTTAGGCAGTGCTACACCACTTGCAACACTGATGGGGGATGTCATAGCTATATGGTATGTGGAAGCAGGGATGTGATAGTGAAGTGAGGAGGAGTGTTTTGCAGCAAATAAGGAAGGGCAAGGTAGAGTAAAAGTGAGTGTTAGGCTCAGAGTTAAGAAGACAGTCATAGCGATGTATGCTCTTTGAGCCATATAACTAGCTACACATAATCTGAATGGTGTTAGAAGTTGGTGAGGCATTATTTTTTATGATGGTTTTGTTTTATGCAGTTGTTGTGTAAATATTAAGAAAAAGGCTGGTTTACTTGGGTTTTAATGACTAAATACATGCGTAAATAGTTAGCCAATCTATCGCAAGGTTACGTGTGTGTCAACCTGTCATTAACTGTGATCGCGTTATCATCAAGCCCAGTTGTAGCGTTTAAAATGTTAAGCCATATCTTTAAAAAGAGCATGTGATGTCCCCAGTGTGTTACCTGAGTTTGTAAAGTGAGTGTATTATGTGAAAGCCATATGGCAAGAGCTTGTGGTAGAAGAGCTTGTGGTAGAAGAGCTTGTGGTAGAAGAGATAGCCGTATGTTGTGGCAGAAAAGCTAGCCGTATGTTGTGTGAGAGTGAGTCAAAAAATTGATGGTGATATCATATGTGATGGTGGTGGTAGAGGGGATATGTATTTTATTGTGATGAAGTGTTGTTTTATCCTTTATAATAGATGTGGATCTGTCAGTGTGAAGAGATCCACATGTGATATGTATTTGAGGCAAGAGATATTTGGCTTTGGGCCGAAAGGAGAAGATGATGGGAGCTGAGATTTTAGAAGAAGCCACGTTAGCTATGAATATGCGTGTTGATGCTTATAAGAAAAGCCTTGCTCGAATGCGCACTGGTAAAGCTTCTGTCTCTTTGTTAGACAATGTATTGATAGGCTATTATGGTAGTCCAACCCCTATTAATCAGGTAGCTTCTCTTGCTACACCCGATGCTCGTACTTTGGTTATTTCTCCCTTTGATAAGCAGCATATCAAAGATATTGAAAAGGCCATACTTGCAGCTAACTTGGGCCTTCAACCATCATCAGATGGGCAAGTGATTAGAATTTCTATTCCTCCTCTGACAAAAGATCGAAGAGCAGAAATTGCCAAAGGTTTGAGTAAGGTAGCAGAGGATGCCAAAGTGGCTGTGAGAGCGGTACGCAAATCGGCTAATGATCGCATCAAAAAGATAGAAAAAGATAAAGACATTTCACAAGATGAAAGTAAAGATCTACAAGGTGAGGTACAAGATCTCACCAATAAATATATCAAAAAAGTCGATGAGATAACATCTCAGAAAGAAAAGGAAATACTTACTTTGTAAATGGCTTATGTATCCTATGTATTTTCGTTTCTTCTAGACCGCTGTCTATGTCTAGCTTATCTTTTTTAGTCACAGACAAATTGATGAGGTGATATCCCATTATCTTCTTTTGGCCTGAGCTGTGAGATATGGCTCATAAATGTCTCATAGTCACGTTCGTTGGACCTTAACACCACCATATTAGTGGAGGGGATTTTTGTTGAAGGTGATGTGTTGAAATGTGTGAAGGTGGCAATAGGTGTGTTTTTGTAAACCAGTATTGCGTATGGATCGAGGGTGTTGAGCGTTTGTTCTTTGGCTTCAAAGCTTAGCCCATAGGGCGTAGCTTGAATGGTTGAAAAGAGGGAATGAATATCATGCATGTTCACTGCGTCTTTTTGGTTAGTGAGTGTATGGGATGATAAAAAAAATGTATGGTTTTGAGAGAGTTTTTTGGGGTTCAGAGCTGTGTTTTGAAAGGTTAGCCATGATGTTAGAGCCTTCTGTAAAACCCCTCTCACAGCGGGCAGAGTGCGGTAATCACTAAACGTTTTATGGGTATTGAAAAAACTGGTTGTATCATCGTATATGCTGAGGGATGTGATGAGATCTTGGGCGATGGGTGGTTGGTTTTGAAAGAAGCTAGGGGTAGATTGTGAATACATGGGAGCATCGTAGACTAAGCGAATGATATCGAGAACAGATACTTCGATGCGTTCTTGAAATGTAACGAGATGAGCATAGCTTAAACAACCGTTACGGGAAGAGCTTGTAGGTTGTTTGAGAGGATGTTGATGGATAAGATCAGGGTTGTTGCTATTACAAAGAAGAGGTGTGTTCTGGGTATTTTGAGGGTTTTGGTTGTTGTAAAGATAGCGAAGTGTTTCTAAAGAGTGATCTTTTATGGCTTGATCAAAATCATTAAGCAAGCTCAAAGAGTGATTCTCCATGATCTTGTGACGAGAATGAGCAAGTGTGGTGAGTGCTTCGTATGGAGGCATTTCAATGGCGATGTAGCCTGAAGGTTTGAGGTTGTCTATGGGAAATAAGCTGTTTTCTTTGACCCAAATAAGCAATGTGTAGCTAGATAAAGGATCAGGCCGTAAGCACTGACGATCCACATAAAACGTAGCCGATAATCTACGCCATGGTAAGGAGGAATCACGATTGATGCCATCAATACCAGCAAATTGAACCAGTACGGGACAGTAGTGAGTTTGGTCTGTTGTGTGAGTGGATGGATCTGAAGCTGAAGAAGGCCGTGATGGTGTTTGCGTAGAGCTGATTTTGAGGAGTCCCGTATAGAGTCTTTTGGTATCTGGAGTGTATGCATTTTCATATCTTGTGGAGGTGATATCTTCAGATTGAGGTTGTGGCGGATGGTTTAAGAATTGTGTTGAGGCATAGAGATGGTTATTGCAATCTTCAGGATGGATCAAGGAGCGGCATCCGCTTAGAGTTATCAAGAAAACCCATAGCAGCCCATACCTATAAAAAAATATCATCATGTTTTTGAAAGATATATTCATAGTGTTTTTTAAGAGAGTAGACGAGGCTACATCAGATAAGCACCGCCAAGAGAGCTTTTTTGATGAGCATGTTTGGTGATGATATGAATCGATCCACCGGTTTTTATGAGATGTTTTTCGATTTTCTTTAAAGAACTGATCTTGGCCTTGACCTTGAATTCCACGCTACCTTGTTGTTCGTAATCAGCTTCTAATACCACAGCATGTTGGTAAATCATGGAGATGAGTGCACTATTTTGGATATGCACCCGTAGAGATGCAGCACAAAAATATTTTTGAAAGTAATCCCATATTCTCTCTGAGATGCTATGGATATCATCTTTAGAAAAAGCTGACATCCAGACACTATCTGGATAGCGCTTTTGGATGATCTTTTTACGTAGAGGATCATCTAAACGATCCGTTTTGTTAAAGACATGAATAATATCGAGATGTTGGGCTCCTATGTCTTTTAGGACCTCGTGGGTGGTGTTCATTTGCATGGCACATTGTGGATGAGACACATCGATAACATGTAAGCATAAGTGGGCATCGAGGGTTTCTTGAAGAGTTGAGTGAAAGGATTTAATAAGACTATGGGGAAGACGGCGTATGAAACCTACGGTATCGGTAAAGAGGATTTGAGGGTGCTTTGATGGATGGATACTTTTGACACGGGCTGACAGAGTGGCAAAAAGCTGATCTTGTCCGGCTTCATGAGCTTGGGTGATACCTTGCATCAAAGTGGTTTTTCCAGAGTTGGTATAGCCCACAATAGCTACTTTAAAGCATTCCTGTCTGAGTTTACGTTGTTCGGTTTTTTCCACTTGGATATGGTCAAGTTTTTTACGTAGAGAGGCAATTTTGGAACGAGCGATCCGTCGATCGATTTCAATTTGCTTTTCTCCCATACCCCGTGATTTGACTCCACCACCGGCTTGACGAGAGAAATGAGACCATGCCCCTACAAGTTTAGGGAGTAGATATTGCCATTTAGCCATTTGGACTTGAATACGTGCCATATGGGTAGAGGCATGTTGAGAGAATATTTCCAGGATGATACCTGAACGATCGAGCACTTGGCAGTGAGTGAGAGATTCAATATTTCTTTGTTGTGGTCCTGTGAGCTCACCATCAATAACAATCACTCCAGCATTGAGTTGTTGAGCTTTTTGGGCAATATATTGGATTTTTCCCTTGCCAAGATAATAGGTTGTGGTGGGTCTTATGCGTTTTTGTAAAACACTATGGAGTGTGGCAATGTTGAGTGTGGCAAGAAGTGCTGAAAGCTCTTCAAGATCGTACTGAGCACTTTGTTTGGAGATTCTTTCTGTGTGTTGCGCGGAGTTGTGCAAAGCTGGTTCGGAAAGAGTGTTTGAAAAGAAAGACTCAGAGTGTGAAGCTGGCTTAAGAGGGTTATCCATATGATAGAGAGCGGCAATGATAGCGCCAGATCTGGTAGTGTGTCTGTTTAGGAGTGCTTGTTCATTGTTAATCACATAGAGCTCCCTTATGGGTGGTTGTAGCAAGAATTGTATAATAGATATTTATCATTATAAAATGTTTCGTGTTTAAAATCTAAAGTTCAGTGTTTTGTGTTTTTAGGGTGGTTTATTTGTTGTGTTTATTGTGTGTGTATTTATGTGTATCGTATGTGTCTTTATATGATTATTTGGTATGCTCGCTTAGTATAGTCGCTTACTGTCAAAATAGGAATCGTGTTATAGCTGACTTGCTGTTCTCTAGCATGATGATTGTATAGATACAGTTGATTTTTACTAGTGACATCATGTTTTTATAGATTTATAGATTTTTAGGGGTATGGTGGGTAGTGCGCTTATGTTTAGATTGAGATAAGAAAACCATATATTTTGGCAGTGGTCTATGTATCACCGATGAGATATCAATGGAGATTTCGGCTGTGAGTCAAGAACATTTACCTTATCGTGAATCAGTGGTGGGAGTTTTTGTAGCTCATGATGAGGTGCTGGTTCTTGAGCGTTTTGATACACCGGGTGCGTGGCAATTTCCTCAGGGGGGTATTGAATCAGGTGAATCTGCTGAGCAGGCCCTTGTGCGTGAGATGCAAGAGGAGTTAGGTTGTGGTGAGTTTCAGATTCTGCAAAGTTCTGCTGATATGATCTACTATGATTTTCCTACCACGTTAATAGCTCCCATTTCTAAGATGTTTCGAGGTCAGAAGTCGCGATGGTATTTGTGTGCTTTTGGTGAGCCGTTTGAGGTTATGGGAGTGGATTTATCAAGAGCTACTGATAGAGAGTTTGCTGACTTTCGTTGGGTTAAGCCTTATGAGGCTTACGAACACACTATTTACTGGAAAAAAGATGCTTATCGCAAGGGGCTTAAAGATCTTGGTCTTGTGGATGTATAGGCGGATGTATAAGCGGATGTATAAGTGGATGTATAAGAATATCTAGGGAGTAAGCTATTTGTCGCGTATGGCATTAGGGAATATGATTATTGGGTTTTGGTGGATATTTCTAGCCTCTTGTGGTGGATTTTTTCTTGCAGAGTATCGTCATCAAGCCTTTCTTGCTGCAACTCCTGAAAGACTCTTGCAGTGGTGGATGGTATTGCAAAAAAGTGCCCATGCTCATACCAATCTTTTTGGTATGTTGCATATTTTGATGGCTCTTACGTTTCCGTATTCATTGGTGGCATCATCTGTGAAAGTCGGACAGAGTGTAGGGCTTTTTTTGGGAAGTTTATCCATGAGTGTATTGCTTGTGGTGCGCTCTTATGGTGTGCCAGAAAGTGTTTTTCATCCCCTATCTGTGCTGATAGCCATGGGGTTATCGTGTAGTTTAATAGCTATAGTGGTGCATATTGTTGGCCTGTCTTTGAAATGGTATAGAATATAAACGGTTATGGTCCATATAAATTGATGGAGTGTGCTTATGGTGGATGTGGAAAAATCTCAATTAAAAGAATCCATACTGTCCTTAGAGACAAGACGTTCTATGGATCCTTTAATGCCGTGGAGCAAAGAGGATAAAGAGAGTGTTTGTGCAACGATTGAAGCATTGGATTGTGGCATGATCCGTGTTGCTGAATACAATGAAGTCTCTGAGAAGTGGCAGGTGAATACTTGGGTAAAACAGGCGATTCTTTATTATTTTCAAATTCAAGAGATGGTTTCTTTTGAGGTAGGTCCTTATTGTTATAGAGATAAAATTCCTTTAAAGACCAACTATAAAGATATGGGGGTTCGTGTTGTTCCTCCTGCCACAGCTCGTTATGGTAGCTTTATGGAGCCTGGTGTTGTACTGATGCCTTCTTATGTCAATATCGGAGCATATGTGGGCCAAGGATCCATGGTAGATACCTGGGCTACTGTGGGCTCTTGTGCTCAGGTGGGTAAGCGTGTTCATCTTTCAGGGGGTGTCGGTTTAGGTGGTGTGCTTGAGCCTCCTTCAGCTTCGCCGGTGATTATTGAAGATGGTGCCTTTGTGGGATCTCGATGTATTGTGGTGGAGGGTGTAAAAGTGGGTAAGCAGGCGGTTCTTGCTGCTAATCTCACTTTAACGTCATCAACACCGATTTATGATTTGAATGCTCATCCCATGCAAGTCTATCGAGGAGAGGTTCCGCCACGAGCTGTGGTTGTGCCAGGGGTTCGTAAAAAAGACATGCCAGGGGGTGAGGCATTATTGGGCTGTGCTTATATTCTGGGTGAGCGTAAGGCGAGCACAGATGAAAAAACCTCTCTTAACGAGGTACTTAGAGATTATTCTGTCTCAGTATAAGGCTATAAATAGGGCTATAAATAGGGCTATAAATAGCTTAGAGCTTTAAGAGGTGACGGTGGCTAATTTAACCTTTCTCAATGTCGCATCTCAAAAAGATGGTCAAGATAGCAAAGACAAACAAGAATTTCTTTTGTCCCAAGCCTCTACATCTATAGCCGGAAAGTCTTCTGATGCCATCACTGTTGAGAATGTGCGAGAGGGTTTTAAAGTGTTAGCTGTGGCTATTCGCAAGAAGATTGCTATTCGTTATGGTTGTGCTTCTTGTCGTTGTGGCAGCTGTGCCGTCAAAGTTGAATCAGGTGCGCTTTCTGTTATGGAAGCTGATGAAAAGCAGCTATTAGAAAAAATGGGAATTTATAGTGGCAAAGAGGTGCGTTTGAGTTGTCGATCCCGTATGGAAAAAGAAGATGTGAGCGTGGATCTTGATTTTCAAAAGAGTTACGATCCTGCTGATCGTGGCTTTGATAGCAGCACCATCAAATACCCTTCTTCTTGATTTTGAGGCTTTTGCGGTCCCAATTTGGGTGGTGGTGTAACTTAAAAACAGACAAGTAGAGCTAAATAGCGAAAACTTACGCCAACTATGGAGACTTTATAGCCTGTTTGTATCTGAGGTTGTAAAAAACCTCAGATATGTGTTGTCTATGTGTGATAGAGCAAAAAATGGCGGCCCCAGAGGGACTCGAACCCCCAACCCTCGGTTTCGAAGACCGATATTCTATCCTGTTGAACTATAGGGCCACACGTTACATACCACAGAGATCATCTTGCTTTCATCAAGACTTCCATCGCTAAAGTTTTTATCTTAATATATTAACTCAGCAGGACTCTGTTAACAAAAGAAAGATCACAGCCATGGATGGTCATTGTTTGACTGCTTATTTAGCCAAATCTTACCCAAACATTGCCCAAAAACGCCCTAACAACAAACTTACAGCAACCATTTCAGCAAACATTTCAGCAACCATTTCAGCAAACAAGAACCACCTAGGATAAACAACACATCAAAAACAAACATCTCAACACATCGCCGTCTCATGAGCTTAAAACATTCTCTTTAACTTGTCTTGATTCAGGTGTAGGAGGTATTCATTTTCTATGGGAACTGCTCTCAGCACTTTATACAAAATACACTGCTCAAACAACATCTTCCACAGAAAAATCCATAAAAAATCTTCATAATTTTGATATCCATTATGTTGCTGATACAAAATATTTTCCTTATGGAAATCTCCATAAGGATCAACTCAGAGCACGACTCATAGAGCTTCTAGAGTTTGCTCAAACACAATCAGAATTAAGCATTCTTGCCTGTAACTCTCTTACCACACATTACAAACATTTACATGCCACTTTTGGCCCTATTTGCTTAGGTCCTCAGCATTCACCACCACCGCAAGTCTTTGGCGTTACACCAGCCATAGATGCTGGCTTTAGTGCTGCAAAAGATGGTGCTACACTGCTTGTAGCCTCACCCAATACAGCAAAGCATGGTGAGCTCAACATCCATTCCAAAGATGAAGCCACATTAATACGATTTGGATCTTCTGAGCTTGTTCAACTAGCAGAGATGCGTTTTTTTGAAAATTATGCAAACAAAGAAGGAGAAGGCACCCAGCCAAGCCTTCCTCATCACAAAGATCTTATAGAGGTTTTTCAAAGAGATATTCGCAAGATTTTTGCAAGCACCACAAACATTCGCTCTCTTGTTCTTGGCTGTACTCATTTTGCATTTGCTGTCAGCGATATTCAAAAAGCCCTGAGCCACATACCTGCCCATTCTTATGAGATCTTAGATTCATCCATCATTCGAGCAAAGGAATGTGCCACCTGGTTAACGCATCATGGCTTAACTCAATACACTCCTGGCTTAACCACCCGGATATATATCCATAGCGGTTACAATGCAGACAAACGAAAAGCTATTAAGAACTATCTTAAAACACATACAGCGGATGTAACGTTTTTAGATTTATAAAAACACCTGTGTTCTCATGAGATCCAATAATAACCTTAAAGTCAGTAATTTATGGCTCATCATATGCCTTATATCCATTTAAGAAGGGTATTTTATGGGTAAGTCCATACTACCAAAATGCATCTCTTTGCTATTATAAGTTCTCATTTTCTCTAAAGGCTGCTTTTTATCAGCTTCTATCACAGAAAGCCCGCCTGATTCGAC
>MPNI01000042.1 GCA_002238945.1 Proteobacteria bacterium bin106 | reverse complement strand
ATATATTTCTTTGTGTATTAGCTTATTACGTAGAATGGCATATGAAACAAGCACTCAAACCTTTACTTTTTGATGATGAGGATCTTTCACCAGAGTATTCAGTTACCAGCAAGGAAAAATCTGATTCAGCTAAGCGTAAAGCGAGCATTCGTTGTAACCGGGAAGGTTTTCGTGTTCAGATATTTTCTTCTTTGATAAAAGATTTAGCAACAATATCTATGTGCTGGATGAAATTCGAAGATCACAAATCTTTAATCACAGCGACTGCTCTTCCTACACCTGTGCAAAAAGAAGTATTTAAACAACTAAAAGTTAAACTTAACCGGAAATCCTAGCCAGTAAATTTTTAGCTCAACAATCAAAAATCATTTTGATATCAATGGGTTATGTATTATATTGCTATAAGTTTTGCGAAACTTCAGTTTAAAGAAAAGAGTCATTTCTAAACAAATAACCATGTCTGGCCGATAAGCCTAGCGCCTTGGTGATATTTCAGAAAATGCAAAGGGGCATAACTCATAGATCCAAATAGAAAGAACAATACATCAAATAGACCATACCTTTAAATTATTAGAAATACATAAAAAATATAGCACAATGAAATATTTGATCTAAATACATCTTTTTAAGAAAGATACTATGAACTGGACAACACAACATTTACATATTAAAAGAAAGCATAGTCATACATTATACATCTATTTTATTAACGTGTTAGCTGCTAGCCTCATTATTGTAGGCTGTGATAACAGTAATAAATTTACCTCAAAAAATAAGCCTTCTTCAGAAGTACCGTCTTCAGAAGTACAGTCCACAGGTGATGATAATGATGTTACTACTAACCCTAATTCTGGAGATGGTACTGCCGATAATAATAAACCTCCAACTCCAACCAATGGCATAGTAGTTATCAAGGATAACACACCACCGCCTCGTTCTCAATGTCCTGAAAATAGCTACAGACCTGATGCTGGCGGACCTTATAGTAGCTGGATTACTCACAAAACTCGTGGCAAAAGAATGAATAGCAATTCGTTTAGAGTGAGATTTACTGCATGGGTAGAGAGTCCTAAATATGGATGGGGATTCAGCTTTCTTGATGCCGCTAAGGGAAAAACTGATGAGGATAGCGATGGTAAAATTCTTCATGATAAACGGCCAAGAAGAATAAAAGAGATTTTCATAGCAGAATCTTTTTCTTGTCACAAAAATGCACCCGCTAATATAAAACGATCAACACCTTGTGATACTCGTTTACGTCATAAAACATATAAAGTAACGACTGATGACAATTGGCTTCAATTCATTGGCTTTAATCGTTCAATGAGTCTTTATAGCACTCATTTTAAACCAAATGGATCGTTAGATAGATTTTTAACAAGTTATGTTAAAAACAAAAAAAGACTGAATAATTGTGGAACACGTGAAAGTGTTACCTGCTCTACTCAAAACAATTTACCTGGTGTTTTTATTAAAATATGGCAGTATGGATGGGATAAACAAACCAGATGTACTTTTCCAGAAGGCCGCTGGGTACAACTTCCAGTTGATGGAGTGATGGCTTTAGCTGAACTAGGAGGATACCAGATTGCTGACAGCTTCCCTTGGAAAAGTCGATCAGGCTATCAAAGCGGCAAAACATTATATAGAGCGAAAACATCAATGAACAGTTTAGTGATAAGAAATTGGCTAAAAACACTCAACGAGGCAGACAGAAGCAGAATGGTTAGGCACTTAACAACATTAGAAAAGTTTGCTATAGAAGCCTATAATTATAGTGAATTTGAACCTCCAGGAAGTTTCTTAATAAAGTAAAATCCATCTTAATTAAAAAATATGACTATCTATAAAAAATTAGCGGATAGATTCTAACCTTACCAAAGCTTTTCAAATCCACTACTATGAGTTTGGCTTTAAAAGTATCACATCAAAGAACACAGTAAACATAATATTATTATAGCTAGATAGATATAACTCTGATAAAAAAGACACCTTTCAACACACTCCTATTTTAACTTCATATCTCAATGACTTATGTAACTATCAGCTTATATGTCTAATTCCATCTTATTTACCTCTACTTTTCTAGGTAATCTCAATCAGCTAATCAATCAGCTAATCAATCAGCTAGTCAATCAGCTAGGATGATACTTAGAAAATATATTCACACTTGATGAATGGCTATCGCTCAATGCTTCCAAAATATTTATTTTTGTTCGCTAGCACGCTTATAGAGGCGATAATTCCAGTGCTGATTGATGCAGCGTTGTAAGTAGCTTGCAGCTAGTGGAGGGAAAAAACTTAACACCATAGCTAGTGAGGCAGAACAATAACTGTAGCCATTTTGTGTTTCTAATTTTCGTATATTCCTGCTCAATGAGCTGTAATGCAACGCACTTACTACAGGCAAGGCATAGCCCACATTGGAAATGATATTTACGTATTTAGCAGTTACTCTTTGAATCTTTTGTAAAAGATTCAAAGAAGCAGATGCTGATGAGGATGCGCGGATGTTAGCGCTGTACTGATAAGAGCTTTGCTTATACGTTTCTTCTCCCGTATGCCATAAAATCTCTCTCTTTATACGCACAGCTGTCATGATACATCCCATACCAAGTGTTATCACAGAGCTTAAAAAAACTTGCTGAGAGGATGTGGGTTTGCCAAGTCTCAAAGAACCCCCATGAAGCATGTAAAGCTCTTCAAGGTAATATCTATCGATACGAGGCATCTTTTGCGCTGAGGTCATACCACTGCTGGGGTTTGCACGCTGTGGCTGCAAAGAAGGTTGTAAGGAAACCGGAGGTGAGGGCCGGGTTTGGGGGATGTTTTCTTGTGGTTGTTGTTGATGTTGCTGATCTTCCGGGGACAACGTAGAAGGCTGTTGGATCTTGGCTGGCTGTGATGGCTTGTCTATAGATGGTAAGTCTTTATCTTTTTTGCAAAGAACGGATTGCAAAACCTTTTCTTGGGCCCAAGGAATGGTTTTATGGGTATCACCTTTGAGATGATTATAAAGCTCGATAAGTTGATCTTTAGGATACCAATAATTAAATCCTGTACGGGTAACTAAGTTATACGTATGAAGAGAAGTATGAGAGGCGTCCGCCAAATGACTTTTAAAAGCTTCTCTTGAAGAAAGAGGACCTAAGATGGATGTGCCATCACTGAGATACCAACCATCTAACTGCCAGCTATGACTATTATACGTATATCCACTCCCACGTGGATGCGGTTTACTAAGTATTTGATTAGGCATTTCCACCGTTTCAAGTTCCTTATTCATTATCTGGTTCATGAAAGCATCTTAATCGTCTATGACATACTCAGTTTATCATGTCTTTTTTTAGATATTTTTGCCTAGCAATAGACATACTTTGTCTATTATCTATAAGTAGGAGTCTCCATTGAATAGTTAGAACAATTGACATAGAATTGAGAGCAGTGCTAACCACAGATTGTAACGTGTTGTCCCATTGATCCAGTAGGTTAGTGAATTGATAAAAGCGAACAGAGTAAACAAAGAACAACAAAGAACAGAGAACACTAAAAAATGAATAAAAGGATAGAAAGTTTCTTATATGATAACATCAAGCTCAAAGGAGCCAGAGGGGTTATGGTTAGTTGATCAGCCTAAACTTGCGGTCATTGTGGGTTCACAAGGAGATAATCTCAAGCTAGCTCATAAGCTCGTTGAGGCTGCCAAAAACATCAATTTTGATCCCACCTTGATAGATCTTGTAGCTCTCAACTTACCCCTCTATTCATCGGCAGAAGAAGCCAGAGATTTTCCAAAAAAAGCTCAAACTTTAAGAGATCTTCTGGTATCCTCAGATGCTGCAGCATATATTAATCCTGAGTACAATGGCGGGCTGCCTCCAAGTCTTGTAAATGCCATCTCTTGGGTGAGTCGTATGCCTGATGGTAATTGGCGCGATGGTTTTGCGCGAAAACCCACAATGCTTGCAACACAATCGGGGGGTTCGGGGGACATGATGTTATCAATCATACGTTTGCAGTTAGGATTTTTAGGTGCCCATATCATAGGCAGGAATGTGCAGACAAAGAAGCCAAATCAGCAAACACTTGAGCTAAATGCGTGTTTGAAGGATCTGGCTCTGAGCTTTAAACATGAGTTTTTCAAAAAATCAAAAAAATAGGCGACCAGCCTGCTATGAGTGATCTTGAATGGATTGTAGCAAGAAGTTCTGCTGTACCTGATTTGAAACTGCCGCGGCATGTAGCAGTAATCATGGATGGCAATGGCCGTTTTGCGCGTCGTCATGCTCGGGCACGAACGTGGGGACATCGCCAAGGAGCCAAAGCACTTAAACGGATATTGGAGGCTATGCATGCTCTATCCATCCCCTATCTAACAGTATTTGGGTTTTCTATGGAAAACTGGCATCGTCCCAAGGAGGAAGTGGCCTCTTTGATGCATTTGCTTGTACACTATCTCAAGAGCGAATCTTTGCAACTCAAAGAACGTAATGTCCAATTACGGGTGATTGGACGATTAGACTTATTACCTGATTTTGTCAGAGAAGAGTTAGAAAAAACACTTAAGCTCTTAATTGGCTGTGATGGCATGCAGCTCACACTGGCGTTGAGTTATGGGGCTCGTGATGAAATCACTTTAGCGGCACAGGCTTTAGCTCGTGCCGCTAAAGCGGGAGATATTGATCCGGAGTCTATCGAACCAGAGGATATAGAGCGTCTATTAGGCACTTGTGGTATGCCAGATCCTGATCTGTTGATCCGTACCAGTGGAGAAAAACGTTTATCCAATTTTATGTTATGGCAGTTAGCTTATACAGAATTTTATTTTTCTTCTGTGTGTTGGCCAGAGTTTGATGCCCGTTTTTTATGGAAAGCTTTGCTTTCTTATCACAAAAGACAGAGACGCTTTGGTTGCGTGCAAAAGCATCTGTGCGATCCATTGGTTGTGATGTCACCTGAAGAAACCATCACACCACCTACTCAAGGATATATGGGAGTGGATATGATCGTAGAAAATAGCCGTAATATAACCTCTGGCATAGAAACATCTTAACGATAGTGGTTGTTAAAATAACAGATATATGGCTACCTAAGGACTATGCGTGATAAAAGCCCGCTTATTTACTGCACTACTTATTCTACCGGCTATATTATGGCCTCTGCTATTTTCTTACCGTTGGCTATGGTTAGCTATGCTCGTGGTGTTTGTGGCTCTATCATGCTTAGAGCTTGCCACATTACTGACAGCTGGCTGTAAGAATCTCTTTTCCTCCCCTCATGATGTTTCTGCTAAAGAGGGATCTAAGGATCAACAAGTACCATCTTTAAAACATCATCTCTGGGTTATCGGTGTTGTTATAACAGGCTGTGTATTCTTTACAGGATGGGTATTTTTAGAAAGTAGTATGTGGGGAGTAGCATTTGTGCCACTGGCTGCCTGTGTGTTTTGCGGGCATCTTCTGCTGAAATATTCCATTCCTGAGACGATTTTAAGAGTTATGGTAGTGGTGTTTGTCTGTGTTTATGGCTGTTTGCCGTGGTTGAGTGTATGGCATCTCTATGAGACCTCGCCCCACTATGTGTTGTATGTAATAGCTGTGGTGATGGGCAGTGATACCGGTGGCTATTTAGTGGGGCGTCTTTGGGGAAAAACACCGCTAGCTCCACGATTATCTCCACTAAAAACCTGGGAAGGAGCCGGCGGTGCTATAGCAATTGCGTTGGTGGCTTCAGGTATGTTGGTTTATGCCTTGAATATATTTCACCGTCCACAGGATTGGTTATTTATCACAGTCATAGCTTCGATTTTTTCTATGAGTGGTGATTTATTTGAATCATCCATTAAACGTTTTGCTGGCACAAAAGATTCGGGAAAATTGTTGCCTGGTCATGGTGGATTTTTAGATAGAGCTGATGGATTTATGATGGCAGCTCCGTGGATTTGGTTTGTCATTGAGTTAAGGAGCTTGTGATGCTCGGAGAGCTAATGTCTCATCCTGTGTTGGTGATTGTATTTACCTTAGGTATTTTGGTCTTTATTCATGAACTTGGCCATTTTTTGGTGGGTAAATACTTCGGTATGGGCGTGATATCTTTTTCCATTGGTTTTGGTCCAGCTATCTTCGCATACACCCATAAAAAAACCGTGTATCGCCTGGGCTGTATTCCTTTGGGAGGTTACGTACAATTTGCAGGTGCGAGTAGCCAAGATAACGTGCATCCAGACTTTGTAGGTATGGAGATGCATGCCAAGCCTTTGTGGCAAAGAGCTCTCGTACTTCTTGCTGGCCCCTTAGCCAATCTATTACTAGCATTTGTTCTATTTACTTGGATTGCTTATGAAGGTGAGTCTGTAAGATCTGCTGTGGTGGGCATGGTGGAAAGTGGCTCTCCTGCCGATCAAGCTGGATTACATGTTGGTGATGAAATCATCAACATAGGTACACAACCTATCCGTTATTGGTATGAAATTTCCACAGCACTAGACGAGCAAGACACCACACCTCTTTCTATAGCAGTAAAACGTGATGGTAAGGAGTTAGAATTACACGTTACTCCATCCCAAGATGATGGCACTAAACGTATTGGCATCATCGCCAGTTATTTACCGGCTATGATTCGTGTGACCAGTGGTTCTCAAGCTGATGCCGTGGGACTTAAGAGTGCCACGGCTTTAAAAGCAGTGGGGTTTTCTGTTCACACTCAGGATCCGACAGATGATGTGGACTATCATAATGTGAAGGTTTTTCATGATCTTTTGCGCCATTTTCAAACACATCTTTTACCACTTTTAAACAAGCATGGAGAAGATGCTTCTTATGGGCTACATTTTCAATCCTCAGATCATCCTAACGTTACGCTCATTATCAGTGGCAAAGACAGCATGGATGTTATCCGTGATCAACATCAAAACAACCATAACCCTTACAACGCTCTGTTACATCTTCTCAACTCCTTGGGGATTTACTCTCCTGAGTTAATGGTGGTATCTGTGGATCAGAAGAAACAGACCACAGGATATGAAGACGAAAGCGAGAGTGAAAAGAAAAACAAAGGTATAAAGGTAGTAGATAACATTATGCCAGGAGATATCATCACGCATATTGCCGACAAAGCCATTGATGATACATTTTCTTACATTCGTCAAAGCTTAGCTCATCTCAAAGAAGAAACCACCTCAGTGAGTATAAGAAGGAGTGATCAACTTCTGCGTTTTGATGTGCAAAAAACAGGTACTATTGTGCAAAGAGAGGAAGGGGCGGTGATGCATTATAATTGGCCGTTTTCGCTTCCAAGTCTTGTGGGTGGGGGGCTTATATTAAAAAGAGAAGAAACTGTGTGGAAAGCTCTAGCTAGCGGGCTGACAACCACTTATGAATCTTCTTATGCTGTTGTAGATGCTCTTGTGGGACTTGTGACAGCTCGGGTATCTATGAAGTCTCTTGGTGGTCCTATTCTCATAGCCGGTGTGGCTAGTGATGCAGCCAGTCAAGGGCTAATGCGTTACCTGCAAATCTTAGCCTTAATCAGTATCAATTTGTTTTTGATCAATCTTTTCCCTATTCCCATACTAGATGGTGGCCAATTAGTACTCGTAACCCTTGAAGGCATCAAAGGATCACGTCTATCACGTCAATTTGTGGAAAACTATCAAAAGATTGGTTTTGTCATGGTGCTTTCTTTGATTGTGCTTGCCACATACAACGATATCTCACGTTACTGGTTATCCATGTTACAAGCTTTAGGAATGGGATAATGTCTGTATCTGATGATAAGTATGTGTTTGTTGTGGAATCATCTCTGGGGGGCTGTGGTGTTGCCTTAGGACACACTACCATCTCAAAAACAGAGCCATTGATGAAATGGTCTTGTATCGATATGGATATCCATGATGGCAAGTATGTGGCTTCATCGCAATTATCATCTATGAGCCAGTCTCTTATAGCGAACCAAGGACTAACTCTAAAAGATATCGACTATTTTGTGGTAAGTTACGGCCCTGGAACATGCACTGGCATCAAAGTAGGAATCAGTCTTATGCATGGCATATATATGGGACGACATATGACTTACAAACACCACCACACTGATATTAACACTCACAAGAATAAAAAGCACAAAAAAATCAGCACATTACCCATGTGGATGGGAGTTTCAGGGTTACATATGGCAGCATGTCATTTATACCACACACACCACCACCACGAACAGAACCATGAAAAGAACCATAACAAGAACCATACCGATAACATCATCGAAGATGTTGGAGTGGTGTATTACCAACATGCTCGTTCAGGTTTTATGGCTCTATCTAACAACCATCACAGACATCACAAGAGGGATAAGAAGGATAAGAATAAGAAAAATGAAGAAAAAATCACAGCACTCACTTTTAACCAAGAAACTCAAAGCTTAGAGATGTCTTACAGCAAGACGCATTGCATCTATGAGATTGCAGATAACACCTCAACTAGCCGCAATGAAAAAAACATAACAAGCCCTGTGAATCGGCATTCACTCAGTCGTCATGCTGCCATTGAAGCTTCTTTACAGGGAGTCTTTGGTCATCTTCTTTACTCTGATTGGCAAGATCAACCTCCACAGGCGCGTTATCTCAGTATTCCTTATGCTCAACGCGCTCACAGATAATACGGATATGAGGAATAGGATATATATTCATCAGAAGGGTATAGAAAATACCATAGAGACATCGATACAGGTTCATGCATATGAGTCAGTATAAATACATATAGATACATACATAAATTGAGGGGTATATGGGTACTACGGTTACATCTGCAAAATCACCACCAGCCATTGCTGTGATTGGTGCCACTGGAGCTGTGGGACGAGAGATGGTATCAGAGTTATCTGATTCTGATATCATCGCTCAGTATGGTGATGAACTACACATAGGACTTTTTGCTTCCGAACGTTCAGCTGGTGAACAGCTCAACTATAAGGGACAATCTTTAACAGTAGAGATATTTCAACCTAACAAACTTGTGAATTATGATTATGTCTTGATGAGTGCTGGAGGCACATTTTCAAAAACATATTCTCCTCAGCTCAAAGAGATGGGGATTTGGGTGATTGATAATAGTTCAGCCTTTCGCATGGACGCTGATGTGCCTTTGGTGGTTCCAGAAGTCAATCCTCAGGTCTTACTAAACATCGATAAAACAAGTGGTGGTATCATTGCTAATCCCAATTGTTCAACCATTCAGTTAGTGGTGAACTTGGCCCCACTAGAAAGACTATTTGGCATTGAGCAGGTGATTGTTTCTACGTATCAAAGTGTTTCTGGTGCTGGATGGAAAGGCATTCAAACTCTAAGCAAAGAAGTAGCGTCTTTTGATGACAAAGAGCCTATCCGAGAATGTAATGGCGTATTCGCTTTACCTATCGCTTTCAATCTTGTAGCCGATATTGGTGGAGAGGGAGAAGATGGCCATACTTCTGAGGAGATGAAGATGGTTTTTGAGACTCAGAAAATTTTATCTCGCAAAGATCTTTCTGTCATGGCCACAACAGTGAGAGTACCGGTGTATTATGGCCATGGCCAAACCCTTGTGTGTAAGTTAAAACGTCCTGTTAGCACTGCTGAGGTGGTTGCATCCCTCAAAGATGCTGCTGGAGTCGAGCTTTGTGGTGCACGATATCATGATACAGAGCTACCAAAAGACAAACACTATCTTTCACAGCTCACCTCTCCCCGTGGCGTACATGGTAGAACCACAACCCAAATCTCTCGCATTCGCCTGGGTCAAGCCACAGCTTCTACCAACGAGTGGGTTCAGATGTGGAATGTGGCTGATAATTTGAAAAAGGGTGCTGCCACCAATGCTGTACAGATTCTAGAACACGTACTGAAAGCATGACATGAGCATAAACACAAACAAACCATGCTATGTGGTTATGTAAGATCTTTGTAAAATTCGTGTGAAAGCCTCAACATTAGGTAAGTTTAACACTTTTATGCCTTAACATTTGCGGTGATCTCATTATACTATGGCCTCTTTAAGGGGCCTCTTTGAACGTAACTTGGGATGCTTTATTGGAATGCTTTACTTGAGGGTTTGCATGGAATACCGAGGCACATGGAGCTGATGATTTATGTTTTTGCCCATAATCTGTTACTCTATTCACTTATAATACCTTGACAAG
The DNA here is from genome assembly GCA_002238945.1 of Proteobacteria bacterium bin106. GTDB lineage: Bacteria > Bdellovibrionota_B > Oligoflexia > Oligoflexales > Bin106 > Bin106. The sequence continues at coordinate 7,182 of MPNI01000042.1, read as the reverse complement.
CCACTGTAAAAGGTGTTGATAATGTATGTCATTAACACCATTAAAATGTAACATCAACACGTGACATCAAGATCTGATATGGCTATTTGCAATCACACAAAACACCACAAAATACACCTCATCTTTTCTATGTTTAGGATATTTATATGTTGAGATGGACTTCTTTCTTGGTTTAAAGTTTCGTTTTTTAGAGACGGTTTAATTTTGAATAACACATCTATACACTCCACGAAAGATCTGTCAATGCAACAAATGGGTGCATCAAACAATGGACTGATTCTTAACTATGTAAGTAACTCACTAGATCATGAGATTTGGCAGCAAGGTATTCAGGTATACCGTTCTGCTAAAATTACGCTTTCTACTAATGATCACGGCTTGATAGCAGCAGAAGTGGCTGATCATAAGGCTCCTGGTGGTACTTGGAATATCCGTTTGATGTTGCATTTCAATGGGCAGGTGATTCGCTGGTTTGAATGCGGCTGTTTATACAATCGCAAATCAGGTGGATTGTGCGAGCATTTGGTTGCGGTGTTAATTTACATTTCGAGAGAAAAGCCATCATTGTTTGCTGCTCTTGATCCTAAATCGCCTTTTTCAGTGAACAATATTCGTGGCAATCAAAAGAAGCTTGGTAAAGCCTTCCGTGATAGAAGAGCTGCTTTAGGTGCTAATGTACCTCTAACGCATAATGAAGATAAGACATCCTTTTTAAATCACATCTCTAATCCCATCATAGATCTCGTTTCTCATGGCTCTATCAGTTCTTTGGACTTTATTGAAAAGACAGGCCAAGTAAGTTTAAAGTTTGAAGTGAAACGTTCTTTTAAAGATCACATTGAACTATCAGTGGATGAGTCAGCTCATTTGTTAATGGATGCCAGTTTTAGCAAATGGCGTAACAAGTACTTATCCTATATAGAGGTTTTACCCTTTCAAGCCTATCCTGGTTGGAAAGTAGTTTCAGGCACTGATAATGAGGTATGGCAAGCTCGTAAGGTGATGATATTTAAGCTTAGTGCTGACAATATTTCTATGGATGAAGAAAAAATACAAGAAAAGAGCCAAGAAAAGAGCCGAGAAAAAACCCAAGAAAAAACCAAAGTAAAGTCAGCAAACATTGATAATGCTTTGTTAGAAAAACTTCGTAATAGTGAGATCTGTGTAGAAGAAACCACTATGGAGTGTTTGCATAAAGGACTCCCTCATCCTATTTTGCGTTCTCGTTTACAAACACTGCCATCAAAACAAGAAAAATCCTTAGCTGATGGTGTATTGTTTTCCATCGACTGGCGTCATTGTATGTCTTCTAGTGGCAAAGATTTTGTTTTCTTAGCTGGTCTTGGTTATATTTCTTTGGATAGATCTGCTGCTTTACCGTCATGGAATCGTGCTTCACAAAAGTCTTATTTTCGTGGCAAAGAAATTGATCGTTTATTTGATACAAATTTTAAGGCTTTATCTAATCAAGCCCCTACTCTTGTGGCAAAAGAATGGCTAAGTGGTGCCATTGTGGATGGGATGATATGTCGTATTGATATATGTGATTATGATGGTCATAGATTTTCCATGGACCCTAAATATCGTAATGGCGAAGAGTTGCATTCTTTATCCGCATTATTGATGCATGCAAAAGATAAAAACCGACAATATATTGCCCAAGACAATCGTTGGGTTAAAGTACCGCGTATGATGATTGACCTTGATCTTCATATTGATGAAGAGCGTGGAGTATTGCTTCTTGATACTTTAATTCTTCTCAGATGGCAATCTTTATGCCCTCAAATTGACGGTCTTTGGCATGGTGATGAATCATTGCTTAATGCTTTAAGACATCGCATGTCATTTCACGATACTGTAGGAGAAGAACTGAGTTTTGAGCACACCAATTTAACTTTGCGCGACTATCAAGTTCAAGGCACTAAGTGGTTATGGTGGTTATATAAAAACCATCTTCATGGTTTATTTGCTGATGATATGGGACTTGGAAAAACGCATCAAACCATGGCTTTACTCTCACTCATACATCGTGATGAACCCACTCAAAGTGAAGATAGTGTGAGATTCTTGGTGATATGCCCCACCACAGTGGTTGGACATTGGATGGAAAAAATGGAGGACTTTACACCTCTGTTACGTCCTCTAAAATATCATGGCTTTCAAAGACAGCTTCAAGATGGCTATATTACTTTAGTAACCAGTTATGGTGTGCTTTTAAGAGATATTGAATATCTCAGCAAGCGCCATTGGGACGTGGTGGTGTGTGATGAAGCTCATATGATCAAAAACCCGAAAACATCTACCTATTGGGCCTGCAAACGTCTCAAAGCACGAATGCGGTTATGTTTAAGTGGTACTCCCATTGAAAATCGTCTTTGGGAATTAAAAACCCTTTATGATTTCTTGGTGCCTGGTTATCTTGGTTCAAGTGATTTTTTTAAAGCTTATTATGCTATCTCTCCCACAGCTTCTTCAGCGGTATTATCTGACACAGAGGTGTTAGCTAATGAGCAAAAAGAGGCTCGTCTTAAGCGTCTTATTAAGCCTTTAAAACTCCGACGTACAAAAGATCAGGTACTACAAGATCTTCCTGAAAAGGTAGAAGATATCCGTCGTTGTGAACTATCAGCTTCACAAAAACATCTTTATCAAACCACCTTAGACGGACAAGCACAGGTGATTCATGATCTACAAGATGATAAAAAGCCCATATCATATATGCATGTTTTTGCTCTTTTGCAAAGACTTAAACAAATATGTAATCATCCATCTTTGATTAATGGTGTTCCTTGGCAAAAAGAAACTTCTGAGAAATTCGAATTACTCAAAGAGCTTCTTCGAGAATCTTTAGGTTCCGGCCACAAAGTTGTTGTCTTTTCTCAATACGTCAAGATGATTGATATTATCAATGCTTATCTCAATGAGCAAGGTATATCTTATGTTTCTCTTGTGGGCAAATCGCGTAATCGCGATAAAATTGTCCGTTCTTTTCAAACCGATCCAAGTATTCAGGTTTTTGTCGGCTCCCTTCTTGCTGGTGGGGTAGGGATTGATTTAACGGCAGCATCGGTGGTGATTCATTATGATCGTTGGTGGAATGCCAGCAAAGAAAATCAAGCTACAGATCGTGTTCATCGCATTGGCCAAAAACATTCCCTTTTGGTTTTAAAGCTTGTAACTCACGGTACTATCGAAGAAAAAATCGATGCTATGATTGAAGAAAAGCAAAAACTATTTGATACATTTCTCACTAAAGACGGAGCCACTTTCCGCCAATTTACCAGAAAAGAGCTTATCGAGTTAGTTTCATCAAATCACTGATAATATCTTACTTTATCGTATATAAGATATTTTTGTTTTGACTGCTCAAAAAACCACCCTTCAGATCGAACCTGCAAAACCATATTTTTTTGCAAAAAAACTGCCATCTCGATTTTACAGTTCTATTAACATACTTCTTGAAAAATACAAAATGGTATGCAAGAAGGTCTTACATTAATCCCATTACATTTTTTTATTTTTAGGAAAATCATTCGTTGAAATATAACATAAAATATAGCTATGTTGTGATTAAGCAATGTTACTAGCTGAAGAAAGGCTGCCAATAGATCAAGGATTTTTTCTTCTGCTTTTTTTTGGGAGGACCACTTCCTTATGCTCAACGTAATTGTGGTTATAAGAGATCGAGATGACTGCGTAGAGAAACTCGAAAGAGCTATTGATAAAATTACGGCAAAAGATAATATATCAACCGGTTACCTTCTAGGTAGCCCATCTGATTCAAATCATCCTAACCATCCTGTTCAAAAAGTATGCACAACTTTATACCCAAGGCCTGACCTCACTAATGGGTAGAAATAATTCGAAAGATACTTTTTTGACATTATTTTTTCGATAAATTTTTCGCGTGCATACCTAGTATTTTATATGTTGATTTTTAGTATTAGGTATGCTATTATCTCTCCGTGTTGTTAATCTCTCTCTAGCTCTAGAGGCACTCTTTAGAGGCTAGGCTACCAACTACGAAAAGACAGATTGATAAGTGTAATATAAACAAGAACAATCCTGCTATGCATATTACAAGAATAGATGAATATGTATTTCATCAGCAAAGTTGTGCATTGATAAATTTACTGACTATAATTTATTGATTATATTATGTTATGCTTTCCATAAGGACTGAAGAAGTTACAATAAATGCATTTTAAATTTTTAATATTCATAATATCGTAATTTATTTTAAAATTACACTACAAAAGGATAAAAACAACCATGAAGTATGCTAAGCTCACTCGTGATTTTTATAAAACAACAATATGTTCACTTCTCTTTCTTGCTGTCACTATGATGATATTACCCAGTGATTTATATGCTCAAGCTAACTCGCGTTTTTCATACATTCCAGAGGACTGGGTATTTGGTGAAGAATGCGAAAAAAATATTAATAAAAACATTAGAATTACTAGCGTTAGCTTTGAAGCTGGGCCTTACGCGACGAGATTTTTTGGTCAACAGCCATATCCACAACACTCAAGAAATGCTTTACGATCTGCAAAACTAAAAGAATACGAAAGATTTGGTGCCGTTTTTAGTTTCAACGTAGGTGGTGCGCCGGCTCCAGGAGCTCATGAAAGTTATACATTTGACTTCAGTGATATTGCTCCATTTATTGTTTCTGAGGGAGTTGTTTACCGAACTAAGAGAACTACTGTAAATGGCGTCCGTGTGCCAGATGCTCCACTAAGGATTGAGCCTGGATATATACCCGAACTTCCTCGTAGAAAAGAATTCACTGACAAGGTAATGTTTCTTAACGGATTAGCAGCAAAACATAACTATAGAGCAGGGCATCGCCTGTGGCTTCCAGAGGAAAGTACGTTTACAAATTGGAGATATTCTAAAATCCCAATAGATTCCGCTTTTATACTTGTTAATCAGGTTTGCTTAGTTCATTACTATCCTGTCGATCCAAGCCAAGTACGAAGTGATGGCCGAGTCTTACTCGACAAACGTTGGGTACAAGGACATAAAGATTCTAATAATAGATGGAGATTTATATTTGTGGTGGCAGAACCAGAAGGACCAAAAAGAAAGTTTGATTTCTATCGATGAAATCCTATGAGGATGTGATAGTACCAAATTTTCAAGAGAAAAAGTGTTTAAGATGCTTTTTCTCTTGGTTTTTGATAATATTGTCTGTTCCACTACACTTTCATGATTGGCTGTTGTCTGTTTTCAAGTTACGCCACCACCAAAACTAGGACCGCAAAATCCACCACTTCACCTTTATGCCATCACCTCAACCCTTTCAAAGTTTCTCATCAAAAACGAAATTCTTGTATTTCAAATACAGCGCTAAGGTTAATAGTTAGGCCTCTCAAAAGGCCTATTCAAGTCTTCTAACACTTAGCTGTTAACTTCTCTTTACAGGATCCTCCTTAAAGAAAGATATAATGAGATAGGTTAGTGATTCGATCGCTCACAGCTATCATAGTTTGGACAATCACTGGGTCTTCAAACAAGTTTTTCCAACCTTTAGGGTCTATTTGAGAAGTGACCATTTGAACACCAGAAGACTAGCGACGTTCAAGCAAGTCTTGCAAAAAAGTAGCTTCAGAGTGCGTATAATTTTGAAGTCCAAAGTCATCGCAAATGAGCACATTCAGCTTGGCTAGCTTATTAAAAAACTTCTTTAAAAAAGACAAGTACTGTTATACCAGAAGTTCTATAAGCTGCTACCTCTTCAAAGAGAAAGCTTACAAGCATAAACTGTGTTGTATAACTCATACACAGCTGTCTCCCTAAAGCACTAGCTTGATGAGCCTTTCCTCGTCCTGTGGCTTCGCAAGACAATAAGGTTTACTTTTTATAGGGGAGGACTAACTGAGCTGAACCAATCCTCTTGATAATCGGGTGGAACAAGACGTTAGTAGCGATCAGCAGCTCACCCCAGCGTTCTAAAGTAAGCAAGATATCAAAGACAACGCATACTGCGAGTATAATGAAGTGGATTTAAAGAGTGAATTGAAGTAGTGTTATTAGATGAAAAAAGGTTGCCAATACATTAGTGTAATAATGCTCCATATTTTTTTGAGGACCAACTATCAAGTGATTACCTAGAAATTTTGTCATGAATTTTTCGAAATTTTAGATACAAGTGCTATGAGTATTACGGATAAAATGAATAATACTGGTAAAAAAATGTGTAATGAATTCCATCGCCCTATCAAAGGTCTTGCTTATTATTATATGGCACTAGATGACTTATGATGTAAAACCCTATTGGAAGAAAGCTTATTTATATGAGCATCTCATGACGCCAACCAATTAGATTCTTTTCTTCTCTGCCAAAGACAAGAGCGATGAGATGAATAAGTTTTTTAGACTTCTTATAAGACTCACCATAACGTCGAGTTTTGATTTGTTTCATCGCTGAATCAAGCATCCTCTCACGTTCTTTTTTATTTTTTGCCATCTTCAATTCAAAAATAAAAACTTGATCTCCATAAGTCACCGCAAAATCACACCGGCCCATTATAGTAGACCTTTCTGCATTTATATCAAGGTTTGTAGAAGAAAGACCTGCATATAAAAATCTTGAATAACAATATTCATAGTCAAAATAAGATTTGCTGTCTTCTATCGGGTTCCACTGATAAGGCACTCCTTCCAAAGCAACGCAGAGATGGCCAACAAACTCCTCAAATTCGTTATTTTTCAGATACTTCGCTAGCATATTCTGGCACTCATCATCGACTCGGTCTTGAGTAATATACTCCCAAAAACCACTATTAAAACTTTCACGCACTTCAAAATTAGGATAATCTAAGCGATAGTATGTACGATTATTTTTTCGAATTTTATCTTGAATACTAAGAAATCCTGACTGAAAATACAGAGATTTTACTTTAACATTTTCTACATTAGATTTAATAAGGTTCTGACGTGACACAAGACAATTTTCTAATTGTAACGGTCGAACTTTCTTTTGTATAAGATAAAAATAGAGATAGTGAGGCACTCCATCTTCAAGCCACCAATATTCAAATTCTTTATTGGAAAAAAGTTTAAGAATCCCATGGGGGTTATAAACTTTTTCCTCTCCAAGCCAACTATAGCCGTTATACCATTTGCGAATTTCATCACGATCAAAATTCTTGATCTCATCTTCAAAAACTGTAT